>NZ_JADNQT010000022.1 GCF_015594605.1 Streptococcus sp. HF-1907 | reverse complement strand
GATTCAGGACAATAATCACGATATAGCTGATGGCAAAGTTTTGATAATTGCTTGATATTCCATTGTAAGTGATGGGGTTTTGCGGTATACTGTAAGTAGCTCATTAGGACGTCCTCTCTGTTTGTTTGGTCACTTACAGTATAGTCCTTTTGGGCTTTTTATGGTATTTTGAAATTAACTAGCACCACGGGTATATAAAATTTATACATAATAAAGGGAGGTTAGTCTATGTACTTTCCGACATCATCGCTAGTTATCGAATTTCTGATTCTAGCCATTATTGAAAAAGAGGATTCTTACGGCTATGATATCAGTCAGACCATCAAATTAATCGCCAACATCAAAGAATCAACCTTGTACCCTATTCTAAAAAAATTGGAGAAGGCTGGCTATCTGACGACCTACAATCAAGAATATCAAGGGCGCAAGCGTAAGTACTACACCCTCACCGACGACGGTCGAGCGCAGCTTATTTACCTAAAGGAAGAGTGGGCAAGCTACACCGAAACGGTTGACGGAATTATCACAGGGAGATCGAAACATGAAAAGGACTGAATATTTAGAGCAATTGGACAAATACCTCAAACGCCTTCCTCACGAAGATTACGTAGAGGCTATGGACTATTTTACCGAGTATTTTGACGAAGCTGGACCTGACCTGAAAATGAGGTGCAGGTTATCGAAAACCTTGGTTCTCCAAAAGAGGCTGCCAACGAAATCATTCATAATATTCTAGGCAAACACCTATCTGACGATGAAAAAACACCGTGCAAGCGTGCGCAAATTGCCTGGATTGCTATTTTAGCTGTTTTAGCCTCACCGATTGCTTTTCCGCTAGCTCTATTTATCTTTGCCGCTAGTGTCACCGTTATTGCTATCGGATTTGCTGCTATTGCTACTGTTATCGCTATTAGTCTCGCTGCCTTTCCTGCAGGAGTTATGATCATTTACGGAGGCTTTACATACCTGTCAACTTCGATTTCTGCGACTATTCTAGCTATTGGCCTAGGACTTTTAGCTATTGGCTTGGCATTGCTAGCGCTATTTGTTATCTTTGAACTGGCAAGATTACTCTTCAAAGGCGTTGGGGCTGCCATTCGCTGGGGAATTAATAAAGGGAGAAAATCATGAAAACGTGGAAGAAAATTATTTTTGGAATCGGTCTTTCAGTTAGTTTAATCGGTGCTGGTCTGACCGCCTATGGCTTTGCTTCTGGTGGAGCCAAAGAACTGCAAAAACAAAGTCAGACACCAAAAACTCATTATAAAAAAGTGAATTTAGAAAGTTTTGACCGTATTGACCTAACGAACCACCGCTATGATGTGATTATCGCGACAGCCAATATTGACAAACCTAGATTATCCTATACGACTTCTAAAAAGCCCGACCTAAGCTACACCGTCAAAGATAAAACATTGACGATTAATGATAAGGGTAAACGCTACACGGGTCATGCTAAACAGACCTGGAAATTTTACAATTTAAGCGACTTATTCCAGCAAGGAAGATTTGGGATTGCTTCTAAAAATATCCTAACGATTACGCTTCCCAAAGGTACCAATATCAAGTCCCTCAAAGCTAACATTCAAACGGCGGACCTTTCTTTAGAGAGTGTTAAAATCGCTAGCAGCGAAGTTCATATTTCAGCAGGCGACCTAGAAAGCCAAGCTAGCCAACTAACCAAGTCTACTATTAAATTAGACGCAGGTGATACTTACCTTAATGATAGCGACCTCCTTGATACAACCCTTGAAACTAGCACAGGGGACATTGACATCAGTACAGGTGCCATCGTCAATAGCAAGATTAACCTTAGTATGGGAGACTTCACCGGTTCTGACCTCACGGTCACTAAGAGGAATCATATTACAGTTAACACAGGTGATATTGATATCAACCTTGCTAAATATGACCTCACTATCAACCAAGACAGTCAATTAGGGGATTCTGATATCACGTCAGACCTCAAACCTTCAAGCGAAAACTTCCTTACTCTTAACAGCAGTACGGGAGATATTACGGTTCAATAAAACAAAAAGTAGACGCCAACCGACGTCTACTTTTTAGTTCTTAAAAGAGCAATGAAATTAGAGCTAGGATAGCCAAACCACCTTGTGTCAAGATGATTTTTTTATCCGCTGTCACAGCTCCATAGGCTGCCGCAGCAACCACATTAATCAAGAAGAGTGTAACCACTTCTGTGTTGTGTGAAATGAACAATCCATACAACAAAAATACCGCAATCAAGCCATTGTAAACCCCTTGATTCTTAAAAAGATTGGTTACAGATGGACGTTGACGTTCTTCTTTGGTCATGTTGAACACGCGCCCAGTTGAGTCTGAATGTGTGGCAAAAGTTTCTAAATACATAATGTAAAAGTGTTCCAAAGCTACTAAGGTTGCTAAAATAACGGTGATAAGTGACATGTTTTACTCCTATAGTTAAAATGTGATATTGTCAAATCCCTTGACAAGTTTGTCAAGTATTGATGATAAGTGATTGATTTCATCCTGACTAAGTAGTTCTTCGATTTGTTGTTTAATACGAAGATGTTCTGGGGAAGGACTGGTTACCAATTCCGACTGTGTCTTCGTAGTCAATGACACCAAAAGCTCGCGCTGATTTTTAGGATTCAGTTGACGTAAAATATACCCTTCTTCCTCCAAAATACGCAAATGTCTCGTAATAGCTGCCTGGTCAATTTGGAGAGACTCTTGTAAAGTTACTTGACTACAGGGAGCCTTTTCTAATAAGACTTGAAGTATCTCATAGCGTGTCAGACTAATACCAAGATTCTTTTCAAAAAGCTGCGTCGTTTGTTGGTCTGCGATTTTTAAACGATATAATAACGTACTGACTTCCAAACGATAACCTCCTATGCTTGATGAGTCAATTATTGACAAGTCAAGTATAATCTCTTTTCCCTCATGGCGCAAGCAATTTGCTCAAAAAATAGAGCTGAAGAAAAACTTCAACTCTATCATATATCAATCTTCTTGTTTACGATAAATCAGAACTGCTAAAATCATAAAGGCTATAAGAAAACCAATCAGGGCTGTTACTTGCGTTCCAATTTGACCAGTCATTGAGATGGTCTGTCTGAGTCCTGAAACAGAGTAACTCATTGGAAGGAAGGGTTGCAAGGTCTTGAAGATTTTGGGACTTAATTCGATTGGATAAGTACCAGCACTTGAGCCTAGTTGCAATAGCAAGATAATCAATGAAATAAATGAACCATAACGATTATCCCAACCAACAAGAGCAGTTACTACAGCCATCATTGCCCAGGCTGCTAGAAGAGTTACTAGCAAGGTTTTACCAGGATGATTTGGATGAACACCAACCATTTGGACAGCATAGAATAGAATAATAGCTGAGCCTGTAGAAATAATACCATTAACCAACAATTTATTCTTAACCCATTCAAAACGATTTTTAGGTTCTTTACCAGACAAAGCCTTAGCAAAGATAACGTTGGTTGACAAGGAAGCAACCATCAAGGCAACTGACATCATGTAAGGCGCCATACCAACACCGTTGGTAGAAACCTTATCCTTATCAGTATGTTTCACAGTAACCGGACTAGAGACTGTTTTAGCATTGTTGTCTTTGACAGTAACTGTCGTTAATTGTTTCCCTGCTGACATCAAGGAACTTGTGAGCGTATTAGCTCCGTTTGACAAGGTTGTCAAGCCACTTGTCAACTGATTACCACCAGCTGCTAACTTAGCAGAGCCAGAAGCAATCTGATTAGCGCCATCTGCTAATTTGCTTGCGCCTGAAGTTAATTGACTATTGTTAGCTGCAAGCTGGTCAGCACCAGATTTAGCACTATTTGCTCCGCTGGTTAATTGGCTGTTATTTGCAGCAAGTTTAGCAGCACCTGATGAAATTTGTGTCATGCCACTCGTCAATTGAGAATTGTTTGCAGCCAATTTACTAGCACCAGTATTGAGTTTAGAAACAGCGGCTGTGTACTCTGTAATTCCAGAGACTAATTTAGGCAAACCTTCATTGCTTGTCAAGCTAGAATCTAATTGCTCTAAGCCTGCGACCAAACTTTGACTACCAGGAAGTAAACCAGGATTTTCAGTAGTACCATTCCCATTGATAGCTAAATTGAGATTTGACTGTAGCTGAGGTAAATTACTTAATACAGATGATAAACCACTTAGTTTAGATGCGACACCATTTAAAGATGATAATTGATTTTGAATTTGTGAAATTTGTCCAACAGCTTGACTAACTGCATTATTTTTTGATGCAGCAAGAGCATTATTAATTTCATTCCGTTGCTCAGCTGTTAAAGATTGATAGGCCGAAGTAGCCTGCACAGCCTGAATATCTGCTGAATTGACAGAAGAGGCAATACCAGTTGCCATCTGTGACAACTCATCACTTAATGTATCAAAATTTTGTAATTGTTGTGAAATAGTAGAGATGTCAATGCTATTATTGGATGTTGAAAGACCATTAACTGCACTTGATAACTGTTGAAGACCCGCAGATAGCTGTTGAGCTCCTGTGAGAAGCTGACCTACGCCAGAGGTGCTTTCATTTTGCAAAGTAGTAATACCATCAACAAGCTCCTGTGATTTACTATTTAGAGTATTCAAACCTGTTGCTAACTGACTAACTCCATTAGTATAGGTGGTTAAACCATCAGATACCTTCTGACTACCATCTGAAAGGGTCTTAACACCGTTAGTATAAGTAACAAGACCACTCGATAAAGTCCCTAAACCAGTCGCAAGTGTTCCGACCCCATTGGTATAGGTTGTCAAGCCATCATTTAAAGTTGTTGCGCCAACTGAGAAGGTTTGACTTGAACTTGATAATGTATTTAAATTGGTCGATAAAGTCTGACCACCATCTTTTAGCTTATCAGCACCAGCAACCAATTGTTGCCCACCATCTGCTGCCTTGGTCATACCTGTCTGCAAAGATGACATGCTTTTAAAAACAGCTTTTGTATAAGTTTGTGTGATGGATTTAGAAACCTTTTCACGAAGTTTGGTAACAGCTGAGTCACTCATTTTAGAAGCGACAAAGCTACGCCCCTTAGTCGTTTGATAATTGATTGTAATTTTTTCAGGATTTTTTGTCAAAAGGCTAGTTGCTTTTTTTGACATATCTTTCGGGAAAGTGATAACCATATAATAGTCACCATTTTCTAAACCTTTTTTCGCCTTAGTTGCTGATGTAAAATGGAAATCTAGACTCTTACTCTTAGCAAGACTTTCCTCCATATCATCACCAATCGTCAACTTTTTATTATTTAAAGTTGCTGATTTGTCCTCATTGACAACTGCAACTGGTAATTTATCAACGTTCCCATATGGATCCCACATTGAACTTAGAAAAATAACATTGTATAATGTTGGGACTAGGGCAACCCCAATCATTGTAATCCAAACTTTCGGACTTTTAAGAATGGCTTTTAGCTCCTCTAACATTTTTCTCCTTTTTAGACACGTTGTTCATTTTTTGATAGAATATATTATACAATGACTAGATTGAAAATCAAGGCATAAGTCTATTTTTTAGACAGAGTGTTTAAAAATGTGCAAAAAGGAGTGAAAAATGTCTACAGATAACCGTCGTGAGCGCACTAAAAAAGCTATTGAAGAAGCTATGATTACTTTGCTACAAGAGCAGAGTTTCGATGAGATTAGCACGAGTAATATCGCCAAATGTGCTGGCATCAGTCGCTCTGGTTTTTATACCCACTATAAAGATAAGTATGAAATGATTGACCTCTACCAACAGTCACTCTTTAAGCGACTAGAGGATATTTTTGATAATCCTAATTTTCAAAAAGAACAGGCTCTTCTAGAAATCTTTAAATTTTTAGATAAGGAATCGCTATTCGCCGCGCTACTAACTCAAAATGGAAGTAAAGAGCTTCAAAACTTCATTCGCAATAAACTGCAAATGATCATTTCAAAAGAGGCCTTTGACAAAAATACCCCTGTGGATAAGCTATACAGTAGTGTTTATCTCAGCCATGCCATGTTCGGAGTCTATCAAATGTGGATAACTCGTGGCAAACAAGAACCACCTCAACAGATTACTGATATTTTGTTAAGCCTTCTTCCAGATAAATTTTAAATTTGTCTATTGTTTCATAAATGAAACACTTATAAAACTACTAAAATAATAAAATCCCAAAGAACTGTATGTACCTTGGGGTTTTTTGCTAGCCATTATTCAACTAGTTACTAAACTTGAAGCCAAAAGAAAAGCCCTTAAACAGGCTTTTCTCAATAATAATTTTAAAATTAAAGCATTTTGTTGTAGAATTCAACGACAAGTGCTTCGTTAATTTCTGGGTTGATTTCATCACGTTCTGGAAGACGAGTAAGTGTTCCTTCAAGTTTTTCAGCATCAAATGATACGAATGCTGGACGTCCAACAGTAGCTTCAACAGCTTCAAGGATCGCTGGAACTTTAAGTGATTTTTCACGAACTGAAATCACTTGACCTGGAGTTACGCGGTATGAAGGGATATCAACGCGTTTGCCGTCAACAAGGATGTGACCGTGGTTAACGAATTGACGAGCTTGACGACGAGTGGTTGCAAGACCTAGACGGTAAACAACGTTGTCAAGACGACGTTCCAAAAGAACCATAAAGTTGAAACCAAGTGTTCCACCTTTAACTTTAGTAGCTTGTACGAACAAGTTACGGAATTGTTTTTCGCTCATACCGTATGAGAAACGAAGTTTTTGTTTTTCAGCCAATTGCAAACCATATTCTGAAAGTTTGCTACGGTTGTTTGGACCGTGTTGACCTGGTACGTAGTTACGACGTGCCAATTCTTTACCTGTGCCTGTAAGTGACAAACCAAGGCGACGTGATTGTTTCCATGATGGACCTGTATAACGTGACATTAAAATGTCCTCCTCTAAAATAATAAATCTGAGGAAATAGTCACTTGAAAAATCCTGATTCGTGCAGAGAATCTTCGCCTAAAACAGCAAAGGTTACTTAATAATAACTCTCTGTTGACGAGCTTCATATTTTTCTGCTGCTATTTCACACAAAGAGTATTATAACAAAAAAAAATGGCTCTGTAAAGCCATTTATCCTAGTCAAAATAACGAATAAGCGTTTTCTCTGTCAAAATATCTGAATAAGTATATGACTCAACGTAAGTATTATTGATGGCTCCTGGCACATCTGATTGTTCATTGTATTCTACGATAAACAAAGATGAGTAAACTTCTGTTAAGCGACCAATTTTATTTTTTTCACGCTTACGTCCATTTTCCAAAGTTAATTCTACCAATTGTCCTTCATGGGCCTTAATATCTTCTTTAATTTTTTTCATTTTAGCAACATCTGCAAATGCGTCACTCATAGGTTTCTCCTTCTATTCTTCGCGGTGCGCGATACTGGAAAATTTATTATATTCTTTTTGGAACATTAGTTTAACCGTTCCACGTGCTCCAGCACGGTTCTTTTCGAGAATGACCTCGATGGTATTATCTTCGATGCCCTCTTCCTGCTCATCGCCCTCTCTACGATAATAATCATCACGGTATAGAAAGGCCACGATGTCAGCATCTTGCTCAATTGACCCTGATTCACGGATATCAGACAAGACTGGACGTTTATCCTGACGCTGTTCCACGCCACGAGACAACTGACTGAGCGCTATGACAGGTACTTTTAATTCTTTGGCCAAAATTTTTAGCTGGCGCGAAATCTCAGACACCTCTTGTTGACGGTTTTCAGGACGACTCCCTGTAATCAACTGCAAGTAGTCAATGACAATCAGTCCCAATCCACTTTCAAGCTCTTGTGCCAATTTACGCGCACGAGCTCGAATCTCTGTAATCTTGATACCAGGTGTATCATCAATATAAATAGGAGCTTCTGCTAGAGCACCATTAGCAATGGTGACATTTTGCCAATCTTGGTCAGTCAGCTGTCCGGTTCTAAGGCTGTGCGAATCAACCATCCCTTCGGCAGCAATCATACGATCAACAAGACTTTCAGCCCCCATTTCTAGAGAGAAAATGGCAACTGGCTTATTTTGCTTCGTTCCGACATTCTGAGCGATATTCAAAACAAAAGCTGTTTTACCAACAGCTGGACGTGCCGCTAGAATAACTAGTTGATCAGGGTGTAAACCTGTTGTAATCTTATCTAGGTCACGAAATCCTGTCGGTAGCCCTGTCACATCTGAAGTTTGCTGTGAGCGGGTTTCTAAATTCTCGTAATTGATTTTTAAAATATCAGAGATTTTACGGAAACCGCTGCGGTTGCTATGCTCGTTGATATCAATCAAAGCCTTCTCAGCTGTTGCAATGATTTCATCTGATTCAACAGAGCCTTCATATGCTAGGTTGACAGTATCTGTCAACTTGGCGATAATATCTCGAAGCATCGATTTCTCAGCTACAATTTTAGCATAGAATTCTGCATTGGCACTCGTAGGAACACTGTTAACCAACTCAACAATGTAGGCCAGCCCTCCAATATTTTGAAGATCTCCTTGATCATCTAGAATCGTTCGAACTGTCGTTGCATCGATAGCATCATTACGATCACTCAAAGTGATCATGGCTCTAAAAATAATCTTATGAGCGTACTTATAAAAATCATCAGGTCCGATAAACTCTCGGACCATGACTAATTTATCAGGCGAAATAAAGATTGACCCCAACACCGACTGCTCTGCTAACAAATCCTGGGGCTGTACGCGTAATTCAGGTGCTTCTGCCAACTTACTTCCTCCTAAACATCGACCTCAATTAAGCTTCTTTGACGTTAATTTTAATAACTGCTGACACATCTTTATGAAGTTTAACTGGCACTTCGATAAGACCAATTGCACGGATCGTGTGATCTAGTTCAATATGACGTTTGTCAATTTTTAAACCAAATTGCTTGTTCAATTCTTCAGCAATTTTTTTAGCTGTAATTGATCCGAAAGTACGACCGTCTGGACCAACTTTTTCGATAAACTGAACACGTGTTTCCTCTTTAGCCAACTCTTCTTTGAGTTGTTTAGCTTCAGCAAGCAACTCTGCTTGAGCCTTTTCTTCTGATTTTTGTTTTCCTTTCAACTCTCCGATAGCTTGAGTTGTCGCTTCTTTAGCGAGATTTTTTTTCAACAAGAAATTTTGAGCATAGCCTGTTGGCACTTCTTTGATTTCTCCTTTTTTACCTTTACCTTTGACATCTGTTAAGAAAATAACTTTCATAATTCTTACTCCTCGTTTTCTATTAAATGATTTTCAACTAAGTCTTCCTTAATTGTTTTGAATAACAGTTCTTTAGCCTGAATAGTTGACACATTTGTCAACTGACAGGCTGCTAAATTAAAGTGACCTCCGCCACCCATGGTTTCCATAATACGTTGGACATTGATTTTACTGCGACTACGTGCAGATATTGAAATTCTATCAGCTCCCGTTCTGGTTATAACGAAAGTTGCTTCAATCCCTGCCATCGCTAACAGGGTATCCGCAGCTTTACTCGTAATAACATTCGTGTAAAGTTTGTCATCCTCACCCGTAGCAATAATCATTTGATCAAAGGTCCGCTCTCCCCTCAGGATGAGCTCGTTAATGCTTCGATATTCTTCAAAATCAATGGCTGAAATCGTTTGAATTTCTGTGCTATTGCTACCCAATCCTCGCAAATAACTTGCCACATCAAAAGTTCGACTCGTGACATTAGCTGCAAAATTCTTAGTATCCAACATAATTCCAGCCATTAAAATACTGGCTTGTGTTGAGCTAAGACGTTTTTTAGCCTGCTGAAATTGAATCAGTTCAGTCACCAGTTCACTCGCACTGCTGGCTCCGCTTTCAATGAAAGATAGAACCGCATTTTTGGGGAAACCCTCATCGCGCCTATGATGATCCACGACAATCACATCTGTAAATTTACTGTAAAGTTCCTCAGACAGTGTTAAAGAAATTTTAGAGTGATCTACCATAACCAAGAGGGATCGCGGAGTCACCAATTCCAAAGCACGATTGACAGTTATCAATCGTGTCTCGCCATCATCAAGTAAACTTGCAACTGCACGCGATACATCTACATTTAGGTCACTTGGATCATAAATGGCATAACTGGCATTAACAATATTACTTGCAAAAAACTGCATCCCGATTGAGGCACCCAAAGCATCCATATCCATACGACGATGACCGACAACAAAGACGCTGTCAACCACCTTCATACGATCGGAAATAGCTGTCATCATGGCTCGCGTCCGCGTTCGAGATCGTTTTACTGTCGACACAGATCCGCCACCAAAATAGAGGGCTTTTTTGTTATCATCATTTTCTCTAACGACAACCTGATCCCCCCCTCGAACCAGAGCTGTGTTAAGATTTTGTAAGGCAATCTGACCAATTTGATTGTGTTTTCCACTGCCAAATGAAATCCCCATACTTAAGGTCAACGGAATCTGTGCCTCTTGAGATTGTTTTCTAAACTCATCCATAACGGAAAATTTACCATCAATCAACTCTTTGAGAACAGAGTAATCTGTGAAAAAATAAAAGCGATCCATGTTAACACGACGATAGTATATCCCTTTTGAGTGGGCAAACTCTGAAATAAAATTCGAAACGAAACTATTAACCTGAGACACTTGGCTATCAGATAGACTGTCAATCATATCATCATAATTATCTACAGAAATAATGCCAATAACAGGACGAAATGCAGAGTCACTACCTAGCTGGCGATAACCCTGAGACATGTCAAAGAAATAAAACATACCCGAAGATAAATCTAGATAGGCAGCGTATTTATTTCCACTCAACTCGAAAACTTGATTAGCCGAGCTTTCACGCTTGTAAGCAATAATTTCCCTAACGTTATCCGCTAAAAAATTGCCTGCTTCATCTGTGAAAATCAGCTCTGCATACGGATTAAACCACTCGATATCAAAGGTGTCTGGATCAAATTGGATTACCCCAACCGGCATCTGCTCCAAAAGTCGTTTCAGGGTTCCTTCAGTCTGATCATTGAGCAATTCAATCTGCTCCTGCTCAGACAGCTCATAGGAAAATTTTTGATAATAAAGCAGAGCAATCACTAATGCAAAAATCACCAAAGCTATCAGTAGGAGGAAGAGCTGAGTATGTACCAAGCGGATGCTGATGGCTAATATTCCAAATAAAATCAAACCTATCAATACTAGGTGGATTGTTGCAAAACGAAATCTTTTCATTAATTAACCTCTTTAAAAGTTAATTATACCATAAAACACCCCTAAGTTATAGGGGTAGCTGGGTTTGTGAGGTTACGTTTCTATGACTTTTTGCGGCCTTTTTGACGACCTTCTAGATAAACCATCAGAATACTGATATCGGCGGGATTAACCCCCGAAATACGACTAGCTTGCCCAATCGTTTCTGGATTAATCTTCTTAAATTTCTGTCTAGCTTCTGTTGCAATCGAATCAATATCATCCCAGTCAATATTCGCTGGAATATGTTTTTCTTCCATTCGTTTCATTTTTGCAACCCGGTCAAGAGCCTTATTGATGTAACCTTCGTATTTAATTTCTGTTTCCAACAACTCCACGACTTTAGTATCTAATTCTTCTGCAGCTGGACCAACAAAACTTGCTGCAATGTCATAAGTAATCTCTGGACGGCGCATAAATTCTTTGGCCGTTAAAGCATCTGTTAAGGGCTTAAAACCAAATTCTTGGATACGCTTATTGGTATCTGCAACAGGTTTTAATTTGAGAGAATCAAGACGTTTTAATTCATTATCAAATTGGTTTTTTCGAATTTGGAAAACTTGATAACGTTCATCATCAACTAACCCAACTTGTCGACCAATTTCTGTCAAACGCATATCAGCATTATCATGACGAAGAATCAAACGATATTCAGCACGACTAGTCAAGAGACGATATGGCTCCAAAGTTCCTTTAGTTACCAGGTCATCAATCATAACCCCAATATAGGCATCACTACGTTTCAAAATCAGTTCTGGTTTCCCTTGAACTTTAAGTGCAGCATTGATCCCAGCAACCAAACCTTGACCGGCCGCCTCTTCATACCCCGAAGTCCCATTTGTTTGTCCGGCAGTGAAGAGACCGGAGATTTTTTTAGTTTCAAGAGTTGCACGTAGTTGGTGTGGTAAAACAATATCGTATTCAATGGCATAACCTGTACGCATCATCTCAGCATTTTCAAGACCTTTAATAGAATGAATCAATTCTTTTTGAACATCCTCTGGTAGACTAGTTGAAAGTCCTTGAATGTAAACTTCTTCTGTTTGACGCCCTTCTGGCTCTAAAAACAATTGGTGTCGTTCCTTATCTGCAAAGCGAACAATCTTATCTTCAATTGATGGGCAATAGCGTGGCCCCACCCCTTTGACAATTCCTGAAAACATCGGTGCACGATAAAGGTTCTTATTGATAATATCGTGACTGTTTTGGTTGGTATAAGTTAACCAACATGGAATCTGATCTTTGAGGTAATCTTCATCCTTTGACAAGAATGAAAAATGATTTGGCTTTTCATCACCAGGTTGGATTTCAGTTTCATCATAGTTAATTGATGAGGCTTTGACACGAGGAGGTGTACCCGTTTTGAAACGACCAATTTCTAAACCTAATTCTTTCAAATTATCGGCAAGTCCAATTGAAGCTAAGCTATTATTTGGACCCGAAGAATATTTAAGCTCACCCAAGATAATTTCGCCACGAAGTGCTGTCCCTGTCGTCACAACTACTGCTTTAGCAGAGAATTTTTGATTCGTGGCCGTACGAACACCGACAACCTTACCATCTTCAACCAAGATTTCTTCAATCATAGACTGACGGAGAGTCAAATTTTCTTGACGCTCAACTGTTTGCTTCATTGTTCGAGAATAAAGTGCCTTGTCAGCTTGCGCACGGAGAGCACGGACTGCTGGTCCTTTACCAGTATTTAGCATCTTCATTTGGATATAGGTCTTATCAATATTCTTACCCATTTCCCCACCAAGAGCGTCAATTTCACGGACGACAATCCCTTTAGCAGAGCCACCGATAGAGGGGTTACACGGCATGAAAGCCAACATTTCTAGATTAATAGTCGCAAGTAAGGTTTTACACCCCATACGGCTGGCAGCCAGACTGGCTTCAACGCCAGCATGCCCTGCACCGATAACAATGACATCATAGTGCTCAGAAAATTCTTGAGTCATTTTAATCTCTCTTTCTAAATTACGATTAATTTATAACACAAAAAATGACCAAAGCTTTGGAGAATTGCACATCAAAAGACCTGCAATATCCATGAGCTTTGACCATCATAGTTATTGTTAGATTTATTTTAGCATTTATCTTTTAAAAGTCAACACTTCATTGTCAATAAGCTGTCAACTTAAATGTACTGACAAATTTCTCCATTGCGGTAGGCATTGTCAATAATAGCTCCGCCAAGACATTCTTGACCGTCATAGAAAACAACAGCTTGTCCCGGTGTAATAGCACGTTGTGGTTCAGCAAAGACCACTTCTGCCTTATCCCCTTTTACATGCACAGTGACTTTACTATCTGGTTGACGGTAACGGAATTTCGCTGTGCATTCAAAACTAAATTCTTCTGGCATGTCACGAGCGAAGTGAACCGTTGAAGCCTTCAAACTATCAGACATCAATGACTCATGGTAGAATCCTTGACCAACGTAAAGAATATTTTGTGATAAATCTTTACCGACAACAAACCAAGGTTGATTATCGCCACCGTGTTGACCACCGATACCGAGACCACCACGTTGGCCAATAGTGTAATACATGAGACCTGCGTGCTCACCCATATCACGACCATCAACAGTCATCATACGACCTGGTTGCGCTGGAAGGTAATTGCTAAGAAATTCTTTAAAGTTCTTTTCACCGATAAAACAGATTCCTGTTGAATCTTTTTTCTTAGCCGTCGCAAGACCTGCTTCTTCAGCAATACGACGAACTTCTGGTTTTTTCAAGTGCCCCAATGGGAACATGGTTTTTTGCAATTGCTCTTGAGACAATTGGCTCAAGAAATAAGTTTGGTCTTTGTTATTATCAGCGCCACGAAGCATGTGAACTGTTCCGTCCTCATCTCGTGATACTTGTGCGTAGTGACCAGTTGCTACATAATCAGCACCCAATGTCATGGCATAATCCAAGAAAGCCTTGAATTTGATTTCCTTATTACACATAACATCTGGATTCGGCGTGCGTCCTGCACGGTATTCTGCTAAGAAATATTCAAAGACACGGTCCCAATACTCTTTTTCAAAGTTGACAGAGTAGTAAGGAATACCGATTTGGTCAGCAACAGCTGCTACATCCTTGTAGTCCTCAGTTGCGGTACAAACACCAAATTCATCAGTGTCATCCCAGTTTTTCATGAAAACCCCAATGACATCATAGCCTTGTTGTTTCAATAGCAGAGCAGTCACAGAAGAGTCAACTCCTCCAGACATTCCAACGACAACACGTGTTTTCGAGTTATCAGACATAAATTTTCTCCCATCTTTTCGTAGAAATAACGATTTGAAGGTCGTATTTCAAAATTTGAATTCAAAAAACGATTTGAAGGTCGATTTTGAGGCGCCACAAAAAGCGCCTTACTATTATAGCATGAATGAAGAAGCCGTGCACGATTTTGATACCTTGATTACGTTTTCTCTTTGGTTTTGAAATGATAGCAAAGCTATTTTATTAAAAGCGAATTTGTTATAATAAGTTAGTTATAAAATAGGCGAGGAAATCTTATGAATAATCTAAAATTCCAATCAGTATTCGATATCATCGGACCAGTCATGATTGGACCATCATCGAGCCATACTGCAGGAGCTGTGCGTATTGGCAAAGTAGTCTACTCTATTTTTGGTGAAGAACCTGAGGAAGTGACCTTTCACCTTTACAATTCATTTGCTAAAACCTACAAGGGACACGGAACGGATAAGGCACTTGTCGCTGGGATTCTTGGCATGGATACTGACGACCCGAATATTAAAAATTCTCTTGAAATTGCTCATCAGAAAGGCATCCGAATTTACTGGGATATTTTAAAAGACAGCAATACTCCCCATCCTAATACGGCTAAAATAACTGTCAAAAAGGGGAACAAGAGTATGAGTATTACAGGTGTGTCAATTGGTGGGGGTAATATTCAAGTAACGGAGCTTAATGGCTTTTCTGTCTCACTAACAATGAATACCCCGACTCTTATCGTTGTGCATCAAGATGTCCCGGGTATGATTGCCAAGGTGACCGACATTTTATCTGCGCATCATATCAATATCGCTCAGATGAATGTAACCCGTGAGAGCGCTGGTGAAAAGGCTATTATGATTATTGAAGTTGATTCTAGAGACTGTCACGAGGCTGTCAAGGAAATTCAAGATATCCCTAATTTGCACAATGTTAACTTTTTTGATTAAGAGAAGGGAGAACAATGTTTTATACAATTAAAGATTTAGTCGAACAAGCGGAGCAAGGCTTTGATGGAAACGTTGCTGAGCTGATGATTACTACAGAAATTGAAATGACTGGCCGTAGCCGTGAAGAAATTATCTACATCATGTCAAAAAATCTAGAGGTCATGAAATCTTCCGTTGTCAATGGGTTGACAGGTAGTAAATCTATTAGTGGTTTAACTGGCGGAGATGCTGTTAAGATTGACAATTACCTAAAAAGAGGTAAGACACTTTCTGATACGACTATCCTAACAGCAGTCCGCAATGCAATGGCAGTCAACGAGCTCAATGCTAAAATGGGTTTAGTTTGCGCAACTCCAACTGCTGGTAGCGCAGGCTGTCTCCCTGCCGTTTTGTCGACAGCTATTGATAAACTTAACCTTACCCCAAAAGAGCAACTTAACTTTCTCTTTACGGCTGGAGCCTTCGGCCTTGTTATTGGTAATAACGCCTCGATTTCTGGTGCAGAAGGTGGCTGTCAAGCTGAGGTGGGCTCTGCTAGCGCAATGGCTGCCGCTGCTCTTGTAAAAGTTGCTGGTGGAACAGCTTTTCAAGCTAGTCAAGCAGTCGCATTTGTCATTAAAAATATGCTCGGTCTTATCTGTGATCCAGTCGCTGGACTTGTCGAAGTTCCTTGTGTTAAACGTAATGCGTTGGGCTCTAGCTTTGCACTTGTTGCTGCTGATATGGCTCTCGCTGGTATCCAATCTCAAATTCCGGTTGACGAAGTTATCGATGCTATGTATCAAGTTGGCTCTGTGCTTCCAACTGCCTTCCGTGAGACTGCAGAGGGCGGACTTGCTGCCACACCAACAGGACGAAAAATTAGCAAGGAGATTTTTGGCCAATGACAACAGTCTATTTTATCAGGCACGCCGAGCCTAACTACCATGACCACGATGATTTAAGTAGAGAATTGTCCACTAAAAGTTTACAAGATAGTCAACTAATTCGTCAATTTTTCAAGGATAGGCATATTGATGCTATCTTCTCAAGTCCTTACAAAAGAGCCATTGATACCATTAAGTCCACTGCGATAGACCATCAGTTAGATATACAGGAAATCGATGACTTCAGAGAGCGAAAGATTAATAGGGTTTGGATTGAAAATTTTACCGCTTTCACTTCGGCACAATGGCACGGTTTTTCTTACAAACTAAGTGATGGTGAATCCTTACAAGAAGTTCAAGATAGAAACGTGACAGCCCCTGAAAAACTTTTAGAAGACCATCGTCATCAAATCATCCTCATTGGTTCCCATGGAACAGCTATCTCAACTATCATCAACTATTACCAAAGACAGTTTTCTTACGCTGAGTTTTCAAAAATAAAGTCACTCTTCCCTTTTATTTTAAAGATGACTTTCAGAGACAAGGAATGTCTGGCAATAAATCTTTGTAATCCATTTACAGGAGAAACTCATGAAATCTATCCTATTTGACCTTGATGGAACTTTGGTTGATTCTAGCCAAGGTATTCTCAACAGTTTCCGCTACACTTTTAAAAAGTGTCAACTACCTGAACCTGCCAAGAAAGAACTACTAACCTTTATAGGCCCTCCACTCGAAACAACGTTTGAGAATTTTTTCAGTAGCCCTGGGGAGATTGAAACTGCTATTCACTTTTTTAGAAGTTACTATTCCCAAAAAGGCGTTTTAGAAACTGCACTTTACGATAACGTCAAAACATCTTTACAAGAATTGACAAAAAATGGACACGATATTTACGTTACTACAAGTAAGCATGAACCCATGGCTAAGCTGATGTTAAATAATCTTGGAGTTGCATCCTATTTCAAATCTATTTACGGTTCCATTGACAATCGTTTCAAAAAAGTTGACGTTATTAAAGCTTGTCTTCATGAACATCAACCTAATCTGGATGACACCTTTATTGTTGGAGATACTACTTTCGATATTATGGGCGGGCAGTCGGCTGGTATCAAAACAATTGCTGCTAGTTGGGGATTTGGCAAAATAGAGGACTTGGAATCTTGTCAACCAGATTACCTTATTCATCACATTCAAGACATCAAAAAAGTCATCGGTTAGTACAACCAATGACTTTTTTATTAGTAGCCCCAGGCTGATAAACCTTGAGCATTGTAGGCGTTGATAGCTGAATTGATTTGATCTTGAACAGTTGCCGTAGATCCCCAACCTGGCATTGTCTGGAAAAGACCTGATGCTCCTGATGCGTTAGAAACATTCGGATTTCCATTTGACTCACGCGCAATAATGTGTTCCCATGTTGATTGAGGGACGCCTGTTGCAGCTGCCATTTGTGCTGCTGCACTTGAGCCAACTACACCTGCTGTATTTCCATTTGCGAGCGTTCCTGCAGCTGTTGTTGATGCTGAACTTGTAGCTGTAGCATAAGATTGCGTTTGTGAGCTAGCGACATGTTGTTGAGTGGTTGGTTCAGAAACAGTATAGCTTGTTTGGACAACTTCTGCCTGTGGAGCAGTGTTGGTCACTTCACTGTTTTCCACTACAGGTGCTGCTGACGAAGCAGGTGTTTCAGTAGCCTTCGTTTCTGTCACCGCTTGCTTGCTAATTTCAGTCGTTTTCGTCTCGTTGGTTGAAGCTTGCACTTTAGAGGCACTTTCTTTAACCTTTACAGTATCAGCAACTGTCAAAACTTCCGTATCGGCCTTACTATTTGTAAAAGCTAGCATCAATATTCCCAAGCTAATAAGGGCTGCTAAAGCACTAGCTCCTATAATCATAATTTGTTTCTGGTTCTGTAATTTAATCATTCGACTATACATTAATACGAATACCTCTCTATTCTTACGGTATATATCTTATAATTTTTTTATTACTTGACCATTGAAACTATATTAAAAATATTACAGGAAGTTTGAGTTTCTATAGTTGACCTAGGGGTTTAGTACCAACCGTTAGCATTCCAAAAACTGAGAGCTGCTGACCATGAACCATAACGTGATGTTACATAAGCATCCGCAACACGCTCTTGGTTTTCAGCAGATAAGTCACCATTCAAGTAAGACAAGCTCAATTGGTAGCGACCATAGTATTGACCATTTTGTGCAGTGTAGCTTCCGCTTGATTCACGTTGTGCAATTTCTTCCTTAGCTGCGGCATCAGCTGCGCTCAATGTTGATGATGTTGAAGCTGTCGCTGATGAAGCCGTTGTGGTTTGATCTGTTGAAGCAGAGGTCGTTGTGGTAGAAGTCGTCGCATCCAATTCCAAAACTTGACCGACACTAATTTGATTGGCATTAGCGATATTGTTACGTGACACCAATTGATCCACAGTTGTATTATGACTTGAGGCAATCGTTGATAGGGTATCTCCTGATTGTACGGTATAAGAATCAGCATTGGCAACACTGACAAGGCTAACTGCCGCACCAATCAATAGACCAGCTACTCCTAACTTGACAGATGTTTCTTTTTTAATTGTATTTTTGTTGAACATATTTGTGTTCTCTCTTTCTTTAAATGATACGAGTACTATCATACCTTCTAATTATTACTCCTACTTTGGAGTTTTATTAAAAATATTACAGGAGGATTGAAGAGAGATAAAAAAAACGCCTTCATCTATGAACTGCACCCCAAAAGTTAGACAGAAAAAATCTAACTTTTGGGGTGTTTTATAATGAAATTAACTTATGAAGATAAAGTTCAAATATATGAATTGAGAAAGCAAGGAGAGAGCTTTAGACAGCTT
>NZ_JADNQT010000021.1 GCF_015594605.1 Streptococcus sp. HF-1907 | reverse complement strand
ACACTCGGCTCTGTCAAGAATGGTCTGACTCATGTTTTTGATTATCCTTTTGGCAATTGTCGGCTCTCCTTTATGTTTGGATTCTATCTGTTCAAGTAGACCTGTCTCAGGAAGGGTATCAACTACAGCTAAAATTTTTTCTAAATCACCTAGTTCTGTCTCCTCAAAGAGGTTGAGTTGTGTTACACTTTTCATTGTAAGACCTCGCTGTTTTTTTACAATTCTTTTATAACGCTGAAATCGGTTGATATAACTAATCTGGTGGAGTTCGGAATTGATTCGAATTTGAGAGCTAGATGAAGGTATATTTTGTTAGTGCAGTATGAAATTTGCTACAGACTTATGTCCGTTCGTTTCAAAAAGTTTGAAATCAATAATGATTTGAAAAAATTCTAAAATTATAGTAAAATAAAGTAGATTAAAAGTAATTAGGAGAATGATTTTGAAAAATTCTAGAAGACGTCGTTCAGGTCAAGGCAAAACATGGACGACTATCAATTGTGCACTTTTAGTATTATTTACGCTATTGTCAATTTTGACTGTGTATCTAATGTTTAAGTATCACTTTTTAGCTTTTAGAAATATTAATATTTTCTATACAGCTATAATCGCTGTTATTTTTTTACTATCGCTAGTGCTGATTATTTCCCAAAAAGCTAAAGTTTTAACGACGATTCTGTTGGTTATTTTCTCAATTATCACAGGAGCGACAGCTTACGGCTTTAAGTCTGCGGTGGATTTGACAGCTAACCTAAATAAAACGACGACCTACTCAGAAGTAAAAATGAGTATTGTGGTGCCAAAAGATAGTGATGTGAATTCAGTCTCAGATTTGACAAGCGTTCAAGCGCCGTTGGATAGTGATAAAACCAATATTAATGCTTTGTTGGAGCAAATTAAATCAGATAAAAATGTTGATCTTTCCACTGAAAAAGTAGATTCCTATCAAACGGCCTACAAGAATTTGATGGATGGTACAAGTAAAGCTATGGTCTTAAGTGGTGTTTATTCAAGCTTGCTTGAGTTAAATGATAGCAATTACGCTTCGAATCTTAAAACTATTTATTCTTACACAGTAAGCAAGCAAGTTTCATCAAAAACAGATAAGAAAACATCTTCAGATAGCTTTAACATTTTCATCAGTGGTATCGATACTTACGGTTCTATTTCAACAGTCTCTCGTTCAGACGTTAACATCATTATGACTGTTAATATGAAGACGCACAAGATTTTGTTGACAACGACCCCTCGTGATGCCTATGTAACTATTCCAGACGGCGGAAACAATCAAAAAGATAAATTGACTCACGCTGGTATTTACGGAGTTGAGACGTCTATGAAGACACTTGAAAATCTCTATGGTATTGATATTGATTACTATGCACGTATCAACTTCACTTCATTCATAAAATTGATTGACTTATTGGGTGGCGTTGAAGTTTATAATGATCAAGAATTTACGAGTCTTCACGGAAATTATAAATTCCCTGTGGGGAAGGTTAACCTTGACTCAGAAAAAGCGCTTGGCTTCGTTCGTGAACGTTATTCGCTCGAAGGGGGAGATAACGACCGTGGTAAAAACCAAGAAAAAGTCATTTCAGCGATTATTAATAAACTAGGTTCAATGAATTCTATTGCTAAGTTCTCCAATATTGTAACAAACTTGCAAAGTTCTGTTCAAACCAATATGTCTTTAGATTCAATTATGAATATCGCAAATGCACAGTTAGCAAGTGGCGATCGCTTTACAGTAACGTCACAATCCGTGACAGGTACAGGTTCAACTGGTGAATTGACCTCATATGCAATGCCGAATGCAAGTTTATATATGATGAGCCTTGATCAATCAAGTGTTGATTCTGCTAAATCAGCCATTGAAAAAACTTTGGAGGGAAACTAAATGATTGACATCCATTCACATATCATCTTTGATGTTGATGACGGTCCTAAGACTCTTGAGGAAAGTCTATCTCTTATAGAAGAAAGTTATCGTCAAGGTGTTCGAGTGATTGTTTCAACTTCACACCGTCGCAAAGGAATGTTTGAAACACCTGAGGAAAAAATCCTTGCTAACTTCTTAGTTGTGAGAGAGGAAGCAAAAAAAAGATTTGACGATTTAACAATCGTTTACGGTGGCGAACTTTTCTATACAAGTGATATTTTAGAAAAGTTAGGGGACAAGGAAATTCCAACATTGAATGGCACGAAGTTTGCCTTAATTGAATTCTCCATGCTAACGCCTTGGAAGGAAATTCATCAAGCACTTAGCAATGTGTTGATGTTGGGGATTACTCCTGTTGTTGCCCATATCGAGCGCTACAATGATTTGGAAGAACACGAAGAACGTGTCAGAGAAATCATTAATATGGGTTGTTACACGCAGATTAATAGTAACCATGTTTTGAAACCAAAATTAATTGGTGACAAGGAAAAACGTTTTAAAAAACGTGGACGTTACTTTTTGGAACGCAATCTTGTTCATTGCGTTGCTAGCGATATGCACAATCTTACAAAGCGACCACCATTTATGAAAGAAGCCTATGAGCTTATTTATAAAGAATATGGTCGGGAGCGAGCACACAGATTGTTTGTAGAAAATCCAAAAAAACTTTTAGAAAATCAATATATTTAGGAGAAACCATGAACACTAATACCAATGAAACTGTTGAAATTGATATTTTGTATCTATTGAGGAAACTTTGGAGCAAAAAATTCTTGATTTTATTTGCAGGTCTTTTGGTTGCTACAGTCTCTTTACTGGGAACAATCTTTTTGATAACACCGCAATACACATCAACGACACGGATTTATGTTGTTAATCAAGATAATGCATCTAATAATATAACAGCTCAAGATCTTCAAGCAGGTAGCTATCTTGTAAATGACTATAAGGAAATTGTATCATCGACGGATGTTCTCAATCAAGTTATTGAAAATAAGAAATTGTCAGAAACTGAAAAGGAGCTCTCCAAGAAATTAGCAGTAACAATTCCGCAAGATACTCGTATTATTTCGATTTCAGTAAAAGATTCTGATCCGAAAAATGCGGCGAGTTTGGCAAATGCAATCCGTGAAGTGGCATCAGAAAAAATTAAAGCCACT
This sequence comes from Streptococcus sp. HF-1907, assembly GCF_015594605.1. Lineage (GTDB taxonomy): Bacteria > Bacillota > Bacilli > Lactobacillales > Streptococcaceae > Streptococcus. The sequence continues at coordinate 17,636 of NZ_JADNQT010000021.1, read as the reverse complement.
ACAAAGGTTCAGGATGTGACAACTCTAGAAGTCGCTAAAGCACCAACCACACCATCATCACCAAATAAGCAACGTAATATCTTGCTAGGATTTGTTCTTGGTGCTGGAATTGCTATTATTGCAGTACTACTTACAGAAGTTTTAGATGACAGCGTTAAACGTGCAGAAGATGTGGAAGAAGTTCTTGGTATGACACTACTAGGTGTTGTACCAAATACAGATAAACTATAGGAGAGATGTATGCCAGTTTTAGAACTTGTTAATTCAAAATTACAGGCAGTGAATAAAGCCAGCGAGTATTATAATGCTATTCGTACAAACATTCAATTTAGTGGTGCGGATATTAAAACTATTCTATTGACATCTGTACAGCCAGGTGAGGGGAAATCAACAACCGCTGTTAGTTTAGCTGTATCTATGGCTAATGCAGGCTTTAAAACCTTATTGATAGATGCAGATACACGAAATTCAGTAATGACGGGGACTTTTAAGGCTACGGAACGTGTAGAGGGACTTACAAGTTATTTGTCTGGGAACTCTGAACTAGCTGAAGTAATTTGTGAAACGAACATTCCAGGTTTGATGGTAATTCCTTCGGGACAGGTGCCACCTAATCCCACCAGTTTAGTTCAAAATGCTAACTTCACACATATGATGGAAACTGTCCGCAATATTTTTGACTATGTTATTGTTGATACACCTCCAATTGGTTTGGTAGTAGATGCCGCTATTATGGCGCAAAAATGTGATGGGGTTGTCATTGTCACACAGGCAGGGGCAATTAAGCGTCGCTTTGTTAAAAAGGCTAAAGAACAGATGGAACAAAGTGGTAGCCAATTTTTAGGAATTATTTTAAATAAAGTTGATACGAAGATTGATTCTTATGGATCGTATGGTTCTTACGGTTCCTATGGGCAGTATGGGGAGAAACTAGAAAAAACTAATCATCGAAAACGAAATAAACGTAAGTAGATAATATTTGGGGATAAGGGGATTTTATGTACAGTAATTCATCGGTGAAAAAGTTGCTATATTTATGTACAGATTGTATTGCACTTGTTATTTCGTACGTCATATTATCTCAATTTTATAGCTATCGCTTTTTATTAGATATTTTCTTTGTTGGAAGTTCGCTTCTGATAGGTATTATCCTAAATATCTGGTCAGATAATTATAGCTCTATTACTGAGCGTAATATGAAAAAAGAGCTTAAGTATAGCGTTATTTTTGCTTTAGAATTTATTATTGCAACTATCTTGGTAGTCTATCTCGGAAAGTTTCGTGGTAATTTTGAAATAGAGACGTTGGGAAGGTCATATTTATTGGCTCAGTTTCTTATTCAAAGTATATTAGTTTTTTTAGGGCGTTCTATTATCAAGCAGATGACGTTGAATTTTGAGTCTGAGTCAATCAAAACGATTGTCATGACCAACTTTTCAAAAAGTTCGGAATTACAATATGAGCTGAGTAAAAACAATTATAAGGTAGTCGCTTTTCTTAGCCAATTAGACGTTATTTCGCCTGTTTCTTCTGCACCAGTCTTACATGATTTTGAAGAGGTATGCTATCTACTCTCACACAATGAAATTCAAGAAGTTGTTGTCGCCTATGATGCTGTTCACGATTTTGTAGAAGTTCAAGATTATTTTGTAGCGATGGGAATTCCTGTTACGATTTGCATGAATAGTGTTTCAGAAGATGGTTTTGGAAGTCTGACAGTTCAAAATATTGGACCAATAAAAGCTGTAACAACTTCGATAAACACAACGAATTACAGAAGTTTAATGTTGAAGAGAATTGTTGACATTATAGCTTCCCTAGTTGGTCTTGTGATTACGGGAATTGTTTGGGTAATCATATATCCGATTGTACAGAAGCAGTCAAAAGGACCGATGATTTTCAAACAAAAGCGTGTTGGGAAAAATGGTAAAGTCTTTGAAATTTATAAGTTCAGAAGCATGTACTTAGATGCTGAGGAACGCAAAAAAGAGCTGATGGCACAAAATGAATTGACTTCTGATCATATGTTTAAAATGGAACATGATCCACGAATTTTTCCATTTGGACAAAAGATTAGGGACTGGTCAATTGATGAGTTACCACAGTTCATCAACGTCCTTAAAGGAGATATGTCATTAGTTGGAACACGACCACCAACTCTTGATGAATATCACAAATATGAATTACATCACTTTAAACGTTTGGCCATGAAACCGGGTATAACAGGCATGTGGCAAGTCAGTGGTAGAAGTAATATTACAGATTTTGAGCAAGTTGTTGCTTTGGACTTAGAATACATCAAAAATTGGTCCATTTGGCTTGATGTTAAAATTATTCTTAAGACGTTTAAGGTTGTGCTTTTTAGAGAGGGAAGTAAGTAAGATTATAAAGTGGATAGATAATCCGATTTACTAAAATAGGAGGGAAGATTGAGAAGTATTTATATTATCGGTTCCAAAGGAATCCCAGCTAAGTATGGTGGGTTTGAAACCTTTGTAGAAAAACTGACTGCTTATCAAAAAGATGAAAATCTAAAGTATTATGTAGCTTGTACTCGTGAAAATTCTGCTAAATCGGGTATTTCAAAAGATATTTTTGAATATAATGGAGCAACTTGTTTCAATGTTGATGTTCCTAATATCGGACCCGCCAAAGCTATCGCATACGATATTATGGCTTTAGAAAAAGCAATAAACTTATCTGAAGAAAATAGAGATAAAAATCCTATCTTTTATATTTTGGCTTGCCGCATCGGACCATTTGTTGGGAAATACCGAAAGAAAATTCACAAAATGGGCGGAACACTCTTAGTAAATCCAGATGGACACGAGTGGTTAAGAGAAAAGTGGTCTAAACCCGTTCGTCGTTATTGGAAAGTTTCAGAATCACTAATGGTGAAAAATGCCGATCTGTTAGTTTGTGATAGTAAAAATATTGAAAAGTATATTCAAGATGACTATGCAAAATATTCTCCTAAAACAACCTACATCGCTTATGGGACAGATACAACACGTTCTACATTAAAGAGTAGTGACGAAAAAGTACGTTCTTGGTTCAAGGATAAAAATGTCTCTGAAAATGAGTATTATCTGGTTGTCGGACGTTTTGTACCAGAAAATAACTATGAATCTATGATTCGTGGCTTTTTGGCGTCTAACTCTAAGAAGGACTTTGTCTTAATTACAAATGTAGAACAGAATAAATTTTATAATCGGCTATTAGCAAGTACTGGATTTGATAAAGATCCACGAGTGAAATTTGTTGGAACAGTCTACGACCAAGAACTTCTGAAGTATATTCGAGAAAACGCCTATGCTTACTTCCATGGCCATGAAGTTGGAGGAACCAATCCTTCGCTACTTGAAGCTTTGGAGTCAACAAAGTTGAACCTACTACTCGATGTTGGTTTTAACCGCGAAGTTGGGGAGCAAAGTGCGATCTATTGGAAAAAAGACGAACTATCACAAGTGATTGAGGAAGTTGAACAATTTGATGAAAAAATGATTGATGAGTTAGATAGACAATCAAATCAGAGAATTGCGGATGCTTTCACTTGGGAAAAGATTGTCACAGACTACGAGAAATTATTTAAAGGTTAGAAATGCAGAAAATTTTATATCTCCACGCTGGTGCCGAAATGTATGGCGCTGACAAGGTTTTGTTGGAGCTTATTAAAGGTTTGAAAAAAGACGAATTTGAAGCACACGTTATTTTACCCAATAACGGTGTTTTAGTGGGTGCTCTTGAGAGTGTTGGTGCCAAGGTAAAAGTTATCGATTATCCAATATTGCGTCGTAAGTTTTTTAATCCTAAGGGAATCCTCGAGTATTTTGGTTCATATAACCGTTATTCAAAGCAAATTACTGAATATGCTAAGGAAAATGGAATTACTCTTATTCACAACAATACGACTGCAGTACTTGAGGGGATTTATCTCAAAAGTAAGTTGAAACTTCCTTTGGTTTGGCATGTTCATGAGATTATCGTCAAACCAAAAGCAATCTCGGATTTCATCAATTTTCTGATGGGAAGATATGCTGATAAGATTGTGACAGTTTCAAATGCTGTAGCCAACCACGTGAAGCAGTCTCGTTATGTGAAAGACGATCAGGTTCAAGTGATCTATAATGGGGTCGACAATGCCGTCTATCATGAAATCGATGCTAGCTCTGTCCGTGACCAATTTGGGATCGCACAAGATGCGCTTGTTATTGGTATGGTTGGTCGAGTGAATGCCTGGAAAGGGCAAGGGGACTTCCTAGAAGCTGTGACGCCAATCTTACAGGTCAATCCCAAAGCAGTAGCCTTTTTAGCAGGTAGTGCTTTTGAGGGGGAAGAGTGGCGCGTGGATGAGTTGGAAAAAGCTATTTCAGACTCACCGGTAGCTAGCCAAATCAAGCGAATTGACTATCATAGCAAGACGACAGAACTCTATAATATGTTTGATATCTTTGTCTTGCCTAGTACCAATCCAGATCCACTACCAACAGTGGTCCTTGAAGCTATGGCTTGTGGTAAACCTGTAGTGGGTTACCGTCATGGCGGTGTCTGTGAGATGGTCAAGGAAGGCGAAAACGGTCTTCTTGCTACACCGAATCAGCCTGCAGAATTGTCTAAGGCTATTCAAGAATTAGTTGACAATACTGAGAAGAGAAAACAATTTGGTGAGGCATCTGTCAAACGCCAAAAAGAACTTTTCTCATTACAAAGTTATATTCGGAATTTCTCAGAGCTATATAAGAAATATTAAGATGAATACTGAAAAAATTAAGAATAAATTAAAACCAATCGTTTATCCAATTATTAATTTTATTCCTAGACGAAGACTCAAGAATAAAAATTTTACGATTATTTGTGATAATTGTTGGGCTGGAAAAGTTTATCAAGAATTGGGCTTGCCTTATCAAACACCATTTGTAGGGATGTTTGTCTTCTCTCCTGATTACATCAAGATGCTCAAGAATTTAAAATATTATTTGAGCGGAAACATTCCCTTGAAATTTGTAAAGGAATCAAAATATATCAAAAACTTTGACAATGCCTATCCTCTGGCACTTCTTGATGATATTGAACTTCATTTCCTACATTATGCAGATGAGGAAGAAGCAACTCAAAAGTGGGATCGTAGTTTGGAAAGAATTCATTGGGATAATTTGTATTTCAAGTTCAATGATAATGATGCTTGTACTTATGAATTGATGAAAGAGTTCGAAGAGCTTCCATACAAGAGTAAGGTTATCTTCTCTTCGAAGAATTATAGTGATTTATCTTCCTTAGTTCATTTCAAATCAGCTGAAAAGCAAGGACACGTTAGCATCGACTTGAAAACGTATCATCGCTATTTTAATGTTGTAACTTGGTTGAATAAGGGTGGAGAGGATTTAACATAGACAATACATTAGGAAATATAATTATGAAACCACTTTTAACTGTCGTTATTCCAGTTTATAATGTCGAAAAGTATTTAGACCGTTGTCTTAAGAGTATCCTGATTCAAGAGTGGAAAAACTATGACATCATACTGGTTGATGATGGAAGTACGGATCGTTCTCCTCAAATTTGTGATGATTATGTTAAAGCGTATGACTTTATTTCAGTCATTCATAAGGAAAATGGCGGACTTTCTGAAGCTCGGAATACGGGTCTTTCTCAGGCTAAAGGAGAATATATTTATTTTCCAGATTCAGATGATTGGCTTGAGCCAGATACTTTTATAGCCTTAGCAGAAGCGCTAGAATCTCAAAAATTTGATATTATTTCTTTTAATCGTGAGTTTGTCAAGGGTGAAGAAGATGTGATCATTTCAGATCCAGTAGAGACTCAAGTATTTAACGGGAAAGATGCTTTTGTGCACATGCTGAAGCATAGTTATATTACTGGTTTTGCTAACGACAAAATCTATAGAAAGTCTCTATTTGTGGATCATGATATCCTATTTCCAAAAGGGAAATATTATGAAGATTTGGGAACTAATTACAAACTTTTTCTTTCAGCAAAGAAGGTTTATGCGACAAATCAGAAGTACTATCACTACTTAATCGATAACCCGGATTCCATTACGCAGTCTTGGAATGAGAAGAAGTTTAGAGATATGTTTGAGTTCTACAAAGAAGTTTTTTATTCTGATTTTGTTCGTTCTCAATTGAACCAAGAGGAGCTTCACATCTCACAACTTTATTATGTAAATGGTTTGACGCATATCCTGGCCAGCTTATATAAAGCTAAATTGCATAAACATTATGGTGAGATTACAAGTGAAGTGAAACAGGAATTAGAAAAAAATAAAATAACGTATAGTGAAGTGAAATCTATTCCAAACAGAATCAAATATTTGTTGTACCGTTTGCATTTATTGAAGTTGGCTTTCGCTATACAAGGAATGAAGTGAGAGAAATTTAGGGGATTATGTTGAAGTATTCAGTCATTATACCGGTATACAATGTAGAGAATTATCTTCCTCGTTGTATCGATAGTCTACTAACTCAAAATTATTCGGATTTGGAAATTTTGTTGATTGATAATGGCTCCAAAGATCAGAGTGGTCAAATCTGTGAGAATTATGCGGCTCAGTTTTCAAATATTACAGCCTATCACATTCCAAATAAGGGTGTCAGTTCAGCCCGTAATTTTGGTTTAGCCAAAGCAAAAGGCGAATTTATATGTTTTGTGGATGCGGATGACTATCTTGTGGAAAATTTATTTTCAGATGTGGAAAATCAATTAGATTCAGAATTGGACTTATTAGTATTTAGTTACTATAATTCGATTGAAAAAAACTTATCGGAAATAGCTCGGTCAGCAAAAATTCTTCCCATTAAGGGGAAGAAAGACAAAAGTGAATTTATTGCGCTTTTTCAAGAGTTGTTTCTAACGGACATGATGTATACTGTCTGGAACAAAATTTACCGTAGAGAATTCCTGGAAAAACACCAAATTGTTTTTGAAAACTATGAATTGGGAGAAGACGTTCGTTTCAATCGAACTGTATACGAATGTGTCAATGAAATCGCCTTCTCACAAACTTGTTATTATGTCTATATTTCGGGCAGGGCATCTTCTGCTATGGGACAGTATAATTCCAATCGAATGAAATATCAACTGGAAGAATTAGAGAAAGTTGACCAGCTGATGTCAAGATGGGGCATTCATGATGAACAATTTGTTGATCAAATAAAGGCGCGCATCCTGATGAGTAATATTCAGAACATATCAAAGCAAAAGATGTCTCTTTCTAAAAAACGACACTATGTTGAAGAATTGTGTGAAAACAAAGAGATGGTTATTTTGACAAAAAAAAATACTCCTTTTATCAATCTTATCGTTAGATTCTTACTTAATTATAGAATGTATCGTACAGTGATTTTTCTTAAAAAAATACAGATTTTAATCAAATGAGTTTGTTCAATTCTTTGATATTTGATAATAGAGAGTCGTAAAGTTTTAAATACGTTTAATTAAATGATTGAAAGGGTTGGATGACTATTGTGATGAGCAATCGTATTATCTCAGAAAAAATTTACTTAATCACCTTATTTATATGGGTTGTTGTCGCGTCATTAGTCACAACTACTTATTTTATTAGATTAGAGGGCTTTTTATCATTGTATAGAATCCTCCTCTATTTCACAATTGCTATGATTTTGATAAAAGAGTTGATGAACCTTCCGAAAACGCTATATTACTTTATATTTCATTGGAAACAATTATTAATAGTAATGGGACTTTTTATTGCAATGTTTATTGTTGCAAAAAATCGCGATGGATTGTTAGATACAAATGTATTGCTTCTTGTTTTTTCTGCTAGAGATATTGATTTTAGGAAATTATTAGGAACTTTTTCTGCAGCGACATTCCTGGTGCTTTGTTTGACAATTTATGCCAGTCAACAAGGTATTATTGCAAATATGTTTATGAATGCAGATAGTGGCTACCGTTTTAGTCTAGGATTTAACTATGTATCATTTGCGTCACAGAGACTCTTCTTTGCCTTATGTACTTATCTGATGTTTCGGGGGAAAAGAGTTTCTTACCTTGAATTGTCGGCCTTACTCTTGGCTACGATTTATATGTACCGACAAACTTCGACAACCAGTCCATTTTACTTAAGTATTTTGATACTAACCTATGCTTTATTTAGTATTAAAATCTTTAAAAAAGAGTTTATTATTGAAAATTTTTGGTTATCAAAAATAGCAACTTATGCTTTTATTATAGCTTTAATGCTTACATTGTATTTCTGTTTCTATTCATCTGGGGATGTATTCCGTTTAGTAGATCAATTTACCCATAATCGATTGAGATTAAGTGTTGAAGGTTTTCAAAATTTTGGAGTCCTTTTGTTTGGGCAACGAATTTCTTTTTCTACGTTAGATATATTTGGGAACTTTACTAGTAATTATAATTTCATTGATAGCTCGTTTGTTCAATTGCTTGTAATTGATGGTCTAGTTGTAAGCGGCTTTATGTTATTTGCGCTTACTAATGTTATGCGATATTTTGTGTCAATTCGGAAGGATATTGTGCTTGCATGTTTAGGAATTATGATTATCCACGGCATGTTTGATCCTCAAATGTTAGTTCTTCGATATTCTCCATTGATCTTATTTATTAGTCGTTTATTTATTATGAATTCAGATAATGAAATTGAATAAAGACGATAAAACGATAATTTAACAGGAAGGCAAAATTTTCTATATTTATGAAGGTTCTTAAAAACTACGCCTATAATCTTTCTTATCAATTGTTGGTAATTATACTCCCTATTATTACAACACCTTATGTAACGCGGGTTTTTAGTTCTAATGATTTAGGGATATATGGATACTTTAGTTCGATAGTTACTTACTTTGTCTTACTGGCTACTCTTGGAGTTGCTAACTATGGGACTAAGGTCATTTCAGGTCATCGCAAGGAAATTGAAAAAAACTTTTGGGGTATCTATTCCCTGCAACTATGGGCAACAGTTCTTTCTCTATCCTTGTATAGTGTTCTTTGTCTAACTCTTAACTTTATGCAAAATCCAGTGGCCTATATTCTAGGTTTAAGTTTGATTTCTAAAGGCTTAGACATATCCTGGCTTTTTCAAGGGCTGGAGGATTTTCGAAAGATTACTGTCCGAAACATCACGGTTAAACTCGTTGGGGTCATCTCCATCTTCTTGTTTGTCAAGTCTGCCAATGATCTTTATCTCTATGTATTCTTACTAACTATTTTTGAGTTGTTAGGTCAGCTCAGCATGTGGCTACCAGCCCGTGAATTTATTGGGAAAGTTCATTTTGATATGGTCTATGCACGGGTGCATTTAAAACCGATCATTCTACTCTTTCTACCGCAGATTGCCATTTCCCTCTATGTCACCTTGGACCGGACCATGTTGGGAGCTCTCGCCTCTACAAAAGATGTGGGGATTTATGACCAGGCCTTAAAACTAGTCAATATTTTGTTGACATTGGTGACCTCACTGGGGAGTGTCATGTTGCCTCGGGTATCGAGCCTCTTGTCGTCAGGAGACCACAAGGCTGTCAACAAGATGCACGAAACGTCTTTTTTGATTTACAATTTGTTCATTTTTCCAATCATTGCAGGCATGCTAATTGTCAATGATGACTTTGTTCAATTCTTCCTAGGGAAGGATTTTCAGGACGCACGTTATGCCATTGCCATCATGATTTTTAGAATGTTCTTTATCGGATGGACTAATATTATGGGGATTCAAATTCTCATCCCGCACGATAAGAACAAAGAATTTATGCTATCCACCACCATTCCTGCTATTGTTAGTGTCGGGTTGAATTTGCTTTTCTTGCCTCATTTTGGTTTTATCGGTGCGGCTATTGTATCAGTTCTGACAGAGTCACTGGTATGGTTCATTCAACTATACTATACCCTTCCTTACCTCAAAGAAGTACCGATTCTTGGATCTATGGCAAAAATTGTATGCGCATCTGCTTTGATGTACGGCTTGTTGCTAAGTACAAAACCATTCTTGCATTTTTCACCTACTTTAAATGTTCTTGTGTATGCAGTACTTGGTGGTCTCATTTACCTGCTTGCTATTCTAGTTCTGAAAGTGGTAGATGTGAAAGAATTAAAACAAATAATAGGGAAAAATTAGAAATGAAGAAAATACGGAATATAAACTTAGACTTGATTAAAATAATTGCTTGTATCGGAGTTGTTTTGCTTCACACTACGATGCTAGGGTTTAAGGAAACAGGGCAATGGAATTATTCATCTTATTTATATTATCTAGGTACTTATTCAATTCCCTTGTTTTTTATGGTGAATGGTTATTTATTGTTAGGAAAGAGAGAAATAACCTACCCCTACATACTCCAGAAAGTAAAATGGATTCTAATAACAGTGTCATCATGGACATTTATCGTATGGTTTTTTAAGCGAGATTTCACAACTAATCCAATTAAAAAAATTGTAGGATCTTTGCTACAAAAAGGTTATTTTTTTCAGTTTTGGTTTTTCGGCTCATTAATACTAATTTATTTATGTTTACCGATATTGAAGAAGTATTTACATTCAAAAAGAAGTTATTTATTCTTTCTATCTGTATTAACAATTATTGGTTTGATTTTTGAATTGATAAATTTTTCGCTTCAAATGCCAGTGCAAATTTATGTTATACAGACGTTTAGATTATGGACTTGGTTCTTTTACTACATTTTAGGTGGTTTTGTAGCACAATTCAATATAGATAATTTAAAATCAATCTTTAAGGGATGGATGAAAATAGTTAGCATACTTTTGTTATTGATTTCACCGATAATATTATTTTTCATAGCAAAAAATATTTATCATAATCTTTTTGCTGAGTATTTTTATGACAATCTTTTGGTAAAAGTAATTAGTTTAGGACTATTTCTTACCTTATTGACGCTAACCATTGATGCTTCTAAACATAGAATGATCTACTTGTTATCAGTCCAAACGATGGGGGTATTTATTATACATACCTATGTTATGCAAATATGGCAAAAGTTGATAGGGTTTAACATAGTGGGTGCATACTTATTTTTCCCTGTTTCCACATTAATGATTAGTTTTCTAATAAGTATGATATTAATGAAAATTCCTTATTTCAATCGAATCGTCAAATTATAAAAAGGAGAATAAAATGTACGATTATCTGATCGTTGGTGCAGGTTTGTCTGGAGCAATCTTCGCACACGAAGCTACTAAACGAGGTAAAAAAGTAAAAGTAATTGACAAGCGTGATCACATCGGTGGTAATATCTACTGTGAGAATGTTGAAGGTATCAACGTTCATAAGTATGGTGCCCACATTTTCCATACGTCCAATAAAAAAGTCTGGGACTATGTCAACCAATTTGCGGAGTTTAACAACTATATCAACTCACCAGTAGCTAACTATAAGGGCAGTCTTTACAATCTTCCCTTCAACATGAATACTTTCTATGCCATGTGGAGAACCAAGACTCCTCAAGAAGTCAAGGACAAGATTGCGGAGCAAACGGCTGATATGAAAGATGTTGAACCGAAGAACTTGGAAGAACAGGCTATCAAGTTGATTGGCCCAGATATCTACGAAAAGTTGATTAAGGGATATACTGAAAAACAATGGGGCCGTTCTGCGACAGACCTTCCACCCTTTATCATCAAACGCCTTCCAGTTCGTTTGACCTTTGATAACAACTATTTTAATGACCGTTATCAAGGAATTCCAATTGGTGGATACAATGTCATCATTGAAAACATGCTGGGCGATGTGGAAGTAGAACTTGGTGTCGATTTCTTTGCCAATCGTGAAGAGCTGGAAAGTTCAGCTAAAAAAGTGGTCTTTACAGGAATGATTGACCAGTACTTTGACTATAAACACGGAGAGTTGGAGTATCGCAGCCTTCGTTTTGAACACGAGGTCTTGGATGAGGAAAATCATCAAGGTAACGCCGTAGTCAACTACACAGAGCGTGAGATTCCTTATACTCGTATCATTGAGCATAAGCACTTCGAGTATGGTACACAACCGAAGACAGTTATCACACGTGAATACCCAGCTGACTGGAAACGCGGAGATGAACCATACTACCCAATCAACGATGAAAAGAACAACGCTATATTTGCCAAGTACCAAGAAGAAGCAGCCAAAAATGACAAGGTCATCTTCTGTGGGCGCCTAGCAGACTATAAATACTATGACATGCACGTGGTTATTGAGCGTGCCTTGGAAGTCGTAGAGAAAGAATTTAGTAAATGACAGAAGAAAAAATTGATATCGTTGTTCTCTGGGTAGATGGCAGTGATCCAGAATTCATCCGTGAGAAACAAGCAGTAACAGGCAAAATCTCAGCCTCCAATGAGTTGGTTGATGGGGATTTAAGATATCGAGATTTTGGAATTTTTAATTACTGGTTTCGGATGATTGAAAAGCATGCCCCTTGGGTGAATAATGTTTACTTAGTCACCAATGGTCAAAGGCCTGATTGGTTAAATTTGGAACATCCAAAACTCAGATGGATTACTCATAAGGAATTTATCCCTAAAGAGTATCTACCTACTTATAATTCTGCTGCTATTGAGCTTAATCTTCATCGCATTGAAGGATTATCGGAGAATTATTTGTATTTTAATGATGATATGTACTTGATTAAGGATAGCCACCCTTCAGATTTTTATAAAAATGGTCAACCTAAGCTTTTTGCTGTATATGATGCTTTGGTTCCTTGGTCGGTTTATACAAATACATATTACAAAAATGTTGAGTTAATTTATCGTCATTTTCCTAATAAGAAGGCCCTAAAGTCCTCACCTTGGAAATTCTTTAACTACCGCTATGGTCATTTAGTTTTGAAAAACTTGCTACTTTTGCCATGGGGGCCAACAGGCTATGTGAATAACCATTTAGCTACACCTATGAAAAAGAGCACCTTGGCACATTTATGGGAAATTGAGGGTGAAACCTTAGATAGAACGTCACGGTCACGAAATAAAATTAGAGACTACGAAGTAGACATTAATCAATATATCTGCCAGTATTGGCAGATTGAAAGTAATCAGTTTTATCCTATATCAAAGAATTTTGGTGAAACGATAAATTTACATCAAGTAGACAGGTTAGAGAGTATCTTTAAAGATAAACACAAAAAATTGCTTTGTGTGAATGATGAAGTTAACTTTAAAGAGGAGAATATCATTCGATTTAAAGAAATCTTACAGGACCACTATCCTAAAAAATCAGCTTTTGAAAAATGAGAAGTAAAAGATGAAATACTATTTAAAAGAAGAATTTTTACATGATAACAATGTTAAAAATGCAGGTAATAAAGCACGTAATGATGTTGAATCTATTGTAAGAAGCCAAGGATTTGACCCTCTTATCTTATCGGTTGATAATTGGTACAATATGAGCATAACAAAGGCTCAAATACATAAGGCCAAATCATTTAGGAAGTCTTTAAATCGTTTGAATAAAGGGGATGAACTTCTGATTCAATTTCCAATGCTTCATCATAGCTTTTTCACTACGTTACTTGTTAAAAGAGCAAGAAAAAGAGGTGTGAAAATTCAGTTCATCATCCATGATTTGGATGCGCTTCGTTTCATGAATGGTCAAGTTGTTCCATTAAAACATAGAATTCGAATGAAGATCCAGGAATCGGGTTTGCTTGCCGAAGCTGATGGCATTATTGCCCATAATCCTATTATGAAGTCTGTTTTAGTGGATAAAGGAATTGCGGAAGATAAGATTGTCAGTCTTGGTATTTTTGACTATTTGATTCCAAATTTCCAAGAAAAGACAGGTCTTACTAAAAATCAGCCAATTATTGTGGCTGGTAATTTGGCACATGAAAAAGCTGGCTATCTATACTCACTTCCTGCAGAACCTGCTTATAATCTTTATGGAGTTGGCTTCGATGAGAGTAGAGCACTTGAAAATGAGACCTACTTTGGTTCTTTCTTACCTGATGAGCTTCCTGCAGCCTTAAAGGGTGGTTTTGGTCTGGTCTGGGATGGAGATAGTTCTGAAACCTGTAGTGGTGTTTTTGGCGAATACCTCCGCTATAACAACTCTCACAAAGCTTCACTTTATCTGGCATCAGGTTTTCCACTAGTTGTATGGAAAGAGTCTGCTTTGTCCACATTTGTATTGGACAATCATTGCGGAATTGAGGTAGACTCTTTATCTGAACTGCCTGAAAAAATCAAATCTTTATCGAATGAAGAATATCAAAAATTAGTGAGCTGTTCTCAAGAAATAGGAAAAAATATTCGAGCAGGATATTACTTAAAAACGGCATTAAAAAATTTGATTAATTTTTAATATTTCCACTATAGCAATTCGGTTAACTGTAATTTTCAGTATTTTTTGAAATAAAGTATAATCTTTTGTGAGATTATAATAAGGAGTATATAGAAAGGTACCCTATTATGAAAGGTATTATTCTCGCAGGTGGTTCGGGGACACGTTTATATCCTTTGACTCGAGCTGCATCAAAACAGCTGATGCCGGTTTATGATAAACCGATGATTTACTACCCACTTTCAACATTGATGTTGGCTGGGATTAGGGATATTTTGATTATTTCAACTCCTCAAGATTTGCCTCGTTTTAAAGAGCTTCTTCAAGACGGGTCTGAGTTTGGGATTAAACTTTCTTACGCAGAGCAACCGAGTCCAGATGGTTTGGCGCAAGCCTTTATCATTGGGGAAGAGTTTATTGGCGATGACAGCGTTGCTCTAATCTTAGGCGACAATATCTATCACGGGCCTGGCCTTTCTAAGATGTTACAAAAGGCGGCTAGTAAGGAGTCGGGTGCAACTGTGTTTGGCTACCATGTGAAGGATCCAGAGCGCTTTGGTGTGGTTGAGTTTGACAAGGATATGAACGCCATTTCTATCGAAGAAAAGCCAGAACACCCTCGTTCAAACTATGCAGTTACAGGCCTCTATTTTTACGATAATGATGTAGTGGAAATTGCTAAAAACATCAAACCAAGCCCTCGTGGTGAGTTGGAAATTACAGATGTAAACAAGGCTTATCTAGATCGTGGAGATTTATCCGTTGAGGTTATGGGACGCGGCTTTGCTTGGTTGGATACTGGAACTCATGAAAGTTTACTTGAGGCTTCCCAGTACATCGAGACAGTGCAACGGATGCAAAATGTTCAAGTTGCAAACTTGGAAGAAATTGCCTATCGCATGGGTTATATCAGTCGTGAAGATGTATTGGCCTTAGCCCAACCGCTTAAGAAAAATGAATACGGACAGTATCTGCTCCGTTTGATAGGAGAAGCATAGATGACAGATAATTTTTTCGGTAAGACGCTTGCAGCACGCAAGGTTGATGCAATTCCAGGTATGTTGGAGTTCGATATCCCCGTTCATGGAGATAATCGTGGCTGGTTTAAAGAAAATTTCCAAAAGGAAAAAATGCTTCCACTTGGATTTCCAGAGTCTTTCTTTGCAGAAGGAAAATTGCAAAACAATGTATCTTTCTCACGCAAAAATGTCCTACGTGGTCTCCACGCAGAGCCTTGGGATAAGTACATCTCTGTAGCAGATGGTGGGAAAGTTCTGGGCTCTTGGGTTGATCTACGCGAGGGCGAAACCTTTGGGAATACTTATCAGACGGTTATTGATGCTAGCAAGGGAATTTTTGTTCCTCGAGGCGTGGCCAATGGCTTTCAAGTTCTATCAGATACAGTTTCTTATAGTTATCTGGTCAATGATTACTGGGCTCTTGAACTCAAACCCAAGTATGCATTTGTGAACTACGCTGATCCAAGTCTTGGCATCGAATGGGAAAATCTTGCAGAAGCAGAGGTTTCAGAAGCAGATAAAAATCATCCACTACTTAAGGATGTAAAACCTTTGAAAAAAGAAGATTTGTAAAAAGGAAAGAATATGACTGAATACAAAAAAATCATCGTGACAGGAGGAGCTGGTTTTATCGGATCCAACTTTGTCCATTATGTTTACAA
This sequence comes from Streptococcus sp. HF-1907, assembly GCF_015594605.1. Lineage (GTDB taxonomy): Bacteria > Bacillota > Bacilli > Lactobacillales > Streptococcaceae > Streptococcus. The sequence goes on along the minus strand of NZ_JADNQT010000021.1, from coordinate 1,683 downwards.
GAATTTTCCAGATGTTCACGTGACAGTCTTGGACAAGTTGACTTATGCTGGAAACCGCGCTAATATTGAGGAAATTTTAGGTGATCGTGTTGAGTTGGTTGTTGGTGACATTGCTGATGCAGAGTTGGTAGACAAGTTGGCAGCTCAAGCTGATGCTATCGTTCACTATGCGGCTGAAAGCCATAATGATAACTCATTGCAAGACCCAAGTCCATTCATCTACACAAACTTTATCGGAACTTACACTTTGTTGGAAGCTGCTCGTAAATACGACATTCGTTTCCATCATGTGTCAACTGACGAAGTTTACGGTGACCTTCCACTTCGCGAAGATTTGCCAGGACATGGTGAAGGACCAGGTGAAAAATTCACTGCGGAAACCAAATACAATCCATCATCACCTTACTCTTCAACAAAAGCTGCCTCAGACTTGATTGTCAAGGCTTGGGTTCGTTCATTTGGTGTTAAGGCAACGATTTCAAACTGTTCAAACAACTACGGTCCTTACCAACACATTGAGAAATTTATTCCGCGTCAAATTACTAATATCTTGTCAGGCATTAAGCCAAAACTTTATGGAGAAGGTAAAAATGTCCGTGACTGGATTCATACCAACGACCACTCAACAGGTGTTTGGGCAATCTTGACTAAAGGTCGCATTGGGGAAACTTACCTTATCGGTGCCGATGGTGAGAAGAACAACAAAGAAGTGCTTGAACTCATTCTTGAAAAAATGGGTCAACCAAAAGACGCTTATGACCATGTAACAGACCGTGCAGGTCACGACCTTCGTTACGCTATTGATTCAACGAAACTTCGTGAAGAACTTGGTTGGGAACCACAATTTACTAACTTTGAACAAGGTTTGGAAGACACGATTAAGTGGTACACAGACCATGAAGGCTGGTGGAAAGCCGAAAAAGAAGCAGTTGAAGCCAAATACGCTCAAACCCAAGAAGTTATTAAATAAGGACTGGGCTTGGATGAGGTGATTTTACAGTCAGCCTCACAGGGCATTATTACTTTCGAATGATAATGGATCTACTCTCTGGAATCAATTCCGAACTCCACCAGATTAGTTATATCAACCGATTTCAGCGTTATAAAAAGAAAAATCGCCACGAAAGAATGGCTCATTGTCAACTGTAGTGGGTGACTTATCACTACCATCTAGAGAGAATCAGATTGATTCTCTCTATTTTGATGTTCAAAGCGATGAGAATTTTTGTTTTAAAGTTCTTGAAGTTTCGAAAGCCGAAAGCTTGACGCTTAATGTCCTTGATGAGTTTGTTAGTAGCTTCTAGCTTAGCGTTAGAATAAGGGAGCTCCAGGGCGTTTGCAATGTAGGATTTGTGTTTCTTGAAGGTCTTAAAGACAGCGGTAAATATAGGATTGACAAAGGGAAGGTTGTCGTTAATCAGCATCATAAAATGGTCGGTATTCTTCTCTTGAAAATGGAATAATAAGAGTTGATACAGCTCATAGTAATAGTGGAGTTCGTTCGATAAATCTAGAATTTTCTTAACAATTTCTTTCGGAGTCAAGGTTTGCCTAAAGGTTCGTGAATAAAAGCGTTTGTCAGAGAGTTTGCGACTGTCTTTCTGGAGGATTTTCCAGTGATTCTTCATGGCTCGATAAGGGAGAGAATGCTTGTCAAAGCTCTTCATGATGGTAATTCGAGTG
>NZ_JADNQT010000020.1 GCF_015594605.1 Streptococcus sp. HF-1907 | reverse complement strand
CTGTTTCACTTTCAAGAGAAGAGGGTAGATGAGTTTTTTGAGTTAATAGTGGAGAATATAAGCAAGGTCAATCACTACTTCAAAACTGTCTTTAGAACCTTTCTTAGACACAAACAATACATCAAAAGCGCACTAGAAACACATTACTCAAATGCAAAATTGGAGGGCACCAATAAGCTTATCAAAGACATCAAACGTCTGGGCTTCGGTTTTAGAAACTTTATTAACTTTAGGAAGCGTGTTTTCATCACTCTGAACATAAAAAAAGAGAAGACCTATCAGGTCCTTTCTAGATGTTAGCTTTTCGTCACCCACTACAGTTGACAAAGAACCTTTTTTTATTGGAAAATTGTTGCGCCAAGAAAGCGCCCAAGTCCTGGCTAATTGCTTCTAAACCTTCACGGTTATTAACTTGGTGAATACCATAACCAATTTGATAGGGAGACACATTGAAACGCGGAACTAACTTGCAGGCTAGTCCTTGTCCAAGTTTATAGAAAAAGACGTTGTAAGAATGGCAGTTGCCACCTAGAAATTCCTGAAGCAGGTAAGCAGCTACTCCTCCAACCATTTCAGCCAAATCCGCCAACTGGGACAAATCATTTATCCGAACGCAAAACTCTGTGAAATCAACCATGGGCTTGGTCGCAATCAAGACCTGAGCTTGATTAGTAGAAGCTGTATTGACCGCTAATCCTTCAAACCAATCCAAATCAAGGTCTTCGTAAGCATCGATGTCATGAAAGCCCACAATTTGAGTGTGCGGATGACGAAGACTTCCACCAGATTGAGGACCAAAATTACGATAACAAACCACTGATGTAAAATCGTCACGCGCTTCCAGCTCTGCCCATTTTTCCATGATAAAAGAAAATAGGTTATGTAATTCTTCTATCGAGTAGTTAGATAAATCTCCCTCGTGCTTACTGCTCTCAATAACTAAAGTCTGGTAGGACTCTTCCAAGGTCGGAAATTTATTTTCCACCCAAATCATGTCCCCAGAGCGCTCTAAAATTCGCCCTAGCTGGCTCTGGTCACAAAAAGGACAAGCATCCTGATTACTCGGCTTTTGGCTGGCAATCTTGCGGTTAAATGTAATGTATCGTCTGGTCATTTTTTCTCCTTTAAAACTATTTTATCACAAGTTTTTATTTAACCAGTTAATTTGTTCTTGTATTCCTATTTTAAAAGTGTATAATATATATTGTTAACTAGTTAATAAGTTTTGACAGAAAGGAGCTGATTTTCTAAAATGAACTAGTTTGCGCCATTATTCTTGAATTTTGAGCGTAGAGGTGTACAATATTATCACTAACTAGTTATATATAAAGGAAAATTCTTATGGCAAAAAAATCTAAAATCGCTAAATTCAAAAAACAAGAAGCTTTGATTGAACGCTACGCTGACCTTCGTCGTGAATTGAAGGCTGCTGGCGACTATGAAGCTCTCCGTAAACTTCCCCGTGATTCTAATCCAAATCGACTTAAAAACCGTGACCTTATTGACGGTCGCCCTCACGCTTATATGCGTAAATTCGGCATGAGCCGTATCAACTTCCGTAATCTCGCCTACAAGGGACAAATCCCAGGCATCAAAAAAGCCAGCTGGTAAGCTAGCTTCCTTTCCATCTTGTGTAAAAGTGTAAGCCACAAGAAAAAATCATTTCATGAGTTGCCAAGAACTCATAGCCAATTTATTTACCAAAGCTCGGTATGCCAAGATGCCGAGTTTTTTTCGTTACAATACTTCCCGAAAAGCATCTAAGTCAGCTTGTGTCGTTGACCAACTGGTCGCAAAGCGAATGACGGTGTGATTGTCGTCATAAGTTTCCCAGAAACCGTAGCAAACTTTTTCAGCTAAAGCTTCTAATTGGCTGTTCTCCATAATGACAAATTGCTGATTGGTTGGTGATTTGAGGAAAAATTGGTAGCCCTTTTCTTCTAAAATAACTTTCAATTCTTCTGCCAAATCCACCGCTTGTTTGCCGATTTTTTGGTAAAGATTATCTGTGAAGAAGCGGTCAAATTGCAAACCATTGAGGCGTCCTTTGGCTAACAAAGCACCATGCTGCTTAATTAGGGTTGTAAAATGTTTTGGACGGTTATTTTTGGTGAAGATTACGGCTTCCCCGATAAGGGCTCCCAGTTTTGTACCGCCGATGTAAAAGACATCAGCCAGCTCTGCCATTGTCACCAAATCAATCTCATTCTCAGCTGAACCGAGCGCATAGCCAAGTCTGGCACCGTCAACGAAGAGCGTCATTTCGTATGCATCACAACTATCACGAAGAGCCTGCATCTCTTCCTTAGTGTAAAGCGTCCCGTACTCAGTGGGGTGGGAAATGTAGACCATTCCAGGGAAGACCATGTGTTCGTGATTACCGTCAGCATAGAAGTTTTCCACAAAGTTTTTCACAGCGTCAGCTGAAATCTTTCCTGCTTGAGATGGCAAAGTCAAGACCTTATGCCCTGTAAACTCGATAGCACCAGCCTCATGAACCGAAATATGACCTGTATCAGCAGCGATAACCCCTTCATAAGGCGCCAAAACGCTATCGATAACCACTTGATTGGTCTGAGTGCCACCAACTAGGAAATCCACCTCAGCCTGTGGACAAGCGCAAGCTTGACGAATTTTTTCCACAGCTGAGGCCGTATAATCATCCATTCCGTAACCAGCCTGACCCTCGTCATTAGTCTCTACCAAAGCCTTCAAAAGCTCTGGGTGCATACCTTTATTATAATCATTCTCAAAATGGAGCATTTCCTTACCTCTTTTTATTGTATTTGCAATCAACTTGTTTTATTATATCAGGTATTATTGTATTTGCAATCTTTTTTTGATAAACTAAAGAAAAAAGTTTCGGAGTTATTATGTTCAAAATCATTCGTAGTATCGGTGCCATCACGCGCACCATTCAGATGGATTCCAACCGTCATTTCAAGGCGCTGGGTCTCCACAACAACCTCTTCATCTACATCATCCGCGTCTGTGAGACACCCGGGATGTTTTTGGGGCAATTGGCTGACGCTATCCAAATCGACCGTACGACTAGCTTCCGCACTGTACAAAAACTCGTCCAGCTCGGCTATTTTACCCTAGAAAATGACAACAAGAATCAGAAAATCAAACGTATCTATCCAACCCAGCAATCCCTAGACCTTTATCCACAGCTTCACCAATACGAGCAGGAGCAGTCTGACAAGTTATTAGCAGACTTGTCCACAGAAGAAAAAGCAGAGCTCGAACGCCTGCTTTCAAAATTAAAATACTAGGCGCAAAATAGCCATTGAGATAATCCCTGTCAAAACCGCATAAAGGAGATTTTTTGACTTGTAGGCGATGGCAATTGTTGGTAGGCTGGCTATGATTTCTAACCATTTCGGATGAGGCAACTGACCGACCTGTTCGTCAAAAAGACTGGACACCATAAGAGCAAATAGAATAGCTACTGGCAGATACTTAAGAAAATGCACCACGATGTCTGGCAGACCTTTATATTTAACCAAGACAAAAGGTGCCACACGCGGAATCCAAGTCACTACAAAACCTAGTAAAATTGCTGTTAATACATAACTAGTTACGCCCATCTAAAATCACCCCCACACTACAACCAATCAAGGTCGCTAGCAAAACGGCCATTGATTCTGAAATAAATACCGTCAAAACCACGTAGGCAACAAAAACAGCTATTAAAATCAAAGTTAGTTTTTTTAGCCCTTCAGAAATCATGGCTTCAAATTGAAAGACCAAGAGTCCGATAAACATGGCAATCAAGGCAAAATCCAAGCCAAAAATTTCAGGATTTGGAATAATAGATCCCATCAAAGTTCCAATGATTGTTGACAGAGCCCAAGCGAGATAACCAATCACATTATTACCGTGCATCCAAGCAGCGGTGATATTTTTGTTATGCACATTTTCACCCAAAAGGACACCGTAGCTTTCATCCGTGATGAGGCTGGTCATCAAGATATTTTGGACAAATGGTGTTTTTGTAAAAATCGTTGTTGCATGCAAACTCATGAGCATATTACGCAGATTCACCAAAAAGACAGTCATGGTGATAGTGAGTAAATCGGCTTGCGCCGCAAACATTGCCACCATAGCAAACTGAGCCGACCCACCATAAATCAACAGACTCATGAGACCAACTTCAACAGCTGAAATCTTAGCCGCTGCTGCCACCACCCCAAAGGCTATCCCGATAGAAATATAGCCCAGAGCCGTTGGTATGGCATCACGGACACCATCTATAAACCCTTTTTCCTTCATTTTCTCACACTTTAATTTTTTGAATATTCTTTTATTATAACATAAAAACAAGTCTCTTGAGAGCGTATCAAGAGACCAGATTTTACTTGTCTGCTAAATAATCTGAAACTGTTAAAATCTCAGCAAATTCCTGATTTAGACTAGCTAAGTTGACCTGATGCAGCAAGTCAGGAGCAATCAGATTTCCTGATAGGTCAGGCAGAGAAAAACTAGCTGTCGCATCTGAAAGAATAATTACCTTAAAGCCAAGATTAGCTGCCATTCGACTGGTCGTTGAGACACAGTGCGGTAAAGTTAAGCCAACAATGACCAAGTCTGTAATCTTTTCAGCACCTAGATAGCTCTCCAAATCTGTCCCAATAAAGGCACTATTGACCCCTTTCTCAAAAACAGCTTCGCTAGCTAGTGGCTCAAAGCCTACCATAAACTCTCTGTCTTGGTCTTGATAAAAGGAACCATCAGGAGACTGTGACCGATGACAAATGTGAATGACCTCTTGCCCGAATTGACGAAAATGTTCCAGCACTGCAAGCATATTCTCCTCTGCTTGCGGATTATTACGTTGAGGCCAATGTGAACCTTGAAAGCCTTTTTGAACATCTATCAGTAATAAAGCTGTTTTCATCTCTTACTCCATGCTGTCAAAGGCTAGGCTAGGCTTAGCATTCAAATCAAGCCCTGCAAAATACCCTTTTTCGTATTCAATAGCTGCCGCTAAAGCAATCATACCCGCATTATCACCACAAAGGCGAAGCGGTGGAATGACCACATCAACATTTGTGATGTCTTTAGCCAAACGTTCACGAAGTCCCTGGTTGGCAGCAACACCACCCGCAACAACTAGCGTCTTGACTGGATATTTTTCCAAGGCTTTTTTTGTTTTAGCTAACAAAATATCAAGGACAGCCGCCTGGAAGGAAGCACACAAGTCCTCCTTAACTAAAGTCTCACCCTTTTGCTCTGCATTGTGATGCAAGTTGATAAAGGCTGACTTGAGCCCTGAGAATGAAAATTCCAAATGGTCTTCTTTAATCATGGCACGTGGAAAATTGTAAACATCCCGTCCTTGATGTGCTAATTGGTCGATTTCACGTCCAGCTGGATAGGTCAAGCCCATCACACGACCAACCTTATCGTAGGCTTCACCAACAGCGTCATCACGGGTTTCTCCGACAATTTTATAGTTGCCTGGTTCTGACACATAGACCAATTCAGTGTGCCCACCTGACACCAAGAGTGCCATTAGCGGATACTGCAATTCCTTAACTTCACGCGCTGCCATGAGGTGCCCTGCCATGTGATTGACTGGTATTAGCGGTAGTCCATTTGCCCAAGCAAAAGCCTTGGCAGCAGCCAAACCAACTAAAAGAGCCCCAACGAGACCTGGACCGTATGTCACAGCCACAGCATCCAATTCAGACGCCTTAATGCCTGCTTCAGTCAAAGCATCCTCAAAACAAGTCGTTACCACTTCCACATGGTGACGACTGGCAACTTCAGGCACCACGCCACCAAAACGTTTATGGCTCTCCACCTGACTGGCAATAATATTGGTTAGCAGTTCCTTCTCATTCTTCAAAATGGCGACGCTGGTTTCATCACAAGAACTCTCCACCGCCAAAATATATCTATCTTTACTCATGATTCTTCTTTCTAAGCTAGTTTCTACGCATAATCACAGCATCTTCAACCGGCGCATGATAATAGTTTTTACGCTGACCAAGCACTTCAAAGCCATTCTTTTGGTAAAGGGCTTGCGCTGCTTGGTTAGATGCACGGACTTCTAGAAAAATAGGCATATCAATATCAGCAATTTCCGCCATCAATTGACGACCGTACCCTCTACCTTGACAACTTGTTTTAACAGCGATGTTGGTGATTTCAACCTCACCAACCAACTGCTGAAGCGCCAAAAATCCGACAACGTCATCCTCCTCATAGGCGTAGAAATAATCCGTCGACGCTTGTGTCAAGTCAGCTTTAACCTGCTCTAAAGTCCAGGGAGACTGTTCGTAAACATCTGACAAAATCTCAAATACTGCCTGCGCCTGCTCTTCTGCTGTCATCTTAAACACGCTTGACATAGTTGTCCGTATTGCCTGCTTCGTGGGTCTTGAGCCAGTTCTCTTCAGCCTCGACACGTTTGAGGTACTGAGGGACAAAAGCATCTACATTAACGGCCTCCAAGGTCTGGCCTAAACGACCAATTGCTTGCGCTGATGGCAAGGTTTCAGTGATTTGAGCATTAGGCAGCGCCGCTTCAATCTGACTACGGAAGGCTGACACTTCTCCAACAAAATGAACACTTTCCTTATCTTTCAAAAAAGCAAGGACTTCTTCAAAAGCTGCATGATGGTCTGGTTCAATAGCTCTGCCATTTTCATAAAAACCGATATAAACGTTGTTACGACGGGCATCCATAAGCGGAACCACTAAATCTGTATCGGAAACACCAGCCGTCAAGGCATAGAGGCTAGACACACCCACCAGCTCAATCTTGAGCGAGTAAGCCAGCATCTTAGCTGTCGCCACCGCCACACGAAGACCAGTGTATGAGCCAGGCCCCTCTGCAACGACAATGCGGTCCAAATCTTTTGGTGCCCAGTTAATAGACTGCATCAAAAAATCAATGGCAGGCATAAGGCTGACACTGTGATTTTTCTTAATATTGATTGTGATATCAGCCAGCAAATCGTCACCATCCAATATGGAAACAGACAGCGCTTTGCTTGACGTATCAAAGGCTAAAACTTTCATCATTTGACTTCCCTTACTTGATTATACCTCTTATTTTATGATATAATTGTGATAATTGCAACGAATCAAGGTTAATTCCACTACTCAAAAAATGTTATATCCAACTGTCATTGTTTCTAGCTGAGACACTGGCAGATTTTTTCATAGTTTGGAAGACCATGAGACACAGAAAGGACTATTATGATTTATAAAATTTTCTACCAAGAAACAAAAGAACGCAATCCACGTCGCGAACAAACCAAAGCACTTTATCTTGATATTGATGCTCAATCAGAACTTGAAGGACGTATCGCAGCTCGTAAATTAGTTGAAGAAAAAACACCTTACAACATCGAGTTTATCGAACTTCTTTCAGACAAGCACCTCGAATACGAAAAAGAAACTGGTGTTTTCCAACTCACTGAACTCTAGAAAGGAGTCTAAGCTATTGGCTCCGAGGTGAGCGACTAGCTTAACCACATTATGTCAAATATCAATTTAAAACCCGAAGAAGTTGGGGTTTATGCGATTGGTGGTCTCGGTGAAATCGGAAAAAATACATATGGTATTGAATATCAAGATGAAATTATCATCGTTGATGCTGGTATCAAATTCCCAGAAGATGACCTTCTCGGAATCGACTATGTCATTCCAGATTATTCATACATCGTGGAAAACTTGGACCGTGTTAAGGCTCTTGTCATCACTCACGGACACGAAGACCACATCGGTGGGATTCCCTTCCTTCTTAAACAAGCCAATGTTCCTATTTACGCAGGACCACTCGCCCTTGCCTTAATCAAAGGAAAATTGGAAGAACACGGTCTACTCCGTGACGCTAAACTCTACGAAATCAATGCTAATACTGAATTGACTTTCAAAAACCTTAGCGTGACCTTCTTCCGTACCACTCACTCAATCCCAGAACCTCTTGGAATTGTCATCCACACTCCTCAAGGCAATATTGTCTGTACAGGAGACTTTAAGTTCGACTGGACACCAGTTGGAGAACCTGCGGATATTCATCGCATGGCTGCGCTTGGTGAAGAAGGCGTACTCTGCCTCCTTTCAGACTCAACCAACGCCGAAGTCCCAACCTTTACTAATTCGGAAAAAGTTGTCGGTCAATCTATCATGAAAATCATTGAAGGCATCCACGGACGTATTATCTTTGCATCCTTCGCCTCAAATATCTTCCGTCTCCAACAAGCAGCTGAAGCGGCTGTCAAAACTGGCCGTAAGATTGTTGTCTTCGGACGTTCCATGGAAAAAGCTATCGTCAATGGTATTGAACTTGGTTACATCAAAGTTCCCAAAGGAACATTCATCGAACCTAGCGAATTGAAAAATTATCATGCTAGCGAAGTGCTTATCATGTGTACCGGTAGCCAAGGGGAATCAATGGCTGCGCTAGCACGTATCGCCAACGGAACACATCGCCAAGTGACCTTGCAACCCGGTGATACCGTCATCTTCTCATCAAGTCCCATCCCTGGAAATACAACCAGCGTCAACAAATTAATCAACACCATTCAAGAAGCTGGTGTCGATGTTATCCACGGAAAAATTAACAATATCCACACCTCTGGACACGGTGGCCAACAAGAACAAAAACTTATGCTCCGCCTCATGAAGCCAAAATTCTTCATGCCAGTTCACGGTGAATACCGTATGCAAAAAGTCCATGCTGGACTTGCAATGGATACAGGTGTGCCAAAAGATAATATCTTTATCATGGAAAACGGTGATGTCCTAGCCCTTACCAAGGATTCAGCACGCCGTGCTGGTCACTTCAACGCACAAGATACCTATGTTGATGGTAATGGTATTGGTGATATTGGAACTGCCGTCCTACGTGACCGTCGTGACCTTTCAGAAGATGGTGTCGTTCTAGCAGTCGCAACTGTTGACTTCGACAGTAAGATGATTTTGGCTGGTCCAGATATTCTCAGCCGAGGATTCATCTATATGCGCGAATCTGGTGACCTCATCCGAGAAAGCCAGCGCATCCTCTTCAACGCTATCCGTATTGCTCTTAAAAATAAAGACGCTAGCATCCAATCTGTCAACGGTGCAATCGTCAACGCTTTAAGACCATTCCTTTATGAAAAAACAGAGCGCGAGCCAATCATCATCCCGATGGTACTCACCCCTGATAAATAAACATATAAAATAAGCATCGGACCCACAAAGGCTGATGCTTATTTTTAAATACTTTACATTGGGCAAATCAAGCTTATAATTACCAAGTTACACGAACCAGCCTAGAAGAAATCCTCCCAAAGCACAATAACCTTGGGAGGATTTCTTTTATAACAACCATTCTATTCAGATTAAAACTGTACATTAATCTTTAAAAACGATTTAAACCTAAATGCTGAGATGGATTTCCAAAACGACCTTGATTGCGAAGCTCGTCATGTAAAATACGACGAACATCGGCATCCGTTAAAGCCTTCTGCTTTTGACGCACTTTCTCTTCACGCTCAGCATATTCTCTTCTAATCGCAGCGATATTAAGCCCTTCATCAAGGAAATCCTTAATTTCTAGCAAGCGATCCATATCATTTAAGGAAAACATACGACGGTTACCCTCAGTACGCTCAGGCCTAATCAAGCCCTGATCCTCATAGTAACGAATTTGACGAGCGGATAAATCGGTCAACTTCATAACAGCACCAATCGAAAAAACTGACATAGAACGTCTTAATTCTTTTTCTCTCACGATTATCCCCCTTACCTTTTCATTATAACTTGAATATTGAGAACTGTCAATAAAGATGTTACATTTCATAACATCACTTTTTAGTACTTTATGGCTACCGACTAACGTCGCAATAGCTGGCGCAACTTATCGACATCGGTATTGACCAAAGTCGCAACAAAAACACCACAAAAAGTTTCAAATACCCGAGCAAAGACGTAGAGGATAGTATCGCCAGATGGAATAGATAACGTAATAATCAGCAAAGCTGCTGTCGCCCCAATAATCCCAGACTTATTGTTAATGGCCACATTTAACATGATACAAAGCATGGTAAAAACTGGTACAAAAATCAAAATCACCCAAAAAACTTCATTGAAAAACTGATTGATGATAAAAAATATGACAGATAGAATTCCTCCAATACTATTCCCTATAATTCGAGATAAGCCAAAATGGACACTTTTATCAAAATCTTCCCGTAGGCTAAAGACAGCCGTCAGACAACCAATCTGCAAGCCCTGCCAACCAAATAAATGGAAAATCAGTAAAATAATAAAAACTGATAGACCGGTTTTTAAAGTCCGCATCCCCAATTTAAACGCTTTTGGATTGAATTTATATGCACTAAGCCTTTTCTTTAATGACTTCATATCACCCTACCTTTTTGAAAGAATATTAATATTTTAACATACTTAATTCTCAAAAAAATCTGTAAACGTTTTATATTTTTGAAATGTGGAAATACAAAATATCATTTGCTTCCCGAAGTTCCTAAATAAAATGATACAAAAAAGGCAAACAGTCATTTGACCATTTACCTTTCAGCACTTTCTTGTACTCAATTTTCGACTTATTTATCAGTCAAGGCTGCAAGACCTGGAAGAACTTTACCTTCAAGAAGTTCCATTGATGCACCACCACCAGTAGAAATCCATGAGAATTTATCTGCACGACCAAGGTTGATAGCAGCTGCTGCTGAGTCACCACCACCGATGATTGATTTAACGCCTGGTTGTTTAACGATAGCGTCCATTACACCGATTGTACCAGCTTGGAAGTCAGGGTTTTCAAAGACACCCATAGGACCGTTCCAGACAACAGTTTTAGCACCAGTCAAAGCTTCGTCAAATTTAGCAATTGATTTAGGACCAATGTCAAGACCAAGGAATCCTGGGTCAACAGCTTCGCCTTCAGTATCTTTAACTTCAGTGTAGTCAGCAAAAGAGTTAGCTTCCTTTGAGTCAACTGGCAAGATTAATTTACCGTTAGCTTTTTCAAGAAGTGATTTAGCAACTTCAAGTTTATCTTCTTCAACCAATGAGTTACCGATTTCGATACCTTGAGCCTTGAAGAATGTGTAAGTCATACCACCACCGATAAGAACTTTATCAGCTTTTTCAAGTAAGTTTTCAATAACACCGATTTTATCTGAAACTTTTGAACCACCAAGGATAGCCACGAATGGACGTTCTGGAGTTTCAACAGCTTCTTGGATGTAAGCAATTTCGTTTTCAAGAAGGAAACCAGCAACTGCTTTATCAACGTTTGCAGAGATACCAACGTTTGAAGCGTGTGCACGGTGAGCTGTACCGAAGGCATCATTTACGAAGATACCATCGCCAAGGCTAGCCCAGTATTTACCAAGTTCTGGATCATTTTTAGATTCTTTTTTGCCGTCAACATCTTCAAAACGAGTGTTTTCAACCAAAAGAACTTGTCCATCTTCAAGAGCGTCAATAGCAGCTTCCAATTGAGCACCACGTGTAACGCCTGGGAATACAACATCTTGACCAAGTTTAGCGGCCAAGTCTTTAGCAACTGGAGCCAAAGATTTACCAGCTTTGTCAGCTTCTTCTTTCACACGTCCAAGGTGAGAGAAAAGGATTGCACGACCACCTTGTTCAACAATATATTTAATTGTTGGAAGGGCAGCTGAGATACGGTTGTCGTTAGTGATAACGCCATCTTTCAAAGGCACGTTAAAGTCAACACGAACGAGGACTTTTTTACCTTTCAAATCAACGTCTTTAACAGTCAATTTAGCCATTAGTAAGACTCCTTATTATTTTTTACCTTAATATTATACCATATTTTTCACAAAGTTTCTAAAAATTCATGCAATCAAATAAAAAAAGAGACCCGATAATTCGAGCCTCTTTCTGGTTAGCAAAAATTATTTAGCGATTTTTGCGAAGTATTCAAGAGTACGTACAAGTTGTGAAGTGTATGACATTTCGTTGTCGTACCATGAAACTGTTTTAACCAATTGAGTTCCATCAGCAGCTTCAGTTACTTCTGTTTGAGTTGCATCAAACAATGAACCAAATGACATACCAACGATATCAGAAGAAACGATTGGGTCAGTGTTGTAACCGAATGATTCAGTTGCAGCAGCTTTCATAGCTTCGTTAACTTCTTCAGCAGTTACTTTTTTGTCAAGAACTGAAACAAGTTCTGTCAATGAACCAGTTGGAACTGGAACACGTTGTGCATGACCTTGCAATTTACCGTTCAATTCTGGCAACACAAGACCGATAGCTTTAGCAGCACCAGTTGAGTTAGGAACAATGTTTGCTGCAGCAGCACGTGCACGACGGAAGTCACCCTTACGGTGTGGACCGTCAAGGATCATTTGGTCACCAGTGTAACCGTGGATAGTTGTCATTGTACCAGCTTTAACACCGAAGTTCTTGTTCAAAGCGTCAGCCATTGGAGCCAAACAGTTTGTAGTACATGAACCAGCTGAGATAACTGTTTCAGAACCGTCAAGAACGTCATGGTTAGTGTTGAAAACAACAGTCTTAACATCTGATCCACCAGGAGCAGTGATAACAACCTTCTTAGCACCACCAGCATGCAAGTGTTTTTCAGCAGCAGCTTTAGTTGCAAAGAAACCAGTTGCTTCAAGAACGATTTCTACACCGTCGTTAGCCCAGTCGATTTGTTCTGGATCACGTTCAGCAGAAACTTTAACGAATTGACCGTTAACTTCAAATCCACCTTCTTTAACTTCAACAGTACCGTTGAAACGACCTTGAGTTGTATCGTATTTCAACAAGTGTGCAAGCATTGCTGGATCTGTGAGGTCGTTGATGCGTGCAACTTCAACACCTTCAACGTTTTGGATACGACGGAAAGCAAGACGACCGATACGACCGAAACCGTTAATACCAACTTTAACTACCATTAGTGATTTCCTCCTTATGAAAATCTCAAATATTTTATTCTAGGGTTCCCCCTAACCAAATGTGAAAAGATTAACTTGGCTAAGCATGAAAACCTTTCAACATCATTTATTATATACTTATTTCCAAAAAATTGCAATATATTTGCAGTTTTTTAAAGTATTTCTGGCTATAAAAAATATGAGTCTGGAAAACCAAACTCATATCTTCTATTTAGTGATTATTCGCCTTTGTTTTTAGCGATGATTTCTTCTTGAACAGATTTTGGAACATCTTCATAGTGGTCAAATACCATCATGAATGTACCACGTCCTTGTGTTGCAGAACGAAGAACTGTTGCGTAACCAAACATTTCAGCAAGTGGAACGAAAGCACGAACGATTTGACTGTTACCGTGAGCTTCCATACCATCAACACGTCCACGACGAGCTGTTACGTGACCCATAACGTCACCAAGGTTTTCTTCTGGAGCTGTAATAGTAACAAGCATCATTGGTTCAAGGATAGCTGGTTGTGCAGTCTTAGCAGCTTCTTTAAGGGCAAGAGATGCAGCAATCTTGAAGGCAGTTTCAGATGAGTCGACATCGTGATATGAACCATCGTAAAGTTTAGCTTTAACGTCAACCATTGGATAGCCTGCAAGGACACCGTTAGCCATAGATTCTTGAAGACCTTTTTCTACCGCTGGAATGAATTCACGTGGAACCACACCACCGACGATAGCATTTTCAAATTCGAATCCTTTACCTTCTTCGTTTGGTGTAAATTCAATCCAAACATCACCGAATTGACCTTTACCACCAGATTGGCGTTTGAAGAATCCACGTGCTTGTGTAGAAGCACGGAATGTTTCACGGTATGATACTTGAGGAGCACCAACGTTAGCTTCAACTTTGAATTCACGTTTCATACGGTCAACAAGGACGTCAAGGTGAAGTTCACCCATACCTGAGATAACTGTTTCACCAGTTTCAACGTTTGTTTCAACGCGGAATGTTGGATCTTCTTCAGCAAGTTTTTGAAGGGCGATACCCATCTTATCTTGATCAGCTTTAGATTTAGGCTCAACCATCAATTGGATAACTGGTTCTGGAACTTCGATTGATTCAAGGATTACTTTAGCTTTTTCATCAGTCAATGAGTCACCAGTTGTAGTGTCTTTCAAACCAACAGCGGCAGCGATGTCACCAGCGTAAACTGTTTCGATTTCTTTACGAGTGTTGGCGTGCATTTGAAGGATACGTCCGATACGTTCACGTTTACCTTTAGAAGTGTTCAATACGTAAGAACCTGAGTTAAGAACACCTGAGTAAACACGGAAGAATGTCAAACGACCTACGAATGGGTCAGTCATAATCTTGAAGGCAAGTGCTGCAAATGGTTCATCATCTGAAGCTGGACGAGTTTCTTCTTCGTCTGTATCTGGGTTAACACCTTTGATAGCAGGGATGTCAAGTGGGCTTGGAAGATAGTCAAGGACTGCATCAAGCATCATTTGAACACCTTTGTTTTTGAAGGCTGAACCACAAAGAACTGGGTAGAATTCTACGTTGATAGTTGCTTTACGGATAGCAGCTTTCAATTCGTCGTTAGTGATTTCTTCACCTTCAAGGTATTTCATCATAAGGTCTTCATCAGTTTCAGCAACTGCTTCAATCAATTTTTCACGGTATTCTTGAGCTTGTTCAAGGTATTCAGCTGGAATATCTTCTTCAAGAATATCTGTACCAAGGTCGTTTGTGTAGATTTCAGCTTTCATAGTGATCAAGTCAATGATACCACGGAAGTCGTCTTCTGCACCGATTGGCAATTGGATTGGGTGAGCATTTGCTTGCAAACGATCGTGAAGAGTAGATACTGAGTAAAGGAAGTCAGCACCAATTTTATCCATCTTGTTAGCAAATACGATACGTGGAACACCGTATTCTGTTGCTTGACGCCAAACTGTTTCAGTTTGAGGTTCTACACCTGATTGAGCATCAAGAACGGTTACAGCACCATCAAGAACGCGGAGTGAACGTTGTACTTCGATTGTGAAGTCCACGTGTCCTGGTGTGTCGATAATGTTAACGCGAGTGTCTTTCCATTGCGCTGTTGTAGCAGCTGAAGTGATTGTGATACCACGTTCTTGTTCTTGTTCCATCCAGTCCATTTGTGAAGCACCTTCGTGTGTTTCACCAATTTTGTGGATTTTACCAGTATAGTAAAGAATACGCTCAGTTGTTGTTGTTTTACCAGCATCGACGTGAGCCATGATACCGATGTTACGAGTTTTTTCAAGTGAAAATTCGCGAGCCATTTGTTTCTCCTATTAATTAATTTTTGTTTACTTCTTATTATAACATTATTTATAAAAAACGGATAGGCAGGACCTACCCGTTTTTTACAACTAATGCTTAGTTATGCTGAGAGAAAGTCCCAGCTATTCGTGATAAGTCTCTTAAAGAGATTATTCTTACCAACGGAAGTGTGCAAAGGCACGGTTAGCTTCAGCCATTTTGTGAGTATCTTCACGTTTCTTAACTGATGCACCAGTGTTGTTTGCAGCATCCATGATTTCTTTTGCAAGACGGTCTTTCATAGTGTGTTCACCACGAGCACGTGATGCATTTACCAACCAACGAAGTCCAAGTGTTGTACGACGTTCTGGACGAACTTCAACTGGGACTTGGTAGTTAGAACCACCGACACGGCGTGCACGTACTTCAAGTACAGGCATGATGTTTTCCATTGCTGTTTCAAATACTTCAAGAGCATCTGTACCAGTTGCTTCTTTGATAGTGTTGAAAGCATCGTAGACGATTGTTGCAGCTGTACCACGTTTACCGTCAAGCATAACACGGTTGATAAGACGTGTTACAAGTTTTGAATTGTACAATGGATCTGGCAATACTTCGCGTTTAGGCGCTTGATTTTTACGACTCATTCTTTCTTATCCCCCTTCTGATTATCCTTTAGGACGTTTAGCACCGTATTTAGAACGGCTTTGTTTACGGTCAGCTACACCTGCAGTATCAAGTGCACCACGAACGATATGGTAACGTACCCCTGGAAGGTCTTTTACACGTCCACCACGGATAAGCACAACGCTGTGTTCTTGTAAGTTGTGTCCGATACCTGGAATGTAAGCAGTAACTTCGATAAGGTTGCTCAAACGTACACGAGCGAATTTACGAAGGGCTGAGTTAGGTTTTTTAGGTGTCATTGTTCCAACACGAGTAGCAACACCACGTTTTTGTGGAGCTGAAACATTTGTTTGAACTTTTTTGTGACTGTTGTAACCAACGTTAAGCGCTGGTGATTTAGATTTTTCTACTTTAGATTTACGTGGTTTACGTACCAACTGGTTAATTGTAGGCATCTACATTCTCCTGTAAAGTTTTTATTTTTGGTTGATAGGACACTTGGTGACAGCTCCTATCTGTGTGTACTTTTGCAACAATTGTCAGCACGTCTCTGTACACTTTTGAGAGACCAAAAGTAAAAAGTACCGTTAATCATAGTAACATCTTTTAGAGAACCTGTCAATGATTTTTTCTCGCTAACAAAAAATACCAATCTTTTCAGAACGGTATTTTCTAGAATCAATTTAATCAAAAATATTGCCAACTTCAACAGTGACTTTGTTGTTTTTGACATCAATTTCTGAGACTTTCAATAGTGACTTGTAAGTCATTTTTTCGCGTTGTTCTTGAGCATTTTCAGCAAAGACAGCGACACCAACTAAGGTGCTATCGAATTCTGTTAAGAGGCTAATCATTCCTGAAATTGTTCCGCCACCTTTTAGGAAGTCATCGACAATAAGAACTCGGCTATTTGGTTTTAGGCTACGTTTTGATAGAAACATTTTTTCAATACGGTCACTTGAACCACTGACATAGTTGACTGAAACGGTAGAACCCTCAGTAATTTTTAAATCACGACGTACGATAACAAATGGGACGTCCAAAATATTCGCGACAGCATTTGCCAAAGGGACACCTTTGGTCGCAACCGTCATAACAGCATCAATCTTTTGGTCTTTAAAGGCATTGGCGATGATACGACCGATATTTTGAAGAGTCTTTGGTGTGCTCAAAATATCTGACAGATAGATATAGCCACCTGGCAAGATGCGGTTGCTTTCTGACAAACTCTGGCGCAAGTCTTCTACGATCGCTCTAGCTTCATCTTCTGAAATACTTGGTGTAAAAATGACTCCGCCACTAGCTCCTGTAACGGTGTCAACTTGTCCGATTCCACTTCCTTCAAAGGCTTTTTTAATGATAGCAATGTCTTCTGAAATTGATGATTTTGCTGCTTCATATTGTGTCGCAAATGTGTTTAAACTTGTCAAAGTATATGGGTTGTTAATCAAATAATTTGAAATGACAACCATACGTTCACTGCGGCGTAATTTCATGACTTTCCCTACTTTCTCCATTCGTTTTTGTCATTATATCATAAAATCCGAAAAAACGAACGATTTTTATTTAAAACGTCCGTTTTATTTTTAATCTAGATCTGGTTTATAAAATGAACGATTGTCCATAGCGAAAATACGGTTAGTCATTTCACCTTGACCAACCCGGCTAAGGGCTGTTGACATCATCATCATATTAGCGTCAATGTTATCAATCATGTGAATGATTTCAGCTTCCATGATACGCGGACGGACTGGGCTTCCGTATTCTAGGAGACCGTGGTGACTGAGGACAACATGGCGAAGAACGATAACTTCTTCCTTGGTATCGTCAATGTTAAGTTCGCCGAGAACTTTGGTGATTTCTTCATCAATCAGTGCAATGTGACCAATCAGATTTCCTCTGACAGTGTACTCGGTATTTTCTGGTCCTGATAATTCAATGACCTTGGCTAAGTCGTGCAACATAATTCCCGCAAATAGGAGGCTCTTGTTTAGCTCTGGGTAAATGTCCCCGATAGCGTCTGCTAAGCGAACCATGGTTGCGGTATGGTAGGCAAGTCCTGATTCAAAAGCATGGTGATTTGTTTTTGCTGCTGGGTAAGTAAAAAATGCCTTGTCGTATTTGCGATAGAGTGCTCTTACGATACGTTGCCAAGTTGCGTTTTCAATTTTGAACATCATCTGTTCCATGTAATCACGAACGTTTGTGATGTCCACAGGGGATTTTTCTTTGAAATCACTCGGATTATTGGGCTCACCCTCACGTGGATTGCGGAGCGTGATTTGGTTGACTTGAGGCATACCGTTGTAAACTTCACGGCGTCCTTTCATATGAACAACCTTCCCAGCGACAAACTCCTCAACATTAAAAGGCTGTGCATCCCAAAGATTACCAGCAATTTCGCCTGTATCATCTTGGAAGGTAAAGGAAATATAATCTTTACCCGCTCGCGTCCGACGGACTTCAGCGCGTTTGATGAGGTAGAATCCGTCAAAGGATTCATCTTTTTTCATTTGGTTAATTTTCATTACTATCCTCTTCTTCTATTAAAGGAATGTTAAGTAGACTTGAGGTTGCTTGATCTTGGTAATCTTCAACAGTATTCAAGGCTCTAATAATCGCATTCGTGCGTGTGGTCAAGAGACTGTCAAGGCTCTTACTTGCTGTGTTTAATTGTTTCTGAGCCTTGGTCAACATGCCTCCAAATTTGCCAAATTCAACTTTGACATTGCCAAGTATCTTACTAATATCATTCGCATTTTTTTGGATGTTTAAAGTCTTGAAACCAACAGACAAGGAATTAAGTAGAGCTGATAGGGTTGATGGCCCTGCGACAACGATATTTTCATCCCTGCGCAAGCTATCAAAGAAAGCAGCATTACGAACCACCTCTGAATAAAGCCCCTCCGTTGGTAAAAACATAATCCCAAAATTAGTCGTTTCTGGTGGGTTGAGATACTTGTTATTAATATCCTTAGCAAATTTGCGGATACTTGCTAGAAGCGACTTACGGTAAAGTTCGATTTGGTCCTTATCGCCATTTTCATAGGCATCTTCTAGGCGGTAATAGTCTTCCAATGGGAATTTGGAGTCAATAGGGAGATAGACATAATCACCCTCACTCGTTCCCGGTAACTTGATAGCGTACTCGACACGTTCTGTTGAGCCTTTAATGGTTGAAAATTCTCGTTCGTACTGGCTCTCCGTCATGATGTCTTCAATAATTTGCCCCAGTTGCAATTCCCCCAGAATACCGCGCGTTTTGGTATTGGAGAGAACCTTATTTAGGGTGCCGACATCTTGTGCCACTGTCTTCATTTCACCCAAACCTTGATTGACAGATTCTAGCTGTTTTGAGACGGTTTCAAAAGAAGCTTGCAAGCGAGTTTGGAGGGTCTGCTCTAGCTTTTCTTCTACCGTCTGACGCATTTGGTCTAGGCGTTTTTCATTGGAATCTTGCATGTCCTTGACCGACTGACTAAGACTGGTTGAAATCAATTCCAAACGCTTATCAGAACGGTCACGGCTTTCAGTCAAGTTCTGATGAAGCTCGCCACGAAGCTCATTAAACTGAGCATAAATATCTGTCTGAAGATGGTTGAGCTGATTGGTCAGGGCGATGATTTGGTCCTTGTTTGCCGTATCCAGTTGATAGGAGATTTGGTCGGATAAGTTGTCTGCGTTATCCTCCAAAGTCTGGGCCAAACTAGCTTTTAGCTCTGCTATTTTTGACAAGAGATAAAGGGAAACTAGGAGACTAGCAACCGCGATGATAAGTAATAGAAAGGTCATGTCAACTCCGATCTTTGCTGTAAATGACGATGAGATAGCCCGAGTCCAGTTCAACCTCGATAGGCTGGTCCAAAAACTCATTACTTGAGTAGATTTTCTTTTGGAAAAAATTGACTGCGCTAAGCTCGTAACGAGCACCAAAAATGGTCAAGGGAGCATCCGATTCAGGCATAAAAGAGACATAGGTCATGCCCTTTTGAGGCAAAATCGTCTGGCGTCCAGCAGGGTAATAATGAATGAGATTAAGTGCATCACGCAGAGCAATCTGTCGCATAGAGGGGGCTAAATCAGGGTCTGATGGCAAAAAAACATTAGACATCATATGGTCAATTCGTCCACCAAAGGCACCAAAAATAGTCACTTGTGCATCTGGATGCTCTTGAAAAATAACTTTGAGAGCCAACTCAGTATCTGTATCATCCTTTTCAGGCTTAGCTTGAATGACTTTAGGACAAGAAGCCTTGATTTGGGCTAGTTCTTGGTTCGAAACGGAATCAAAATCTCCCACCGCCATATCTAAAGGAAGCCCATTTTTTAGTAAAAATAGGCTTCCACGGTCAATACCGATAAAGTAGTCAAAATTTGTCTCATAATAGGAGAGGTCTCCGCCTGCAAAGAGGGCAATCTTAGTCATTGAGGGCTACACGTAAAGTTTGAACTTGAGCTGGAAGGTCACTGGCTTTAAAAAGGTATGACCCTGCCACAAAGACATTAGCGCCAGCTTGTGCAGCTGCTTTAATGGTTGTATTGTCAATACCGCCGTCAACTTCGATATCAAAATCATAGCCAGCTTCTTGACGCATTTTAGTAACTGCTTCAACCTTAGCCATCATTTCTGGGATGAAGGCTTGTCCACCAAAACCAGGGTTAACCGTCATAATCAAAACTTGGTCAACCAAACCGAGGACTGGCACCAATGCTTCAACTGGTGTTCCTGGATTGATAACAACACCAGCTTTCATACCAGCTGCCTTGATTTTTTGAAGGGCGCCGTGGATGTGTTTGGTTGCTTCAACGTGAATGGTCATGATGTCAGCGCCTGCTTGGGCAAAGGCATCAACATAACGTTCAGGCTCAACAACCATCAAATGGCAGTCAAAAACAAGTTTGCTGTGTTTACGCATGCTTGCTACGACATCTGCGCCAAAGCTGATGTTTGGTACAAATTGACCATCCATGATATCGATGTGAACGTACTCAGCGTCGGTTTCTTCGACACGTTTTAGCTCAGTAGCAAAGTTAGCGTAGTCGGCTGCGAGGATTGATGGGGCGATTTTGTGAGTTGACATGAGAGGTACCTACTTTCTTTTAATGACTTTTTTATATGTTTCCCGACGATTTTCAATTTCACTGAGAAATTGAAGGTAGTTATCATAACGGGCTTGCCAGAGGTCACACGTTTTTAGCGCATCTTTGACCGCACAATTGGGTTCGTGAGTGTGCGTACAAGAACGGAACTTGCAAGAGTGGCTGAGGCGGCGAATGTCAGGAAAGGCTTCGTTGAGGTCTTCAGCATTGTCAACCTCGTAGTCTAGCGATGAAAACCCTGGCGTATCAGCAATTTTACCATCGTGAACAGTATAGAGACTGACAGCACGCGTCGTATGGCGACCACGTCCTAGGCTGTCTGAAATTTCACCTGTCTCCAGTTGCAGTTCTGGGGCAATTTTGTTGAGGAGGGTTGATTTTCCGACCCCAGTTTGGCCCATAAAGACCGTTACTTTGTCGGCTAATAGCGCTAGCAATTCTTCTAAAGAATAACAAAAATCATAGCCAATCGCTTGATAGTTCTTGCGAATCTCGTCCATCTCCGTAAAATCATCAAGCAAATCCGTTTTGGAAATATAGATAATCGGCTGGATGTTCTTGTGCTCCAAGAGAACCAAAAAGCGGTCCAAGAGGTTGCCGTTAAAGTCTGGATCCTTGGCTGACATGATGACAACTGCCTGGTCAATATTGACGATTGGCGGACGAACCAGACTGTTTTTGCGCTCTGAAATGGCTAAAATATAGCCTTCTGACTGCTCTTTCGCTGAAAACTCCACCCAATCACCAACGTAGGGCGTCTGACCTTTTTTCCTAAAATTCCCACGTGCACGTGTTTGATAAACTTGTCCATCGGCTTCCACATAGTAAAAACCGGCTAGAGACTTGATAATTCGACCTTGCAAATGTGCTCCTATCTTGTTTAGAATAAGCCTATTATACCAAAAAACTGCCGTTCTCACCACGGCAAAGGCGGAGCTTCTCAAAAAATTCCTTTAGGAAAATAGCAGAGCTAATCATCTTTATCATGTAACTTTAGTTGCAGCAGAATGTAATAAATCACTAGATTCACTACTAAAATCGTTAGCCCAATTACCCAGATTGCAATCACATACTGGGGACCCAATAGTTCTGCCACAGCTGTTAGAAATAGCAAGCTGAGCAAATAAACGGCTGAATAGGGTTCTAGGGTCATATAAATCGTTAAGAGCCTATCACGCCGCCTGTGAATATGCTTCAATAATCGTCTCATGACATCCCTCCCTGTTAGTCTTTTTTGCTAGTATAGCATATTCTGCTAATTTTTAGCGGTAAAAAGTAGGATTCTCAGATATGAAATAGCTTTTCGCTCATATTGACCAAAATCAATCCATCCTGGCTAAATTAAAATCAGCCCACCTTTCGGTGAAACTGATTTTGTTTTATTTTCCAATTAGTAACTTGGCTGGATGTCCTTGTGCTCCAAAAGGACCAAAAAGCGGTCCAAGAGGTTTCCGTTAAAGTCTGGCTCCTTGGCTGACATAATGACAACTGCCTAGTCAATATTGACGATTGGCGGACGAACCAGATTGTTTTTGCGCTCTGAAATGGCTAAAATATAACCTTCTGACTGCTCTTTCGCTGAAAACTCCACCCAATCACCAACGTAGGGCGTCTGATCTTTTTTCCTAAAATTCCCACGCGCACGCGTTTGATAAACTTGTCCATCGGCTTCCACATAGTAAAAATCGGCTAGAGACTTATAATTCGACCTTGCAAATAGACTCCTTTAAACTCATTAGAATAGCCTTATTATATCCAAAAGCCCTAGGCTTCGAAAGCTCTAGGCAGACTTTATATAGAAACTTTATGTCAATTTCAAATACAGACCTTTTCATTTTTTCAAAAAAGAGTATAATAGTTCTTGTTTCGCGGAGGTGGTGGAACGGCAGACACGCATGCTTCAGGCGCATGTGCCCGCGAGGGCGTGAGGGTTCAAATCCCTTTCTCCGCATCGTTTATTTTGGAAAGGTGGCCCAGCTCGGTACGGCACCGGACTCGAAATCCGGCAAGTGGACACTGTTCATGCGCGGGTTCAAATCCCGTCCTTTCCTTAAAAAAATAAGAGTTTGGGAACCTTACGACCCAAACTCTTTTCATTTATCTACCTATTTGTGTTTTCCAATGAGCACCAAGGCACTTACAGTCAACTCTGTAACATCAGTCCAATCAATCAACGAGTCATCGACATTAAAAAGTAAAGGCGTCATCTTAATAAAAGCTTGACGTTCTTTTTCTGAACAAGCATTAGTTGCTGTTACTTCTTCTTGCACCACAAGGTCAAAATGCTCTTTAAAATGGTCAATAATTTTCTGGTTTGAATAGTCTTTCTGATTGAGCTGAGCGCTAGCCTTATCTCGCAGTTCCTTGACGTGCTCTGCTGTTGGAATCACCTTGATGATATAACCACGGTCAGACAAAACTCGCTTGAACTCTCCGTAATTTGCCGGTGAGAAGATATCCAAAATAATATCCGCGCAGCCATTTTGCAAAGGAAGCTTAGCTAAATCCGACACGAACCACTTTCCGCGGTGAGTGCTGTCGCTTTTTGCCGCAATCTGAACTGAATCTTTGGAGATATCAAAAGACAAAATCTCCTTGTCAGTGTTTTGCAAGAGCTGGCGCGAATAGAAACCTTCCCCACAGCCAATATCAAGCAAAGTTTTGGCCTCAGGGTACTGACTGACGGCTTCTTCAACAGCTTTCAGGATGTGGTCGTAAAAACCGTTCTCCAAAATCAACTTGCGATTTTCAAAGGACGCCTTGCTGTAATGGTCGTCAACCTTCTTGCCTCCAAGCAGGTTAACATAACCAAACTTGGACAAGTCGTAGGTGTGATTATTGGCGCACTTAAGGCTGTTGTCAACCTTGTCAAGTGGCTCTTGACAGATGGGACAAGCAAAATAGCTAGCGCTGTTTTCGAAACGTTGGCGTTTGTCGATTGCCATGATTAAATCCCAGCTTTCTTAAGTGCGTCAGCCAATTTGGCAAAGTCTGCAATAGAAAGAGCTTCGCCACGGATGTTTGGTTTAATGTCCGCAATCTCGAGCGCTTTTTCAAGTTTAGCTTTGATTTCCTCTGTTTTACCGAAATGACTGGTCATGTTGTTCCAAAGAGTTTTGCGACGGTGAACGAAGACCATTTTTGATACGCGGAAGAAGAAATCTTCATCTTCAACCTTAACTAAAGGTTGCTCACGGCGGGTCATTTTAAGAATGGCTGAGTCCACATTTGGCGCTGGTACAAAGACCGTGCGAGGCACGATGAAGGCGACTTTCGCCGTCATGTAATACTGCACCGCGATTGACAAGCTACCGTAAGCCTTGGTGTTTGGCTCAGCAGAAATGCGGTCTGCCACTTCTTTTTGCATCATAACGACAAATTCTTGGAAAGGAATTTTGCTCTCAATCAAGTGCATCAAAATCGGCGTTGTGATATAGTAAGGAAGATTTGCCACCACCTTGATTGGAAGGTCTGGATTGACAAATTCCTTGATGCGGGTCTGCAAATCTGACTTGAGGATATCTTCGTTGATAACCTTGACATTGTCAAAATCGCGAAGCGTATCAGCAAGAATAGGAATGAGGCGGTCGTCAATCTCAAAGGCCACGACTTCAGCCGCATTTTCCGCCAAAAATTCTGTCAAAGCCCCAATACCAGGACCAATCTCGATAACATTGACACCCTTGTCAATCTCAGCTGTGTCCACAATCTTCTGCAAAATGTTTGTGTCGGTCAAAAAGTTCTGACCGAATGATTTCTTAAAAGTAAACCCATGGCGCTCAAGCACCGCGCGGGTCACGCTGTAATCTGCAATTCTCATGTTTGTTCTTTCTATGATGTTTTAATTATTATACCACACTTTTTGATCTTCATTTTCATAGGCTTCACCAAGTTTTATCGAATAAATAGGTGTAGGAAAGTGAAGACGGTGGTTCTGAGTTTCTGAAAGGTGGTGGTGCTTATGCAAGTAAGTCCAAAATCTAACGGAAAGGAGGAATAGCTTTGTCAACAGCAGAGGCACTACAAGTCATGACAGATTTTGCTAGTCTGATTATCAGCTTGCTTAATCTCATGGTTGTACTCATTCTGTTTAAAAATGACAAAAAATAACCGTCAGAAGCTTTAATCGGTTCCCTGACGGTTAATCTGTTAAAACCGAACCACCTCTTGGCGGTCCTGCATAGGCGTTGAGTTCTAGCTCAACGCTTTTTTCTATTATCATTCTATGATACAAGCAAAAAAATGTCAACTGAGGACTGCTTTCAATCACTACCACTCACTCAGGCGATTAGTCACACTCAATTTACGCATAGTAGCGCTGATGCCTAGTTTCTTTTCCAGAAAATTGGTGTTGAGCCGCTTTTTCTTGGCATCACGCGGTAAATACAGATAGAGACATTGGTTACCAATGCAAAATGCTTCGTCACCAAAGTCCGTTTGAACTAGTTTTTTCAAAATACCATCATCCAAGTAATCGTTAGTGAAGACCAAGTGCACTCTGGAGTCATCATAACCATCACCAAATGGATTTTCCTGCGCAGCCATTTTCAACTGCTCAGGTCTTTTGATAATGATAGACAAATCCGCACCGATTTTCTCTAAAATAGTGTCGTGTACCATCTTTCGGATAGCTTGGTCAGACAAATCCGTTTCTAAAATGACGTTCCCACTTTGAATATAAGTTTCAACATTTTTAAAACCCGTCTCAGTCAATATCTCAGCAAGATAGGACATCTTAGGAATACGATTTTGACCAGTTGGCGTTACACCTCGGAGAAGAATAATCTTTTTAGGTATCATATCTCCCCATCACATCTTCCAACTCCGCCAAACTCACCCCAAACAATTCCAAGCGTTTAAGTAGCTGCTTCCCATTACAGTACCCAATGCGGAGTTCTTCTCCCAAATACTCCCGACGTTTACGGCTATCAGCTCCCATAAGCAAGCCAAAACGTACTAAGTCAGCTCTGCTAATGTCAAAATCATTCTGGTCGTCGTAGTGTCCCATGACACCACTAAGTGCTTTTTGCAGGTCTTCAAAGTTTGCATGCTCAACACCAAGTGAACGGCCTTTGGTTTTTGATTTTGGCACAGCTTCATCTCTGTTGAGGAAGGCGTGTTTAGCAGTCGGAACAGCCTCCATGATAATTTTGCGGATGCGTTCGCCGTTGTAGTCTGGGTCGGTGAAAACAATAACGCCACGCAGGTCGTTAAGTTTTTCGATACGTTCTAGGTCTTCGTCTGTGATAGCAGATCCTCGTGTTTCGTAGGTATCCACATCATAGAAACGACGCAAATTTGCGGTGTCGTCTTTTCCTTCAACAACGACAACTTCTTGAATTTTAATTTTATTTTCCATAGTTTTTCTTTGCGAATACCTTAGGTGGTTAGGGACGTCAGCGACCGCCTTCGGCGTTCCATGACTAAACATAGAGCCTAAGTTCTCTATGTTTCCCAGTAAGATAACCATTTTGGTCATCTTACTAAAACCACGGCGGTATCCTCCATTAGTGGCGACCTTCGGTCTCTCTTCCTCATCTTAATCTTCTAATCCAAAAATCCTCATAGCATTTTGATAAGTAGCGTCAGCTACTTCCTCCACGGTCAGGCCGCGCAGCTCTGCGATTTTGTCAACGACATAGCGGGTGTAGGCGGTTTTGTTTTCGCGACCACGTTTTGGTACGGGCGCAAGGTATGGGGCGTCGGTTTCGACTAGGATTTTATCTAGGGGCAAATGCTGCGCTGCTTCTTGGACATCAAGGGCTTTTTTGAAGGTCACAACACCTGAGAAAGAAATCATCATGCCCAGGTCAACGAATTTCTGTGCGTCGGCCAGACTTCCGGAGAAGGAATGCATGATGCCACCTCGTGGTCCAACACCAGCTTCTTTGATGATTTGGTAGGTATCGTCAAGAGCTTCACGGGTGTGGACAACAAAAGGCAGGTCATGGTCTTTAGACAGTTGAATTTGACGTTTGAAGACTTCAAATTGCACTTCTTTGGGGTCTTCCATCCAGTGGTAGTCCAGTCCGATTTCACCGAGGGCGATAACTTTTGGATTTGACAGGTTCTTGACAATCATGTCTTCGATGTCTTGGTTATAAGAGCCAGCCTCTGTCGGATGCCAGCCGATAGTAGAGTAGAGCTCTGGGAACTGAGCAGACAGTTTTAGGCTTTGCTCTATTGTCGGCTGGTCAAAGCCGACGATATTCATCTTAGTCACGCCAAGCTCACGCGCTAAGTCAATCTCTTCCTGCTCTTTACCTTCAAAATTCTCCACATTGAGGTGGGTGTGAGTATCAAAAATTTGTAACATTTTTTCCGTAACTTTCTAATTTTTCCTAACTATTATACCATATTCAAAACGGTTGACAGCGACTCTTATGATAAGAAAGCCCTAATCTTCCTGCTACTCTGTCGCCACTTGCTTGGCCTTACGTTTTTTTCAGGCTTCTCTACGGCGAAGGTAGTCAATAGAGGACTGGCGTTGCCGATTGAGGGCATCAAATAGCTTGCCGTAGTTAGAGTCTGGTCTGTGGTCAGCGCGCAGGCAGACATAATCACAAAAATCATGGTGGCTCTCACAAATGTCACGGCGGACTTCTGGCAGATTGATTTTGATTAACTCCTCCTTGTCCTCGTAACGCTGACTATATAGGTCATCAAACCTGTTTTGAGCAAGCTCCAATTGCGCTACAAAAGCTGTTAACCCCAAGGTCTCTAAGGCTTCTTCCAAAGTAGGCTGGTGCAGACGTGCCACAAGCAATTGCAACTTACCCGTCTTTTTGAAATAGCCGATATTAGTCACCAAACGCAAAGGTTGGACTTCATCATGTAGGCGCTGGTAGGCTTTCTGCTCCTCAGCACTCCTACTTGACTGATAAAGCTTGATTCCCGCCCGCAAACGACGAAATGCTAGGTCACGTTCCTCATCTGCCTGCGCAAGAAGAGGCGTCACCGACAGTTTTCGACCTTGGTCATTCTTTTGGGAAAATAGCAGAGCCTTAGACAAGATGTTTTCAGCCTGAAAAGCCAAAAAATCATCCTCAACTCAGTTCATTTCATGCTTCCGTAAGGCATCTTCAAGGCTACTCAGGAAAGTAAGGAAATCTTTTTGCCGTAAATTTGATAATTTGAGGTAATCCAATTTCTTTTTAACCACACTAGCCTCCATTTCTCTATCAGTTTTTAAAATTCAATAAAATATCAACATAATTTTATATCAATTATCAATAAAATAGGTAATTGATTACTTAAAATCATATCATACCTTCAATCATAAGAGCAATAGTTTCAGATTTTTTGATTAAGCATATCGATATATAAATCCAATCTGATATGTAAACTTCATCACTGATGATTTTAGTGTATCAATAATTATATAAAACTCATCAATGATTTATTCGATACTCGTGGTGCTAGTTAATTTCAAAATATCTCAGATTATAGGCTAGTACGATTTGCTCTATCCTCAATTGCAATCCTGTTTTTCCTCTAGCTAGTGTTTGTTCCATATCGAAAAGCGTACAAAGTTCTGAAAAACGTGTCTCAATAGTCCTTCTCATAGCCATCAGTTTCCAATGATTATGTTGCTTAGCCCCTGCCA
>NZ_JADNQT010000001.1 GCF_015594605.1 Streptococcus sp. HF-1907 | reverse complement strand
AAGCTGTCTAAAGCTCTCTCCTTGCTTTCTCAATTCATATATTTGAACTTTATCTTCATAAGTTAATTTCATTATAAAACACCCCAAAAGTTAGATTTTTTCTGTCTAACTTTTGGGGTGCAGTTCAATTATGCCGTTTTTATTTTGCTCTCATAAAAGCATACGGACTGATATTTGTAAACTGCCAGATTTTCCTCTTCAGCCCCATTTTATGCTATAATAGACACACTATGGAAAACACAAACACTACACAAATCGCCCAGGATTTGGGCATCAAGGCATCGCAGATTGATAAGGTTTTGGAGTTAACGGCTGAGGGCAACACCATTCCTTTCATCGCGCGTTATCGTAAGGAAATGACGGGAAACTTGGATGAAGTTCAGATTAAGGCTATTATCGATTTGGACAAATCCTTGACTAACTTGGCTGACCGCAAGGCGACGGTGCTGGCTAAGATTGAAGAGCAGGGTAAGCTGACTCCTGAACTCAAAAAAGCTATCGATGAAGCGACTAAGCTGGCAGATGTTGAGGAACTTTATTTGCCCTACAAGGAAAAACGTCGCACCAAGGCTACCATTGCCCGCGAAGCTGGACTTTTCCCGCTGGCTCGTCTCATTTTGCAAAATAAGGCAGAGCTTTTGACAGAAGCGCAAGCCTATGTCACAGAAGGCTTTGAAACTGCCGATAAAGCCCTAGCTGGCGCAGTCGATATTTTGGTCGAAGCTTTCTCTGAAGACAACAAGCTCCGCTCATGGGTCTATAATGAAATTTGGTCTTACAGCTCGCTAGTGTCAAGCGCCAAGAACGAAAGCCTAGACGACAAGCAAGTCTTCAAAATCTACTATGATTTCGCTGAAAAAGTCGGCAAACTCCAAGGCTACCAAGTCCTGGCCCTCAATCGTGGGGAGAAAATGGGTATTCTTAAGGTCGGTTTTGAGCATAATATCGACAAAATGCTGCGCTTCTTTGCCGTGCGCTTCAAGGAAACCAACCCTTATATTGACGATGTGATTGCTCAGGTCATCAAGAAGAAAATTGTCCCAGCCATGGAACGCCGTGTCCGCAGTGAGTTGTCAGAAACAGCAGAAGACGGGGCTATTTCTCTCTTCTCAGAAAACCTGCGTAACCTTCTCTTAGTATCACCGCTGAAAGGTAAGATGGTGCTAGGCTTTGACCCGGCCTTTCGTACAGGTGCTAAGCTAGCGGTCGTTGACCAGACTGGAAAACTCATGACCACCCAAGTCATCTATCCAGTCCCACCAGCCAATCAAGCCAAAATTGCACAATCTAAAGTTGATTTGGCAAATCTCATCAAAGAATTCGACGTGGAAATCATCGCCATCGGTAACGGAACAGCTAGCCGTGAGTCAGAAGCCTTTGTGGCAGAGGTTCTCAAGGACTTTCCACAGGTCTCTTACGTCATCGTCAATGAAAGTGGTGCTTCAGTTTATTCAGCATCAGAGCTAGCCCGCCACGAATTTCCAGATTTGACCGTTGAAAAACGCTCAGCCATTTCCATTGCCCGTCGTCTTCAAGACCCATTGGCAGAGCTAGTTAAGATTGACCCCAAGTCTATTGGTGTCGGTCAGTACCAACATGACGTCAGCCAGAAAAAACTGGCTGACAACCTAGACTTCGTAGTTGAAACCGTAGTTAACCAAGTCGGCGTCAACGTGAATACAGCCAGCCCAGCCCTCCTTCAACACGTGTCAGGACTTAACAAAACCATTTCTGAAAACATCGTCAAGTACCGTGAAGAAAATGGGGAAATCAAATCTCGTGCTGAAATCAAAAAAGTCCCAAGACTCGGTGCTAAATCCTTTGAACAAGCAGCAGGTTTCTTGCGTATTCCAAATGCCAAGAATTTCCTAGACAACACTGGCGTTCACCCAGAATCTTACCCAGCAGTTAAAGAACTTTTGGCTCAACTTGATATTAAAGAAGTTGACGGAGAAGCAGCTAATAAGTTGAACAGTCTTGACTTGGCAACTACTGCTGAAAAATTAGGCATCGGTCAAGAAACCCTTAAAGACATCATCGCTGATTTGCTTAAACCAGGTCGTGACCTCCGTGATGATTTTGATGCGCCAGTCCTTCGTCACGATGTTCTTGATGTGTCTGACCTCAAAATTGGTCAAGAACTACAAGGAACCGTCCGTAACGTTGTCGATTTTGGTGCCTTTGTTGATATCGGGGTTCACGAAGATGGACTTATCCACCAATCTCGCATCATTGAGCGCAAACGCGACAAGAAAACAGGCAAAATGCCCCCAATGCCGCACCCAAGCAAGTATTTGTCAGTCGGTGACATTGTCACTGTCTGGGTAGTCGAAGTAGATGCTGAGCGCAGCCGTATCGGACTCAGCCTTATCAAACCAAATGGACTTGACTGAGTACGTTCGTAGGGTTTCCCAGCAGGACTTCGGCAAGGAGTTTAAGCACACTGCTCTGTGGAACTCACGCCTGCGTTCGACGGGTGGGCGCTTTTTCCCAGCGAATGGCCATCTTGACTTCAATCCCCACCTCTATGCGGAACACGGCGCAGCCATTTTCCGCCAAATCGTCCGCCATGAACTCTGCCACTACCATCTCTACTTTGAGGGCAAGGGCTACAAGCACGCAGATAAGGATTTTAAGGATTTACTTAAGCAGGTCGATGGCTTGCGCTATGCTCCCAAAAGTGCCAAAGCTAGCGCCATACATCACACTTACCGCTGTCAGTCCTGTGACCAGCTCTACCAACGCAAGCGCCGTGTCGATACCAAGAAATACAGATGCGGAAAATGTGGTGGCAAACTTATCAAAATTCAAGCATAAAAATCGGTCTCAGGACCGATTTCTTTTTTGAGGGAAATTTAATAGAATAGAAGCATAGGAAATGTATAGAAAGAGGATGAGCTCATGAAATCAAGCTTTTATAAAAAACGCCAAGGTAAGCTGGTGTGCGGGGTTGTTGCAGGTCTGGCCGATAAGTACGGTTGGGATATTGCAGTAGCGCGCGTGCTAGCAGGGCTATTGATGTATTTTACAAAGTTTGGCTTTATACTCTACATCTTGTTGGCTGTCTTTCTTCCTTACAAAGAAGATTTAGACGAATACAATTATGGTCAAGGTCCTCGCAAACGCAAGGATGCTGAGGTTGTTGATGATAAGGACGGCTGGTTCTGGTAAGTTGCATAATCTCCTCAAACTGCTAGAATCATTCCCAGAGTTTCTAAAAAACAGGATAGAAAACTCACGATGACAGAGTTAGGTTGATAAGCCTAGCTCTTTTATTATTGATGGCAAATAGAGCAAATATAGTGAGCTAAACAAGATATTTCGCCCTAGTATAAATTGGTGGTTGAAATCATTGATAAACTTGCTACGTTAGAAAATATCAAAATAAAAAACGAGCATAGAGTTTCTTTTCAGAAAAGACAGTAATCGCTTACTATTACATGGTTTTATGATATAATGTAAGCAACTAATAGTGTAATCGTCAGTGGATTTTCACGATGTGAAATGAAAGTGGCAGTAGAAGGAGGCTACATGGCAGTTACTGTAAAAATGCTAGTCGATAAAGTCAAATTGGATGTTGTTTATGGCAATGATGACTTGCTAGCTAAGGAAATTAAAACAGCTGATATCTCACGTCCTGGACTTGAAATGACAGGCTATTTTGACTATTATTCACCAGAGCGTGTGCAGCTTTTAGGGATGAAAGAATGGTCTTATCTGATGGCCATGACAGAGCATAACCGCTATCAGGTATTAACGGAGATGTTTCGTCCAGAACCCCCAGCCATCGTTATTGCGCGTGATTTGGAAATTCCAGAGGAAATGTACCGAGCAGCCAAGGAGAATGGCATTGCTGTTTTGCAAAGTCATGTGCAGACCAGTCGCTTGTCGGGTGAAATGTCTTTGTATTTGGATTCTTGCCTAGCAGAGCGGACCAGTGTTCACGGTGTACTCATGGACATCTACGGTATGGGGGTTCTCATTCAAGGTGACTCTGGTATCGGTAAGAGTGAGACAGGTCTTGAATTGGTGAAACGCGGTCACCGTCTGGTAGCTGATGACCGAGTGGATATTTTTGCTAAAGATGAAGAAACCCTTTGGGGAGAACCAGCTGAAATTCTCCGTCACTTGCTTGAAATTCGTGGTGTCGGTATCATTGATGTCATGAGTTTGTATGGAGCTAGTGCTGTTAAGGATTCATCACAAGTGCAGCTTGCTATCTACCTTGAAAATTTCGAAACGGGCAAGGTTTTTGACCGCCTCGGTAATGGCAATGAAGAGATTGAATTGTCTGGTGTTAAAATTCCACGTGTTCGCATCCCTGTTAAAACTGGTCGTAACATGTCCGTTGTTATTGAAGCGGCAGCCATGAATCATCGTGCTAAGGTTATGGGATTTGATGCCACTAAGACATTTGAAGACCGTTTGACCAAATTGATTAGCCAAAATGAGGCTAGCAAATGATCAATCCAATAGCCGTTCAACTTGGTCCCTTCGCCATTCGCTGGTATGCCATCTGCATCGTGTCAGGCTTGATTTTAGCTGTTTACCTAGCTATGAAGGAAGCGCCGAGGAAGAAGATTGACCCTGATAGCGTCATTGATTTTATCCTGATTGCTTTTCCCTTAGCGATTATCGGAGCACGAGCCTATTATGTCGCCTTTGAGTGGTCTTATTATGCCAAGCATCTGGATGAGATTATCGCCATTTGGAACGGGGGAATTGCTATCTACGGTGGCTTGATTACGGGGGCTATCGTTCTGTTGGTGTTTTCTTATAACCATCTGATTAAGCCTTTGGACTTTTTGGACATTGCTGCGCCGGGAGTCATTATTGCGCAAGCTATGGGCCGTTGGGGAAATTTCATCAACCAAGAAGCCTACGGTAAAGCCGTCAAATCATTGAATTACCTGCCAGACTTTATCCGCAAACAAATGTATATCGACGGTGCCTACCGCGTCCCCACCTTCCTTTACGAATCATCTTGGAATCTGCTTGGTTTCATCTTGATTATGTCCTTGCGTCACCGTAAGAATTTCTTGAAGCAAGGAGAGGTTATCTTCTTTTATCTCATTTGGTACGGTTGCGGGCGATTTGTCATCGAAGACATGCGCACGGATAGCTTGTATTTCATGGGCTTGCGCGTATCCCAATGGGTATCAGTTGTTTTAGTCATCGTGGGGTTAGTTATGACCATTTACCGCCGTCGTCAAAAAGAGATTCCATATTATTAAGTTAAAGGAGTATTATGATTGAAATTGCAGTCTTGATTATCGCTATTGCCTTTGCAGTGCTGGTAGTCTATCTTGTACTTACCTTGAGGAAAGTAACAGAAGCAGTCGAAGAAACCAAGTCAAGCATCCAAGTCTTGACTAGCGATGTGAACGTTACCCTACATCAAACCAATGAAATCTTGGCTAAGGCTAATGTTTTGGTTGAAGATGTTAATGGCAAGGTGTCAACTATTGACCCACTGTTTGTTGCCATTGCTGATTTGTCAGAAAGTGTTTCTGATTTGAACTATCATGCTCGTAATTTGGGGCAAAAAGCTGGTAGTGCAACGGTTAATGCTACCAAAGCTGGTTCGGCATTTGCTATCGGTAAAGCAGCCTCAAAATTATTCCGTAAGAGAGGAGAAGTTTGAAAAAAATAAGGACTAATTGATTTATTGTTTACCCTGATTTTGAGCACACTAAAGAGAGGTCTTGAAACCTGATTTTTGACATTAATTGACATTGAATCCGTGTTGTTGTGCAAAACGAATAGCGTCTTGAATAGACATTGTTTTGTCAGGATTTCTGATTTCGGTTAGTCCTTGTAGAAGAGGATTGTAATTTTCTTGTTTTAAGAGGACTTGGTAAATAGAAACGGGTAATCTTCGGCAATAGCGATAACTGCTTTTCGGTATCCACGGCGCTTCTTGAGTTTAAGATACTTATTTCTCAATTCTGAATGCTTGTCAGACTTGACGACAGCGTTGGCAATTTGAACCAGGAAGGGTTTGAGGTATCTCCCACCTTTAGAAATACGAGTAGAGTATTTCCTCCCAGCACTTTCATTGTTAGCTGGGACTAAACCTGCCCAAGAACAGAGTTTTCCTGCAGAGTCAAAGAATGTCATGTTTGCACCGATTTCAGAGATGACTCGAAGAGCAGAAAGTTCCTCTTTGAAACCAGGAACGGTTTGGATAAGTTCAACCTCTTGGCTATATTCAGCCCCTAGTTCCCGAATCATCTGCTCTAAATCCTCTTTACAAATAGCGAGAGCATCGTAATGAGCTTTGATAACTCTGATTTTCTCAGCTTGTTCAGGTGTTAAGGCACCTTCCATAGCGATTTCCAAGTCTTGGAGTTTATTCTTCATTCTCTTGTGAACCAGTTGCTCAATGTTTGGTTTGTTTTCCGAATTGTCAAGGATGCTTTTGATAATAGCTTGAGCACTTTTTCCGAACACATCGGAAACGACACTTGCAATTTGAAGGTTAGACCAAGTGAGACAATTTTGATAACGATTTTTCTCACTGACTTGAAGCTGTGTTAATTTCATGCGATAGCGAAAGAGGTCACGAAGTTGTCTGATTTTTAGCGGAGGGATAAAGCTAGAAGCCACTAAGTCGTGCTTAAAGAGGTCAGCTATCCACTGAGCATCTTTCTTGTCGGTCCTCTTTCCTCAAATCGCTTTGACATACTTGGGATGAGCCAAGCAGATATTGCAGGCTTCTTCGAGGATATTGAAAACAGGAATCCAGTACTTACCAGTCGATTCCATACAGACATCGAAGCAGGAATAATACTCCAACCAATCGCGTAGCTGAATGAGACCATTGGTAAAGGTTGAGAAGCGTTTACGATGGTACTCAGTGATTCCTTGCTTGTTGGTGATGACAATAACCGCTACGACAAAGGTTTTATGGACATCAATCCCACAACAATTAGGGTAAATAAGATTAACATGAGGGGTCTCCCTTCACTAAATAATTGAGAAGCCCCTATCCCTTGACTGTTCTTCCCTTTCACAAACGAGTCGCTTATCCAATTATAAGTTTACGTGCTCTTAGTCACAGTTAGTTGTGCTTGATAGGAAGAACTACACCTATGAACATGCGAGGTAGTGGCTATACCACTCACTTATTCACTTCCCCGTGATTTGTAATAGTGATAGAATTTCTCAACTCTATTGTAAACTAAAATAAAGAGCACAACACCTTTTCATTTAGTGTTGTGCCTTGAGTGAAACGAAAGGAATGAATTATAAGAATGAATAAATTTGTTAAAAATCTAATCGTAGGTGCCGCTTCAGGTGCAGCGGCAGCTTATTTCCTAACAACTGAAAAAGGAAAAGAATTCAAACAACGCGCGGAAAATGCCTATAAGGCCTACAAAGAAAATCCTGATGAGTATCATCAAATGGCAAAAGAAAAAGCCAATGAATATTCAACATTGGCTAAGGATACCTTTAACGATTACAAGGAAAAATTTGAATCAGGCGAGTTGACAAAAGAAGATGTCCTCTCAGCTGTCAAAGAAAAAAGTGACGAAGTGGTAGATTTCGCTTCTGACCTTGTGTCACAAGTCTCTTCAAAATTCTCTGATATCAAAGACAAGGTCGTTGACGATGAGGTTAAAGAAGAAGCACCAGCTAACGACGATATCATCATCGACTACACTGCTGATGAAGTAGAGGAGAAAGATAACAAGGAAGACAAACCAGCTGAATAAGAAAAAAGACTTGAGGTTCTTACTTCA
This sequence comes from Streptococcus sp. HF-1907, assembly GCF_015594605.1. Lineage (GTDB taxonomy): Bacteria > Bacillota > Bacilli > Lactobacillales > Streptococcaceae > Streptococcus. The sequence goes on along the minus strand of NZ_JADNQT010000001.1, from coordinate 382,403 downwards.
AGTCTTTTTTGCAACAAAAAAATAAACCCCGAAGAGTTTATTGCTTTAATAGAGACCAAATGAATGCTGTAACAGCAGAGTTGATAGCTAAGCTGGATAGTAGGGCTAGGACAAATGCCCACATAGCTGATAAATTCAAGACAAGTAATAAAAAGGCGATTAAAACCGTAGTGACACTGAACAAAGCAATGCGAGCGAAGAACACAAGCTCACGCAACTTAGCACTATTACTATTAAATTCTTGGAACTCTTTATACTTTGGGCTAGCATCAGGTTGCAGATTTTCTTGCTCGTCATCATGATGCTGCTTTAATGGTGCAGGCATAGCTTTCTCCTTTTGATACTAGCCTATCATACCATAAAGAAAATCATTTGTCATCCTTTTTTGGAAATGGAAGGGCTTTCGCTCTCTTCATTTTTCATTTTGCTAAAAATCTCGGATAAGAACCCTCTCTTTCTTTTGAAAAATCTGCTATAATATAAGTTATGGAAAAAATTATTATTACAGCTACAGCTGAGTCAATCGACCAGGTCAAAGAACTTTTGGCTGCTGGCGTTGACCGCATTTATGTCGGTGAGGAAGACTACGGCTTGCGTCTTCCACATAATTTTACCTATGAGGAACTACGTCAAATCGCAGAGCTGGTACATGATGCTGGCAAAGAGTTGACCGTCGCATGTAATGCCCTCATGCACCAAGACATGATGGATAATATCAAGCCATTCCTTGATTTGATGAAGGAAATTAAGGTTGATTATCTCGTTGTCGGTGATGCCGGTGTCTTCTACGTGAATAAGCGTGATGGTTACAACTTCAAGCTCATCTATGATACTTCTGTCTTTGTGACGTCAAGTCGTCAGGTAAACTTCTGGGGACAGCACGGTGCTGTTGAAACAGTTTTGGCCCGCGAAATTCCTTCAGCAGAGTTGTTCAAACTCTCTGAAAATCTTGAATTTCCAGCTGAAATCCTTGTTTACGGTGCTTCAGTCATTCACCATTCTAAACGTCCTTTGCTACAAAATTACTACAATTTTACGCACATTGACGATGCCAAAACACGTGAACGTGGGCTCTTCTTAGCAGAACCAAGCGACCCAGAAAGTCATTATTCTATCTATGAAGACAAGCATGGTACTCATATCTTTATCAACAATGACATCGATATGATGACTAAGTTAACTGAACTTGTAGACCACAATTTCACACACTGGAAGCTTGATGGCATCTACTGCCCAGGGCACAACTTCGTTGAGATTGCTAAAATCTTTGTGGAAGTTCGTCGTTTGATGGAAGCTGGCCAATTTACCCAAGACCAAGCCTTCTTATTTGATGAACAAATTCGTAAACTTCATCCAGCAGGGCGCGGTCTTGATACTGGATTCTATGAATTTGATCCTAATACCGTAAAATAGTTTTCGATTTCTTACTTGCTATGAGAGAGTTTTCTATTTCAGGGCATAGCAAGTTACTTGAGACTCATTGAAGAGCTACTGGGTAACTTTTTCAACTGAGTCAGGTGTACTGAAAATACACCGCTATCTACTTTTTACTTTAAACATTGTCAGAGTTAGTCGACAGCTAGCTCTGCTATGACATGGTCTTTAGACCATGTTGTGAAGAATTATCTTTTATCTTGAAAATAGGAGAACATTTTAATGTCAAATACAACTAAAAAACGTCCAGAGGTCTTGGCGCCTGCTGGGACACTTGAAAAATTGAAAGTCGCTGTCGATTACGGTGCAGATGCTGTTTTCGTTGGTGGACAACAATACGGTTTGCGTAGCCGTGCGGGGAACTTCTCAATGGAAGAACTCCAAGAAGGGATTAACTATGCCCACGAACGTGGTGCCGACGTCCACGTTGCGGCTAACATGGTTACCCACGAAGGAAATGAAGAAGGTGCCGGTGAATGGTTCCGCCAATTGCGTGATATGGGTCTAGATGCAGTTATCGTATCAGATCCTGCCTTGATCATGATTTGTTCAGAGTACGCACCAGGGCTTAATATCCATTTGTCAACACAAGCTTCATCAACAAATGCTGAAACTTTCGCTTTTTGGAAGGAAATGGGCTTGACACGTGTTGTTCTTGCGCGTGAAGTCTCAATGGAAGAGCTTGCTGAAATCCGTAAGCGCACAGATTTGGAAATTGAAGCCTTCATTCATGGCGCTATGTGTATTTCTTATTCAGGTCGTTGTGTCCTTTCAAATCACATGAGCCATCGTGATGCCAACCGTGGTGGTTGTTCACAATCGTGCCGTTGGAAATATGACCTTTATGATATGCCATTCGGTCAAGAACGTAAATCCCTTAAGGGTGAAATTCCAGAACCATTCTCAATGTCAGCTGTAGACATGTGTATGATTGAAAATATTCCAGACTTGATTGACAACGGTGTTGATTCAATGAAAATTGAAGGTCGTATGAAATCAATCCACTACGTATCAACAGTAACAAACTGTTATAGAGCCGCTGTTGACGCTTACTTGGAAAGCCGTGAAAAATTTGAAGCCATTAAAGACGATTTGATTGATGAATTGTGGAAAGTAGCCCAACGTGAGTTGGCGACTGGTTTCTACTACCAAATACCAACTGAAAACGAACAATTGTTTGGTGCCCGCCGTAAAATTCCTCAATACAAATTTGTGGGTGAAGTCGTTGCTTTCAACGAAGATAATATGACAGCGACAATCCGTCAACGTAACGTTATTCTTGAAGGAGACCGTGTTGAATTTTACGGACCAGGTTTCCGTCACTTCGAATGCTTCATCAAAGATCTTCATGATTCTGAAGGAAATAAAATTGACCGTGCACCAAATCCAATGGAATTGCTTACTATTACAGTTCCACAAGCGGTGCAGCCTGGTGACATGATTCGTGCCTGCAAAGAAGGTCTTGTAAACCTCTACAAAAAAGATGGTTCAAGTCAAACAGTACGTGCATAATTAGCTAAAGAGAGTGGGACAGAAATCGGTAAGACGAAGTCTTCGATTTTCCCTCACGTCTTTATTTCTCGGTTCGGGCTGAAATAGTCTTTTCCCAGACTGTTTCACTTCCACCTCCGCAAAGTTGAGTAGGTCTCTAAGTGCTGGTTTATCAGCGCTTAGATGCCACTCAACCACTGCGACTCACAATTAGTCTGTACGAAAAATGAAAAGGTTGAGATTCTTCTCTCAACCTCTTTTATCTCCAAAGACCTATCCTAATTCATCAAAACTTGCTAAAATAGACTTACCATATTTTTTTGAAAAAATATCAAAAAATTACTTCTTTTTAAAATCTTTTACGAATAAGAAGATAGGAGGAAAAAATAATGTCAGAATTTACTTTTAAGATTGAAGAACACTTGCTTACTCTTTCAACCAGTGAAAAAGGTTGGACAAAAGAACTTAACCGCGTTAGCTTTAATGGTGGTGAGCCTAAATGGGATATCCGTTCTTGGAACCCAGACCATACTAAGATGGGCAAAGGGGTGACCTTGACTAACGAAGAATTTAAAATTATCTTAGATGCTTTCCGTGGTAATGGAGGGTATTAAGAATAAAAACAGCTATGGCTTGTTAACTGAGCCATAGCTGTTTTTTATGCTTTGAAATAATTGGTTTGTTTGAGACTTCTGAGAAGAGGTTGTCTTAACAGGACAATGAGAGTGATTTTCAGCGCATCTGATAATAAAAACGGCAGAGCACCTACTAGGAAGGCTTGTTGCCAAGTCAGATTGGCTAGGAAATGTAGGCTAGCAATACCGCAAGCGTAGACGAGAATGGTTCCTAAGAGATTTCCAAGGATAAGATTTAAGAGGTTTGCGTTACGCTTGACCATGGCAGAGCAGACGACTGCATAAGCCAAAAATCCCCAGAGAAAGCCAGCAGTTGGTCCAACCAAAGTAGCAAAACCGCTGGTACCTCCTGCGAAAACAGGTAAGCCAATTGCACCCAGTCCTAGATAAAGGAGGTTGGCGCCAAAGGCCTCTTTTGGTCTTAATAAGCTTGCCAGTAAGCCTACCCCCAGTGTTTGTAGGGTGAAGGGGACAGTACCCACAGGAACAACAATTTGTGAAAGCACAGCAATCATTGCTGCACCTAGTGCGATGATTAAAAGTGATGAAAGATTGGATTTATTTACCATAATTTACCTCGAAAACAAAATGAGTTAACCTTATTAAAAACTAAGGTTAACTCATTTTATCTCACTGTCTGAAATCTGTCAAGTTCAGAATAAACTCCAAATCAATCTTAGGTTGAGCAAGGTCAAAATAGTTGCCACAAGGTAACCTAGAATGGTGTTCCACTTGGCATTGACAAATTCTCCCATGATTTTCTTGTTGGATGTGAAGTAGACCAAAGGGTAGATGGAAAATGGCAGAGCCACAGAGAGGAAGACTTGTGAATAGACAATTAATTGGTCTAAGGTCTTTTCTTGTTGGCCAAATAGCAGTGCCACAATCATGACAGGGACTAGAGCAAGCAGACGAGTCACTAAACGAATAATCCATTGAGGCATCCGAAGATGAATAAAGCCTTCCATGACAATTTGCCCGGTGAGGGTTCCTGTGATTGTCGAATTTTGACCGCTGGCTAGCAGAGCTATGGCAAATAAGATTGAGAGGAAGGAGCTTGCAACAGCCCCAGCAATATGGTTATCCGCGAGGGCATTATACATCTGCGCGAAGGCGCTGATGTCACTAGCATGACCGTAAAAGAGGGATGCCCCCAAAATCAAGAGGAGGGAATTGACGATGAAGGCCAGTGTCAGCTGGATGTTGGAATCCCAAGTCATGAAGGAAACAGCCTTGCGAATGGATACCTTGTCCTTGTAGTTGACTTTTCTGGTTTGGGACAGAGAGGAGTGGAGGTAAAGATTGTGTGGCATGACGGTGGCACCGATGATACCTAGCGCCAGTGTCAGCCTGCTATTAGCGCTGCGATTGGCAAAATCAAAGATTCTAGGACTTGGGATGAAGCCTTCGACCATGGCTGCTAAATCTGGTTTTGAGACGATAACCAAGTAAAGGAAGATAACTAGAATCGTCATAATCAAGGTTGACACCAGAGCTTCAATTTTTCGGACGCCTAGCTTCATCAAGAGTAAAAGAAGGAAAACATCCAAAATTGTGATGAAAATGGAAAAGAGCAAGGGCCAACCAAATAGGAGGTGAAGGGCAATACCAGAGCCGATGACTTCAGCCAAATCGGTTGCCATCAAGGCCAATTCGATGATGACAAATAAAAGATAGCGGAGAGGTTTTGGCAAATAGGAGGCAGTTGCCTGTGACAAATCTTGTCTGGTGACGATGCCTAATTTTCCTGCCATTTGCTGCAACTGCATGGCCATGAGAGAGGAAAGGAGGACAACTGAGAGCAAGAGGTAACGATAAGTAGCACCACCTACGACGCTGGTAATCCAGTTACCAGGGTCCATATAGCCGACTGCTACTAAGGCGCCAGGACCTAAAAAGGCTCGCAAAGTTCTCAGAAATGAACTATTTTCCGGGACATCAACACTCTGGTTGACCTCACTGAGTGATTTTTGGGGTTCTTGTATGTTTTGGGTTTCCATGAGGAAGACACTTTCTAACTTATTTTGATTTAATTATAACATATTTCCAGAACAATGTTAAGCATACTTAATTTTTATAAAAAGGACACCTATATAAACTAAAAAAGCTAAATCAAGGATTCAACTTTTGTGATGATTATTAAATTTTTGCTTGGTCTCTTTGCTCAATATAGCGATCAGCCACAATGAAAATGATGACTGATAGGACTAGCAAGGTAATGAAAACTGGGAAGGTACTTGCGTTTATTAATCCAATGCTTAGGTATTTTTTTAGGAGAATAGCTGTGCTGATAAAGCCCAACAATGACCAGAAGAAGATGAGACCAGACTTCCACCAGTTGAGCGGCCAGTAAGCCTTGATAACAGATAAGATACTGATAAGTCCGAGTAGATAATAAGAAATGGTATTGAGGTCAATTTGACTCCAGCCAAGCAGTGGGGCTAGAATATTAGCAACTAAAACGCTGAAGCTGATGAGTAGTCCACCAGGTAAAGCTAGTCTGATAGCATGACCGAGGAAATCTTTTTCAACATGCTTATTGTTGCGCTCAAAACTTAAAACAAATGGTGGGAAGCCGTCAATGAACTGACTAACCAAGGTTAATTGCAGAGGCATGAAAGGGTAGACCAACAGGTATTTGGGACCTGCCACAACACTCAGTATACAAATGATTGCAATCGCAAATGAATAAACGGATTTGATGAGGAAAATTGGAGATACTTTGGCAATGTTATTGACCACACGGCGTCCTTCAAAGAGAATTTCAGGAACATCGTTGAAGTCAGATTGCAGTAGCACTAAATTTGAAACTTGTCTTGTTGCTGGGTCACCTTCGGCCATAGCAATGGAGCAATCAGCTTCACGAAGGGCTAAAATATCATTGACCCCGTCACCAGTCATGGCAACAGTACGACCAAGGCTCTTTAATTTTTGCACGATTTGTTTTTTTTGTTCGGGCGTAACGCGACCAAAAATAGTAGTTGTCGCTATAGCAGCATCAAGCTCATCATAGCTTAATGTTGAGCAATCCAAGTAACGTTGGTAAGAATCAAAACCTGCTTTACGGGCAATATTTGATACGGTCACGGGATTGTCCCCAGAAATGATGCGGAGGTCCACCTCTTGGCTCTTGAGATAATCAAGGGTCTTTTTAACCCCTTTACGAATAGGGTCAGAAATCACAATAATCCCCAGCAAGGTTAGGTCAATCGGCAAGATAGATTGACCAGACGAAATGGCCTTCTTACTGTGGCATAAAGCCAACACACGAGCCCCTTCTTCTTGTCCCTGACGCATTTCTGTAGTTCTTTCTTTAGTCAAAAGTTCGGGCGCACCTAGAAAGACACTGCCAAGCTCTGCAAAGGAAATCGCTCCCCACTTACGTCCACTTGAAAATGGGATGCTGTCTACAACTGTAAAATCACTTTGACGGTCGCCAAGGTATTGGCGGATAGCTTGCGCTGTGGGATTTTGGTCCTCACTAGCAGTCATATAAGCAGTAAGGTAATCCTCAAAATGATAAGCACCGATAGAAGGCATGTAAGAGATGGACTTCTCAACAGACATTTTCCCTTCGGTGATTGTCCCAGTCTTATCAAGACAAAGTGTGTCAACGTGTGCAAGAGTCTCTACCGAATACATCTCTTGCACCAAGACATTTTTCTGACCTAATTTTAAAACGGCAGTCAGTAAGCTACTGATAGTTAGTAGGGCGATTCCTTTAGGCAACATCCCCAGCATAGGCGCAGCCGTGTAAATAACAGCTTCCTTAACAGGGATGGCTTTGACGAAAATTGCTTCAAGCAGAAGAATGACTCCAAAAGGTAGCAGAATCTTTCCTGTAAATGAAGCAATCTTATCCAAGGAACTGATGATTTGAGACTGTGTCGGCTTGTATTGCTTGGCAGCGCGCATGAGCTGTGCAGCGTAATTATCATCACCGACCCTCGTCAAAATCACATAGATATGCCCGCTGGTTAGGTAACTACCAGATAGCACCTCAGCCCCCTTATCTTTTTTGACAAAATCGCTTTCGCCAGTCAGCATGGCTTCGTTGACTTCTGCAAAGCCTGCAATAACTTTTCCATCGCTAGGAACTTGCTCTCCAGCAGATAGTTCAATCAAGTCTCCCAAAACTAATTCTTCAGCCTTAATCTTGACTGTTTTGCTATCTCGAATAGTTCTCACAGGCTCTTTGCTGAGTAGATTCAGCTTGTCAACCATCCACTTGGCACGAATCTCAACCAAGATACCAGAAAGAGCATTGACAAGAATTCCCAGCATGAAAACCATATTTGACCATGCCCCAACCAATCCCAAAATGATGGCGATAATCAAGTTGAGTAAGTTGAAAAGCGAGAAAGCATTGCGCTTGATAATAGACCAATAATCATTTTGATTGACTTGAGTTATTTTATTAAGTTGGTCAGCGTGATAGGCTTCTTGCACCTCTGAATTCGACAGACCAGTAAAAGTTGTGACATCTTGTTTCATGTAACTAGTATAACATAATTGTCATATAAACTGCTTACAGAACTGTCATAATTGTGTCATAAAGGCATCAAAAAACACCAGCACTTAGGCTAGTGTTTGAGGTATTATTTCATCGTTGGGAACAACAAAACGTCACGAATAGTTGTTGTATCTGTCAACAACATGCAGAGACGGTCGATACCGATACCGAGTCCACCTGTTGGTGGCATACCGTATTCGAGTGCCTCAACGTAGTCGTAGTCAATGCCTGTCGCTTCGTCGTCGCCAAGTTCTTTGGCAGCAGCTTGCGCTTCAAAACGTGACAATTGGTCAATAGGGTCGTTCAACTCAGTGAAGGCGTTAGCATACTCTTTCTTAACAATGAAGAGTTCGAAACGGTCTGTGAATCGAGGGTCATCTGCATTTTTCTTAGCAAGTGGTGAGACTTCAACTGGATGTCCGTAAACAAAGGTTGGTTGAATCAAGGTTTCTTCAACAAATTCTTCAAAGAAAGCATTGATGATGTGTCCAACAGTGTTGAAGTGTTTTTCAAGTGGGACATTTTTCTCAGCAGCAAGAGCTTGCGCTTCTTCTAAGGTCATTTCTTTCCAGAAGTCTACACCAGTAACTTCTTTAATGGCATCAACCATGTGAACACGTTTGAATGGCTCGTTGATTTTGATTTCTGTACCTTGATAGATGACTGGTTCGTCACCTTTAACAGCTTTAGCGGCATGTTGGATAATACCTTCTGTCAAATCCATGATGTCTTGGAAATCAGCATAAGCTTGGTAAGCTTCGATAGAAGTGAATTCAGGATTGTGAGTAGCATCCATACCTTCGTTACGGAAGATACGTCCAATTTCATAAACGCGCTCCATACCACCAACAATAAGGCGTTTCAAGTGCAACTCAGTTGCGATGCGAAGCACCATATCGATATCTTGGGCGTTATGGTGAGTGACGAATGGACGAGCTGCAGCCCCACCAGCCTCGTTGTGAAGAATAGGTGTTTCAACTTCTAAGAAACCATTGCTATCCATATAACGACGGATTTCAGAAATGATTTTTGAGCGAGTAACAAAACGTTCGAAACTTTCACGATTTGAAATCAAATCAAGGTGACGTTTGCGGTAGATAGTTTCCACATCAGTCAAACCATGGAATTTTTCAGGAAGTGGGCGAAGGGCTTTAGACAAGTGAGTGATGTGGGTAGCTTTAATAGAAAGTTCTCCCATATCTGTACGCATGACTTCACCTTCGATACCGAGGAAGTCACCAAGGTCTGCTTTTTTGAAGATTTGGTAGTTTTCGTCACCGACCGCATCTTTACGTACGTAGATTTGGATTTGACCATCACGGTCTTGGATGTGGGCAAAGCCAACTTTACCTTTACCACGTTTTGTCATCAGACGACCTGCAATAGTAGCAGTATCGTTGATTTCGTGCAATTCTTCTTTCGTTTTATCAGCGTATTTATCTTTTAATTGACCAGATGTAGCTGTGCGTTCGAATCGCTTACCAAAAGGGTCGATTCCTTGTTCAGCCAAGGTCGCCATTTTTTCACGACGGACAATCTGTTGATCGTTTAATTCTTCCATGTGTTGATTTGACATGTTAGTCCTCCATAAAATAGTCGTTATCATTATAGTAGTTATCATTGTATCATAAATATCCCTCTAAAGATAGGAGAAATGGTCGAATGTCAGAGGGAAAATTCTCTATTTTTAGAAAAAATAGAGAGATAGCATTAATCTTTGATTAGAAAGTTACAGAATTTATTGACAAATCTATTAAGCCAGGTGTCCAATATCAGTGGAAGTTTCGTATTTAATAAGGAGAATATATGATGAAAAAGAAAAATTATGTTAGTAAGGCCCTTATGTTTGGTGCATTACTAGCACCTATTGGGATGCCAACAGTATCTGTTTTGGCAGATAGCTTTTATCAAAATCAAACAAGTGCTCATGCCGCTGACATCACAAACTGGATTGCTAGCACACCTGAACAAATTACAAATAATCTGACAACTCAAAACATCAATCCAAAACAATTGAATGGTCAACAATACGTCATTCAATGGGGAGATACTTTGTGGGGAATCTCTCAAGCTACTGGTATTTCAGTTGAAAAATTAGCTTACGATAACAATATTCAGAATATTGACCTTATCTATGCAGGTGATGTTCTCATCTTGAATCGTGATGGTCAAGTACCAACAGATTACCATGTGACTGGTAGTGGTCATCGTTGTGCTAACTCTAAAGTAGTTATCAACAACTACTATGGAGACCACAACCGTGTTGTCATCAAAAATACGACGTTTGTATCTGATGACCACTCTAAGAACACTGTTATCTATGCACCAGATAATTCTGACAACAGTCTTTCATTCTCAAATACTAACAATAACTCAGGTGACAAAGATACCAAAGATTCTAAAGATAGCAAGGATTCATCTTCATCATCATCAGAATCTAAGGAATCTAAAGATGCTTCATCAAGTACAGAAAGTTCTAAGGAAAAAGAATTGTCTGATGACGCTTTCCAAGATAAGGTTCAAAGCGAATTCGAACAAGTTTATCAACAAAAACGCTCAGGTAGCCGCCCAGCATGGTCTTTCTTCTCACATGTGACTGACACAGCAGGTGGTAACACTGAAGATAAGAAAGATGCTGAAAGCACAGCTCTCTACCGTCAAGGTGAAACACCTAAAGCAGAAGATATCGTTGATGGACCAAAAGATGGTGCCAAAACTGAATCTAATGCCAAGGCTCTTGCAGAAAAAATCTATGATGCCCTTAATAGAGACAGCAAGATGTCAGATTTAATCAAGGCAAAATATGCGCAAATTAAGGTAACTTACCAACGCGATAAATGGACCTTCAACATTGACGTTTACAAAGAAAAAGAAAGCTCATCATCAAGCTCTGAAAAATCATCTGAATCTAAGAATTCTTCAAATGATGATTCTCAAACAGAATCACGCATGAGCTCAAGTTCTTCAAGTCATAGTGATTCAGACTCAGATGCAACTTTTGATGATCTAAATGGTGATAACTAGAGAGGGGCACAGCATGTCAAAGAGAAATATCATTATTAGTGTGATTCTTGCCTGCCTTGTGATTACGGGTACTGGTTTCGGTGCTTTCTATTATTGGGGCACACACCATTTAGATAGTGTTGTACCTGGTAAGGTTTATCAATACTCAAGCTCACTAAACGGTGAGGTCAATAGCCGTGTCATGTATGTTGCCTTCCAAGAAGGTGGTAACAAGGCGATTGTCGGTCAGGACCGTACAACTGTTCTTAATGCCACTAAAAGTCAAGACGCTTTTGACAAGGCCTACAATGATCAATCAGCTAAATGGGAATATAGCGTAACGAAAACAACGCTTACCCTTGGTAAAAAAGAAAATGATCAAGTGTCACAATGGCAATATAACGAGGTCTTTGCTTATGGTGACCACTTCACATCAAAAGACTTTTTCTACCAAATCGCTAAAGGCGGTCAAGGTGAAGTTAAACAAAAAATGACCTTTAAAGAAATTCAATAAGCATTAGATTAGTTCAAAATGCTTGAAGGTTTGGGATCTGGTGTTCCAAACCTTTTTTAATGGCTCAACACCTTTAGAAAATAGACTAGATTTCCTAAGAGAAGTGAAGCGGAAAATTGAAAAGATAGATTAAAAACGATATAATAAAGCTGTTTGGGCAGTTGCATGCAGGTCAAAAAAGACAGGCAGGACTGGCTATGGACGGTTGACCTAAAGCTAACTTTTGCTGGGCTGAGAAACAGTTAGAAGGCTGGCTACTTTTTCTGTCAGTCAGTGTACTTACTAATGTGTTTAAGTCCCTGGAGAAGAGAATTGAATCAAGAAAGAATGGACAGATGATTACCTCTATTGTTTTTGACGTTGACGATACTATTTATGACCAACAGGCGCCTTATCGTATTGCCATGGAAAAATGCTTTCATGACTTTGATATGGCACACATAAATCAAGCATATATTCGTTTTCGCCACTACTCTGATGTTGGTTTTCCACGTGTAATGGCTGGTGAGTGGACAACCGAGTATTTCCGTTTTTGGCGCTGTAAAGAGACACTTTTGGAGTTTGGATACCGTGAAATTGATGAAGCGACAGGTGTGCATTTTCAAGAAGTTTACGAACATGAGCTAGAAAACATCACCATGTTGGATGAAATGCGTATGACCCTTGATTTTCTCAAATCAAAAGGTGTACCAATGGGGATTATTACAAATGGTCCAACTGAGCACCAATTGAAAAAGGTTAAGAAGCTCGGTCTTTATGACTATGTGGATCCCAAACGTGTCATTGTCAGTCAAGCAACAGGATTTCAAAAACCTGAAAAAGAAATCTTCAACTTGGCGGCAGAGCAGTTTGGCATGACCCCTTCAACAACGCTTTATGTTGGGGATTCATACGATAATGATATCATGGGAGCCTTCAATGGTGGCTGGCATTCAATGTGGTTTAATCACCGTGGACGTAGCTTGAAGCCTGGTATTAAGCCAGTTTACGATGTTGCTATTGACAACTTCGAGCAATTGTTCGGTGCGGTCAAGGTCCTGTTTGATTTACCAGATAATAAGTTTATTTTTGACGTCAATGATAAGAAAAACCCTGTTCTTGAAATGGGAATCAACAACGGTCTCATGATGGCAGCAGAACGCTTGCTTGAAAGTAACATGAGTGTTGACAAGGTGGTCATTTTACTTCGTTTGACACCACAACAAGAAAAAGTACTTCGCATGAAGTATACGAAATAATTAAAGAGGACTCGGTAGTAAAACTGAGTCCTTTTACTATTTAATAAACTGATACAGAAACAGTTTATTAAAGATAAGACTTATCATTCCAATCAAGACAAGTGAAATGAGTGAAGTCCTTAGTTTCTAAAATGGTGAGGCTGGCATTGTCAAGTCCACCGTTGCGACGTAAGTCACCGAGCTCATAACCCAATAAACTACGTATTGAGGCAGTTAAGTTAGCGCCATGACCAACCATTAAGACATTTTCAAAGCCTTGGTTTTGGCAAGATGCCACCAACTCTTGCACACGGTGAGTTGTTTCATAAACCGTCTCCGCCTCAAAAATATCGGGCTTAAAAAGAGCGAGATTATGGCGAAAAGCATCCATTTGCTTGGGGTAAATAGCAGTCATGGTAGTGATTTTACAACCTTCTAATTTGCCTAGATTCCATTCACGTAGATTTTTAGTGAGCGTGATGGCAGTTGGCTGACTATTTTCCTGCATCAATAGCTGCGCGCTATGACGAGCACGAGGAAGGTCACTTGAAAAGACCGCATCGAAATGGATATCAGATAAGTGACGCCCCAATAATTCTAGTTCTAGGATAGCTTCCTCTAGCAGAGACGAATCTCCATTTGCACCTTGGAAACGCCCTTCAAGATTCCATTGTGTTTTACCATGTCGGACAAAATAAAATTTCATATCTCATAAACCTCGTTAGTTTTATTCTTTTAAATCGGCAAATTCAGCTTGGACAAAGTCAGCTAGAATTTGACTATCAACACGAATAGAGCGACCGAGTTCACCAGCTGAAACAATCATTTTTCCCTTTTCAAGAGCAACCGTATCGATAAATATTGGAAATTGATGTTTTTGGCGAATACCGACCGGATTATTAGCGCCGTGGACATAGCCAGTCGTTTTTTGGAGATCCTTTTGAGGAATCATACTGACCTTTTTATTACCTGAGACCTTAGCCAATTTTTTCTCAGAAAGATGCTCGGTAATCGGAACAATCCCGATAAGAGGACCAGTTTTATCACCAATCAGAGCCAAAGTTTTAAAAATATCCTCACGATTGATATCTTCAGGAAGCTCCCCCTCTAAGCCATTAAAACTAAGACTATCATGGTCAATTTTAGCCTTGTCTAAGATTTGGTCGACAAGAGTTTTTTTCAATTTTACTTTTGATTTTTTTGCCACAAGCAACTCCAATCTTTCATATTTTCTAACAATCTCGTGAACGTTCTCCCCTTCATTATACCATTTACAAGCTATTATAGTAAGCCTGAATTAGTTCTATAAAGTCGTCAACATCATAGTCAACGCCAAATAATTGTTTGGCTGTCGATGACCAATAATCTGTTGGGTCAACGTGGTCTGTGCCACCCAGATAAAGCGAAACCATTTCATGGGTCCAAACAGTGCCAGAGCCATCTTTTTGCCCCTTAGTGACTGGTAAATGGTAGGTTTTGAGCATGAGAGCACTGTAATAAGCAGCATTTGCTAGTTGATTTGCAAAATAGGCTTGGGTATATACATGTGTCATTTCAAATTGAATGTAGTAGGGATTGGCTTTAGCCCCAGCTCCCTGAGCCATTTGACCTACATTGGCAATGTTTAAAATTTGACTTGAATCAATGAAAGTATGAACAAAAACGCCCGTTTCCTCATAAGAAGATTTCATATAGCTAACTTCAGCAGCAATCGTAGAGTCTTCCGTCCCTGTATCATGGATGACAATTCCTTTGGGATTACCCGAAGCGGTTTTGTAGCTAGATTGAGAGAAACCTTCATCCTTACTTTTGACCTTAACTTTAGGGTATCCCAGCTGGGTGACGTATTGATTGATAGTATTGGTTTGATTGAGAGTTAAAGAATCAGCCTTAACAAAATAGGTTTTATTACTGGCCGTAATCTTGGCAAGAAGAACCCTTTTGCCTTGCCGTTTAGTCAATTGGTAGTTCTTGACAGACACTGTTTGCGCCTGAAGTTTCTTAGAATTCAGTGAAAAATGACTGGCATAGACGACAGTATTATTAGCAATGGAAGCTGTCGCTGAAGTCGAGTAAGATTTGGTGACCCGAAAAACAAACAACCAGTGGGCCTGATAAAATGAAGAGCGGGCTAAAAAGACCAAGTAACAATTTCCAATTTAATCTTTTCTGACGTCGTTGGCGCCGTGATTGAGTTCCAGTTTTAGACATGGTGCTAAGCATAGCATAAAAAGCTAAAAAATTCTTTAATTAAGGTTACAAAAAAGATGCTGAGTATTCTCAACATCTGTCGTTTCATCTATTTTTTATCAACACTACCAAAGAGTTTCTTGTAGGTTTTCTTAGCATCCTTATTCACCGCAATTTGGTTCAGGTCTAAAGGATTACTAAATCCGTTAAGATAACCTTGTGAGGTGTACTGATGCAAGTCGTAATCGAGCTCAGTCTCAGGAGCAGCTTCATAGTAACCAGAATCGCTACCATAGGTAGGAATCCATACAGCATCAAAACCTTTGACAGATATTCTCTGCTCAGACATGAAGTAGGTTCCAATATAAATTCCAACATTCTTAGCACCCAAACGTTTGAGCTCTTCACGAAAGGCTTTGACCCCCTTATTCATATCGGTCATCGTCTGTTCTTCAACGTCAATCCAGTAGTAGGTCGGATTATAAGGAGATGCTGATTTATAAAAAGTTCTGGCTTCAGCTTTCATTTCTTTAACGCTTGACCCGAGTGCATAACTGTAAACGGCAACGGGAACCTTGCGCTTTTGTAATTCTTTAATGTGTGTCTTAAATGATTTATCAACTCCGGTCGTGTAGGCGGCATTATTGTCCACAGTGATTTGAGAACCTCCATAAACTCGAACAATGGCACCAGAAATATTTTTTGATAAAGTGTCATAATCAATCTCACTAGGAAGTTGCCAACCAGAAAGGTCGATAATTGGATTAAGAACAAACTCTTCTTTTTGGGATGATGTGGTTGTTCTTTTCTTCTTACTAGAGCTACTCACTTTCGGAATACTGTTACTCGCGTCAGCCAGTTGTCGCTTGAGTATGGCATCCGAAGAAAATTTACCGATAATTAAAATAAGAGCGAGTAAACCAAGAAAAATGATGACCACAATAGGCTTAATTCTTCTTCTCATTATTGATATTGTAACGTAAAAGCCCTAAAAAATCAAAGTTTACAGGCTTATTTACTTTATTTTAAAAAAGCGGTTGCTTTTTGTTATAAATGTTACGAAAATGTCATAATAAAAAAATATTTCAAAAGATGTTATAGATATTAACTATAACAAACAATAAAAAATATATATTTTACACCTATATCTGACAGTGGTAGAATAATGGCAACAAAAGTAATTGAGGTATTAATTAATGACAAAAATACATTTTCATTTTGACCATGTAGGAAGCTACCTTCGTCCGCAAGAATTGAAAGAAGCTCGTGAGCAGTTTTCAGAAGGAAAAATTAGTCAATCAGACTTGCTAGCAGTTCAAGACAAGCTTGTAAAAGATCTCGTTCATCACGAAGTTGAAAATGGCCTTCAAGTGGTTTCAGATGGTGAGTTCGGTCGCTCTTGGTGGCATTTGGACTTCCTTTGGAACCTAACAGGACTTGAAAGCTATCTTCAAAAGGATTCTTATAAATTCCACGGAGCAAAAACACGTACAACCAATGTTCGTATCAATGGAAAAATTGCTGAGAATCCAGAACACCCATTTTATCGTGATTTCCAATACCTCAAATCAATCACACCAGAAGGGGTTACACCAAAAGTAACCATTCCAAGCCCAAGTCTCTTGTTCCGTGATAACCGTTCTGACCAAGCTTTGGACCATTATGACACGTGGGAAGCTTACCTTGACGGTTTGGCTCAAGCTTATCACGATACTATTCTTCACTTTTACGATTTGGGTGCACGCTATGTGCAATTGGACGACACAACTTGGGCATTCTTGATTCAACAATTGTCTCAAGGTAGTGCTGAGGAAAAAGCACAAGCTGAAAAAAATGCTAAAGATGCTGTTTACTTGATTAACAAGGCTTTAGAAAATCTTCCTGAAGATTTGACAACAGCTACGCACATCTGCCGTGGTAATTTCCAATCGACTTACCTTTTTGAAGGTGGCTACAATGTTGTTGCAGAATATCTTGGTCAATTGAACTACGATATTTTCTTCCTTGAATACGATGACAGCCGTTCAGGGGACTTCTCACCACTTGCTACTATCTGGAATAACCGTCCAAATGTAGAGCTGGTTTTAGGTGTTATCACATCTAAGAAACCAGAATTGGAAGATATTGATGCAGTTATTGCGCGTATCAATGAAGCTGCACAGACTGTTCCACTTGAAAATCTAGGTATTTCAACCCAATGTGGCTTTGCTTCTACCGAAGAAGGAAATATCTTGACAGAAGAAGACGAGTGGAAAAAATTACAACTCATCAAAACGATTACAGACAAAGTTTGGGGATAATTTGACTAGAGAGGGCAACCTCTCTTTTTTCTTGTCCAGATATAGTTTAAAACTATATCTAAAAATAATTATATAGTCAAAAACTATAACAATAGATATAAAATATATATTTTACAGCTATACCAAAGATTGATAAAATGAGTTCAACAAATAAATAAAGAGGTAATCACATGACTAAAAAATACATTGAACACGTTGGCTCATTTCTTCGTCCAAAGGCTTTGCAAGAAGCTCGTGCAGGTTTTGAAAATGGAACTGTTACAGCTGAAGAATTAAAAGCAGTTGAAGATCAAGCCATCTTTGATTTGGTGGATAAACAAATTGTTGCGGGACTTGAAAAAGTGACAGATGGGGAATTCCGTCGTTCATACTGGCATTTGGATTTCTTCTGGGGATTCCAGGGTGTTGACCATGTCCAAGCAGCAGAAGGCTATCATTTCCATGGTGAAACAACCAAGGCTGACTCAGCAATTGTAGCGGGTAAAATTTCTGGTCAGAATCATCCTTTCGTTTCAGCTTATCAATTTTTGGCAAAAGCGGTAGAAGGCAAAGGTGTTGAAGCGAAATATACGATTCCTGCGCCAGCTCAATTTTACTTTGAATTGATTCGTGATGCAGAGCATGTTGAGCGACTCGCAGAGATATATCCTAATTTTGACGAGCTCCGCCAAGACATTAAAGCAGCCTACTTACAAGTTATTGATGATTTGGTAGCATCAGGTTTGAAAACTCTTCAAGTTGACGACTGTACTTGGGGATGTTTGGTTGATAAAAACTTCCTAGATGGTTGGGGAGCAGCTCAAGGAAAAACAGGAGAGGAAGTCCACAAGGAATTGTCACATCTCTTCTTAACTTTGAACAATGATGTTTATCAAAATGTTCCAGAAGGACTGACAGTTAACACTCACGTTTGTCGTGGTAATTTCCATTCTACTTGGGCTTCATCAGGCGGTTACGAAGCTGTTGCAGCAGATTTGTTTGGCAAGGAGGCTGTATCGTCTTACTTCCTAGAATTTGACACCGAACGCGCAGGTGGTTTCGAGCCTTTAGCAGAAGTAACAGAAGGCAAAGTTGCTGTGCTCGGTCTGATTACGACTAAAGATGGTCAATTAGAGGACAAAGAAGCTGTTATCGCTCGTATCCATGAAGCAGAAAAATACCTACCCTTGGAACAATTGTGGCTATCAACTCAATGTGGCTTTGCGTCAACAGAAGAAGGAAATACCCTAACAGAAGAAGACCAATGGGCTAAATTAGCTTTGGTAAATGATATTATCAAAGAAATTTGGGAATAGGGAATAATAGTAAAAAAGAGAGTGGAACAGAAATCGGTAAGACGAAGTCTTCGATTTTCCCTCACGTCTTTATTTCTCGGTTTGGGCTGAAACAGTCTCTCCCCAGACTGTTTCACTCCCACCTCCGCACAGTTGAGTAGGTCTCTAAGTGCTGATTTATCAGTGCTTAGATGCCACTCAACCACTGCGACTTGAGATTAGTTCAGACAAAATAAAGAGAGGTTAGGGAGTTTTATCCTAACCTCTTTTACTATATAATAGACCTATGACAGTTTCAAAATCTTTACAGCATCTCACTCGAATTGCTATTTTATCAGCACTCTGTGTGGTTCTCCGCTATGCCTTTGCAAGTTTGCCCAATGTGCAACCTATCACAGCTATCTTCCTCATCAGTTCGGTGAGTTTGGGATTAACAGATAGCATTTCAATAATGGCTATCACGATGCTCGTTTCTTCATTTCTGATGGGATTTGGTCCCTGGGTTTTCTGGCAAATTCTTTCATTCGCTCTTATCCTATGCCTTTGGAAATGGCTTTTATACCCACTGACAAAAGTCTTGAAATTTGGTAAAATAAATGAAGTTGTGCCTCAAGCACTGCTGGCGGGGATGATGGGGATTGTTTATGGGGTGGTCATTGATTCTTTTTATGCCTTCATTTATAGCATGCCTTGGTGGACCTATGTTTTAGCGGGGGCTAGTTTCAATTTAGCGCACGCCCTATCGACAATCCTCTTTTATCCCCTCATTTTACCTATTCTAAGGAGATTTTATCATGAAAAAAGTTTTTAATCTGCTGCTGGTCGGACTCATGTCCCTTGTTTTGGTCGCCTGCGGCAATAGCGGTGCTACAAAGACAAGCGCCAGCTCATCGGCTGAAAGCCTAAAAATCCAACTCGTCGTTAAAGAAGATACGAATACGATTGATGAAAAAGTGACTGCGGACAAAGGTGACACGGTCATGGATGTTCTCAAGGACAACTATAAGGTTGTTGAAAAAGATGGTTTCATCACCTCAATCGACGGCATCAGCCAAGACGAAAAAGCCGGTAAATATTGGATGTTCAAAGTTAACGGCAAAATGGCACCAAAAGCTGCGGACAAAATCAAAGTCAAAAACGGCGATAAGGTTGAATTTTACCAAGAAGTTTATAAACAATAATCTAAATAAGAGATGCTCGAGTGGGCATCTCTTATTATCTTAAAGAAACTTCTTGATAGCTTCTTCAATTTTTCTTGGTTCTGTCTTAGATGAAAAGCGTTTGACAACATTGCCCTCTCGGTCAATTAGAAATTTAGCAAAGTTCCATTCAATACGTTTACCGAGTGGACCAGAAGCTTGGTCCTTTAGCCAGACATAGAGCGGGTCAGCTTCTTTTCCGTTAACTTTGATTTTGGCAAAACGTGGGAAGCTTGTTTGGTAATTTAGACTGCAAAAGTTATTGATTTCCTCAGCAGTTCCTGGTGCTTGCCCAGCAAATTGATTGCAGGGAAAATCCAAAATTTCAAAGCCGTATTGGCGGTAGTCGTCGTATAGTTTTTGGAGACCTTCGTATTGTGGTGTCAATCCACAACCTGTGGCAGTGTTGACGACAAGAGTGACTTTTCCCTTGTAATCAGCTAGCGCGATCTCATTGCCATCCTGCCCTTTAACAATAAAATCGAAAAGACTAGTCATGGTCAATCTCCTTTGAATAAGCGATGATTTGGTCCACAGTATCGGACAAGAAAGTAATGGTGTCGCGGAGCGGTTTGTCTGTTGAAATGTCGGCGCCAATCAGGAGAGCAGTGTCAAGTGGTGTACGGCTTCCACCTGATTTGAGGAATTCCAGCCAATCGCTAGCACCATTCGGATTGTTCTTGAGATTGAGGTAGCCGGCGGTCGAGATGACCAAGCCAGCAGAATAAGTGTAGCTGTAAAGTCCCATGTAGTAGTGAGCTTGACGCATCCAAGTGAGGGCTGCATCGTCATCAATTTCTACGGCGTCACCCCAGAATTGAGTCAGAACTTCTTTCATAATGGTGTTGAGTTGTTCGGTACCGAAAGTTCCACCTTCCTCAATAAGGCTGTAAACTTTGCGCTGGAAGGCAGCTTCAAGTAAGTGCGTGATAAAATTGTGGAAGTAAGTGTCTGTCAAACGATGGGCAAGTGCGAAGCGTTTTTGACGAGGGCTGTCAAATTGATGCTCCAAGTAGTCACTGAGGAGTAATTCATTAAAGGTCGAAGGAGCTTCAACATAATAAGTTGACATGTGTGTGTTGAAATAACTTTGATGGTTATCAGAGAAAATGAACTGACCAGAGTGTCCAATTTCGTGGATTAGGGTATAAACATCACTCATACGACCAGTCCAGCTCATGAGAACATAAGGGTGCACCTTGTAAGGGTTGGCAGCATAACCACCTGAATCTTTGTTAGCATTGGCAGCGAAGTCTACCCAACGCTCTGTCTGATAACGTTCCACTTCCTGAGCGTATTCTTGACCAAGTGGCGCAACGGATTTCATGACTAAATCATAAGCGTCGTCGATGGAAATTTCAGGATTGAGGTCATTATCAATATCTAATTTCCAATCGGCAAAGGTCATTTTTTCAAGACCATTGACTTGTGCCACGTGTTTGAGGAATTTCTGCGCCACAGGACCAAAGTCATTCATGATGAGGTCAATTTGACGGTCAAACATGGCACGGTCCACCTCTTGGTCAGCCAATAGGTAATCAAAAACAGAATCATAGCCACGCATGTCCGCAATCAATTTTTCAGATTTGACTTTAGCTAGGTAAGCAGCGGCAGCAGCATTTTGATGTTGACGAAGTCCTTTTGAAAAAGAACGGAAAGATTTTTCACGAATCTCTGAATTTTCATGGTTTTGGAAGAAATTTTCATAGGTTACAAAGCTATTTTTGTAGACCTTGCCATCCACCTCAAAGTCGTCCATCTCAAAATCGCCAGCGCGCATCTTAGTGTAGATATCGTAAGGTGCCCCGAGCACTTCGTTGAGATTTGTAAGAGCCTTTTCCACTTCAGGACTGAGCAAGTGTTCTTTTTGGATTTTAGCCTGACGAATGGCTGCGCTGAAGTAGGGATTTCTTTCTAGCTCATTTAAAACAGCAGTGTCTGCACTTGCAAGTGCCGTGTCAAAGAATGAAAGGGCTACCCCAGCCTTTGTTTCGAAGTCAGCGCCAGCTTGCGCAATTTGCGCAAATTCCTCACTCGAAAAATCAGAGGTTTGAGGCATAAAAGCATAAGTGCCAATGTGGCTCATTTGAATGTAAATCTGTTCAATTTCCATGAGGGCAGCCGTGAAATCCTCTGTTGTACGAAGCTTATTTTCATAGTTACGCTTGAAAGTGTCAATATCGGCTAAGGCCTTTTCGATAGCTAAAAGAAAATCCTGACGGTCTTTATAAAGAGCAGTTAAATCCCAAAGTTCGTTTTCGGGAAATTCTGAACGGTGTTTAAGTTCCATAAATAGTCTCCTTGAATTAGTTACTCTTAGTAGTATAGCAGAAAATGAAGAAATTCGAAAAGGTTTTCAAACAGAAAATGGGAAAAAGACGAACAAAAGTCAGAAAATTCCTACGATAATTGACAATTATATTTACTTTTAGATAAAAAGTGGTATGATATTAAGTAATACTTGAGGAGAGGAAGTGAACATGTGACAATTGGGAAACTTGAAAGTAGTCATAACGACGCTATTGTTACAGAAGAAGTTGGAATTCTAAAAGAATTATTAGAAGAAACCACACGCAAAATGGTTGGCCAGGAAGCTTTCCAGAAAATCGAAAAATTAGTCGATTTGTCAGCGAGTAATCAGTATAAGGAACTAGAAAAAGTTATTGCGACACTGACTAATGATGAAATGGTCATTGTGTCTCGTTACTTTTCAATCTTACCATTGTTGATTAACATTTCAGAAGACGTTGACTTAGCCTATGAGATCAACTACAAAAATAATACCAAGACAGATTATCTCGGTAAATTGTCATCAACGATTGATATGGTTGCTGACAGTGATAAGGCTAAAGAAATCTTGGAAAACGTTAATGTGGTGCCAGTTCTGACAGCCCATCCGACCCAAGTACAACGTAAAACAGTCTTGGAGTTGACCACTAAGATTCACGATTTATTGCGTAAGTACCGTGATGTCAAGGTAGGTACTGTTAATGAAGAAAAATGGATGGCTGACCTTCGTCGTTACATTGAAATCATCATGCAAACAGATACCATCCGCGAGAAAAAATTAAAAGTTAAAAATGAGATTACCAACGTCATGGAATACTATAACCGTTCCTTGATTAAGGCAATCACAAAATTGACTATGGAGTACAAAAAGTTGGCGGCGCAAAAAGGTCTTCAACTTGAAAACCCCAAACCTATCACTATGGGAATGTGGATTGGTGGTGACCGTGATGGTAACCCATACGTAACAGCAGAAACCCTCCGTTTGTCAGCTATGGTTCAAAATGAAGTCATTATCAATTATTATATTGAAAAATTAAATGGCTTATACCGTACTTTCTCGTTGTCAACTACCTTGACGCAGACAAGTCCAGAAGTTGAGCGTCTAGCTAGCCTATCTGGCGATACCTCAATTTATCGTGAAAATGAGCCATATCGAAAAGCTTTTAATTATGTTCAATCAAAATTAGTTCAAACCCTTCTTAATCTGCGACTTGGAAAGCAAAATCGATCACTTGTTGAGGGTAATGCCTTTTTAGGTCGCCAAACGGGCTCAACGGTTGTTGGTCAGTATGTTAAAACGCATTTATCACAGGCTGTTTCAGAGATTCAGACTGAGGAATTGCCAAGCTACAGGACAGCTGCTGAGTTTAAAGCTGACTTGGAAATCATCAAAGATTCTCTTCTTGCAAACGGTGAAGAAGTCTTACTAACAGGAGATTTTAACGAATTATTACAAGCTGTTGATGTCTTTGGTTTCTACCTTGCAAGTATCGACATGCGTCAGGATTCAAGTGTTCACGAAGCATGTGTAGCCGAACTCTTAAAATCCGCTAACATTGTTGACGATTACAGTTCCCTTTCTGAAGATGAAAAATGTCAAGTTCTCTTGAAAGAATTATTGGAAGATCCAAGAACCCTATCTTCAACTCACGCTGAAAAATCTGAATTACTCCAAAAAGAATTAGCCATTTTCAAAGTAGCACGTGAATTGAAGGACCAACTCGGTGAAGAAGTCATCAAGCAACATATCATCTCGCACACTGAGAGCGTGTCAGATATGTTTGAATTGGCTATCATGCTTAAAGAAGTTGGTTTAGTTGATACTGAAACAGCTCGTGTTCAGGTTGTTCCTCTATTTGAAACCATCGAAGACTTGGAAAATTCCCGGGCTATTATGACTCAATATTTGGAATATGACCTCGTTCAAAAATGGATTGCTTCTAAAGGAAATTACCAAGAAATCATGCTAGGTTACTCTGATAGTAACAAAGACGGCGGTTACCTTTCATCAGGTTGGAGCCTTTATAAAGCTCAAAACGAATTGACTCAAATCGGTGAAGACCATGGTGTTAAAATCACCTTCTTCCACGGTCGTGGCGGTACTGTTGGTCGTGGTGGCGGTCCATCATACGAAGCTATCACTTCGCAACCATTCGGTTCTATCAAAGATCGCATCCGCTTGACAGAGCAAGGCGAAATTATTGAAAATAAATATGGTAATAAGGACGCTGCTTACTACAATTTGGAAATGTTGATTTCAGCTTCTGCTAACCGCATGGTGACCAATCAATTGACTGACCCTAACGAAATTGATGGCTTCCGCGAAGCTATGGATGGTATCGTTGCTGATAGTAATGTTATCTATCGTGATCTTGTATTTGGAAATCCTTATTTCTATGATTATTTCTTTGAAGCAAGTCCAATTAAGGAAGTCTCAAGTCTTAACATTGGGTCTCGTCCAGCTGCTCGTAAGACCATCACTGAAATTTCGGGTCTTCGTGCTATTCCTTGGGTATTCTCATGGTCACAAAGTCGTGTCATGTTCCCAGGATGGTATGGTGTTGGCTCTGCTTTTAAACACTTCATCGATAAGGAAGAGGGGAATTTAGCTAAACTCCAACACATGTATCAAACATGGCCATTCTTCACTTCTCTACTGTCCAATGTCGACATGGTTTTGTCAAAATCAAACATGAACATTGCTCTACAATATGCACAGTTAGCAAAGAAAGAAGAAGTCAGAGATGTCTTCAACCATATTTTGAATGAATGGCAACTTACTAAAGAAGTTATTCTAGCTATTGAGCAACACGAAGACTTGTTGGAAGAAAGTCCAACCCTTCGTGCCAGTCTTGACTACCGTTTGCCTTACTTTAATGTTTTGAACTATGTTCAAATTGAATTGATTAAACGTTTGCGCAATAATCAACTTGATGAGGATTATGAAAAACTGATTCATATCACCATCAACGGAATTGCAACAGGCTTGCGTAATTCAGGCTGATAAATTTAATGAAGTCGAGCTGTCTCGGCTTCATTTTTTACCTATTTTGGCAACTAAGCGCCAGCCATTCTTTTACATTGCTTTAGAAAGATGATATAATGCTAATTGATTGTTTCGTAAGGATAGAAAGTAGAAATTATTATGAAAATTGATAAGAGGCATCTTTTAAATTACACGATTTTGATACCTTATTTGATTTTGTCGGCTCTTGGTCTTATTGTCATCTATTCAACAACTAGCACGAGTCTAATTCAGAGCGGTTTGAACCCTTTTAAGTCGGTTATCAACCAAGGTGTTTTTTGGATTGTTAGTTTGATGTCCATTACTTTCATTTATAGGCTGAGGTTGAATTTCTTAAAAAATTCCCGAGTCTTGACCGTTGTTATGTTAGTTGAGATTCTGTTGCTGTTGATAGCACGATTCTTTACTCAGCGTGTTAATGGTGCACATGGTTGGATTGTTGTGGGGCCCGTTAGTTTTCAGCCTGCCGAATATCTGAAGATTATTATTGTTTGGTTTTTAGCTTATACCTTCGCTCGGCGTCAGCAATTGATTGCAACCTATGATTATCAGGCTTTGACTAAACGAAAATGGTACCCACGCAAGTGGAGTGACTTGAAAGACTGGCGCGTGTATGCTCTGGTTATGGTTGGTCTTGTAGCAGCTCAGCCTGACTTGGGAAATGCGACTATCATTGTTTTGACAGCTATTATTATGTATAGTGTGAGTGGTATTGGTTACAGGTGGTTTTCATCTATTTTAGGGCTTATTGTTGCTGGGTCTAGCTTGCTTCTAGGTTCTATTTATTTGATTGGTATTGAGACTGTCAGCAAGGTTCCAGTTTTTGGTTATGTCGCTAAACGTTTCAGCGCCTACTTTAATCCCTTCAAAGATTTGACAGATTCAGGTCACCAATTAGCCAATTCTTATTACGCTATGAGCAATGGTGGGTGGTTTGGCTTAGGATTGGGAAATTCGATTGAAAAAAGAGGCTACCTACCAGAGGCAACAACAGACTTCGTTTTTTCAATTGTCATAGAAGAACTTGGTGTCATTGGTGCAGGATTTATTTTGGCCTTGGTATTCTTCCTAATTCTTCGTATCATGTATGTCGGTATTAAGGCAAAAGACCCCTTTAATTCAATGATAGCTTTGGGAATTGGCGGAATGTTGCTCATCCAAGTATTCGTAAATATTGGTGGTATTTCAGGATTGATTCCATCAACTGGAGTTACCTTTCCCTTCTTATCTCAAGGAGGGAATAGTTTACTGATTCTTTCGGTTGCCATCGGTTTTGTTCTTAACATTTCTGCTAATGAAAAACGCTCAGCCATTTTACAAGAGGCTGAAGAAGTCTATGAGCAGACTGTTCAAAATGAAAAAGTGGTTAACATTAACGATTTTCAATAATCTCAAAAACTAGGTGCTTTGCCTAGTTTTTTTGTAACCTTTTGTCTGCGTATTCGTTATACTAATGAAGAGGGGGTGAGGCTGATTAAACTGGATGATTATGAAAAAGAATTGATAGGATATGCGCAAGAAATAGTTTATTATTTACAAAAATCAGGAGTGGCTAACGAGACCGCAAAAGATATCAGCCAAGATGTTCTAGTCAAAATGCTAGAAACCCATCCGATTTTGTCAAAAGATAAAATAAGGGCTTGGATGTACCGCGTTGCCATCAGGAAATATATTGATACTTATCGCCGCGACAGGCTCTATTCTGAAATTTTACAGAGAGAATTTTTCAAAAAAGAAGAAGTTATCGAAATAACTAAACCAGACTATCAGCCACTTTATGACGCAATCCATCAATTAAAGAAGGACTACCGACTCGCCTTGGATTTATTCTATTTTCAACAGCTGACAATTAAAGAGATTGCTAATCTACTAGGAAAGTCGGTGGCTGGTGTTAAAGTCACCCTCATGCGAGGGCGTCATCAATTACGACGTGAATTAGAAAAGGAGGGCTACTCTTATGAAGACTTCAAATGATTTTAAAACCATCGCTAAGCGAAGTAAATGGAAGAATCGAGTTAAAACAATCTTATTGACGCTCTTAATTTTAGGAATAAGTTATGTTGGTACCCGTATGCTAACAGGACGATTAATTAGCCAACAAGCCTGGGAAATTGTTCACCAAATAGAGTTAACGGAGAATGTAGCCTATCCCAATATTTCAACCTATACTTGGTCAGCCGATGGCGGTGATATGTTTCATGGAGGTATCAAATGGCGTCAGGCAAAAAATATTGATGGAGTAGAAGTAGGATATTCTGAAAATAGCGTATCTTTCAATATTTTAGGTCAAACATCAGGTCTTATTTTTGACCACGATCCGGGTAAGTACGCTGCAAATGGTACCCGCTATAATTTGAAAGAAAATCAAAAGATTCCACAATTTTACAATCGCAGAGCCAAATCAAGTAAAAGTACCACTGTAGCAAAATCAAGGCGAGAATTGGCTCTTGTCAAGAATATGCCAAACCAACTGGTTGAGATGGCTATCACTTTTGATAAACCTTATCAATTAAAAGACATCAAGCAGATGCTACCTAGTAATCTAAAGACAAATTGGTACTGGATTGGCACGACATCAACTGGTGATTCAAGTGTATGGCATGAAAGTGACTTATTCGGCGCTAGTGCTGAAAGTCTCAGTCAGTCTAGTAAAGGTAGTCCAATAGACAGCAGAAATTTTTTGAGTCAGTTGAAAGCATATCAAAAAAATAATAAAGGAAAATCAACCTACAATAATGTTGCTCCATCAGATGACATTACACGCTACCTAAAAACTTTTCGTAAAATTGACATGAGCAAGTCATCAGACGTAGACAGGCTGAAGTTCTCAGGTGTTATCTTGACAGGAAAGGCTGAGAATTTTGAGCAACTAAATAGCAAAACTTGGATTTATGCATCTTCGATAGGCATGACTATACCTAATCAGCCATATTATCAGCTAGAAAAGCAATAAATAGACCATGTTGAAGAGATAGGAAGAGTCTAAAATTTGTAAAAAGCAAAGTAAACTCTTGCAATTTTAATATAATTTGTTAAAATAGTAAAGTAAAGTTAGACTGTATTGCCTACCGTCTATCTATAAAATATATTTTATTGGAGGCTTTTCCTAAATGGCAAAAGAAAAATACGATCGTAGTAAACCACACGTTAACATTGGTACAATTGGACACGTTGACCATGGTAAAACTACTTTGACTGCAGCTATCACAACTGTATTGGCACGTCGTTTGCCTTCAGCAGTTAACCAACCTAAAGACTACGCTTCAATCGATGCTGCTCCTGAAGAACGCGAACGCGGTATCACAATCAACACTGCACACGTTGAGTACGAGACTGCTAAACGTCACTATGCTCACATCGACGCTCCAGGACACGCGGACTACGTTAAAAACATGATCACTGGTGCTGCCCAAATGGACGGAGCTATCCTTGTAGTAGCTTCTACTGATGGACCAATGCCACAAACTCGTGAACACATCCTTCTTTCACGTCAAGTTGGTGTTAAACACCTTATCGTCTTCATGAACAAAGTTGACTTGGTTGACGATGAAGAATTGCTTGAATTGGTTGAAATGGAAATCCGTGACCTTCTTTCAGAATACGATTTTCCAGGTGACGATCTTCCAGTTATCCAAGGTTCAGCTCTTAAAGCCCTTGAAGGTGACACTAAATATGAAGATATCATCATGGAATTGATGGATACTGTTGATGAATACATTCCAGAACCAGAACGTGATACTGACAAACCATTGCTTCTTCCAGTCGAAGATGTATTCTCAATCACTGGTCGTGGTACTGTAGCATCAGGACGTATTGACCGTGGTACTATCCGTGTCAACGATGAAGTTGAAATCGTTGGTATCAAAGACAAAATTCAAAAAGCAGTTGTTACTGGTGTTGAAATGTTCCGTAAACAACTTGATGAAGGTCTTGCAGGGGATAACGTTGGTGTTCTTCTTCGTGGTATCCAACGTGATGAAATCGAACGTGGTCAAGTTCTTGCTAAACCAGGTTCAATCCACCCACACACTAAATTCAAAGGTGAAGTTTACATCCTTTCTAAAGAAGAAGGTGGACGTCACACTCCATTCTTCAACAACTACCGTCCACAGTTCTACTTCCGTACAACTGACGTAACTGGTTCAATCGAATTGCCAGCAGGTACTGAAATGGTTATGCCTGGTGATAACGTTACTATCGACGTTGAATTGATCCACCCAATCGCCGTTGAACAAGGTACTACTTTCTCTATCCGTGAAGGTGGACGTACTGTTGGTTCAGGTATCGTTTCAGAAATCGAAGCTTAATTTTAATTAAGTTCCCAAATAACAATTAGAGTCAGACAACTCATATTGTAAAGGGTCTCTTCGGAGGCTCTTTTTGTATGTTATTGCGATTTTAAGCAAAAATATCAGAAAAAACCTCGTGAATCTTTTAATAAGCTCTAAAATATGGTAAAATATGTAAGTAAATAAAAAAAGAAGAGGTATGTGAAATGTCACGTAAACCATTTATCGCCGGTAACTGGAAAATGAACAAAAACCCACAAGAAGCTAAAGCTTTTGTGGAAGCAGTAGCAAGCAAATTGCCTTCAGCTGATCTTGTTGAAGCTGGTATTGCAGCTCCTGCAGTAGATTTGTCAGCTGTTCTTGAAGCTGCAAAAGGTTCAGCTCTTAAAGTTGCTGCACAAAACACTTACTTTGAAAATGCAGGTGCCTTCACTGGTGAAACTAGCCCACAAGTATTGAAAGAAATGGGTACTGACTACGTAGTAATCGGTCACTCAGAACGTCGTGACTACTTCCACGAAACAGACGAAGATATCAACAAAAAAGCAAAAGCTATCTTTGCTAACGGTATGCTTCCAATTATCTGCTGTGGTGAATCACTTGAAACTTACGAAGCTGGTAAAGCTGGTGAATTCGTAGGAGCACAAGTATCTGCAGCTTTGGCTGGTTTGACAGAAGAACAAGTTTCTTCACTTGTTATCGCTTACGAACCAATCTGGGCTATCGGTACTGGTAAATCAGCTACTCAAGACGACGCTCAAAACATGTGTAAAACAGTTCGTGACGTTGTTGCTAAAGACTTCGGTCAAGCAGTTGCTGACAAAGTTCGCATCCAATACGGTGGATCAGTTAAGCCTGAAAACGTTGCTGAGTACATGGCTTGTCCAGACGTTGATGGTGCCCTTGTTGGTGGTGCATCACTTCAACCAGAAAGCTTCTTGGCACTTTTGGACTTCGTTAAATAAGACTATTTAATTGAGAAAAAGGTGAACTAGTGTTCTAGTTTGCCTTTTTGATTTTATCTGGGTTTAGACTAGATTTTTTGCCTATTTTTTTGTAAAATAGAAAGAGTAAGTATTGGCTTTTAGCCAAAAATAAAAGGAGAATTATCTAATGGTAAAATTGGTATTTGCACGCCATGGTGAATCTGAATGGAACAAAGCTAACCTTTTCACTGGTTGGGCTGACGTAGACCTTTCAGATAAAGGAACTCAACAAGCGGTCGATGCTGGTAAATTGATTAAAGAAGCTGGAATCGAATTTGACCTTGCTTTCACTTCAGTTCTTAAACGTGCCATCAAAACAACTAACCTTGCTCTTGAAGCATCAGACCAACTTTGGGTACCAGTTGAAAAATCATGGCGTTTGAACGAACGTCACTATGGTGGCTTGACTGGTCAAAACAAAGCTGAAGCTGCTGAAAAATGGGGTGACGATCAAGTTCACATTTGGCGTCGTTCATACGATGTATTGCCACCAGCGATGGCAAAAGACGACGAACACTCTGCACACACAGACCGTCGTTATGCATCACTTGATGATTCAGTAATTCCAGATGCCGAAAACTTGAAAGTTACTTTGGAACGCGCACTTCCATTCTGGGAAGATAAAATCGCTCCAGCACTTAAAGATGGTAAAAATGTATTTGTAGGTGCACACGGTAACTCAATCCGTGCACTTGTAAAACACATCAAACAATTGTCAGACGACGAAATCATGGACGTTGAAATTCCAAACTTCCCACCATTGGTATTCGAATTTGACGAAAAATTGAACATTACTAACGAGTACTACCTCGGTAAATAATGTTTAGGAAAAGTTCGGGATTTTCCCGGCTTTTTCTTTTCTGCAAAAAAATGATTTTACGATTTGTGTGACAGTTCCATTTGATTTTGTGATAAAATAGAAGTCAGAGTTTTTTAAAACGAGGGTGACATGTCTAGAAGATTTAAGTGGCGAAAGCTAGTAATTGAAAAGCAAAAAGTGAGTATTTCAAGACGGATCAACTTGCTATTTTTTATTGTGGTGAGTCTATTTACCATATTAGTACTGCGATTAGCTTATATGCAAATTCAGCATCAAGAATTTTATAAAAAGAAATTGACAGCTTTGACGACTTATACGGTCAAATCCTCGGGAGCTCGTGGGCAAATTTATGATGCTAAGGGTGTTGCTCTGGTGGAAAATGAGGAGAAGCCAGTGGTCGCTTTTACGCGTAGCAACACGATGACAGCAGAGGATATTAAAAAAATCGGTAAGAAATTATCGGCCTATGTCGATTTAACAGAGACAACAGTGACTGATCGTCAAAAACGTGATTATTATTTGGCTGATTCTAGTGTCTATAAAAAAGTTGTTGCATCATTACCAAGAAGTAAAAAATACGACAACTATGGCAATTCTTTAACCGAGTCAACTATCTATTCAAACGCTGTCGCTGCGGTATCGGATGATAAAGTGAATTACTCTGATGATGAGTTAAAATTGGTTCACTTGTTTAGTGAAATGAATGCGGCAACGACCTTTGGGATGGTCAAATTAACCACAGCTGATTTATCGGAAGACCAGATTGCCTACATCACGGCCAATAAGTACAAATTTGATGGGATTTCTATCACAACCAAATGGAATCGTAAGGATGTCGATAGCTCTCTGTCAGATGTTATTGGTACCTTGTCTACTGAAAAAACAGGCTTGCCTAAGGAAGAAGCGAAAGCCTATTTGAAAAAGGGCTATTCCCTCAATGACCGTGTCGGAACATCCTATCTAGAAAAGCAATACGAGTCAGATTTGCAAGGTAAGCGCACTGTGCGTAAAATTACGGTTAACAAAAAAGGCAAAATCACGAGCGATAAAACCACTTCTGAAGGTGGCAAAGGCGACAATCTTAAGCTGACTATCGATTTAAAATACCAAGAAGCAGTTGAAAATATTTTGAAGCAATATTTTAGTTCAGAATTGTCAAGTGGCAGGGCGACTTACTCAGAAGGCGTGTATGCTGTCGCTTTAGAACCATCGACAGGAAAAGTATTGGCGATTGCTGGCTTGAAAAATAAGGACGGCCAAACTGAAGCTGATAATCTGGGGACCATCACCGACAACTTCACCCCTGGTTCAGTTGTCAAGGGGGCAACGATTTCGTCTGGCTGGGAAAATAATGCCCTTTCAGGAAATGAAGTCCTCTATGACCAAGAAATTGCGGGTATTAAGTCTTGGTTTACAAGCGGTTTAACACCAATTTCTGCTGTTCAGGCCTTGGAATATTCTTCAAATACTTACATGGTTCAGATTGCCCTTCGCATGATGGGACAAGACTACAAGACTGGTGATTCATTGATGACGGGCGACTACAAAAAAGCAATGAAGGCTCTTCGTGCGACCTATGCTGAATATGGTCTAGGGACTAATACTGGCTTGGACCTACCAGAATCTGAAGGTTATAGCCCATCTGATTATAGCCTCAGCAGTACTTTGATGGAATCCTTTGGGCAGTTTGATGCTTATACCCCAATGCAGTTGGCTCAGTACATCTCGACAGTTGCCAATGGAGGAACTCGTATTTCACCACATATTGTTGACGGTGTTTATTCCAGCTCAGATGATGGCGGTTTAGGGAATCTTGTTCGTCAAGTGACAGGGGAAAAATTGAATCAAGTCAATATCTCAGCAGACGAGATTGGAATTATCCAAAATGGTTTCTACAATGTGGTTAATAGTAGTAGTGGCTATGCTACAGGTACAACGATGAGGAGCTCAGTAACAACCATTAGCGGTAAAACTGGTACAGCTGAAACTTATGCTAAGAACAGCTCAGGTGATTCGGTGTCTACTTACAATTTGAACGCTATAGCCTATGATACTAATAAAAAAATCGCTGTTGCTGTCATGTACCCACACGTTACAACAGACGATACCAAAGTCCATCAAAATATTGCCCGAGATATGATTGACACTTATGTGTCCAATTTCGCAAATTAAAGAAGAAAGGTGATAACATGCTTTATCCAAGTCCAATTGCAAAATTGATTGATAGTTTTTCAAAATTACCAGGTATTGGCATTAAAACAGCTACCCGCCTAGCTTTTTACACCATCGGCATGAGTGATGAGGATGTCAATGAATTTGCCAAAAATCTACTGGCAGCTAAACGTGAGTTGACTTATTGCTCAATTTGTGGAAATTTGACAGACGAAGACCCTTGTCAAATCTGTACCAGCGATAGTCGTGACCGCTCAACAATTCTTGTTGTAGAGGACAGTAAGGATGTCTCTGCTATGGAGAAAATCCAAGAATACCATGGCTTGTATCATGTTTTGCACGGCTTGATTTCCCCTATGAATGGGGTCGGTCCTGATGATATCAACCTCAAATCGTTGATTACCCGCCTGATGGATAGCGAAGTCTCAGAGGTCATCGTGGCAACTAACGCAACAGCTGATGGTGAAGCGACTTCTATGTATATTTCACGCGTCTTGAAACCTGCTGGAATCAAGGTTACCCGCCTTGCTAGGGGGCTAGCAGTCGGTTCAGATATTGAATATGCTGATGAAGTAACCCTGCTTCGCGCTATCGAAAATCGTACAGAATTATAGAAAATAGGTGCTCAGCGCCTATTTTTTTAATAACAGTCAGCTCTAGTGAATATTTTTACTGTTTGTGATAGTTGTTACAAAGGATTTTTGAAACTTTTATCAAAATGTGGTATGATATTAGAGCAAATTTAGTTTGAAAGAAAAGAGAATTACCATGTCTAAAGAAACACTTGTCTTGCTTTACGGTGGGCGTTCTGCTGAACGCGAAGTGTCAGTTTTGTCAGCTGAAAGCGTCATGCGTGCCGTTAATTACGATAAATTCTTTGTGAAAACCTATTTTATTACACAAAATGGTCAATTTGTTAAAACTCAAGAATTTGATACAGTACCGTCAGTTGATGAAAAATTGATGACAAATGCCACTGTTGATTTGTCAAAAGCAATTCGTCCGAGTGATATTTATGAGGAAGGAGCGGTCGTTTTCCCGGTTCTTCATGGTCCAATGGGAGAAGATGGTTCTATCCAAGGCTTCCTTGAAGTCCTTAAAATGCCTTACGTTGGGACAAATATCTTGTCATCAAGTGTAGCTATGGATAAAATTGCAACTAAACATGTCCTTGAAAGTTCTGGTGTGCCACAGGTTGCTTATGTGACTTACGTTGAAGGTAGCAATTTAGATGCAACGATTGCTAAAGCCAATACGGAATTGACTTATCCATTGTTTGTTAAGCCTGCTAATATGGGTTCTTCAGTTGGTATTTCAAAAGCTGATGACGAAGCGGGTCTCCGCTCTGCCATTGCGCTTGCGCTCAAATACGATAGCCGTATCTTAATCGAACAAGGTGTCAACGCTCGTGAGATTGAGGTTGGTATTTTGGGAAATACTGACGTGAAAACAACTCTTCCTGGAGAAGTCGTCAAGGATGTGGCCTTCTATGATTACGATGCCAAATATATCGATAACAAGATTACCATGGACATCCCTGCGAAGATTGATGAGGCTGTCATGGCAGAAATGCGTAATTATGCAGCTATTGCCTTCCGTGCTATTGGTGGTTGCGGTTTGTCACGCTGTGATTTCTTCCTGACAGAAGATGGTAATATTTACCTCAATGAGTTGAACACCATGCCCGGTTTCACTCAATGGTCAATGTACCCACTCCTTTGGGAAAATATGGGACTTAGCTATTCAGACTTGATTGAAAAGCTAGTTGACCTTGCCAAAGAAATGTTTGAAAAACGTGAAAGTCATTTGATTTAAAAGAATTCAATAATGAAGTTGAAGACTCGGTTCTGTATGGAGCGGGTCTTTTCCTATCTGAATGATTAAGTTCAGTAGATCTATACTGATAAAATATGTTATAATTGACTTATCTTACCGTTTTATAGATTTCCAGTTTTGGGATAAGAATACAAAAGAAGGATAAAAGATGAAATTAAGTTTGCATGAAGTTGCCAAGGCTGTTGGCGCAAAAAATCAAATCTCGGAATTTGATGACGTTCCTCTGAGTCAGATTGAATTTGATAGTCGCAAGATTCAGGCGGGAGATTTATTCCTACCTTTGAAGGGTGTACGTGATGGTCATGATTTTATCACGACTGCTTTTGAAAATGGAGCAGTAGCAACATTCTCTGAAAAAGAATTAGCAGGTGTCCCTTATATCTGGGTTGATGACAGCCTAAAAGCTTTTCAAGATTTAGCAGCTTATTATATTGAAAAAATGCGCGTGGATGTTGTGGCGGTCACGGGTTCTAATGGGAAAACGACGACTAAGGACATGATTGCAGCTATCCTTGCAACGACTTACAAAACTTATAAAACACAGGGCAATTACAACAATGAAATTGGTCTTCCTTATACGGTGCTCCATATGCCAGAAGACACTGAAAAAATCGTTCTTGAAATGGGACAGGACCATCTCGGTGATATTCATCTTTTGTCTGAAATTGCCAAGCCCCACATTGCAGTGGTGACCTTGATTGGCGAAGCGCACCTAGAATTCTTTGGTAGCCGTGAAAAAATCGCTCAAGGAAAAATGCAAATCGTGGACGGTATGGACTCAGATGGTATTTTGATTGTTCCAGGCGACAGCATTGTTGACCCCTATCTTCCTGAAAATCAAATGGTCATTCGCTTCGGGGATGGGCAAGAGTTGATGGTTACAGAACTCGAGGAAAGAAAAGATTCATTGACTTTCCGAACAAATGTTATCGACCGTCAGTTGACCCTTCCCGTCCCAGGAAAATACAATGCCACAAACGCTATGGTAGCAAGTTATGTCGGAAAACTACTGGCTGTCTCTGATGATGATATTGCTGACGCTTTGGAGAACATTGAGCTGACCCGCAACCGCACAGAATGGAAGAAAGCGGCAAATGGTGCAGACATTCTGTCAGACGTTTATAATGCCAATCCAACAGCCATGAAGCTGATTTTAGAAACTTTCTCTGCTATCCCAAATAATGAAGGTGGCAAGAAAATTGCTGTACTGGCAGACATGAAAGAACTAGGAGAAGCTTCAGTCAATCTTCATAATCAAATGATTATGAGCTTACGCCCAGATGTTATTGACACATTGATTTGTTACGGAAAAGATATCCAAGACTTATCACAACTAGCTAGTCAAATGTTTCCAATTGGAAAAGTTTATTTCTTCAAGAAAAATGAAGAAGAGGATCGATTTGATGACCTTCTCAGCCAAATTCGCGAAGTTTTGGGAGAACATGACCAAATTCTCTTAAAAGGCTCAAATTCAATGAATCTATCAGCTATTGTAGATGCCTTGGTTGAAAATTAGTATTAAACGTGAGATTAGCTTGCTCACGTTTTTTTTAATTTTTAAGGTACTGCGCCAGCTTTTTCACCGTGGATAATGATTGAAAAAAGCCCCTAAATTCGTTATAATAGTAAAGTTAGAGACAGTGCCTCTATTTTTTATTGTCACGAAATAGGAATGACCAATGTAAAAAGAAAAGTAGCTATTTATCTGTAAAAAGCTCTGCTATTATCAAAAAAAGGAAAAGAAAATGACATTACAAGATGAAATTAAAAAACGCCGTACTTTTGCCATCATCTCTCACCCGGATGCTGGTAAAACGACGATTACTGAACAATTACTTTACTTCGGGGGCGAAATCCGCGAAGCGGGTACTGTTAAAGGGAAAAAGACAGGGAACTTTGCTAAATCTGACTGGATGGATATTGAAAAGCAACGTGGTATCTCCGTTACTTCATCAGTGATGCAATTTGATTATGCTGGAAAACGTGTCAATATCCTTGATACACCAGGGCACGAGGACTTCTCTGAAGATACTTACCGTACGCTAATGGCGGTGGACGCTGCGGTCATGGTTGTCGACTCTGCCAAGGGTATTGAAGCGCAGACCAAAAAACTTTTTGAAGTTGTTAAACACCGCAACATCCCAGTTTTCACTTTCATTAACAAATTGGACCGTGATGGTCGTGAGCCTCTTGATTTGTTGGAAGAATTGGAAGAAGTGCTTGGTATTGCAAGTTATCCAATGAATTGGCCAATTGGGATGGGAAAAGCTTTTGAAGGACTTTACGATTTGTACAACAAACGTTTGGAACTTTACAAAGGCGATGAACGTTTTGCAGCACTTGAAGCTGGTGATGAATTATTTGCTAACAACCCATTCTACCAACAAGTTTTGGAAGATGTTGAATTGTTAGAAGAAGCAGGTAATGAGTTCTCAGAACAAGCTATCTTGGATGGTAATTTGACACCAGTATTCTTCGGTTCAGCCCTTACAAACTTTGGGGTACAAACTTTCCTTGACACCTTCTTGGAATTCGCGCCAGAACCTCACGGTCACAAAACGACAGAGGGTGACATGATTGACCCGCTTGATAAAGATTTTTCAGGTTTTGTCTTTAAAATCCAAGCCAACATGGACCCACGCCACCGTGACCGTATCGCCTTCGTTCGTATTGTCTCTGGTGAATTTGAACGTGGGATGAGCGTGAATTTGACCCGCACGGGTAAGGGGGCTAAGCTATCAAACGTGACTCAGTTCATGGCTGAGAGTCGCGAAAATGTAAGCAATGCTGTTGCAGGTGACATCATCGGAGTCTATGATACGGGGACTTACCAAGTTGGCGACACGCTTACTGTCGGAAAAAATAAATTTGAATTCGAACCACTGCCAACCTTCACACCAGAATTGTTCATGAAAGTTTCTGCTAAAAACGTCATGAAACAAAAATCCTTCCATAAAGGAATCGAACAATTGGTACAAGAAGGAGCTATCCAGCTTTATAGAAACTACCAAACAGGCGAATACATGCTTGGTGCTGTTGGTCAACTTCAGTTTGAAGTCTTCAAGCACCGTATGGAAGGTGAGTACAACGCAGAAGTTGTCATGACACCAATGGGTAAAAAGACGGTTCGCTGGATTAGTCCAAATGATTTGGATGAGCGCATGTCTTCAAGCCGTAATATTTTAGCTAAAGACCGCTTTGACCAACCAGTCTTCTTGTTTGAAAATGATTTTGCTCTCCGTTGGTTTGCTGATAAATATCCTGATGTTAAACTAGAAGAAAAAATGTAATAATTGACACCTTTTTGTCACAATAAAGTGATTTAAAAGGTGTTTTTTAGTTGCAAATGTTATTTAGTATATGACAATTTAGCTTAAAAACGAAATAAAGATGACAAAATATTACAAAAGTGTTGCAAAATATTCTAAAAGCGTTACAATAAAACCATAAAGAAATAGAAAACGATTTAGGAACTTGCCAAATCATTTTCAACAGATGATTAGTAAGTTTAGGAAGTGTGATTAAGATGATGAAAACAAAAGGATATAACCACCAAGAACAACGTTACTCAATTCGTAAATATTCAATTGGTGCTGCTTCAGTATTGATTGGTTGTGTGATGTTTGCCAATTCTCCACTTGTTTCTGCAGACGAAGTAACAACAAATACCGTCTCAACCTGGGTTCCTGGTTTAGTGGATAGTAATCAAGCACAAGCTGATACTAATAATATCATTGTCAGCACTAAGGAAAAAACACCAGCAGAAGTTACTAGCACAAGTAGCGCAGCAGTTGTTACTGATAATACTACTGAATCAACTACTACAGAAACTAAATCTGCACCAGCTAAAGAGGATGTACCTACAGAAACTGTGACATCAGAACCAGTTGAAGCAAAAACACCAGCAACAGAAGTTACTACCACTACAGCGAAATCTAGTGAACTTCCAGAAGTTTCAGCGGACACAACAGTAGAATCTACAGCAACAGAGACTGTTGACCCTAAGACAATTTCTAGCACATCGGCTGATACACTAGCAACAAGCAAAGTTGTTACAAGCACTCTCCCAGCGCAAGGAACCTATGTTTTCACAAAGCGTACAGAAGTCAAAAATGCTGCCAATATGAGCCAACCAACTGTCTTTTATTTCAACGAAGGCGACAGCGTTAACTACGACAAGGTTGTCAATGAAGATAACCACACTTGGGTCAGCTATCGTTCATACAGCGGTACTCGTCGCTACGCTCCCATTGCAGAGCTAAAAACAGCAATCCAAGAAAGTCCAACCATTACAGATAAAACAACCAAAGATAGCAATCTTCCTGATAAAGGAAAATACATTTTTGTTGAAAAAGCTGCTATTAAAAACGAACCAAAAACATCAAGTCCAACCATCTACTATTATGACAAGGGTGAATCTGTTAATTATGACAAGGTTTTAACAGCGGATAGCCATCAATGGATTTCTTACGTGTCTTACAACGGTACACGTCGTTACATTTCTGTTGGGGAAGCGAAAGCTCAAGTATCTTCTGATGCTAAAGCGCCAGCTATTACTACGACAGATAAAAAAGAAGAAACTCTTCCAAGTAGCGGTAGCTATGTGACAACTGACCGTACTGCTGTTCGTAATGATGCTAAGATGGATAGTCCAGTCGCTTTCTATCTAAACAAGGGCGACAAGATTAATTATGACAAAGTTTTGACAGCGAACAATCATTCATGGATTTCTTACGTGTCATACAGTGGTACTCGCCGTTACATCGCTCTTGAAAAAGCAACTGTAGCTAAGGATACGACTAAAGATGTGGTTAGCACACCTGTTAAACAAGCAACTACAGGTACTATTACCATTCAAAATCAATCTGATAAGGGCTTTGATGTTCGTGTAACAGATGTTTACAATAAAGATGGTATTTCAGAAGTCAAAGTGCCTGTTTGGTCAGAAGTTGGTGGACAAGATGACCTTATCTGGTACACAGCTAGCAAACAAGCCGACGGTTCTTATCAAACAAGTGTCAAAGTGAGTGATCACAAAGGTGACTTAGGTGTTTACAATGTTCATCTTTACTACGATCAACCAAATGGTCAATTGAAAGGTGTCACTGGTCGCCAAGTGACATTGGAAACTAAGGCAGAAACAAAACCTATTACTGAAACAACCCTTCCAGCGAGCGGTACTTATACCTTTACTGAAAGAACAAGTATTAAGGCAGAAGCAAAAGTTACTTCTCCAGAACTCGCTTACTACGATAAAGGTGACAAAGTCAACTATGATAAAGTAGTCAAAGCTGACGGTTATCAATGGATTTCATACATAAGTTATAGCGGTGCTCGCCGTTATCTTCCTGTTGTTAAATTAGCAACGGAATCGGCGAAGACAAGTGATACAACTACAAAAACAGCGACTGAAGCAACAGCGCAAGCAGTGACATCTAATCTTCCAGCAAGCGGCACTTATACCTTTACAAAAACGGTTGATGTGAAATCAGAAGCTAAAATGGCTAGCGCGACTGAATTTAATTTCCAAAAAGGGGAAACAATCAATTATGACCAAGTACTTGTAGCTGATAATCATGAATGGATTTCATATAAGAGCTATAGTGGTACTCGTCGTTACATTCCGGTAGCTACTGTTTCAGCTAGTCAAGCATCAGCTAGACCTGCCGAAACCGCTAAAGCTAGCCTTCCAGCAAGTGGTAGCTACACTATGACAAAACACTCTGCTATTGTTAACAACCCAAGTAAATCTGCTGATGTAGTTGCTTACTACAATGCTGGCGACAAGGTTAACTATGATAAAGTTATTAGTAGAGATGGGGCACAATGGATTAGCTATATCAGTAATTCAGGCGTTCGTCGTTATATTAATGTTGCTTAATGCGTTAGGAAACTAGCGATTAAGATAGATATCTTGCCTAGCAAGATGGAGGTTCTTATCAAGAAGGTGCAGGGAACAAGTTTTCCTGTGCTTTTTCTTTGGCTTTTGGGTATAATGAAGAAAAAACATAGGAGGTGCTGATATGGGACTATTTTCAGGGATGATTGGTAATGCGTCACAGCATGACAATGATAAGGTGGAGCGTCAGCTGGAGGATATTCTGATTCCAGATGAGCAGGTTAATCTGGCTTTTATTTTGGTGCGGGATTTGATTGTCTTTACAGATTATCGTTTGATTTTGGTGGATAAGCAGGGGGTGACTGGGAAGAAGACTTCTTACAAATCTTTACCTTATCGGTCTATTTCGCGATTTACGGTAGAGACTTCGGGACATCTTGATTTGGATGCGAAATTGAAAATTTGGATTTCATCGGCAGCAGAGCCAGCTGAAGTTTTGCAGTTTAATAGTGACCATAACGTGGTGGAAATTCAGCAGGCACTTGCTGAAGCTGTTTTGCGGTAATCAAATTGAGGTTTAGGGGATGGGAAAGAAGATGACAAACGTTGTTTGGGTGATGACTGGGCTAGCTTGGTTGACATTAGTCATTGCTATGGTTGGTCATCTGGCTTTCCCAAAGGTGTTTTTGACCGTGCTTGCTCTATTGACTGGGTTATTTTATCTTTTTGTTGTAATGGTTGGTTTGATGCGTTTTCGGGTGGCTTCTATTGAGCGAAGGCGCAAGCGCTATGGGATTGTGCTTATTTTGGAGATTGGGGTTTTATGTCGCATGGTTAGCTTGATGATTAGACAGAACCAGGAATTAGTGTTTAGTTTGATTTTGGCTTTTGTCTTGGGCTTGCTGGTGTTTAGCGCAGCTTATTATCCTAAATAAAAACCTTTTCACAACTTATTTTCTATCTTTTTAGTTTTAATTGTGTTACACTAGTTAGGTTGTTAATAAAGACAATGAATAAAGGCTTATAAGACAGCTTCGCACTGTCTTTTAGAAAAGAGAAACATTTGAAATTTACAGAACTTAACTTATCGCAAGATATTCTTTCAGCGGTAGAAAAAGCAGGCTTTGTTGAGCCATCTCCAATTCAAGAAATGACCATTCCACTCGCCCTCAAAGGTAAGGATGTTATCGGTCAAGCGCAAACGGGTACTGGTAAAACAGCTGCCTTTGGGTTGCCAACTCTAAATAAAATTCATACTGAAGATAATACTATTCAAGCACTTGTCATTGCGCCTACTCGTGAATTGGCTGTGCAGTCTCAAGAGGAACTTTTCCGTTTTGGTCGTGATAAGGGTGTTAAAGTACGCTCTGTTTACGGTGGTTCTAGCATTGAAAAACAAATCAAGGCGCTTCGTTCAGGTGCTCATATCGTTGTGGGGACACCGGGTCGCTTGCTTGACTTGATTAAACGCAAGGCGCTTAAACTTAATCATGTTGAGACTTTGATTTTGGATGAAGCGGATGAAATGCTTAACATGGGCTTCCTTGAAGATATTGAAGCTATCATCAGCCGTGTGCCAGAAACACGTCAAACCCTTCTTTTCTCAGCAACGATGCCAGATGCTATCAAACGTATCGGTGTGCAGTTCATGAAAGAGCCTGAGCATGTGAAAATTGCGGCTAAGGAATTGACAACGGACTTGGTTGACCAATATTATATCCGTGTCAAAGAACAAGAAAAATTTGATACCATGACGCGTCTTATGGATGTTGACCAACCAGAGCTGTCTATCGTTTTTGGACGTACCAAACGTCGTGTTGATGAATTGACCCGCGGACTTAAGTTACGTGGTTACCGTGCAGAAGGTATCCACGGAGACCTTGACCAAGGCAAACGTCTTCGTGTTCTTCGTGATTTTAAAAATGATAACCTTGATATCTTGGTTGCAACAGATGTGGCGGCGCGTGGTTTGGATATTTCAGGTGTGACTCACGTCTACAACTACGAT
Organism: Streptococcus sp. HF-1907; assembly: GCF_015594605.1. Taxonomy (GTDB): domain Bacteria; phylum Bacillota; class Bacilli; order Lactobacillales; family Streptococcaceae; genus Streptococcus. The sequence goes on along the minus strand of NZ_JADNQT010000001.1, from coordinate 339,369 downwards.
ATTCCACAAGACCCTGAAAGTTATGTTCACCGTATCGGTCGTACCGGTCGTGCTGGTAAACATGGTCAATCAATCACCTTCGTGTCACCAAACGAAATGGGTTACTTGGCTATCATTGAGAACTTGACTAAGAAGCGCATGAAAGGTCTTAAGCCAGCGACTGCTGAAGAGGCTTTCCAAGCTAAGAAAAAAGTGGCTCTTGCTAAAATCGAACGTGATTTTGCGGACGAAGCCATTCGTGCTAACTTTGACAAATTCAAGGGTGACGCGGTTAAATTGGCTGCGGAATTCACTCCGGAAGAGTTGGCTTTGTATGTTTTGAGCTTGACTGTCCAAGACCCAGATACACTTCCAGAAGTGGAAATTGCACGTGAAAAACCATTACCATTCAAACCATCAGGCGGTGGCTTCCAAGGTAAAGGTGGTCGTAATAATCGTGGTGGTGACCGTCGTCGTAATGACCGAGGAAATCGTCGTGGCGGACGTGATGGTAATGATCGCAACGGTGACCGTCGTGATTTCAAACGTACCTCAAACAAGAACCGTAGGGATTTTGAAAACAAAGAAAATCGTCGACCACACCGCACTTCAAGTGAGAAGAAAAACGGCTTTGTTATCCGTAACAAAGGCGACAAATAATAATGATATAACATGGAAATAAGCATCTAATTCAGGTGCTTATTTGTTTTGTTGCCTATTAACTTGGCTCATTGTCAACTGTAGTGGGTGACTTATCACTAACATCTAGAGAGAATCAGATTGGTTCTCTCTATTTTGATGTTCAAAGCGATGAGAATTTTTGTTTTAAAGTTTTTGAAGTTTCGAAAGCCGAAAGCTTGACGCTTAATGTCCTTGATGAGTTTGTTAGTGGCTTCTAGCTTAGCGTTAGAATAAGGGAGCTCCAGGGCGTTTGCGATGTAGGATTTGTATTTCTTGAAGGTCTTAAAGACAGCGGTAAATATAGGATTGACAAAGGGAAGGTTGTCGTCAATCAGTGCCATAAAATGGTCGGTATTCTTCTCTTGAAAATGGAATAATAAGAGTTGATACAAGTCATAATAATAGCGGAGTTCGTCCGATAAATCTAGAATTTTCTTAACAATTTCTTTCGGAGTCAAGGTTTGCCTAAAGGTTCGTGAATAAAAGCGTTTGTCAGAAAGTTTGTGACTGTCTTTCTGGAGTATTTTCCAGTGATTTTTCATAGCTCGATAAGGGAGAGAATGCTTGTCAAAGGTCTTCATCATGGCAATTCTGGTCGCTATCATAGCCTTGCCAAGGTGTTGGACGATATGGAAGCGGTCGAGCACGATTTTAGCTTTGGGGAGTGAAACAGTCTGGGGAGAGACTGTTTCAGCCTGAGCCTAAAAATAGGAGAGCGAAGGGTCTTAGGATTGGAATAGTAGAAGCTCGTTGAAAGTCATACTTGCTCATCTGACTTTTGCAGTGAGGGCAGAGTGGAGGCTGATAGTCTAGGCTAGCCTCAATCGTGATGTGGGTATCAGCCTTAAAAACCGTCTTGATTTTGATATTTTTGTCTTTTAATCCGATGAGTTCTGTGGTATTCTTAAGCTGTTCCATAAGGTCTTCCTAATGATGGTTTAGTCGCTTTTCATTATAAGTCTTATGGAGCTTTTTTGCTACACTGAAAAAGCCCCATAATCTCTGTGGTGGATTTACCCACTACAGAAATTATAGAGCCCTTATTTTGGGAGTCCTTCCTCTTTTAATCTATGGTTTGATGGTTAGTCGTTAGTCGAGTCCTCATTTTTGTGTGTGGCGATGTAGTCGAGTTTTTGTTTTCTAGTTTTGCGTTTGAAGGTGGCTTCTGCGGACATGGCTTGGTTTTTGCTAGCGAAACTTTCAGAGTAGATGAGTTTGACGGGTCTGCGGACGCGGGTGTACTTAGCGCCTTTGCCTGCATTGTGGGTCTTGATGCGGCGCTCTAAGTCGGTTGTGTAACCGGTGTAGAGCGTGTCATCTGCGCAACGGACCACGTACATGTAAGCTACTGCATCAGCCATTAGCTCTGCTATTTTTCCCAAAATATATCTCGAAAATCTCGTCGGTATAGTCGCCGTTGTCCTTGTGGACGATGAGGGGCGGGAGGATTTTCATGCCTTCGGTTGAGCCGTCCTTGATAGCCTCGATGAGGAGCATGTTGGCATCCTTGCCTAGCTTGGGATAGACAAATTGGATACGTTTGGGCGCGAGGTTATACTGGCGCATGGTGTCAATAATCTCCAAGAAACGGTCAGGACGATGAACCATGGCCATACGACCGTTGGACTTGAGCGCGTGTCTAGCTACGCTGAAAATTTCTTCTAGGTTGGTCGTAATCTCATGGCGGGCAAGCAAATAGTGCTCACTGATATTCTTCTTGGAGGTCTCCGTCGCTTTAAAATAGGGCGGATTGCAGAGGATGAGGTCAACTTGTGACCGTGGCACATGGTTAAGCAGGTTTTTGAGGTCGTCGTTAACCATGGTCACTTGGTCGCTAAGGTCGTTTAGCTGGATTGACCGCTCAGCCATGTCCGCTAGGCGCTCCTGAAGCTCAACTTCCACAATCTTGGCAGAAGTCTTGGTGCTAGCAAAGAGCCCAACGGCGCCATTACCAGAGCAAAGGTCCACGATAAGCCCGCGCGATGGCAACTTGGGAAAGCGCGACAGGAGGACGCTGTCGATAGAGTAGGAAAAAACTTCCTTGTTCTGAATAATCTTCACATCAGTCGAAAAAAGCTGGTCGATACGTTCATTTTCTTTTAAAATTGGATTTGTCATAGGCTTATTATAGCAAAAATTGCTGGCGCAGAATAGCTAAAATCCCCCAAGCCTGCACTTCAAAACCAGTTTCTTCTTTCTAAATTAGCCTAAGCATGGTAGAATAAGGTAAGTTAAAAATTTGATTTAGGAAAGGAAAAAGCTCGTGTTTTATACTTATTTACGTGGATTGGTCATGTTCTTGCTGTGGATTTTCAATGGCAACGCGCATTTCCATAATGAAGACAAAATTTTGAACAAGGATGAGAATTATATTTTGGTGGCGCCACACCGTACTTGGTGGGACCCCGTCTATATGGCTTTCGCTGCTCGTCCTAAGCAGTTCATTTTCATGGCTAAGAAGGAATTGTTTACCAACCGTATCTTCGGTTGGTGGATTCGCATGTGTGGGGCTTTCCCCATTGACCGTGACAATCCTGGTCAAGAAGCTATCAAGTACCCAATCAAGATGCTCAAGAAAAGCAAACGTTCTTTGATTATGTTTCCAAGCGGTAGCCGTCATTCGACAGATGTTAAGGGTGGTGTTGCTGTCATTGCTAAGATGGCTAAGGTTAAAATCATGCCTGTTGTTTATGAGGGACCTCGTGAATTGAAGGGACTTGTGACTGGTGAGCGCGTGGACATGAACTTTGGGAATCCAATCGATATCTCAGACATCAAACGCATGAATGACGAGGGAATTGAAGAAGTAGCCAGCCGTATCCAAGCAGAATTTGACCGTTTGGATGCTGAAAATGCCACTTATAACAATGGCAAGAAACCAAATCCATTGACCTACATCTACCGTATTCCACTTGGACTCGTAGCGTTGGTTGTGGTTATCTTGACCCTAATCTTTAGCTACATTGCTAGCTTTGTTTGGAAACCAGAAAAACATTTGAAATAATAGAAAAGTCCTCGGTGTGATTGCCGAGGACTTTTTAGCTAGTTCAGTCGGTCTGTTGGGATGACTTTGGCGAAGTTTGGCCAGATAGTTTGGTTGTAGAAACCCATGATGGCTTGACCAGTCATGTTATCACGGTCGTAGGTGGTGACGGCGTCGGATAGAACCGTTAGATTGATTTCTTTTTCAAAGCCAACGGTCAGGGTTGCATTGATGCAGTACTCAACCTGCATGCCACAGACGACAAGGTGGTCAATGGCTTTCTCTTTTAGGTAGCTTTCGAGGTTGGTTTTTCGAAAGGCAGAGTTGAAGTATTTGCGGATGATTTTATCATCCTTTCTGACATCAAGTCCTGCGTAGAGCTGCCAGCCCTTGCTATTAAGCGCCAGCAATTCTCTATCATCTTCGGTGTGTTGAACGAAGATGACCTCCTCGCCTCTTTCTCGGAAGTGAGCGATGGCTTTGTCAACCTTGGCTAGATAAGTGTCTTTGTTGGTTGGCTCTAGGTCAATCAAGGCTTGCTGGATGTCAACGACTAGAAGTGCACGTGTCATAGGGTCTCCTTTTGATCTAATAGCTCCATTATAGGAATTTTTTCAGCTTTTGTAAAAGATTTTCACCTTCCGTTGCGAATAAGTAAGTGGAGGTCTTTTTATGTTAGAAACGTTATTAGAAAAAGCAAAAGAATACAAGTGGCAGGCTGGCCTTGTCTTGGGAGCAGTCCTTGTGGTTGCTGTCTTTTTGGTGACAAAGGCAGAGCCAAAAGTCGAGCAGGTCAGCCAACTGACACCGCAGCTTGAAGCAGTCTCGCAATCGTCTGCTCAGCCCAAAACAGATCAGTCTCAAGAAAAAGTGGCGACTGAAAGCCAGCAAGTGACTGTCGATGTCAAAGGAGCGGTGCAAAAACCAGGTGTATACACTTTACCCGCTGGCAGTCGAGTGACTGATGCGGTTAAGGTTGCGGGTAGCTTCTCGGGAGAGGCAGACAAAAACTCAGTCAATCTGGCTCAGAAAGTAGCCGATGAACAAGTGGTCTATGTCGCAAAAGTTGGCGAAGCAGTCAGCGAGGTTACTGCCACACCTGCAACCTCAACGGCATCAGAAACACAGTCTAGCCAAGGAAAAATCAACCTCAATAAGGCGACGCTAGCAGACTTGCAGACCATTTCAGGTATCGGAGAAAAGCGTGCTCAGGACATTTTGGATTATCGCGACAGTAATGGTGGCTTTAAGTCGGTGGATGATTTGAGCAATGTCTCTGGCATCGGCGACAAGACCTTGGAGCGCCTGAGAGCAGAGGTGACGGTTGATTAGCCGTCTGCCCCTCAAGCCCATCTCGCTTGCATTTTTCATCGTCCAGCTTTATTTTTTGCTATTTTCTTGGTCAATAGCAGGGCTGGGGCTATTTGTCTTTTCTTTGCTCTGCCTATGGTTCAACCAAGACCGAAAAAACGTCTTAAAAACTCTCGTCATTTTATCCCTATTTTCAGGCTATTTTGCCTATTTGCGACATGATGAGACGGTGCAGGACAAGGCTCAGCCCTCGCAACTGACCAGCATCCAAGTCATCCCAGATACCATCAGCGTGAATGGTGATTTGCTCAGCTTCCGCGGGAAATCGCAAGGACAGACCTATCAAGCTTTTTATCCCTTGAAGAGTCAGGATGAACAAAAGCGATTTGCTAACTTGAATAAGACTGTTCAACTTAACGTTAAGGCAAGTCTAGAAATTCCAGATGGTCAACGTAATTTTGGTGGTTTTAATTATAGGCGTTACCTCAAAACACAAGGCATTTACCGCCTTGCTAGGATTGAACAAATTCAGTCAGTGCGAGTTATCTCTCCGAGAACACCTGTGGAATGGTTGCAGGAGAAACGTCGTCAAGCTATTTTACTTAGCTTGACCTTCCCCAATCCCATGCGCCACTATATGTCAGGGCTCTTGTTCGGCTATCTGGATAAGTCTTTTGAGGAAATGAGTGACCTTTATAGTAGTTTGGGTATCATCCACCTATTTGCTCTTTCTGGGATGCAAGTTGGTTTTTTCTTGGGAATTTTTCGCTATTTCTTTTTGAGATTGGGTGCGAGACGGGATTATGTGGCTTGGTTGCAAGTACCATTCTCCTTTGCCTATGCAGGCATGACTGGCTTTACGGTGTCTGTGGTACGGTCATTGCTACAAGCTATTTTATCCAATCTAGGACTTAAGAAACTTGATAATTTTGCCGCAACACTCTTAGTTTGTTTCTTTATCATGCCAAATTTCCTGCAGACGACAGGTGGGATTTTAAGCTTTGCCTACGCCTTTATTTTATCTATGACAAGCTTTGAAGGACTATCCAAGGTCAAACAGATAGCGGGTCAAACAGTCAGCATCACATTTGGCGTCCTACCCTTACTCATGCTTTATTTTGCTAGTTTTCAACCCCTTTCGATTGTCTTGACCGCCTTGTTGGGCTTTGCCTTTGACTTGGTCTTTCTGCCTCTATTGAGTTTGGTCTTTTTGCTGGCACCGCTGGTACGGCTAAGTTTTGTCAATCCCTTATTTGAGCTTTTGGAGGTTTTGTTAAAAGGGGCTGGCGCTTTGTTTCCTCGTCAGTTGGTTTTCGGTCAGCCCAGTTCATTTCTGCTCTTAGCCCTGCTGCTAGGTTTGGGTTTCCTATATGATTATCATAAAAGAAAGAGCTGGCGTCGAGGATTGCTAGTGTTGGTTGCTCTGCTATTTTTCATCTGTAAAAATCCACTGACCAATGAGGTGACGGTGGTGGATATTGGGCAGGGGGATAGCATTCTGCTGAGGGACTGGCGTGGGAAGACGGTTCTGATTGATACGGGTGGCAAGGTGGAGTTTGGGGTCAAGGAGGCTTGGCGCAAGCGCAGGTCGGATGCTAATGCTGAACGGACGCTTCTGCCGTATTTGAAAAGTCGTGGGATTGGAAAGATTGACCAGCTGGTGCTGACCCATACCGACACTGACCACATGGGGGACATGGAAGTGGTGGCAAGACAAGTTAAGGTTGGCGAGGTGCTGGTTAGTCAGGGAAGTTTGACGAATGGTGACTTTGTCAAGCGACTGAATGCGATGAAGCTGCACGTGCGAGCTCTTTCAGCTGGTGACAGAGTGCCGATTATGGGAAGTTCCTTGCAGGTGCTTTACCCTTGGGAGGTTGGTGATGGCAAGAACAATGATTCGCTGGTTCTGTATGGCAAATTGCTCGATAAGACTTTTCTCTTTACAGGTGATTTGGAAGAGGCTGGGGAAAAAGATTTGCTTTCAGCCTATCCCAATTTGCAGGTGGATGTGCTGAAAGCAGGTCACCATGGCTCCAAAGGGTCATCCAGTCCAGACTTCATCAAACAATTATCACCTAGCGTCAGCCTCATTTCCGCTGGGAAAAATAATCGCTACAAACACCCTCACCAAGAAACATTGGAACGATTGAAGGAAACTACTATTTATCGAACGGATGAGCAAGGGGCAATCCGTTTCTCGGGGTGGCGAAATTGGAAGATTGAGACGGTGAGGTGAATAAAGTTTTCCTTGAAAAGGATATTGTATTCTTAACTATTTCTAAGCTCGCGACTAAGATAGCCCAAATCAGCCAAAATGTAAGAGTGATGGCAGTTTTCCAGTAAGTCCTCAACGGCTCTAATATCGTGAACAGATGCTGGTGTCACAACGTAGTTCAGAATATAGTCTGATAGAGTGACCAGCATATGAACTTTGAACCCATAGAACCATAGGTTCTTGGAAGCATTGTAACCAATGTCTGCCAAGCCATTAAAAATACGTGTCCTATAATTACGGACAGGTTGACATAGTGATAAGGGAAAACTATCTATGATAACAATGGTATCAAGAGATAGTTGGGTATTCATTGCTTGTCTGATGAGTTGAACTAACCAAATCAGTTGTCGTGCTCGCCGGTTAAAACGACTTCGTTCCAGTAACCTTCCGCAAGAAAATAGTTGGCAGATACGATAGAAATGACGTTGAGACTTAATTCCCAGTTCAGCTTGCAAGATAAGTAAGACTAATAGAGATTGGTCTGAAACCTTAGATAGGTTAACCTTTCGACGATGTTTGAAAGATTCAGGACAGTAATTCCTATACAGCTGATGGCATATTTTTGATAATTGCTTTAAATTCCATTGTAAGTGATGAGATTTAGCGGTATACTGTAAGTGGCTCATTTGGACGTCCTCTCTGTTTGTTTAGTCACTTACAGTATAGTCCTTTTGGACTTTTTATAGTATTTTGAAATTAACTAGCACCACGGGTTAGTTAGTTAAATTAATAAGGATAAATAGGCTTACTTGAAATTTTGTTATTGCTCTTTAATTCATGGTATGATTTTAAGTGGTGAATCATCAGTTTTATAAATAGCTGATGACTAATTATGTTAATAAAAAGTGAATTCAAAAAAGTTGAAGCAGAAATGGAGGCTAACTTGACTAAAAATAAGCTGGCTCACCTCAAATAATCAAATTTTCGGTAAAAACCTTTCCGTCCTTCCCCGATTAACCTTGTGGATACCCTATGGGAGAATGACCTGACTTGAGTTGAGATTTTTCGATTTTCTTAGAATGTTCAGGGGCTATTTAGACGATTTGACTGTTTAGCAATTCGATTTTAACTTTAGCAAACTAAAAACGAACTCGGTCGAGCTCGTTTTTAGTTAAGTATCTTTTGTTTTATCAATTATTGAAAATATCATTAACATTGCATTACACTTGCTTACCCTAGCTAGTGGTAAAGTGCCTTCAATATTTTTGACTTGAATGGCTTTCATCTTGGCTACCTCGTTTATTTGTTAATGACTAGGCGACGTGTGTAGACCGCTTGTCCGGAGTGCATGACTGCGTCATCTATGGTTGACACTAATCTGACATCACGGGTAACGGCTGGTGTCCATGAGCGATCGATGATATCAGAAAGACTGCTTTCGTCTAGGGTGTACAAATAAGTTTTAGCGCGAGCGATTGTTGCCTCCAAATAATCAATCAAAACTTGCTTGTCGCTGACCACGACCTTTGCAGCTTCCTCAGGCGTGTGCTTCCAGTCTTGAGTATCGTCGGGCAAATCAAGATTGAAGCGGTCTTTAAAGCCGTCAGTGGTATAGAGTTGGTCAAGTCCAGCCAGCGGAGAAACTTGGTAGTCCAGCATGCGACTGGTGTGCCAAATGAGCCAAGTCACCGATTTGATAAGTGGGTGAGGCATGGTATTTGCCTGGTCCACAGTCATTTGGTTTAAGGTGTCAAGAAAACGTTCTTGAGCTCGGTCAAGGGTATCGATGGATAATTGTGTTGCTTTCATGGGAGTTCTCCTTTAGTTTAACAGACCTTCTTTTTCAAGATAGGTTTTGGCGACGGTTTTAGCAGACTTGCCTTCCACACCGACTTTGTAGTTCATGCTCTGCATTTCTTTTTCGCTGATTTTGCCAGCTAGTTTGTTGAGGGCAGTCTTGACTTTTGGATATTTCTTCAAAGTGCTTTGGCGCAATAGCGGAGCTCCTTGATAAGGTGGGAAGAGTTGCTTGTCATCTTTGAGGGCGACCAGATTGTATTTGACCAGCTCCGCGTCGGTTGAGTAGGCATCGATGATTTGCACTTCATTTGATTGAATGGCTTGATAGCGGAGGGCTGGTTCCATAGTTGCGACATTGAGGTTGAGTCCGTAGAGTGAGGTCAAGCCCTTGTTACCATCTTGGCGGTCGTTAAATTCCAAGGTGAAACCAGCTTTTGCAGTGTCTTGGACCTTAGCCAAGTCAGTGATTTTGCTGATGCCATTTTCAGTGGCGAAGTCTTTTTTCACAGCGACAGCATAGGTGTTTTGATAAGCCATAGGCTTGAGCAGTGCTAGTTTATTTTGTTTAGCAATACCAGCCTTGGCAGCCTTGTAGACAGCCTCGGGGTCGTGCGACACCTTAGGCGGATTTTTGAGCAGGCTCTCGGTCACGGTCCCCGTAAATTCGGGGTAGATATCGATATCGCCAGATTTAAGCGCCTTGTAAAGGAAGGTTGTCTTCCCAAAGTTCGGTTTGACGGTTACCTTGATGTTGGTTTCGTCCTCGATGAGCAGTTTATACATATTGATGAGGATTTCAGGCTCAGCTCCCATTTTCCCAGCAACGACAAGGGTTTCTTGCTGTTTTTTAGGCCAATAGGCTGGCGCGTAAGAACCAGATAGTCCTATCAGCATAATGAGCAAAGCCACCGCCATGGTTTTGAGCTTGGCTTTTTCCAAATACCCAATCACGATGTTGAAAAGAATGGCTAGCAGTGCTGATGAGATAGCCCCAATCAAAATGAGTGAAGTGTTGTTGCGGTCAATCCCTAAGAGAATGAAGGAACCAAGTCCGCCAGCCCCAATCAAGCTAGCCAGTGTAGCTGTCCCGATAATCATAACAGCAGCTGTCCGAATCCCAGACACAATGACTGGCAGACTGAGAGCTAGCTCAAATTTTTTGAGCCGTTCCCAGTGGGTCATGCCAAAAGCAGTGGCAGCCTCAACCAAGTTGGGGTCGATTTGGCGGATAGCAGTGACCGTATTTTGCAAGATAGGAAAGATGGCATAAACCACCAGAGCTACGACGGCGGGTAGGGTACCAATTCCCATGAAAGGGATGAATAAACCTAATAGCGCTAGCGATGGAATGGTTTGAAAAATACCAGTGATTTGAAGAATCCAGTTGCTGATGCGCTTAGAATTGCTAATGAGAATCCCAAGCGGGATAGCAATCAGCATGGCAACCAGCAAAGTCAAAAGAGAGATTTGCAAGTGTTCAACCAAGCTCGTCACCCAGTCGCTAAATCGGTCTTGAAAGGTTGATATTAAGTTGGGCATCTAGTCTTCCTCCTCAAATAAGTGGCGCACAAAATCGCTGGCAGGACGCGACTTGATGTCTTTTGGATTTGCAATCTGTTTAATCTGCCCATCGTTGATAATGCAAATGCGGTCTGCTAATCGCATGGCTTCCTTCATATCATGAGTGACAAAAACCAAGGTGATTCCAAGTTCTTTCTGCAATTGCTTGGTCAATTCCTGCAATTGTCGGCGTGAAATCGGGTCCAGCGCCGAGAAAGGCTCATCCATGAGAAGAACCTTCGGCTCAGCAATAATGGCCCGTAAAATGCCGATACGCTGCTGTTCCCCACCAGAAAGCTCAGCAGGGTAGCGGGTCAAGTATTTATCAGGGTCAAGTCCGACTTTGGTTAATAGCTGGCGCGCTTTTTCTAGACGACGAGCCTTGTCCCAGCCCTTCATTTCAGGAATGAGTTCAATATTTTCCTGCACGGTCAAATTTGGAAAGAGAGCAATCTGTTGAAGGACGTAGCCTGTCTCCAAACGCAACTGACGCAAATCAATAGTCGAAATCGACTTATCATCACGCTTAATTTGACCCGAGCTAGGCTCAATCAAGCGGTTAATCATCTTGAGAATGGTTGTCTTCCCACTCCCACTTGGTCCAACCAAGACGAAAAATTCTCCATCTGCAATCGAAAAAGTGATATCAGTCAAGACTTCGTTGTCTTCGTAGGATTTGCTGATATGGTTGAAACTAATCATTTATTGTCCTTTCTGTCTAAGCCTTCTTGGAGATTGGCTACCACGCGTTCTAGGTAGCCGTTCAGTTGAGCAATCTCTTGGTCAGAGAAGCCCTTGTAAAAAATGTCGTCCAGTTCCCGACTAACCTCATTGCCAACAACTTCTTGACTTTTTCCTAAGTCGGTTAGGTCAAATAATCGCTTGCGCTTATCAGTCGGATGCGGTCCGCTAGTAATTAGTCCCTTTTCCTCCAATTTTTTTAACATTTGGGTTAAGGTATTGTTGGCCAAGCCTGTCACAATTGCAATATCCGTTGCTGTTTGAGGAGATTTTCTCCAAAGAGCAGATAAAATCTTGCCCTGCTCAGCCGAATAAATGGCTCTGCCATCTTGGGCTAAAAGCCGATTAAATAAACGTCCGTTGAGAAAACGTACCTGCAAGGTCAGGTAGCCTCCTGATTTTGAAATGGTCATAGTTGTCTCCTTTACTTCTAATCATCAGTTGAAAAGTGTGTTGAATGCCTGTTCTTCCAATCTTGAATGTATTTTAGCCGTTGCTTAACCCGAGCTTCGTTGCCTTCCTCAGTTGGTTTGTAGTGAACGTGGTCAGCAACGCTGTCGGGTCTCGTTGGCATGGCGGTCAATTTATCCTCATAGAAATGCGCCAGCTGATAGCCCTTATCGTAACCAACTTCTTTCATCAGTTTAGTCGCGCCATTTCGCAGATGAAGTGGGACAGGCTCGTTTTGCGTCTTCTTAATATCTTTTTGAACAGCTGTGCGTGCCTTGTAGACAGCGTTGGATTTGGGAGCCAGTGACAGATAAATAACGCACTGGATCAGGTGAACGTCACACTCAGGTAGCCCAAGAAATTGGCAGGCTTGAAAGGTGTTAATGGCCAGATTAGAGCGCTGTTGTCAGCTAAATCAACATCTTCGCTAGCAAATTGAATCAGTCGTCTAGCAATGTAAACTGGGTCCTCGCCACGCAATAATTTCAGCCAAGGTTGTTTTTCCAACGCTAGGAGGTCCCCAGAAAATCATGGAAGAGACCTGGTCGTTTTTGATCGTATCACGCAGAAACTTTCCCTGACCAACCAAGTGCTCCTGACCAACAAAATCATCTAAAGTTTCAGGTCTCATGTGATTAGCAAGCGGAGCAGTAGCTACCATGTCTGAATCAAATAACGATGCTTGTGTCATGCCTTCCTCTTAATTAGTTCTATATAGAATTATTATTTACCTAAATATTACCATATAGAACTAAACGATGCAAGAAGAAAGCGTGACAGAAATTGGTAAGACCAAGTCTTCGATTACGTTGTCACGACTCTTCATCGAAGTCACTTTAATTGGCGAGTCAAGTATCATAGCGTAAACTAAAATAATCGCACACGACTGCGTTTGTTTCAAGAAAGAGGTGACCTGATGATTACGAATGATTTTAAAGGGATCATGTTTGGTCGCAAATCTGTCAAAGTTTACGATGAAACAGTCAAAATTTCCCCAGCTCGTTCTGTTGGACAGGCTGTTGTTGAAGCCCTCCAAGCATAATTTTAGGAAACATCGGACAGTGGTTCGGTGTTTTTTTGAAAAATTAAAAAAAGTACTTGACCTGGAACGCGTTCCAGCTATTATACTGTAGTCAAGAAATGAAAACGAGGTAAATGAAGATGATTAAACGTATCTTTTCTGACATGGATGGGACTCTTTTAAACAGCAAGGGTTGGGTTAGTGACTCAAATGCACAAAAAATTCGTCAAGCGGGTCTTCCAGTCACCTTGGTATCAGCACGTGCTCCAATGGAAATGCGTCAAGCTATCGATGCACTTGGTTTGGATGGGGTTCAAGTTGGTTTTAATGGTGGGCTCATCTATCAACTCATTGATGGGGCAGTTAAGCCACTTCATACCGAGATTATTAAAAAAGCGACAGCTCAGCACTTGTTACAAACGGTGCGCCAGCATTTTCCAAGCGTCAGCTTGTCTTACTATGACCTAAACCGCTGGTATTGTGATAAAATAGATGACGGAATCCGATACGAGACCAGCATTACGCTTCAAGACCCGACTATTTTGACAGAGTCAGCCTTTCTTAAAGGTGAGACTTATACTTTCAAAATCATGATGATTACCTTTGATGAGGCGACTATGGTTGAGATGGAAGCATACTTGCAGAGCTTGGAACTTGACGGCGTGACTATTCAGCGTTCAGGACCTTTTCATCTTGAAATCACGCATAGCCGTGCTAAAAAATCAAAAGGTATTGCCTTTATCATGCAAAAAGAGGGGCTAAGAAAAGAAGCGACGGCCGCTTTTGGTGATGGGCATAATGACATTCCCATGCTTGAAATGGTGGGTTATCCAATTGTTATGGCTAATGCTTTTGACGATATCAAGTCGCTAGCATACAAGGTGACCAAGTCTAATGACCAAGATGGTGTCGGCTACGGTATCGAGAATTATTTGATAAATTTATAGAATACCTAAAGTCAATGTACTTAGGGAGAAGGAGTTAGAATGACCTCAGTCAGTGATATCGCAAAGAAGGTTGGTGTTGCTAAATCCACCGTCTCAAGGGTGCTCAACAACCACCCACATGTTTCCAATAAAACTAGAGAAAAGGTCATGGCTGCCATTGCCGAGTTGGATTATAGTCCCAATCAGGTGGCGCGTGACCTCAGTCGTGGCAAGACTATGAAGATTGGCGTCGTTATTCCTCATACCCGACACCCCTATTTTACCCAGCTCATCAATGGTCTTTTGGATGCGGCTAAAGAAAGTCATTATCAGCTGGTCATGATGCCTTCTAATTATGACCACGAGTTGGAGATTTCATATCTGGAGCAGCTACGTCATGCAGCCATTGATGCCCTGATTTTCACCTCGCGTGAAATTTCTGTTGATGTAATCGAAGGCTATGCCAAGTATGGTCGCATTGTACTTTTGGAAGATTTGAAGGGGCATAATCTCCTATCATCGGCTTTTGTGGACCGCTACTGGGCTTACTTGGGTATCTTTACTCAACTTAAGGAGCAGAAACTCACCAATCCAGCTCTGCTATTTACCCGAAACAACCCCGACTCAGCCACCTATCGGACAGCCATGGCAGCTTATGAGGCGGTCTTTGGAGAGCAAGAGCCCCTGACTTTTGGAGGAGTCAATACCTATGAGGATGGCTACGCTGTGGTCGAGCAACTCCTAGTTGCGCCGAGAAAAATCGATGTCGTCATCGCAAACAGCGACAATATGGCAGCGGGAATCTTGGACGGTTATCAGGACAAACAAGTGACTGCTCCGCTGGTCATCGGACAAGACAGGCAATTGGTTAGCAAGCACTTAGGTCTCATCACCATCGACCATAAATCTTACCAGCTGGGAAAGTTAGCTTTTGAGCAAGTATTGTCAGAAGAGGTCAGTCAAAAATGGCTGAAATCCGAAGTGATTAGACCAGATAAGGGATGAGAGTGAGACAGAAATCGATTTTGTCGTCTCAACTGAGACTCGCAACCTGTCTAGACAAAATACGATGAGGTTAGGATTTTATACCAGACTCATTTTTCATTGCCAAACCTTTTTCTTGTCAGCCTGGTTAAGAAGTGCTAAACTATACTTGTAAATTTAAAAAGTACAAGTTTTTTTAAAAAAGAAAGAGGTTTATTATGAAAATTACAGTTCTTGGTGCCAGTGGTAAAGCAGGTCATTTGATTGTTAAAGAATTAGTCAATCGTGGGCATGATGTGACAGAAGTGGTTCGCCGTCCAGAATCGACTCAGACAGAGCAAGTCATTGTGAAAGACTTCCTTGAATTAACTAAAGAGGATATTGCTGGTGCGGATGTGCTAGTCAGCGCACTCGGTGGCGCAGCCGATTTCCACATGCAGATGGTTGAAAAATTTGCAGAGCTGTTGGCAGGAAGTTCAACGAGACTGGTCATGATGGGTGGTGCTGGTAGCTTGTTTGTCAACCAAGAGCACAGTTTGCAACGTTATCAAGAGGCTGATTTCCCAGAAGCATTCAAGGAAACAGCGACAGCTATGTCAGCCCTGCCGATTTCTTAGATGTCAATGGACCAAAGACAGGCAAGTATCGTATTGCTGGTGAAGAAATGGTCCGAGACAATGATGGTAAGAGCTACATTTCTTATGAAGATTATGCTTTAGGCTTCGTTGATATCGTAGAAGAAAACCATATTCGTCAACGTTTGTCCTTAGTCGGAGAGTGAGATGACGATTTACTATTTTTTTGATACTTATTGTGGCTGGTGCTATGGTTTTGATAAGGCAGTTTCAGAATTTTTAGACCGAATGCCTGATGACCTTGATATTTGTTTGGTTAGTGGTGGTCTTTTTACAGGTGACCGCGTCGCACCAATTTCTGCTTATGGTCATATCAAAGCTGCCAATCAGCAGATTGCTGACGTGTACGGTGTGACTTTTGGTGATGCCTACAATGATTTATTTGACGACGATAGTCAACTGATGGATTCAGCGCATCCAGCTTCTGGTTTGGCTTTGGTTAGACCTCATTTGACTGGTAAAGAGTTTGTTCGTTTTGCTATTGCTCTGCAAAAGGCTTTTTATCAAGATGGTGCGGATTTGAGCAAGCCTGATGTTTATCTGACGTTAGCGCAAGCATTTGGCGTAGCCGATAAAGTCAGTAAAGAGGAGGTGGCGCAAGCCTTGGTAGACAAGACACTTGCCAGTGCAGACTTTGACTTCACTGCCAAATGCGGTATCCAATCTTGCCCAACTTTCTTGCTCAATAAGGGCGATAAGTGAGTGGTACGACCTTCGTGGGCAAGCAAGCTCAGGTGAGGAGCTTTTTGCTAATTATCAATATCTTTTGGAGCTGGACAAATAGAAGACGAGAGATTGGGCAGATGGCTCAGTCTCTTTTTGACTGACAGCACTTGCCAAGAGATGCTATAATGAAGAAGTGTATTAAAACTGATAAAAGGAGTAGCATGAAACATTTATTAGGCTTAAAATCAAGTAGCGATAGCCAGCAACTCAACAGCCGTCTAATCTACCACCCAGACGTTTTCGAATTTTATACTAGCCAAAAGAATTTCAGCAAAGAAGGTTTGAGACGTTTGGAGGAGGCTATTCAGGAAGTGCAAGTCCAAGCCACCAAACGCATCGTGCTCCATCATCCCATGACTTTTGAAAATGAGTATTTAGAGATGGTTGTGCCAGAAGCGACTTTTCCAAGGACCTATGCTTTTTTGCAAGAGTCAACGGAAGCCTTGCTAGATTTGGCTGATTCTTATGACACCAAGGTGCTAGTGCACGGCTCTTATGAACTGCGTAACCCAGCTACGGTTGACTATTACGGCAGTCTTGAAGCTGCCAATGACTATCTTTTTAGAGAATTGGAAAAGTGGACTAGATTAGGTAAAGGGCATATCTTTTTTGAAAACGGCATCTCGCCTCTGTTTTCATTCGGTGAACCCGATTATGATAAAGCTATTTTGGAGGCGGGTTTCCCGTTAGCTTATGACGTTTCACACGCCTTCATTCATTTAGCTGGGGACAATGCTGCGCTGGTACAATCTTTGGAGACCTTAAAACCCAATATCCAGCATTATCATTTGGTGGATTCTATGGGGATTAGCCACGATAGCCTTCCACTAGGGCAAGGAAAAATTGATTGGAAGAAGGTCTATCAGCATCTCAATCCAAGCGCCAGCAGCATTTATGAAATTGACCTCAAGGATGTAACTAATCCCTACGAACAACTGGCGTCCCATCAGTATTCCTTGGACTTGGAGGACTAAAGAAGAGAGCCTCAACGCTCTCTTTTGTGCTATAATGAAAGTATTAGAAAGTGAGACAATAAGATGACTAGAGAAGATTTTTCTCACACTTTGTCGGAGCAAGGCTTGCGCCACGCAACCCTTGATGATTTGAACAACTTAGCTACTATCGAAGCTGCTTCTTACCCTAAAGCAGAAGGCGCTAGTTACGACAGCATTCATGACCGTTTGGCGGTTTTCTCAGATTATTTTTGGCTGTTGGAGGACAATGAGGCGGTGCTGGCATTTATCAATGGCATGGCGACTAACCAAACAGATTTGACAGATGATATGTACGATGACGCTAATCTGCATAATCCTGCTGGCGACTGGTTCATGATTTTCTCAGTCGTGACCAACCCTGATTTTCGTGGCAAGGGTTATGCCAGTCAGGTCATGACCAGAGTCATTCAGGACATCAACTCCCAAGGAAAGAAAGGTATTGTCCTAACTTGTAAGGAGGACCTTCTTGGCTTTTATGGCAAATTCGGATTTATCAACGAAGGCATTTCCTCGTCTGAACACGGAGGCGTAGCTTGGTACCAAATGCGCTTGACCTTTTAGGAGGGGAAGATGTTATCAGATTACAAAGACTTTTGGAAAAGTTTTGTCTACTTTAAAGGGAGAACCAGTCGTAGCCAGTTTTGGTTGACCTATCTGGTCAACAGCCTGATTAGCTTGGTTAGCTTTGGTCTAGTTGCTCTTCCCTTGTTTGGAAATGTCCTTCTCAGACAATCCAATATTTTTCATCTGGCGCCGACCTACCAAGACATGATTTGGGCTAGGTTACTGCCCATTCTTTTAGTCTTTTCAGCGCTAGCCATTCTCTGGCAAATCGTCATCCTACTCCCCAATTTCGCCATTCAGGTTCGCCGTCTAAGAGACGCTGGCTTTCATTGGACGTTTATCCTTTTTCGTCTTGGGGACATAGCGGTGCTGATTCCTTATGTGGGCTGGGTGCTGACGCTAGCCTGTCGAGTGACTTTGCTGGTATTCTTTTGTTTGAGAAGTAAGAAATGACTTATTAAGGATTTTATCTGGTTCCTTAAGCAGAAAAGTGACTATTCATGTTATAATAGTCCCATGATTGCAATCGAAGAAATTGGGCGTATGAGCCCTGATAATATTGGTTTAGTGACAGTTTTGGCAGGTGAGGATTTAGGGCAGTATGCTCAGATGAAGGAGCGCTTGTTTGAAGCTGTTGCTTTTGACAAGGACGACTTGACCTATTCTTATTTTGACCTGTCAGAGGAGGATTATGCGACGGCTGAGATGGATTTGGAGAGCCTGCCCTTTCTGTCTGACTACAAAATCGTCATTTTTGATAACTTTCAAGATTTGACTACGGATAAAAAGTCTTACTTGGACGAAGCTGCCCTCAAGCGGTTTGAGGCTTATTTGGCAAATCCAGTTGATACGACGCGATTGATTGTACTTGCTCCGGGAAAATTAGATGGCAAACGTCGCCTGGTTAAATTGCTGAAAAGAGATGCAAAGGTTCTCGAAGCTAATGCCTTAAAAGAAGCGGACCTCCGCACCTATTTCCAAAAACAGGCTCACCAAGCGGGATTGATTTTTGAGTCGGGTGTTTTTGAGGAGCTTTTCATCAAGTCCAATTTTGATTTCAGCGATATTCAGAAAAATCTTGCCTTTCTAAAAGCCTATAAAAAAGATGGTCACATCACCTCAAAGGATATCAGCGAAGCTATTCCCAAGAGTCTGCAGGACAATATTTTTGACCTGACTCAGATGGTTCTCCGAGGGAAAATTGATGCTGCGCGTGATTTGGTACGTGATTTACGCTTGCAAGGTGAAGATGACGTCAAGCTCATCGCCATCATTTTAGGGCAATTTCGTATGTTTCTGCAAGTTAAAATTCTAGCCAGTCATGGGAAAAATGAGTCGCAGATTGTGGCAGATTTGTCGGATTATCTAGGTCGGAAGGTCAATCCTTATCAGGTTAAATTTGCGCTACGTGATTCTAGAACCTTATCGATAGCTTACTTGAAGACCGCCATCAAAACTTTGATTGAAACGGACTACGCCATCAAGACTGGTACTTACGAAAAGGAGTACCTATTCGACATTGCTCTCTTAAAAATCGCACATACTAAGTTAGCTTAGCTTTTATCCTTGATTAGAATCTTTGCAGACAAATTATTTGAAAGCTCTGCCATTTTTCTATAAAATAAGGGTACAAAAACGAAAAGAGGACAACATCATGGCAATTATTTTACCAGATCTACCATACGCTTACGACGCACTTGAGCCACATTTTGATACAGAAACAATGACTCTTCACCACGATAAACACCACGCAACTTACGTGGCAAATGCTAACGCAGCACTTGAAAAACATCCAGAAATCGGTGAAGATTTGGAAGCTCTTCTTGCAAATGTTGAGTCAATTCCAGCAGACATCCGCCAAGCACTTATCAACAATGGTGGTGGTCACCTCAACCACGCCCTTTTCTGGGAACTTTTGTCACCAGAAAAAACTGAAATCTCTGCAGAACTAGCAGCGGATATTGATGCAACATTCGGTTCATTCGATGCTTTCAAAGACCAATTCACAGCAGCTGCAACTGGACGTTTCGGTTCAGGTTGGGCATGGTTGGTTGTCAATGCTGAAGGCAAACTTGAAATCACTTCAACAGCTAACCAAGATACACCAATCTCAGAAGGCAAAAAACCAATTTTGGCACTTGATGTTTGGGAACACGCTTACTATCTTAACTACCGTAACGTTCGTCCTAACTACATCAATGCCTTCTTTGAAATCATCAACTGGAACAAAGTTGACGAACTTTACAAAGCTGCCAAAGCGTAAATCTTATTTAACACATTGAATCTAAAATAGGAGTTGAGACTTGTTGCTCAACTTCTTTTTTTCTAACAATTTAATAAAAACGCCTAAAAACCATTTGATTTTTCATTAAATAATGCTTATAATAAAACAGTTATGAGGAGGAGGATGTGCGAAAAGAAAAGGACTGTTTAATTTTAGGAAGTTTAGTGAGTGTTTTGCTGGCACTCTTGACGCTATTTGTTTTTTCAGTCATGTTTCAGCAATCGACAAAAAACAACAAGGTTCAAAAGACATCCGTCAAGCAGACAAGTAGTTCAAGTTCATCAAAACCAGCTACTAAAAAAGAGACTGCCACAGTCAAATCAGCAGAAGCTAAGCAGGCAGTCATGACAGCAGAAGCGACAGCTTTGAGCAATTTGGGACTCTATTATGATTATGCCAACCTATCTTTAGAAGACACCATTAAGGCTTACATGGCGGAAAATGGTATAGCTGATGACCAAGTTGCCTTCTCCTATAAGGATTTAGCCAGCGGTCAGACGGCATCTATGAACGATACCGAGTTGATGACAGCGGGCTCAACTTACAAGTTACCACTCAATATGTTGGTCGTTGATGCTGTAGCTAAAGGCAAAATATCAATGGACGAACGTTTTGACATTACGAATACTGATTACGAATATATCGGCGAACACAACAATTACGTTGCAGCCTTCGATGGAGCTATGAGCATTTCAGACATGCAAAAGTATTCACTAGTTTATTCAGAAAATACGCCAGCCTATGCCCTTTCTGAACGCATCGGAGGTATGGACAAGGCCTACACCATGTTTGGGCGTTACGGCAAATCAAAATCAAAAGAAGTTAAAACCATTCGCCAAGAGGGAAATAAAACAACAACGGACTACTATATCCAAGTTTTAGATTACCTCTGGAAGCACAAGGACAAGTATAGTGACTTGATTGGATACCTAGAAGAAGCCTTTCCACAAGATTATTACCACGCCCTCTTGCCAGATTTAGTGGTTGCTCAAAAGCCAGGTTATGTACGTGAGGCGCTGAATGTCGGAGCAATTGTTCAAGAAACAACTCCATATATCGTTGCCATCTACACCAAAGGTCTCGGTGGCGCAACAGAGTCTGATAGCGAGATCAATGGTGTTGGACTTTACGAGTTGGAGCAACTATGTTATGTTGTCAACGAATGGCACCGCGTTAACATGAACCCATAGTAAACAAAAACCAGATTGTCTCGGCAATCTGGTTTTTAGTCTTCACGTAAGGCTTGATTGATTTTTTGGAGAAATAACAGAGCTGTTCGATATTCTTCTTCTGACAAGCCACTGAGACAGGCACCACAAGAACGAACAGAGGCCTGGATGCTGTCCTTGGAAGCTTGTCCTTTTTCTGTTAATTGAATCATCAACTGGCGTTTGTCCTCTTTGGGTTTGTGTCGCACCAGCCAGCCTTGCTCTTCCATTCGGCGCAGCAAAGGCGTCAGCGTATTGGAATTCAGGGATAAAATGTAAGCCAGCTCCTTGAGGTGACGATTGTCCTCTTCCCAAAGTGCTAGCAGGACCGTGTACTGGGTGTAGGTCAGTTTGTAGTTCTCAAGCGCTTTTTGATAGAATTTATTAAATAATTTATGGGTCTCATTGACCGTGAAACAAAATTGTTCGTCTAAGGGTAATTGCTCTTTCATGTTTCTATTATACCATGTTTTTCCAAACCATTTTCTTGAATAATGGTTTGGAAGTGTTATAACAAAGTAAATCAATCGCGTACGATTAAAAAGAAGTGGAGCGACAATTATGAAACAATATGATGCGATTTTTATCGGAAGTGGTCATGCAGCCTGGCATGGCGCAACAATTTTGAAACAGGCTGGCAAGTCAGTTTTGATTATCGAAAAGGACCTTGAGGGTGGGACCTGTACTAACTATGGTTGTGATGCCAAAATTCTCTTGGACGGACCATTTGAAGTTCTTCATAAATCAAACCGTTACCAAGGTATCGGAAAAGAGGGTGATTTCACCATTAACTGGCCTCAATTGATGGCTTACAAAGATGCAGTGACTAACCCCTTCCCACAATTTTTGAACGGTATGTTCCAACGCCTCGTCTTTGACTTTATCAAAGGTCACAGTCAATTGACAGGTGAGCACACGGTCTTGGTCAACGGTGAAGAAATTTATGGTGAGAACATCATCATCGGAATTGGCGCTCGCGAGGCTCGCCTCAACATTCCTGGTCAAGAATTCTTGAAAGACAGCCGTGATTTCTTGTCTCTTCATGCTCTTCCAGACCGCTTTGTCATGATTGGCGCTGGTATCATCTCACTTGAATTTGCCTCAATGATGGCACTTCTTGGCAAAGAAGTTCATATCATTGAATTTACCAGCCAAGCGCTCGCTGCTTACCACCAAGATTATGTGGCGACAGTGGTAGCTGACTTGGAAAAACAAGGCGTGCAATTTCACTTCAACCAAGCAGTTGCCTCCGTTGAAGAAGTGGCTAAGGGTTATCTTGTTAAGACGCAAAATGGGCTTGCGCTTGAAGTTGACTATGTCCTAGACGCGACAGGACGTGTGGCAAACGTTGAAAATATCGGTCTTAAATCACTTGGTATCGAAGCGTCAGCGCGTGGTATCAAAGTTGATGACCATTTGCGGACAAAGTATCCACATATCTACGTTTCAGGGGATGTCATTGACAAAACCGTGCCTAAGTTGACACCGACGGCTATTTTTGAATCAAAATACATCGCCGGTCAAATCTTAGGAAACCAAGAAGCTATCAGCTACCCAGCTATTCCAAACCTTGTTTTCACCCTTCCACGTATTGGACAAGTCGGTGTGACAGTCAAAGAAGCAAAAGCCAATGAAAATCTCCAAATCATCCCATACAAATACGGTCAAGCTAGCCTCTTTGAAACAAAAAATGAAAAAGATGCTGAAATTACCTTCATTTTGGATGAAAATAAACACCTTGTCGGTGCTGAACTAATCAGTGATGATGCGGAAGCAATTCTCAACATGATGACCCTCATCATCAACCAAAAAATCACAGGTCAAGACCTTGGCAACATGATTTTTGCCTTCCCAGGTGTGACCCACGCCATCATCAGCCAACTTGGAGCAGTGATGCGTTAAGTTGAATAAGACAAAAGAGGGTTAATCGCGTTTAACTCTCTTTTTTGATGTTTCCGATGACGGATTGGTAATAGTCGATGAGCTTAGAAAACTGTTTAACCACAGCCTTGACCAGCTGTTTTGAGGATTTTCCTTTGCGACTAAAGATTTTATTGTGCTTGGATTTTTGTTGCTTGATTGTTGGCACCATGAAGACGCTGTCGCCGTGGAGCAGAGCTTGCAAGGCAAACTTAGGCTCGTGGGGCTCGATAGAATTGACATCTAACTGGAAGTGTCTGGCGTCGTTTTGGTTGGCATAATTGAAGCTAGCGCTATTGATGATTGCATTTCTGGAGCGATTTTCGACATCCGTCTCATTCAAGAATTGTCCTTGCTCGGATACAATAAATTCCGAGTGGAACTTAATCAGCACCTTGAAATTGCTCTGCTCAACGTTATCCGCATAAACCGCTTTGAGTTTGCCACTGCTTGTTTTTTCTGCCGCGACTTTATTGTGGTAGCGGGAGGATTCGGTCAGACTGTAGTCGTCCTTGGACAGGTGAGCCAAGTATTTGGCTAGGGCATCGCTGTCTGTCTCGCCGTCCTCACGATAGAAATGGCGGACCCACTGGGCTTGTTGGCCAGAAATAATATAGCGTAGCTGATGAACCTGGTCACTAAATGGACTTGCTAGGGTAAAATCATCATTAGGGTAAAGCGTCTGAACCAGCAGGGCTAATTGGCTCCAGAAGGGGTCGCTGGGTGTCAGGCTGTTATCGAAATGGCTGAGCAATCGTTTGGTCTGCTTGACTTGACCGTTGAGAGCTTTTGGCATCTTAATGCTGGTCATAATCAGGTGGAGTAGTTTGTCTGCCTTGTCTTGACTGAGATTTTCAGCGTTGCCGTATTCAGTCTGCCAGAGTTGGCGAAAGCTGTTACTGCCGATGATGCGGGCTTGTTTGACAGGCTTTTCAATTTGTTTTTTGAGAGATTTTGATATGTCAGAGCGGAGGTAGAGGCTGTTTAGGTAGGTCGTCTGAATCGTCGTCTGGGACCAACCTTGAGCTTGTAGCGCAGCAATATTTTTCAAAATAATGGGGCGAATCTTTAGCTTATCCTCAAAGGGGAGAGCTCGGTAGCTGGAATTTTTGGCGACCATTTTCTCAAAGAGGGGTGTCTGCTTGCGAAAACGCGTTTCAAAGGCGCGCTGTCTGCTGTCGTGCTGCCAAATCATGAAGCCCAGACTAGCTAAAATGATAAGGCTAAGTAGTCTTTTTAGGTAAATCATGTTGGTTTGTCCTTTTTGTCCTGCCTTCTATTTTAGCATAAAAGTAGTAGGGGTGTCACTTTAATGTTATTTAGCATCTGTTTTATTCATTTTAGATAATTCTTTTTAAATTAAGTATTGGCTTAATGAATATGAATGCTAAACATAATCAAGTAATTACTTAATAGAACAAAATATATTAAGCTGGTGTTTATAAAAAAACTATTAACCAATCGCCTCTACATGACAACTTTAGCTAGTGACATGCTATCAAACTTCGGGGATGTCCTTTATTATCTAGCTTTGATGAATTACGTTTTACTTTTACCTACCGCCAAGTTCGCCATTTCGTTGATTTCTGCCTCGGAGACCTTTCCGATTTTATCTGCCTTCCTCATTCTTGTTGAATTTTTAGCAGCGATAGCAGGTCAGTACGAGAATGGCTTGTACACATCCATCAGTCTACGAGTGGTCTCCAATGATGACCGTCAAGATGCTCTGGCTTTTCGCCAAGCTATTTCTTTCGACCTAGATATCGCTTTTCAAGGAGCAGGTGTCGCTCTTATCACCTTCCTGTCTTACCGAACCCACGCTTTCCTCAACTCTGGCACTTTCTTAATTTGCGGTCTCATTATTTTTTCTTTGAGGCCTTCTCTAAAAGCATTGCTGTGCCAAGAACACTATCAAACGCTGGGCACGACTTCAGTAGAGACTCGGAAATCAGAAGCATCCGGCCTGCTCAATGAATTATGGTTAGGACTTAAAGATGCCCTTAGAGAATTGATGCATATTGATGAGCTCCGTCCCTATCATGAATGGCATGTTTTCAAGTTTATCTCTTATAGTTGTTCTTTTGATTGCTGAAGATAAGCAGTTTGTCATCGTCAATTCTGCCATAACACTTGCAACCATCTCTATTGTGACAGCTATCGGTAATGTTTTAGGAAATGTTTTAAGCATGCGTTTCTTACATCATGCTCACACCATCAACTTATTACTAGCAGAATTGCTCCTTAGTATCTTATTGTTTGCTGGTTTTTATTACCATAATATCTTTTGGGTGCTAATGATTTTGGGTATTATGATTGTCTTGCTAGGTTTTATCAATCCTAAATTTGTAGCGACTATGATGAATCAAGTCCCAGAAGATAAGATTGCCACGGTCTCAAATGGTACGACTTCTTACTTTCAAGCAGGAAATATTCTCATGAAGCTTTTGCTTTCAGGCTTGATTTTGCTAGTAAAATCCTCTACAATTATTGTGCTAATGATTTTGGGTATTATGATTGTCTTGCTAGGTTTTATCAATCCTAAATTTGTAGCGACTATGATGAATCAAGTCCCAGAAGATAAGATTGCCACGGTCTCAAATGGTACGACTTCTTACTTTCAAGCAGGAAATATTCTCATGAAGCTTTTGCTTTCAGGCTTGATTTTGCTAGTAAAATCCTCTACAATTATTGTGCTAATGATTTTGTTAAGCGTCGGCTTAACTATTTATGGTTACTCTATTAAACGTAAAGAAGAATTATAATGACAACTTATTATTTTGAGGCGTATCGAGGTCAGATTTTCGAATTTCTAGCCATCAGTGCTATGGCAGTCGTGGATTATTCAGATGATTTCAAGGTTTTATTGAGCTCTGTCAATAAGGATGTGCTTTCTGATTATGAAGAAGTAGCAAAAGCTCTGGCTCCGTTAAAAGATGAACTTGCACCTTATATTCTAAAAGGACCTCATTTTAAATTTCCTTCTTACCTCTACTGGAATTTACTTAGACAAGGGCAAGACCCTAAGACTTTTGAAGAAACCTTAGCATTTTTTGAGGGAATGTCAGCAGAAAGTATTATCGAGAGTCTGCTAGAAGCAATGGAAGTAGCTGAGGACAGACGAGGTCTGCTTATTTCCCAATTACTAGAGGAATCAGACCGATTTTCAGCTCAAGAAAAGTGGTATTGTTACACTATTGCTCAACACCCTAAGGAGATGGTTAGCAAATTTGCGGTTATTTTAAAAAAGGTCAAGGCTATTTACGACCCCTACTATAAAAAATATAGTCAAGAGCTTGCTAATTTTTCAGCTCAGCTTGATTTAAACGCTCTTCGTATCAGTGAACACGAAAGTAATTTTCTAGATTATGTTGGCCAACTAGATGACGTGCATGTTATGGTTGTTAGTAAGCTCATCGGCTCCTTTGCCCTTATCACGGAAGAAAATGAAGCAAAGGGGTTATTAGTTGTCTCTACATCAACACCACATTACTTATCCAATGTTGAACAATTTAACGAAGAACGCTTTTCCGAAATCGTTAAATGTTTGAGTGATACCAACCGCTACAAAGTCCTAGTTGAATTGGTTAAATCTCACATGAAGAATAAGGACATTGCTGAAAAAATCGGTATTACCACCGCAGGCGTGTCTTTCCACACAAAAAAGTTAATCAACCAACGCCTACTAACCTTTAACGAAGAAGATAAGAATATCAAATATAACATCAACAAAACCCTCCTCCGTCAAGTCGTTGACAAATTGACTAAAGATTTTGATTTATAAATGAAAATAATCGTCAGCTCCAATTGACGATTATTTTTTAGATAGTGAAGCAACGATTTTATAAGTAGCAAAGCGAAAGAAACTACCATCACCCAAAAATACATGAACAATAGAGTAAAAAAAACTTTCAACATCATATTCCAACACAGATATAGTTTAAAACTATATCAAGAGATAATCAAATAATATACTAAAACCTATTGCAATATGGTATACAGGTATTGTAAAATTAGTTTCAAAAATATAGGTTATAGTTATTAAATATAACTAGCTTGGAGGTAATTATGGTAAAAGTGTCAAATTTGGGTTATCCGAGACTTGGTGAGAATCGTGAATGGAAGAAATTGATTGAGTCTTATTGGAATGGCGACATCAATCAAGATGATTTATTAGTCCAAATCAAAGCTTTACGAGTAGCTTTCTTAACCAAGCAAGCTGAACTTGGTGTGGACTTGATTCCGGTAGGCGATTTTTCGCTGTATGATCATATCTTGGACTTGTCTTTCCAATTCAATATTATTCCTGAGCGTTTCGCCAAAGAAAATTTTGATTTGGACCTCTACTTTGCTCTTGCGCGTGGCAATAAAGACAATGTAGCGTCAGCTATGAAAAAATGGTTCAATACCAACTACCATTACCTTTTGCCAGAATGGTCTGAGCAAAAACCGACTTTAACAAACAATCGTCTTTTAGAGCTTTACCTAGAGGCGCGAGACTTAGTCGGTGATAAAGCGAAACCTGTCATCACAGGTCCCATTACCTATGTTGCTTTGTCTTCGGGCGTAGAGGACTACACGGCAGCCATTTTGAGTCTCCTTCCTCTCTACAAACAGATTTTTCAAGAGCTTGTTGCTGCGGGTGCGACCTATATTCAGGTTGATGAACCGATTTTTGTAACCGATGAAGGGCACAATTTTCTAAATGCCGCTAAGAATGTCTATGCTTATTTTGCTAAGGAGGTTCCTGAAGCCAAGTTGATTTTCCAGACTTACTTTGAAGCATTAGTGGATGCTGAGACTTTGTCAAGCTTACCAGTTGCGGCTTTTGGTCTTGATTTTGTCCATGGTTTAGAGGAAAATGTGGCTGCGCTAGAAGCTGGCTATTTCAAGGACAAGGTCATTTTTGCAGGTCTTATCAATGGTCGAAACGTCTGGGGAACTGATTTAGCCCAAGCACAAACCTTACTTGGCAAAATTCAAGATCAAGTCAAAGAAGTCATTATCCAGCCATCATGCTCACTTTTGCATGTGCCAGTAACTACCAAAAATGAAACTGGCTTAGACCCAGTTTTGAAAGATGGCTTAGCCTTTGCCGATGAAAAATTGCAGGAGTTACGTCTTTTAGCTGACCAAGTGGGACAGGCAGAGCATAGCCCAGCATTTGCTCAGAAGCTTCTAGCCTATGAAGCCTTGCAGGCAGCTGATTTCCGTCATGTGGCTTTAGAAGATTTGGAAACTGTTGCTAAGGAGCGCCAGCTTCCATTTAAAGAACGTTATGCCCTTCAACAAGAAAAGCTCAACTTACCGATCTTGCCAACGACAACCATTGGTTCCTTCCCTCAATCTGCTGAGGTGAGAAGGACGCGTCTGGCTTGGAAGCGTCAGCAAATTTCTGACCAAGATTATGAAGACTTTATCAAATCAGAAATTGCGCGTTGGATTAAGATTCAGGAAGACTTGGACATTGATGTTTTGGTACACGGAGAATTTGAGCGCGTGGACATGGTAGAATTCTTCGGTCAAAAATTAGCTGGTTTTGCAACAACAGCAGGTGGTTGGGTGCAATCTTATGGCTCTCGTGCTGTTAAACCTCCGATTATCTATGGGGATGTGCAACATATTCAGCCCTTGACGGTTAAAGAAACTGTTTATGCACAAAGTTTGACTAAGCGACCTGTCAAAGGGATGTTGACTGGACCAATTACCATTACCAATTGGTCATTTGAACGGACAGATATTTCACGTCAGGAGCTTTTTAATCAGATTGCACTTGCCATTAAGGATGAAATCAAACTCTTGGAAGATGCAGGTATTCCGATTATTCAGGTGGATGAAGCAGCGCTTCGTGAAGGCTTGCCCCTTCGTAAAACGAAACAAAAAGCTTACTTGGATGACTCGGTTGCAGCATTCCGATTAGCAACTTCATCTGTTAAGGATAGCACTCAAATTCATACGCATATGTGCTATTCTAATTTCGCTGAAATCATTGATTCCATTCGTGACTTGGATGCTGATGTTATCTCTATTGAAACTAGTCGTAGTCATGGTGATATCATTGAAGCCTTTGAAACTGCAACTTATCCGCTAGGAATTGGTCTTGGAGTTTATGATATCCACTCACCACGTGTTCCGACTTTGGAGGAAGTTGTGGCAAATATTGAACGCCCATTACAGCAATTATCAGTGCAACAATTTTGGGTCAATCCAGATTGTGGCCTTAAAACAAGACGTGAGCCTGAAACAATCGCTGCTTTAAAAGTCTTGGTCGCAGCCACCAAGCAAGTCCGTCAAAAATTTAATAACTAAGCTAGAAAGGAAGAACTATGGCCCAACTATTAGAACGTTTAAAAACTGATATTCTCCTAGCAGATGGTGCTATGGGAACCCTTCTCTATAGTAATGGCTTAGACAATTGTTATGAAGCCTATAATTTAACAAATCCGCAAGATATTAAAGCCATTCACAAGGCTTACATTGATGCAGGGTCTGATATTATTCAAACCAACACCTATGGTGCCAAGCGTCATAAGTTGAAAGGCTATGGCTATGACAGCCAGGTCAAGGAAATCAATGTGGCTGGCGCTCGCTTAGCAAGAGAGGTGGCAGGCGAGGAGACTTTTGTACTGGGTACCATTGGTGCTTCCCGTGGCGTTCGTCAATGTGACCTTTCCTTAGAAGAAATCGTTGAAGAAACACTAGAACAAGCGACTTATCTCTTAGACACAGGACTGATTGATGGTATTCTTTTAGAGACTTATTATGATGTTGAGGAGTTGGAAGCGGTCTTAACTGCCTTGCGTCCTCTGACAGAGCTTCCAATCATCGCCAATGTTTCTCTCCAAGAAGTAGGCGTTACAGCGTCTGGACAATCAGTCGTAGAAGTCTTTAGCCACTTAGTCATGTTAGGTGCTGATTTGGTTGGTCTCAATTGTCATCTTGGCCCTTACCATATGATTCAATCCTTCAAGCAAGTACCGCTCTTTGCTCAGGCCTACCTAGCGGTTTATCCTAATGCCAGTCTTTTATCATTAGATACAGGAGGAAACAGCGCCTACCAATTTTCTTCCAATGCGGAGTATTTTGGAAAATCGGCGGTGCTTTTAGCCAAAGAAGGGGTGCGTCTGATTGGTGGTTGTTGTGGGACGACCCCAGCTCATATCAGAGCAGCAAGACGTGCCCTGAATGGCATGAAACCTATCAGTAAAAAACATGTCACTCCACTTGTGGCAGAAGCGGAGCTATTTCCCCAACCAATCGGTAATGAAAATTTAGTTGATAAAGTAAAGCGAGAGATAACCGTTATTGCTGAGTTAGACCCTCCTAAGACCTTGGACATTACCAAGTTCAAAGAGGGGATAAGAGCACTAGATGCTAGCACTATCTCAGCTATTACGCTAGCCGATAATTCTCTAGCAAGAACTAGGATTTGTAATCTAAGCATGGCAGCTTTGATGAAAGAAGAATGTCAGACTCCGTTTTTATTACATATGACTTGTCGTGATCATAATATGATTGGTCTACAATCGCGTCTTTTAGGAATGGATTTATTGGGGATTGATCATGTCTTAGCTGTGACAGGTGATCCATCAAAATTGGGGGATTTTCCAGGTGCGACAAGTGTTTATGACGTGACCAGTTTTAAACTGATTGAGCTTATAAAAGGGCTCAATAAGGGACAAAGTTACAGCGGAGCGAGCTTAAAGAAGGCGACCAATTTCACCGTTGCGGCAGCCTTTAACCCTAATATCAAAAACTTGGACCGCTCTAGTCGCTTGATTGATAAGAAAATCGCTTCAGGGACAGATTGCTTTATAACGCAACCGATTTTCAAGGAAGAAGTTATTGAAGAGTTAGCCGCAGTAACTGCTAATTACGACCAGCCATTTTTCATTGGCATTATGCCTATCACAAGTTATAATAATGCGGTCTTTTTACATAATGAAGTGAGAGGAATTGATTTATCAACTGGTTTCTTGAAATCTCTAGAAGCTGTCAAGGATGACAAGGAAGCCTGTCAGCAACTCGCTCTAGCAGAAAGCAAGCGCCTGATTGACCGTGCTCTCAAGTATTTCAATGGCATATACCTCATCACACCATTTACAAGATATGACCTCATCTTGGAGTTAAATGATTACATCAACCAAGTTAAGGAAAACCGATAAAACCTGACCAATAACCAAAATCAATCAAAGTAGTAACGTAAAAGTGACTAACTACTTTGATTGATTTTTTCTGTGTTGGATTGATAGTGATAAAAGTCTATAGTGAAGTTAGCTAACATCATTAAAAATACAGGGGTATCGGAGTGATTTTAGCCAACATTACTAAAAAACTATGCGTATCGTAGTGAAGTCAGTCAACATCATCAAAAATTCATGAACACCAGAGTGATGCAAACCAACATGATAAAAATTTTACGAACGCCGGTGCAAAACATTTAACATGACGAAAATGATACGAATTCCGAGCTGAAGCAAGTTAGCATGACAAAAAATTCATAAGCAATAGAGTAAATCCATCTGAAATTGAAACCACACCATGTCATTCAAAGTGAATCTGATTGGATTTAGAAAAATACCGTAGTCACAGGAGTGAATCTGACTAGATTTAGAAGAATACTGTAGTCTTAGGAGTGAATCCGACAGAATTTAAGAAAATACTGTAGTCTTAGGAGTGAACCCGATAGGATTTAAGAAAATACTGTAGTCTTAGGAGTGAATCCGACAGAATTTAAGAAAATACTGTAGTCACAGGAATGAATCTGACTGAATTTAGAAAAATACTGTAGTCACAAGAACGAATCTGACTGAATTTAGAAAAATACTGTAGTCTTAGGAGTGAATCTGATTGGATTCAGAAAAATACTGTAGTTTCAGGAGTGAATCTGACTGTATATAGAAAAATACCATGTTATCGCGAGTAAATCTATGACATAGTAGAGAGCGACAAAACAAAGACGCTTTTACTACAGATATGAATTTTGAATAGCTTATCTGTCTAAATAAAAAGGAGAAAACACAATGAATGAATTATCTTTATCTTTCCAAGATACCGAGTGACCTAATAAGGGCATCACTCATGACCGTTTGATTGCTAGAGCGATTGTTTTTGATGATGAGGGGCATTTCTATTTTGTTCGGGTGGAGCGGGACGATGATTTTGGCAGGGCTACTTTGATTGAAACGGCAGGTGGTGGCGTGGAGAGTGGTGAGGATTTGGAAGCTGCTGTCCATCGTGAGTTGAAAGAGGAGTTGGGTGTTCAAGTTGCGATTATCAAGAAGCTTGGGCTGGTTAGTGATTATTACAATTTGGTTCACAGGCACAATCTCAACCACTATTTTCTCTGTCGGATTGTGGGGCAGGGAGATAAATCGCTGACGCAGGTGGAAGAAGAGGACTTTCACTTATCCACCTTGAAACTAAGTTATGAAGAGGCAGTGGCGGAATATGGAAACTCTTCGCAGACGAAACTCGGCAAGCTAATTGCCAACCGAGAATTACCTGTATTAAATGAAGCCAAGAGATTCTTAGATACCTTGCTCATTGATTGATTTAACAAAAGATTTCTAAAAGACGCAACCATTTCTGTCGGGCAAAGGCAGTGACTGGTTGCGTCATTTTGTAAGTATCGAAAAGTTTAGCAATGTTTCCTGATTAAAAACTGATAATGAAAAAAACAAGCTCATCAACAATCTGTGAACCTGCTTTTAACGATTTTATTTAACAAACATGGCATCGCCAAAGCTAAAGAAGCGGTATTTTTCATCAACAGCGTGTTTGTAGGCGTCGAGAACAAACTCGCGTCCTGCAAAGGCTGAAACCAACATAACTAAGGTTGATTTTGGCAAGTGGAAATTGGTTGAAAAGGCGTCGACAACCTTGAACTCATAGCCTGGTTTGATGAAAATATTTGTCCAACCTGAGTCAGCTTGAATCTTGCCGTCAAATTTTGAGCCGATAGTTTCAAGGGTACGGATAGAAGTAGTTCCGACAGCGACAACGCGCCCCCCAGCAGCTTTGACTTCATTTAGAGTTTTAGCAGCCTCTTCAGACAAACTGTAAAATTCAGAGTGCATTTCATGTTCGTCAACGTTATCAACTGAGACAGGACGGAAAGTTCCAAGTCCAACGTGGAGGGTGAGGTAAACTAATTTAACACCCTTTGCTTCGATTTTCGCAAGAAGCTCATTTGTAAAGTGGAGCCCTGCAGTCGGAGCAGCGGCGGAGCCATTTTCCTTAGCATAAACAGTCTGATAACGGTCACGGTCTTCCAATTTTTCGTGTATGTAAGGTGGGAGGGGCATTTCGCCAAGGCTTTCGAGGACCTCAAGGAAGATGCCGTCGTAGCTAAACTCGACGATACGACCGCCGTGGTCAAGCTCTTTGATGACAGTTGCGACCAGGCGACCGTCCCCAAAGGAAACTTTGGCACCGACACGGAGGCGTTTAGCAGGCTTAGCCAAAACTTCCCATTGGTCGCCCTCCGTATTTTTGAGCAGAAGTAGCTCCACATGACCGTGCGTCTCAGGTTTTTCACCGTAAAGACGGGCAGGCAGCACGCGCGTGTTATTCATGACCAGAGCGTCGCCAGGATTGAGCTCGTCCAAGATGTGGTCGAAGTGCGTATCTACCATAGAATGGCTAGCGCGGTCAATGACCAAAAGTTTTGAGCTGTCGCGCTTCTCAAGCGGTGTCTGAGCAATCAGCTCCTCAGGCAAATCAAAATCAAAATCGTTAGTATTCATATCTTCTCCTTATTCAAAAACTTTAGCCTATCTATTATAACACGATAGCAAGGAAATACCCTAGATAATCTTCGGAATCTCCCACTTGGAATCCTTTTCAGAAATCTCTTGACAGGAATTGGTATATACCATATAATAAAATTAAGAAAAAAATAGACCGAAAGGAGCTCCTCATGAACATTATCACCGTTAAAAATCAAGAAGAAGGCGGCAAAATTGCCTTCGATTTGCTCAAAGACAAATTAACAGCTGGTGCTAAGACGCTAGGTTTGGCAACGGGCAGCAGCCCCATCACTTTTTACAATGATATAATCGCAAGTGACCTCGATTTTTCACAAGTGACCACCATCAATCTTGATGAGTATGTCGGTTTGCCAGCTGAGAATGACCAAAGCTACGCTTATTTTATGAATGAGCATTTGTTTAAGTCGAAAGCCTTCAAAGCCAATTATCTCCCAAATGGTTTGGCAAGTGATTTGGATGCCGAAGTGGCTCGTTATGATGCCTTGATTGCTGAACATCCCATTGATTTTCAGGTTCTAGGAATTGGTCGCAACGGTCATATCGGTTTCAACGAACCAGGAACGCCTTTCACCCAAAAAACTCATTTGGTAGATTTAACTCCAAGCACCATTGAAGCCAATAGTCGCTTTTTTGATACCATCGACGATGTTCCTAAACAAGCTATTTCCATGGGAATTGCTTCTATTATGTCAGCCAAGACCATCGTCCTCATGGCATACGGCGCAGAAAAAGCAGATGCCATCTACGGCATGGTCAAAGGACCAGTAACCGAAAACATGCCAGCCTCCATTCTCCAAACCCACGATGATGTCGTGGTCATTGTTGATGAAGCAGCTGCTGCAAAATTGTAAGTCATTTCATAAGAATGCAGGTTTGAGCAATCAGACCTGTTTTTAAATGCCGTAGAAATCAAAAATGACATGATGAGTTCAATCCAGAGAAATAGCGAACGAAGTGAGCTTCTACTCTAATATTTTCACCTTAAGAAAATATCAAAAAGGGGCTGGGCAAAAAGTCTAATGAAGTCCACTCCAATACAGGTCCCAAAGGAATAACGCCCGTTGGGTTAATGGTTTTATGGCTACCATAGTAGTGGGTCTTGATATGGTCGAAGTTCACCGTGTCAGCAATTCCTGGCATATTGTAGATGCGTTTGGTGTAGTTCCAGAAGTTTGGATAATCGACCAAGCGTTTGAGATTGCATTTGAAATGACCATGGTAAACGGCATCGAAGCGCACGAGTGTAGTGAAGAGGCGAATATCAGCTTCAGTGAAACGATTGCCAACTAGATAATCTGCTTGATTCAAATCAGCTTCAAGTTTATCCAGCGCAGCAAAGAGGGCTTTGACCTCTTTTTCATAAACGTCTTGCGAAGTAGCAAAACCTGCCTTGTAAACACCATTGTTGATGTTAGGGTAGACAAAGTCGTTCATAGCGTCAATCTCAGCCTGAAGCTCCTAGGGATAGTAGTCGTCGGTGTTGCCAGTCAGGTCGTTGAAGGAAGTGTTGAGCATGCGCATGATTTCAGCCGACTCGTTGTTGACGATGGTGTGAGTTTTCTTGTCCCAGAGCACTGGCACGGTGACCCGACCAGTGTAATCAGCTTGCGCTGCCTTGTAAACCTCGTAGAGGAAGCGACTGTGATTGATGTCATCAGCCACGACACCGTCCGTCTCTTAAAATGTCCATCCGTTTTCGAGCATGTAAGGGTTGACGATGGAAATTGAGATATGGTCTTCAAGACCTTTGAGCTTACGCATGATGAGGGTACGACAAGCCCAAGGACAAGCCAGCGAAATATAGAGGTGATAGCGACCAGATTCTGCCTTGAAGCCAGCTTTTCCAGTCGGACCAGCGGAACTATCTGCCGTCACCCAGTTACGAAATTGTGCGGTGGTGCGAACGAAGTTGCCGCCCGTTGATTTGGTGTCATACCACTGGTCAACCCAGTTACCGTCTACTAAAAGTCCCATGATGTCTCCTTTTGATGTTTAAATGTTACTAACTAGTATTATATGGCACTGAAAATCAAATGCAAGTTTTTGATTTCTTGTGTTAAACTAGTCTTATGCGTTTAGATAAATTATTAGGACAAGCGGGTTTTGGTTCCCGCAATCAGGTTAAGAAATTGATTCGTTCCCAGCAGGTGCGGGTGGATGGTGAATTAGCTCTCAGGGACAATCTCAATGTTGACCCTAGCCTGCAAGACATTCGAGTTTCTGGGAAGCTGCTTGCTCATTCGACCGACGTGTATTTTATGCTTCACAAGCCAGCAGGTGTGGTGTCGGCAGTTTCAGATAGCCAGCACCAGACCGTCATCGATTTGATAAGGGGAAAAGACCGTGTTGACGGACTCTATCCTATCGGTCGTCTGGACCGCGATACGGAAGGGCTCTTGCTGATTACTAATAACGGACCGTTGGGATTTCGCATGCTCCACCCCAAGCACCATGTGGACAAGACTTATTATGTGGAGGTCAATGGCGCACTTGATAGCGACGCGCCAGCTTTTTTTGGTAATGGCATAGCTTTCTTAGATGGCACTGTCTGCAAGCCAGCTAAGCTTGAGGTCATCTCATCGAGTGATACACAGAGCTACGCCCATATCACCATCAGCGAAGGTAAGTTTCATCAGGTCAAGAAAATGTTTTTAGCCTACGGCGTCAAGGTGACCTATCTAAGACGAGAAAGTTTTGGTGATTTTGTTTTGGACGCCAATCTACCAATAGGCGCTTATCGAGAACTGACAGCAGATGAAAAAAACATTTTGAAGCAGTATTTAGATTAAAAACAGTCTGGAAAGTAAGATTCCAGACTGCTCTTTTTATTTCATCAATTTTTTCCGGAGTTCATCTAAACCAATCATGACAAATGGACAGAGGATGAGGTAAATCCAGTGCCACAAGCCAAGGGCTGCGGTATTGAAGAGTCCGTGGAAGATAGGGAGATAGACGAGGGCTAAGAAGATAATCAACTCGGTGATGAGACCGATATTGATGAGACGGTTGCCGAAAATCTTGAATTGGCGGATAGAATGGTCGCCAGCACGGCTATTCATGACCATACCGATTTGGCAGAAGACGATGGCGCCTAGTGTCATCGTGGTCGCTTCGCGATAAAGGCTACCACTAGCAATTAGGTGACTAAGATTACCTTGATTTATCCAGTAAGTGAGGAAGAAGGCACCCATGGCCAAAATGGATTCAATGATACCATACCAAAGAAAGGCTTTCATCAATAATCCCTTGTTTAGTAGGCGGTCGGTGAGCTTGCGTGGTGGGTGATTCATGACACCTGGTGCAGGTGGTTCAACCCCTAAACCAAGGGCGGGAATCATATCAGTCCCCAGATCAACAGCAAGAATTTGCATGACGGTTAGTGGTAGTGGCACCCAACCTTTAGAGAAGAGGAAGAAGGCTGAAGGCACTGCTTCAGGTGTATTAGAATTAAAAATGTAGGTCAAGAATTTCTTGATGTTTTGATAAACAGCTCGGCCTTCTTCAATGGCATGTACGATTGACGTGAAATTATCGTCTGTCAAAATCATATCAGCAGATTCCTTGGCAACATCGGTACCAGTGATACCCATTGCCACACCGATGTCGGCTTTCTTGAGGGCAGGTGCATCATTGACCCCGTCACCAGTCACGGCAACAACTTCGCCAAGTTCTTGGAGGGCAGTCACGACACGGTATTTTTGTTCAGGAGCCACGCGGGCAAAGACGACTTCGCCTTTGAGGGCTTCTTTAAGTTGAGTATCTGAAAGACTTTCGAGTTCCAAACCGCTGATAACACGGGCATCATCACCACGGACGATACCGATTTTCTTGGCAATGCTGAGGGCGGTTAGACCGTAGTCCCCAGTCACCATGATGATACGAATGCTAGCTTGGTGGCATTTTTCAACGGCTTCGCGAACACCTTGACGAGGAGGGTCACTCATGGCAACGAGACCAAGGAAAATCATTTGATTTTCGAGAACTTCTTGTGTCCATTGGTCAGATTCTTCTTGGACAGTACGGTAGGCAATAGCTAGCACGCGCAAGCCATCTTGAGCAAACTGGTCATTGGCAGCCAAGATTTGATTGAAGACCTGGTCGTTCATGCCATGGATGCCATTTTGGTCTTTGTAAAATCGGCAGAGCTCAGCAATTTCTTTAGGAGCGCCTTTGGTGATGGAGATATAGTTGCTCTTATCGACTGGCGTTTCCAATGAATGCACAGTGGTCATGCGTTTGCGGACAGAGTCAAATGGTAACTCCTTGAGACGCGGTGCCCAGGCATGGTTCTTGTCCAGAGAGAGTCCAGCTTTTTCAGCCAAAACATTGAGGCAGGCTTCGGTCGGGTCACCAAGGACGGTGTAATTTGGGTGATCACCATCTGGTGGGAGGACTTGTGCGTTGCTGCAGAGGTGAGCGAAGCGGACTAGGTGTTCAAGGGATTCATTGTCAGCCAGGGAGACCTTTTTGCCATCTGATTTGCGGATATCGCCTTCGTTACTGTAACCGAGCCCTGACACATTATAGCTGTCAGAGACTTGCCAGAGGTGGTTGACGGTCATAGCGTTTTGAGTAAGGGTTCCGGTTTTATCAGAGCAGATGACAGAAGTGGCACCGAGGGTTTCAACGGATGAAAGTTTTTTCACTAGAGCATTTTCTTTTGCCATGCGTTGCACCGCCATTGCCAAAGAAAGGGTAACTGTAGGAAGCAGTCCTTCAGGGATGAAGGCCACAATCATACCGAGGGCGAAAATAAAGGCTTGCGCTACGGATTCTTTAACGATGAAGGTCGCAGCTAGGAAGAAAAAAATCCCCACCGTGATAGCAATGGCTGAAATTTGCTTGGTCAAGTGGTCAAGTTCTTTTTGAAGAGGACTCTTTTCATCAGCCATAGACTGTGTCAAACTAGCAATTTGTCCAAACTGGGTGGTCATACCGATAGCTGAAACAACGATTTTAGCGCTACCACTGGAAACGCTGGTTCCAGCAAAGACCATGTTGTCGTATTCTAGGCTGGTTTTATTGGTGTCGGTGTCTGCTTGATTATTTTTGTAGACGGGATTGGATTCGCCGGTGAGGGCGGATTGGTTGACTTGGAAGTCAGTCGCAAAAACGATGCGACCGTCAGCAGAAATCTTATCCCCTTCTTCGATGAGGACTACATCCCCTGGTACTAAGTCCTGCGCTAGCACTTTTTCTTCCTGACCATCACGAATGACACGGGCATAGGAAGGCAACATCTTCTTCAAGGCTTCAGTGGCTTGGCTGGCTCGATATTCTTGGATGAAGGAGAAGACGCCATTGACGATATTGACGAACCAAATGGCAATCCCCAGAGCCAAACTCTGGGACAGCATGGCAACAGCCCCCCCAACCCAGAGCAGAATCGCCATTAGGCTGGTGAAATTACGGATGAAAACCAGAGCGACAGGCTCTTTTTTGGTTTCCCGCAGGATATTGACGCCGTATTGATTTTGGCGCTCCTTAACTTGTTCCTTGGTCAACCCAGAAACTTGCGAATTGGCGGCAGCATAAACGTCGTCGGGTTCGTAGGTTTCGAGGTCAAATTTTTGTAGATTTGTAGCCATAAAAGACTTACCTCGATTCTAAACGCTTACATTTTATGTCTATATTATACACCTTTTTTCAGAAAGCGGATGAAAAAAGCTAAGTTTTACGAATATGATAGTAGGAGGAAGCCTATGTTATCAGCCTTAGACCAAGATGGAAAACTGTATAATCTTTTGGAAAAATTGCCCAGCAGAGGAGTTTATTTCTGCCCTGGCTGTCAGACAGCGGTCAGGTTAAAAGCAGGAAAAATCATGCGCCCCCACTTTGCACACGTTAACTTGGAAAGTTGCGATTTTTACAATGAAAACGAGTCAGCAGAGCATTTGAATTTGAAAGCAGGTCTATTTACCAGCCTAGCTAGTACAGAGCAAGTTGTGGTTGAACAAGTCTTACCCGACCTCAATCAGATTGCAGACCTTATGGTCAATAGCAAACTAGCCTTGGAAGTCCAGTGCAGTCGCCTGTCAGAAGAGCGTCTGAGAGAACGGACGCATACCTACCACCAAGCAGGCTATCAAGTGCGTTGGTTATTGGGGAAGAAACTCTGGTTAGCTGGGCGTTTAACCAGTCTTCACAAGCAGTTTCTTTACTTTTCCAGAAACATGGGTTTTCATTTGTGGGAATTGGATGCGGAGCATGGGCTCTTGCGGATCAAATATCTGATTTATGAGGATTTGCGGGGGCAGGTTCATTATTTGGAGGAGACTTGTTCGTTTGATGGGGATATATATGCTTTTCTGCGCAAGCCTTATCAAGCCCAATCTTTAAAATCCTATCAAGTGGCCTCCGATAAAGGGATTGTGACCTACATTCAGAAGCAGTTGGCTTATGGCAATGCTTACTGGCTAGCGCGACAGGAGGAGGCTTATTTGTCAGGGGACAATTTGCTGGCGCAGGCAGTTGATGATTTTTACCCGCAGGTTAGACCGCCTGCGAGCAAGGACGGCTTTTGCCAAATTCAGCAAGACCTATCTGCTTTTGGCGCAGCTTATTTTTCCTACTACCAAAAACAAAAGGATAAAAGTCGGCAAATCCTCTATCCGCCTGCCTTTTATGATAGAATAGAAGAAAAAACTTAAGGAGTTAAGAATGTCAGATAATCGTGCACATATCGATGAAAAATACCAATGGGATTTAACAACGGTCTTTGCGACCGATGAGCTTTGGGAGGCTGAAATGGTGGAACTGTCTGCTGAATTGGAAAGAGCCAAGGCTTTTGCGGGTCACCTTTTGGACTCAAGCCAGTCGCTCTTAGAAATCACCGAGGCAGAGTTAGAGCTGTCCCGCCGTTTGGAGAAGACCTATGTCTACGCGTCAATGAAGAACGACCAAGACACGACGGTAGCCAAATACCAAGAGTTCCAAGCTAAGGCAACTGCCCTTTACGCCAAGTTCAGCGAGACTTTCTCTTTCTACGAGCCAGAATTCATGGCTCTTTCAGACGACACCTACAAGGCTTTTGTCGCAGAGGCACCCGAACTTTCAAAATACGCTCATTTCTTCGAGAAGATTTTTGCTCATAAGGCGTATGTGCTGTCGCAGGCAGAAGAAGAACTCCTAGCTGGCGCTAGCGAAATTTTCGGCGCAGCCGCAGAGACTTTTGAAATCTTAGATAATGCAGACATCGTCTTTCCAGTGGTTAAAAACGAAGTGGGTGAAGAGGTGGTCTTGACCCACGGCAACTTCATCTCACTCATGGAATCAAAAAATCGTGACGTCCGCAAATCTGCCTACGAAGCCATGTACAGCGTCTATGAGCAGTACCAACACACCTACGCTAAAACCCTTCAAACCAATGTCAAAGGGCATAATTTCGATGCCCGTGTTCATAAATTTAGCTCTGCGCGTGAATCAGCTTTGTCTGCTAACTTCATTCCAGAATCCGTTTATGAAACTTTGGTTGATGCAGTCAATAAACATTTGCCACTCTTACAACGCTACATGAAACTTCGTCAAGAGGTGCTGGGGCTTGATGACTTGAAGATGTACGATGTTTACACGCCTCTGTCAGAGACGGATATGAGTTTCACTTACGACCAAGCGCTTGAAAAAGCTGAAAAGGTCTTGTCTGTCTTTGGGAAAGATTATTCAGACCGCGTGCACCGTGCTTTCACCGAACGTTGGATTGATGTTCAGGTCAATAAGGGCAAACGTTCAGGTGCTTATTCTGGTGGTTCTTACGACACCAACGCCTTCATGCTTCTCAACTGGCAGGATACCTTAGACAATCTCTTCACCTTGGTTCACGAAACAGGGCACAGCCTGCATTCAACCTTTACCCGTGAAAATCAACCTTATGTTTATGGTGATTATTCGATTTTTCTAGCGGAAATTGCCTCAACGACTAATGAAAATATCTTGACCGAAACGCTTTTGAAGGAAGTTGAGGACGACAAGGACCGCTTTGCTATTCTCAATCACTACTTGGATGGCTTCAAGGGCACCATTTTCCGTCAAACACAGTTTGCTGAGTTTGAGCACGCTATCCACAAGGCTGACCAAGACGGTGTCGTTTTGACCAGCGAGTATCTCAACAATCTCTACGCAGACCTCAATGAGAAGTACTATGGACTTGCTAAAGAGGATAACCATTTCATTAAATACGAATGGGCACGCATTCCGCATTTCTACTACAATTACTACGTCTTCCAGTACGCCACAGGCTTTGCTGCGGCCAGCTATTTAGCGGAGCGCATTGTCCACGGCAGCCCAGAAGACAAGGAAGCTTACCTCAACTATCTCAAGGCGGGGAATTCTGATTATCCGCTCAATGTTATCGCCAAGGCTGGGGTTGACATGACTAGCAGCGACTACCTCGATGCTGCCTTCAAGGTCTTTGAAGAACGCTTGACGGAGCTGGAAGACTTGGTTGCTAGAGGGGTTCATTTGTAGGGAAAGCTTATGATACAAACAACATTTATCTGGGATTTTGATGGCACCTTGGTGGAGTCTTACGAGGCCATTCGTCAGGTGTTGGTTCTACTTTACAAGACTTACGATTTGCCGCTGGATGAGGACTTTGTTTTCGACTTTATCATCAAGGAGTCGGTGGGGTCTCTTCTTCGTCGTTTGGCCGCGGAGCACGATTTGCCTTTTGAAGAATTGCTGCGCTTTTTCAATCGGGAGCAGGAAGCGCGTGACGACATGATTAACCTCATGCCCTATGCCAAAGAAGCTCTGCAATTGACCAAGGAAAAGGGGGTCCAACATTTTATCTACACCCATAAGGGGGCGACGACTGGGGCGGTGCTTGCGCGTCTGGGGATTGACCATTTTTTCACCGAGGTTATCACTAGCGCTAATGGGTTTGCTAGAAAACCACATCCTGAAGGCGTGGACTATCTGGTGACCAAGTACGGGCTG
This sequence comes from Streptococcus sp. HF-1907, assembly GCF_015594605.1. GTDB lineage: Bacteria > Bacillota > Bacilli > Lactobacillales > Streptococcaceae > Streptococcus. The sequence continues at coordinate 296,683 of NZ_JADNQT010000001.1, read as the reverse complement.
GACAAGTTGCAGACCTACTATATTGGGGACCGCAGACTGGACGTGGAAGTGGCTGAAAATGCAGGTATCCAGTCCCTCAATCTCCATCAGCCAGACTCAGCTATCAACCGCAAGATTGATGACCTGTCTGACTTGGTTGATTTGCTGTCAGACGGGACTTTGTAAGTAGATAGAATTTTTTCTGAAAGGCTGACCTTGATGGGGTCGGTCTTTCATTTTTAGTATAAGGTCAACCGATGGCTTGGTTGTTATTTCTAGATTATCAGAGAGTGCAATCAACCCCTCGATTGCCTCCCTCGAATTTCGGAGAAGCTAATCAACCCCTCAATTTATCTCCTCGGATTTCGGAGAGTCCAATCGATACCTCAGTTACCTTCCTCGGACTGCGGAGAGCCCAATGCCTCGGTTGTCTCCCTCGGATTTCGGAGAAGTCAATCGTCCCTTGGTTGTCATACCTCGATTCTCGGAGACACCGACCGACCCCTCGATTACCTTCCTCGATTTGCGGATAAGGTCAGCCGACCTCTTGATTTTAAAAGAAAGTAAACAGCGAAAGCCTAGCATTTATTTTTTTCTGGGAAGCTGCCTCATCGACAGTCTGGGCTTTTAATCGCTAAGCTAAACAAATCAACTCCCAGCTCGGCTATTATCCTTGCCAAAAATTTGGTATAATAGGGCAGTTAAGAATAGAGGTAGAAAGTGACATTATGGTTCAATCTTATAGTAAAAATGCTAACCACAACATGCGCCGTCCTGTGGTTAAGGAAGAGGTCGTGCGATATATGCGCACGCATCAGAAGCAAAATGACGGTTTTTTGGCAGAATTAGAGGCTTTCGCTAAGAAGGAAAATATCCCGGTCATCCCGCGTGAGACGGTTGCTTATTTCCGCTTTCTCATGCAGACCCTACAGCCTAAGAAAATTCTAGAAATCGGGACAGCTATCGGCTTTTCAGCCCTGCTTATGGCAGACAATGCGCCACAGGCTCAGATAACGACCATCGACCGAAATGAAGAAATGATTGGCTTTGCCAAGGACAATTTTGCCAAATACGACAGCAGGCATCAAATCACCTTAGTAGAAGGCGATGCGGTGGATATGTTGCAGACTTTGGATGAGACTTATGATTTCGTCTTTATGGACTCGGCCAAGTCCAAGTACATTGTCTTTTTGCCAGAAATTCTGGAAAAATTGGAGGTTGGTGGTGTCGTTGTCATGGATGATATCTTCCAAGGGGGTGACATTGCTAGACCGATTGAAGAAGTCCGTCGCGGTCAGCGTACCATCTACCGCGGTTTGCAGCGCCTCTTTGATGCGACCTTGGACAATCCCGGTTTGACAGCCACCCTAGTCCCACTTGGCGACGGCTTGCTCATGCTTCGAAAAAACGCGGAGCATATTGACCTTGGAAGTTAAGCCCTTTTTAAGAAAATGTGGTATAATAGACAAGTTAATGTATAAAAAAGGAGTTTTATATTAATGAAAAAACGTTCTAAATTTGCTGCAGGAGTGGTAACATTGCTCTCAGTTGTTACCTTGGCTGCTTGTTCTGGGAAATCATCAGAAGGTACAAACATCATTACCATGAAAGGTGATACTATCACTGTCTCTGATTTCTATAACCAAGTGAAAAGCTCAAGCTCTGCACAACAATCAATGCTAACTTTAGTATTGTCACGTGTTTTTGAACAACAGTACGGCGATAAAGTATCTAAAAAAGCAGTTACAAACTCTTACAACAAAACAGCTGCTAATTACGGAGATTCATTCTCAAGTGCCTTGTCAAAAGCTGGCTTGACAACTGAGTCTTACAAACAACAAATTCGTACAACCATGTTGGTCGAATACGCTGTTAAACAAGCAGCTAAGAAAGAATTGACAACTGCCAACTACAAAGCAGCTTACAAGAACTACACACCAGAAGTGACTGCTCAAGTCATCAAACTTGATTCAGAAGACACTGCTAAAACAGTTTTAGAGTCTGTAAAAGCAGACGGAGCTGACTTTGCTAAGATTGCCAAAGAAAAAACAACAACATCAAAAAACAAATACGAGTACACTTTTGACTCAGCTGATTCAACACTTCCAAGTGACGTTATGTCTGCAGCCTTTAAACTGGATAAAGACGGTATCTCAGATGTCATCTCAGTTGTAGATTCATCGACCTATAAGACAGCCTACTACATCGTTAAAGTAACAGCTAAGGCAGAAAAGAAAACTGACTGGAAATCTTATAAAGCTCGTTTGAAGAAAACTATCATGAATAAGAAGACTAGCGACGCTAGCTTCCAAAACAAAGTGATTGCAGCTGCGCTTGAAAAAGCAAATGTGAAAATCAAGGATAAAGCCTTTGCAAATATTCTTGCTCAATATGCAACATCAAGCAGCAGTTCTTCAAGTTCATCAAGCTCATCAAGTTCATCAAGCTCAAGCAACTAATTTTAGCAGTTGACCTAGTCTAGAAAAGACTGTATAATAAGGCTATTGAGAATTATTTTTTCATCGATTTGAGACAGAAAAGTGGCGGTCGCTGTGAGCCATGGATAATCTGAAAAAGTATGCTACTCGAAGGCTATAATTGAAAATTAACGAGAATGACAAGTTCATTGAATGAAGGTGGTACCGCGGTTTTTCGCCCTTCGTCTGGTGGACTTGTCTTTATTATTGGTTAATAAAGCTAGCAAACTACCATTTAATGTTAGGAGAATAGAAATGAAACAAATGACGTCAGCACAAGTTCGCCAAATGTGGTTGGACTTCTGGAAATCAAAAGGACATGCTGTGGAACCATCAGCCAACCTTGTTCCTGTTAACGACCCAACCCTCCTTTGGATTAACTCAGGTGTTGCGACCCTTAAAAAATACTTTGACGGGTCAGTCATTCCAGAAAATCCACGTATCACCAATGCCCAAAAAGCTATCCGTACCAACGATATTGAAAATGTTGGTAAAACAGCTCGCCACCATACCATGTTTGAAATGCTTGGTAACTTCTCAGTCGGTGATTACTTCCGTGATGAAGCTATCGAGTGGGGATTTGAACTTTTGACAAGCCCAGAATGGTTTGGCTTCCCTAAAGATAAACTCTACATGACTTACTATCCAGACGATAAAGATTCATACAACCGCTGGATTGAAGTTGGGGTTGACCCAAGTCACTTGATTCCAATCGAAGATAACTTCTGGGAAATCGGTGCTGGTCCTTCAGGCCCTGATACAGAAATCTTCTTTGACCGTGGTGAAGCCTTTGACCCAGAAAATATCGGTATCCGTCTCTTGGCAGAAGATATTGAAAACGACCGCTACATCGAAATCTGGAACATCGTTTTGTCACAATTCAACGCTGACCCAGCCGTTCCACGTTCTGAGTACAAAGAATTGCCACACAAAAACATTGATACGGGCGCAGGTCTTGAACGTCTTGTAGCCGTTATCCAAGGGGCAAAAACAAACTTTGAAACTGACCTCTTCATGCCAATCATTCGAGAAATCGAAAAATTGTCTGGTAAAACTTACGACCCAGATGGCGATAACATGAGCTTCAAGGTTATCGCTGACCACATCCGTTCATTAGCATTTGCCATCGGTGACGGTGCCCTTCCAGGAAACGAAGGTCGCGGATACGTTCTTCGCCGTTTGCTTCGTCGTGCTGTAATGCACGGTCGTCGTCTCGGTATCAACGAGACTTTCCTTTACAAATTGGTTCCAACTGTCGGACAAATCATGGAATCTTACTATCCAGAAGTCGTTGAGAAACGTGATTTTATCGAGAAAATCGTTAAACGCGAAGAAGAAACATTCGCGCGTACTATCGATGCTGGTTCAAGCATGCTTGACGAGCTTTTGGCTGAATTGAAAGCTGAAGGTAAGGATACACTTGAAGGTAAAAATATCTTCAAACTTTACGATACCTACGGCTTCCCAGTTGAATTGACTGAAGAATTGGCTGAAGACAAAGGCTTCAAGATTGACCACGAAGGCTTCGAAGCAGCTATGAAAGAACAACAAGAACGTGCGCGTGCAAGTGTTGTCAAAGGTGGTTCAATGGGGATGCAAAACGAAACCCTCTCAAGCATCACTGAAAAATCAGTCTTTGACTACGAAAACCAAGAATTGGATGCTAAATTGTCGGTTATCATCGCCGACAATGAACGTACGGAAATAGTTTCAGAAGGCCAAGCGCTTCTTGTTTTTGACCAAACACCATTCTACGCTGAAATGGGTGGACAAGTTGCTGACCACGGTGTCATTTTGAATGCTAAAGGTGATGTTGTTGCGCAAGTGACAGATGTTCAAAAAGCACCAAACGGTCAACCGTTGCACACTGTTGATGTTCGCGCCAACCTTTCTGTTGGTGAAACTTACCACTTGGCTATCGATACTGACCGTCGTAACCGTGTCATGAAAAACCACACGGCAACTCACTTGCTTCACGCAGCCCTTCACAATATCATCGGAAACCACGCTACTCAAGCAGGTTCTCTCAACGAAGCCGAATTCCTCCGTTTTGACTTCACTCATTTTGAAGCAGTAACTCCAGAAGAATTGCGTCAAATCGAAGCGCAAGTCAATGAAAAAATCTGGGAAGCTATTCCAGTAACAACTATCGAAACTGACATTGATACCGCTAAAGGTATGGGAGCAATGGCCCTCTTCGGTGAAAAATACGGAAAACATGTTCGTGTCGTTTCAATCGGTGACTACTCTGTTGAACTTTGTGGTGGTACTCACATCAAGAATACTTCTGAAATCGGTCTCTTCAAGATTGTCAAAGAAGAAGGTATCGGTTCAGGAACACGTCGTATCCTCGCTGTGACAAGTCGCGAAGCTTACATGGCTTACCGTGAATCAGAAGAAGCTCTCAAAGAAATTGCGACAACTGTTAAAGCACCGCAATTGCAACAAGTTGCTGCCAAAGTGGCATCACTTCAAGAGCAATTACGTAACCTGCAAAAAGAACACGCCGAATTGGTGGAAAAAGCAGCGGCAGCAGTTGCTAGAAATGTCTTTAAGGAAGTTAAGGAAGCTAATGGCAAATCATACATTGCAGCCCAAGTTTCTGTATCTGATGCGGGTTCACTTCGTACCTTCGCTGATAACTGGAAACAAAAAGACTACTCAGACGTTCTTGTCTTGGTAGCGGCAATCGGTGAAAAGGTTAATGTTCTTGTGGCAAGCAAGTCTAAAGACGTTCATGCAGGTAACCTCATCAAGGTCTTGGCACCAATCGTATCAGGTCGTGGTGGTGGTAAACCAGACATGGCCATGGCCGGTGGTTCAGATGCCTCAGCTATCGATGCCCTTCTTGCAGCAGTCGCTGAAAATTTGTAAGATAACAATAATTAAGGAACAGGATTTAGTCTTGTTCCTTATTTTTATGATAAGAATGTTATCGACAGTAGCATTAGCATAACTGTGTTTGGAAATTCTTTCAACAGACCTCGCGATTTCTTTAAATAAATGTAATAATATACAAAAAATGTTCAAATATTGGATGTTTTTTTATTTTATCCTTGACAAAAGAATAAATATGCATTAAATAACATACATATTTATAAAAGGAGCGAATAAATATGAAAGTTTCTATTGTAGGTGTGACAGGTTATAGTGGGCTAGAACTTGTGCGACTATTGAATAATCATCCAAATGTTACCATTGTGTCTGTTCATGCTACGCGTGACATCGGGCAGAAACTTTCGAATATTTATTCATATTTAAAAGGTGTCTGTGACCTACCGATTGAAGTCTTTGATAGTCAGGCTATTATGGCTAAGTCAGATTTAGTTTTCTTTGCGACACCGAGTGGTGTGGCTAAGGAGTTATCAGCAGACTTTGTTAAAGCTGATTTTCCAGTGATTGATTTATCAGGTGACCATCGTTTGCCTGCTGAGACTTACCAAAAGTGGTACGGAAAGGAACCTGCTGAGCAGGAGATACTCAATCAATTCACCTATGGTTTAACAGACTTTACGTATGTGGCGGGCAAGAAATGGATTGCTAATCCTGGCTGTTACGCTACAGCAACATCTATGGCACTTATCCCCCTCATTCAGGCGCAAGCCATTGACCTAAAAAGCATCATCGTGGATGCTAAGAGTGGCTTGACAGGGGCGGGAAAGGTCTTGTCTGAGTCCAGCCACTTCGTCAATGTGCATGATAATTACGTGACCTACAAGGTTAATCGCCACCAGCATATTCCCGAGATTGTGCAGACCCTTAAGCAGTTTGACAGCCAGCTCGACCATATCCAGTTTTCAACCTCATTGCTGCCGGTCAATCGTGGCATCATGGCGACTTGCTATGTACAGCTGAAGGAGGGCGTGACTGAGGACGACATCAAGCAGGCTTATCAGAAGGCTTACGCTGACAAACCCTTCGTTCGCCTCCAGTCAAGTCTGCCTGAATTACACAATGTCATCAGCTCAAATTTCACCGACATCGGCTTTGCCTATAACTCAGTCACCAATATTCTGACTGTCGTTTCTGTGATTGACAATCTGGTCAAAGGCGCAGCCGGTCAGGCCATGCAAAATATGAACCTCATGTTCGGCTTTGAAGAGACAGCTGGTTTCATGAGAATCCCAAGTTATTTATAAGGAGAACCCTATGAAGATTATTGAAGGAAATATCGCAAGTCCACTCGGCTTTTCGGCAGACGGTCTCCACGCAGGTTTCAAAAAGAGAAAAATGGATTTCGGCTGGATTGTTTCAGAAGTTCCAGCCAGTGCAGCGGGCGTTTACACGACCAATAAAGTCATTGCGGCTCCCCTTATCGTCTCTCGTGAGGCAGTTAAGAAAAATGGGCTACTACAGGCTATCGTTGTCAACTCTGGTGTTGCCAATTCTTGTACAGGTGCCCAAGGTATGGATGACGCTTACCAAATGCAAAAACTCACCGCAGACAAACTAGGAATTCAAGCAGACTTGGTAGCCGTTGCCTCAACAGGAGTCATTGGAGAACTCCTATCTATGGACAAATTGGAGAACGGTCTCTCAAAAATCGTCGTCAACGGCAACGCAGATGATTTTGCAAAAGCTATCTTGACGACAGACACTGTGACCAAGACCGTTGCAGTGACCGAAAACTTTGGCATGGACGTGGTAACTATGGCGGGTGTGGCAAAGGGTTCAGGTATGATTCATCCCAACATGGCAACCATGCTTGCCTTCATCACTTGCGATGCCAATATTTCCAGCGACACCTTGCAGCTTGCCCTCAGTCAACAAGTCGAAACCAGTTTTAATCAAATCACGGTTGACGGCGACACCTCTACCAATGACATGGTTCTAGTCATGTCTAACGGCTGCACGAAAAACAAGGAAATTCTTCCAGATACTGATGACTTTGACAAGTTTGTCGCTATGCTTGATTTTGTCATGACAGATTTGGCGAAAAAGATTGCCAAGGATGGTGAGGGGGCGACCAAGCTCATTGAGACTCAGGTGGTTAATGCACCGAATGCAATAGATGCTCGTATGATGGCTAAAAGTGTAGTAGGTTCAAGTCTCGTCAAAACAGCTGTTCACGGAGAAGACCCTAACTGGGGACGTATCCTATCTGCGGTTGGTTATGCGGGAGTGGATGTACCAGTTGATAATATCAACATCTATTTGGGACATTTGCCTGTTATGTTAGCTTCAAGTCCAGTTTCCTTTGATGAAGAAGAAATGGCGGAAATCATGCAGGCAGACGAGATTAAAATCACGGTTGACCTTCATGCAGGAGATAGCACTGGTCTCGCTTGGGGATGTGACCTTTCGTATGATTATGTGAAAATCAATGCACTTTATAGGACATAAGCGATGGAAAATATTATTGTAATTAAAATTGGTGGTGTTGCCAGCCAACATCTTTCAGAAACAGCTATCAAGCAACTGAAAAAATGGCAACAGCAGGGCAAAAAACTCATCATCGTGCACGGCGGTGGCTATGCCATCAACAAACTCATGAAAGAAAAGCAAGTGCCCGTTCAGAAGGTCAACGGTTTGCGCGTGACCAGCCAGTCAGACATGGACCTCGTGACCTACGCCCTCTGTGACCAGGTCGGTCAGCACCTCAGCCGTCAGCTGATTAAGGCTGGGCTAGAAGCGGTGCAGGTTGAGGCCAGTCTTTCAAAAATCGTCACAGCTGATTTTTTGGACAAGGAGACCTACGGCTATGTCGGTCAGGTTCAGAGCATCCAGACAGACTATCTTGAGAGTATGCTTTCAAGCGATATGATTCCTGTCATTCCGTCACTTGGATTTGACAGCAGGGGTCAGGCGCTTAACATCAATGCGGATTATCTAGCGACAGCCATGGCTTGTGAGCTGTCAGCGCAGCGATTGGCCCTCATGACTGACGTCAAAGGTGTCATGGAAAATGGGGCGGTGCTGGACAGTTTGAGTGTGGGAGCGGTGCAGGAGAAAATCGACAAAGGTGTGATTACAGGTGGCATGATTCCCAAAATTCAATCTGCTGTGCAGACAGTTTTGGCGGGTGTGGGTCAAGTCATGATTGGGGATAATCTGACCACGGGAACAGTGATTGAGGTGTGAGATGACAAAGTTATTTGAAAATTATAAGCGTGCAGACATCGAATTTGTCAAAGCAGAAGGCAATTATCTGTTTGACAGCCAGGGCAAGCAGTACTTGGACTTTTCATCAGGTATCGGCGTGACTAATCTGGGCTTTCACCCTCAGGTCAAGGCTGCGCTGGAAAAGCAGGTGGTTGAAATCTGGCATACGCCTAACCTTTACCAGAATAGCCTGCAAGAAGAAGTAGCTAGCAGGCTGATTGGTGACGGTAATTATCGTGCTTTCTTTTGCAATAGCGGTGCCGAGGCCAACGAAGCGGCTATCAAACTGGCTCGTAAGGCAACTGGCAAGCAAGAAATCATCACCTTCCAAAATTCCTTCCACGGACGAACCTTCGGCTCCATGTCTGCAACTGGTCAGGACAAGATTAAGACTGGTTTTGGTGAGGGAGTGCCTCATTTTAGCTACGCTGATTACAATGATTTAGATAGCGTCAAGGACTTGGTGACTACTGATACAGCGGCAGTTATGCTGGAGCTGGTGCAAGGGGAATCTGGCGTCCTTCCAGCTGACAGCGACTTTGTCACGGACTTAGCAGATTTCTGCCAAGCTCAGGGCATTCTTCTGATTGTGGACGAGGTTCAGACGGGCATGGGGCGCACGGGCAAGCTCTACAGCTTCCAGCACTACGGCATCACGCCCGATATTTTCACCCTTGCCAAGGGGCTCGCTAACGGCGTTCCGGTCGGGGCCATGTTAGGTCTGGAAAAATGGGCTTACGCTTTTGATTACGGTAGTCACGGATCAACCTTTGGGGGCAACAAATTAGCTATGGCGGCCAGCTCAGCGGTGCTGGATGTCATGTTGGCAGATGGCTTTCTCGCTGAGGCCGGCCAAAAAGGAGACTACCTCCAAGCCCAACTCCAACAAGCCCTTGAAAACAAGTCAACAGTCACTCAAATTCGTGGACTTGGTATGATGATTGGGATTGAGACAAATGAAAATCTGGCTGATATTGTTGAGGCTGCGCGTGGAGCGGGGCTCATTGTCCTCACTGCGGGTAAAAATGTTATCCGACTCTTGCCACCGCTAACATTGACAAAGGATGAGATTGACCAAGGGGTGACCATCTTGGCTCAAGTCTTTAACTGATTAGAAAAGAGAGTGGGGCAGAAATCGGTAAGACAAGTCTTCGATTTTCCCTCACATCTTTATATTTTTCGGTTCGGGCTGAAACAGTCTCTCCCCAGACTGTTTCACTCTCACCTCCGCACAGTTGAGTAGGTCTCTAAGTGCTGATTTATCGGTGCTTAGATGCCACTCAACCACTGCGACTCACAATAAGTCCGTACGAAAAGTGAAAAGGTTGAGATTTTTGTCTCAACCTTTTTATCATCTATTTTCTAAAAAATTCAGGTCGTGCCTTGTAAATGACCACTAGCAGGCTGGCGCAAAGAACGATTGACGGAATCATGTAAGAAGCGTTGTAGGTCAAAGAATAGAGCCAGACAGGTATTCCTTTTGGCGCATAGTCAGCATAGAAAATGACACCAGCTAGAAAACTCCCCAGCAAGCGACAACCACCACCCAGAAGACTAGCCCCCAGCAGGTAGCTGATTTTAGGTTTACGGGTAAAAGCTTGCGCGAAGGCTCCGCCTAATCCAACCCCAGCATAGGCCAAGCCATAATCGAGAAAGACCTGAAAGACATTCAAGAAATAGCCCCCGAAGAATAATTGCACCAGCCCAACAATGAGACCAGCTAATACCCCCAACCGCCAGCCATGACGAAGGGCAACCAACAAAATAGGTAACATGACCAAGGACACCGAACCACCCTGAGGCATGGTGAAAAGTGTAATCTTATCAAGAACGATAGCAATAGCAGCAAAAACAGCCAGTTCAGTAATAACCTTAATAGAAGAACGAGACATAAAAAACTCCTTTTTAACAAAGGAGTTTTGGGTTAGTCTGATATAACTTGCTCTGATAGCTATCTTCTTCTATCTCACAATCCCTACGCTCGTCCTAACGAGATCAGGTTATCAGGATTTCGCTTGCGCGATCTCAGCCTTGGCACTCCTTTGTGATATGTAATTGCTTACATTATAGCGTCAAATGTGTGGGTTGTCAAGACTTGTTAAATAGAAGTGATCGTATCTTTTTCTGTATCTGGCTTAGTTGTTTGTGGCTCATCTGTTTTAGGGGAGTCAGTTGTAGAAGCTGTTTTGCGACCTTGACGTTTTTTGATGATGTTAGCAAACTCTTTACGGCTATGATTGACGATAGCAAGGAGGGGCTTGTAGTCCACTTCCTTATCACGACGCGTCAGCAGGTCAATGTAATTGCAGATGTCGGTATAATCATCAAGTAGATTCTGACGGAGTTCACGGTAGTCATAGACTGTTTGACTGAGTTTTCCATGACTGCGTGTCTTGGTAGCTTCCTCAAAAGCAGCTTGGCTATTTTCCTAACGGGTGACAAAACACTTCAAGCCGAGATAATCAATATGCTTGATGGTATCATCGTCCTTGAGCTTTTGGAGGAGGTGGTTAATCTGAACGGTTTCGGCCTCATAGTTGAGAACGACTGACGGTACGATAGTCCTTGAAAAGGCTAGCCAATTGCGTATAAGCCTTAGATTCCTCGGCATCAGGAGTCTCCGCGAAAGGTTTAATGGAAGATAGCAGAGCCTTTAAGTCAGCGTCTCTGCGGTCATCAAACTGGGCGAGATTGTCAGCACTTGTAGGCTGTGTGACCTGTTCCTGTGAACGGTTATAATGAGCCAGCGTCTGACGAAGGGATGACATCAAGTCAAGCAAGCGCTCGTCAGAAATGCTGAACTGACTTTCCTCATAATCAGCAATGGATAAAAAGGCTGTAAATGATTAGCATGGGTTACATATTAGTATCAGGAAATTCAACATAGAAAAAGCTACCGCACATGCGATAACTTTTTCTTTTTACAATCCATAGTTATAATCATCATCCTGCATAGCTTCAACAGAACCGAGCAGGTAACCATTTCCGACTTGTGAGAAGAAGTCGTGGTTGGATGTCCCAGTTGAGATACCGTTCATGACGATTGGGTTGACGTCGTTAGCGGTGTCTTGGAAGAGTGGGTCTTGCCCCAGGTTCATGAGGGCCTTGTTGGCGTTGTAGCGCAAGAAGGTCATGACTTCCTCAGTCCAGCCGACTTGGTCATAAAGGGTTTGGGTGTAGAGCTCCTCGTTTTCGTAGAGTTGGTAGAGCAGGTCATACATCCAATCGCGGAACTTATCTTGTTCTTCCTCTGACAATTCATTGAAACCAAGTTGGAACTTGTAGCCGATATAGGTACCGTGCACAGATTCGTCACGGATGATGAGTTTGATAATTTCAGCAACGTTGGCTAGCTTGTTATTGCCAAGATAGTAGAGTGGGGTGAAGAAACCTGAATAGAAAAGGAAGGTTTCAAGGAAAGTTGATGCCACCTTCTTCTCTAAAGCTCCGCCATTTTCATAAATATCATTGATGATTTTGGCTTTCTTTTGCAGGTATTCGTTGTTGTTAGTCCACTCGAAAATCTCTTCAATCTCAGACTTGGTGTTGAGGGTTGAGAAGATTGAGGAGTAGGACTTGGCGTGGACGGACTCCATGAATTGGATGTTGTTGAGGACGGCCTCTTCGTGAGGGGTGCGCACATCACCGCGGATGGCCTCAACCCCAGATTGAGACTGCATGGTATCCAGCAGGGTCAGACCACCAAAGACCTTGCCCACCAAATCCTTTTCCTCTTCTGACAGCTTGCGCCAGTCGTCCAAGTCATTTGACAAAGGGATGCGGGTATCGAGCCAAAATTGCTCGGTCAACTTTTCCCAAGTTGACTTGTCAATCACATCCTCGATTTCATTCCAGTTTATTGCTTCGTAGTATGTCGTCATGTGTTTCTCCTATGAGTGACTATATTTCTTAAAAATAATTCAGTTTGAAAGTTTAAGTTACGACACGGAATAAAAGCTGCCGATATTGCGACTTTTATGCAGTTAGTGAGGTTGTTAGCTAATCCGCCATAGCGGTTAGCCTAGTAATTGTTACGGCTTTAGTCGTTACAATTACTTACAACGCTAGATGACACAGCTTTCACACTGGTTAGACCCAACTTCTTCCCCATCATCCGTGTAAGTACGCACATAGTAGATTGACTTGATGCCCTTGTTGAAGGCGTAGTTACGAAGGATTGACAGGTCGCGAGTGGTTTGCTTGCTTTCAGATTTCCATTCGTAGAGTTCTTTTGGCAATTCGCTGCGCAGGAAGAGAGTGAGTGACAAGCCTTGGTCCACGTGCTGAGTCGCTGCCGCATAGACATCAATGACCTTGCGCATGTCCATATCGTAAGCAGAGGTGTAGTAAGGGATGGTATCAGTAGAAAGCCCGTTAGCTGGGTAGTAGATTTTACCGATTTTCTTCTCCTGACGCTCTTCGATACGTTGCGTGATTGGGTGAATAGAAGCAGAGCAGTCGTTGATATAAGAGATAGACCCATTTGGCGCTACCGCAAGACGGTTTTGGTGATAGAGTCCCTCTTTCATAACAGCCAGACGGAGAGCTTCCCAGTCTTCTGCCTGAGGAATAAAATGATCTTTAAAGAGTTCTTTAACTTTATTAGATTTAGGAACGAATTGACCAGTCACATACTTGTCGAAGTAAGTCCCATCAGCGTATTTAGACTTTTCAAAACCAACGAAAGTTGTCGCGCGTTCACGAGCAATATTGTTAGACTCAACCAGTGTCCAATAGTTCATGAGCATAAAGTAAATGTCTGTGAACTCGATTGACTCAGGGCTACCATATTCAATGTGATGAGTAGCAAGGTATGAGTGCAGTCCCATGGCACCAAGCCCGAAAGTATGAGCCTGGGCATTCCCGTTTTTAATGGTTGGCACAGCATCAATGTTTGATGAATCCGTTACGAAAGTAAGCGCACGCGTCATAGCCTTGATAGAACGCCCAAAATCAGGTGATGTCATCATGTTGAGAACATTGGTTGACCCCAAGTTACATGAGATATCCGTCCCCATTTTGACAAATTCTTGTGCATCATTAATCGAGCTAGGCGTTTGCACTTGCAGAATTTCGGAACACAAGTTTGACATGATAATCTTACCATCAATTGGATTGGCGCGGTTAGCCGTGTCAATGTTAATGATGTATGGGTAACCAGATTCTTGCTGCAATTTAGAAATTTCAGTTTCTAACTCACGGGCATTGATTTTCGTTTTGGTGATGTTTGGATTGGCAACCAATTCATCGTATTTTTCAGTGATGTCAATGTAGCTAAATGGTACGCCGTATTCTTTTTCAACCGTGTATGGGCTGAAAAGGTACATGTCCTCATTCTTACGCGCTAGCTCATAGAACTTATTAGGGACAGTAATTCCAAGTGACAAGGTCTTGACGCGAATCTTTTCATCCGCATTTTCTTTCTTAGTCGAAAGGAAGTGAAGAATGTCTGGGTGGAAAACATCAAGATAAACTACCCCAGCACCTTGGCGTTGACCAAGTTGGTTAGAGTAAGAGAAGCTGTCTTCGAACAATTTCATGACAGGCACAACCCCAGAAGCAGCGCCAGCATAACCCTTGATAGGAGCACCAGCTTCACGGAGATTGCTAAGCGAGATACCGACCCCACCACCGATACGGGATAATTGCAGAGCTGAATTGATAGAACGACCGATAGAGTTCATGTCGTCGGTCACTTGGATGAGAAAGCAGGACACCAACTCTCCACGACGGCTACGCCCAGCATTCAAGAATGAAGGAGTGGCAGGTTGGTAGCGCTGATGAATCATCTCCATGGCTAAATCAGCAGCCAAAGCTTCATTTCCATCAGCAAAGTAGAGAGCGTTGAAAAGCACACGGTCTTCAATGCTTTCCAAATAATAGGCGCCATCGTTAGTCTTCAAAGCATACTGTTGGTAAAACTTGTAAGCAGCCATGAAAGATTTGAAACGAAAATTTTGCTCTTGAAGCGATTTAGCAAGACCTTCGATAAATTCAGGCTTGTATTTACCAATAAACTCAGCTTCAAGATAATCATTTTCAATGAGAAAGTTGATTTTCGCAGTGATGCTATCAAAAGCCATAGAATTTGGCTCTACATTTTCTTTAAAAAATGCAGCCAAGGCTTCCTTATCTTTATGAAGCGGAATTTGCCCGTTAACCGGACGGTTGATTTCATTGTTTAAGCGGAAGTATGATACATCCCCAAGATTTTTTAAACTCATGTCGTAGTTCCTTTAACAATATAAATGGGGAGTCAGATAAAAATCAGAAATCCATGACTGATTTTCATCCTTCCCCCTTTCCGAAGTTGGTTTGGTTCTTTTGTGACTTAGACAATCTCTTTAAGTTTAGCAGGCTGGAAACCTGAGAAAACAAGGTCACCAGCTTCGATAACAGGTGCTGATGTAAAACCAAGACTCTTCACATAGTCAACTTTTTCTGGATGCTCATCAATGTTGATTTCTTCAAATTCAGCACCATTTTGCTCTAAGAATTTTTTAGTCATTTTGCATTGCATGCAGTTATTTTTTGAAAAAACGGTAATTTTAGCCATTTCATCCTCCTCGATTTTTAACATGTTCCTAGAATATAAAAAAATAGCTAAAAAAGCAAGTGATTTATCTGCATGATAACACAACATATAGTACAAAAATATGTATAAAAAACACAAGATATTGTGCTCGTCCTAGTTTTAATAATGATTAGACTAGTGCATGAAGAAGAAAAATATTCATTCAAAAATATCAAAATAATATGAGCTCAAAAACAAAAATTATCCAACAGATTGCAATTTTTATATTTGTCAATTTTCTATAGAAGAAAAGTTGTGAAAAGTCAAAGAAATATTTCAAGTTTTTTTCCTAAAAGAACTTTTAACCTTGAAAATCAAAAATCAATATGGTATAATTTCATATTGTAAGGGTTACCATAAAGGTAACCTAAATAAACACATAAAAAGGAGAACCATAACATGGCTTCAAAAGATTTCCACATCGTTGCAGAAACAGGTATTCACGCACGTCCAGCTACTTTGCTCGTTCAAACAGCTAGCAAATTTGCTTCAGACATCACTTTGGACTACAAAGGTAAAGCAGTAAACCTTAAATCAATCATGGGTGTTATGTCACTTGGTGTTGGTCAAGGTGCTGATGTTACAATCTCAGCTGAAGGTGTTGATGCAGGCGACGCTATCGCAGCTATCGAAGAAACAATGACTAAAGAAGGATTGGCATAAGAATATGACAGAAATGCTTAAAGGAATCGCAGCCTCTGATGGTGTTGCAGTTGCTAAAGCATATCTACTCGTTCAACCGGATTTATCATTTGAGACTGTTACAGTCGAAGATACAAACGCAGAGGAAGCTCGCCTTGATGTAGCACTTCAAGCTTCACAAGACGAGCTTTCTGTTATCCGTGAGAAAGCAGTAGAAACGCTTGGTGAAGAAGCAGCAGCAGTTTTCGATGCACACTTGATGGTACTTTCAGATCCAGAAATGATCAACCAAATGAAAGAAACTATCCGTGCAAAACAAGTAAATGCTGAAGCAGGACTTAAAGAAGTGACTGACATGTTCATCACTATCTTTGAAGGCATGGAAGATAACCCATACATGCAAGAACGTGCAGCGGATATCCGAGACGTGGCAAAACGTGTATTGGCTAACCTTCTTGGTAAAAAATTACCAAATCCAGCTGCAATTAACGAAGAAGCTATCGTTATTGCACACGATTTGACACCATCTGATACTGCCCAATTGAACAAACAATTCGTTAAAGCCTTTGTAACAAACATTGGTGGACGTACAAGTCACTCAGCTATCATGGCTCGTACACTTGAAATTGCAGCAGTTCTTGGTACAAATGACATCACTGAACGTGTTCAAGATGGTCAATTGATCGCAGTTAACGGTATCACTGGTGAAGTCATCATTGAACCAACTGATGAACAAGTTGCTGAATTTAAAGCAGCAGGTGAAGCTTACGCTAAGCAAAAAGCTGAATGGGCTCTTCTTAAAGATGCAAAAACAGTTACAGCTGACGGTAAACACTTCGAATTGGCTGCTAACATCGGTACTCCAAAAGACGTTGAAGGTGTTAATGATAACGGTGCAGAAGCTGTTGGTCTTTACCGTACAGAATTCTTGTACATGGACTCACAAGACTTCCCAACAGAAGACGAACAGTACGAAGCATACAAAGCTGTTCTTGAAGGTATGAATGGCAAACCAGTTGTTGTTCGTACAATGGATATCGGTGGGGATAAAGAACTTCCTTACTTCGACCTTCCAAAAGAAATGAACCCATTCCTTGGTTTCCGTGCTTTGCGTATTTCTATCTCAGAAACTGGAAATCAAATGTTCCGTACACAATTGCGTGCTCTTCTTCGTGCATCTGTACATGGTCAATTACGTATCATGTTCCCAATGGTTGCCCTTCTTAAAGAATTCCGTGCTGCTAAAGCTATCTTTGAAGAAGAAAAAGCTAACTTAGTTGCTGAAGGTGTTGCAGTTGCAGACAACATCCAAGTTGGTATCATGATTGAAATCCCAGCGGCAGCCATGCTTGCTGACCAATTTGCGAAAGAAGTAGACTTCTTCTCAATTGGTACAAACGATCTTATCCAATATACAATGGCTGCTGACCGTATGAACGAACAAGTTTCATATCTTTATCAACCATACAATCCATCAATCCTTCGTTTGATTAACAACGTTATCAAAGCAGCTCACGCTGAAGGTAAATGGGCTGGTATGTGTGGTGAAATGGCTGGTGACCAAACTGCTGTACCGCTTCTTGTTGGTATGGGCTTGGATGAATTTTCAATGTCAGCTACATCTGTACTCCGTACACGTAGCTTGATGAAGAAACTTGACACAGCTAAAATGCAAGAGTACGCAAACCGTGCTCTTACAGAATGCTCAACAATGGAAGAAGTTATCGAACTCGGTAAAGAATACGTTAACGTCGACTAATTGAGATGAGGAGACTAGGGATTTCCCTAGTTTTTTTCATTTTGTAAAGAATATTAGAAAGAGTGAACATGTCAAAAGTTATTGTGATTACAGGAGCTTCATCTGGGATCGGTGAGGAGACTGCAAAATTATTAGCTAAGGATGGTGCTAAACTTGTTTTGGGAGCTAGACGTGAGGAACGTTTGAAAGATGTTGCCTCAGAGGTGGTAGCTCTAGGTGGTCAGGCAGTCTATACTGTCACTGATGTGACGAAATACGAGGATGTTGAAGCTTTAGCTAAACTGGCACTGGCTACTTACGGACGGATTGATGTCTGGATTAGTAATGCTGGGGTAATGCCTCAGGCGCCCTTTATGAGCCAGACGGTGAAAGAATGGGAGTCGGCTATCGATACCAATATTAAGGGCGTTTTGTATGGTATCAGCCTAGCTTTGCCACAAATGAAAAAGCAAAAATCTGGTCAAATTATTACAGTTGTCTCTGTTGAAGGGCATCATGCCCATGTAGGCGGAGGTGTTTATTTAGGGACAAAATACGCTGTGCGTGCTATGGCATAATCGCTCCGCGAAGAAATAACGCAAATGGAAGGTAACTTGCGGCCAACAATTATTTCGCCAGGGGCTATCAATACAGAATTGTTGACCTCAGTGGCAGACGAGTCTATTAAGGAGCGCTATGAGGATTTTTATGCCAGTCATGGCATTCCTGCGGATCGCGTAGCCTTGACCATCAAACAAGCCATAGATTTACCAGAAGATACTGCTTGGAATGAAGTTGTTATGAGACCCATTGAGCAAGTTTTCAAAAACCTCAATCAAAGTTTTAAAAATTTTCAGATATTTTACGTACCAAATGATTGAAAAATATTTTTAAAATGATAAAATAAGGATATTACATTTAAAGGAGACTGACTTTGACTAAAGAATATAAAAACTATGTCAATGGTGAGTGGGTTTCTTCTGAAAATTCAATCGAAATCTTTTCACCAATTAACGATGAGTCTTTAGGTACTGTTCCGGCTATGACACGTGCTGAAGTTGATGCAGCGATGGCTGCAGGACGTGCTGCACTTCCTGCCTGGGCTGCACTTACTGTTTATGAACGTGCACAATACCTTCATAAAGCTGCTGATATCATCGAGCGTGATAAGGAAGAAATGGCTACCATTCTTGCTAAAGAAATTTCAAAAGCTTACAATGCTTCACTTACAGAAGTTGTTCGTACAGCAGATTTGATTCGTTATGCAGCTGAAGAAGGTATCCGTCTTGAAACACGTGCTGACGAAGGTGGTAAAATGGATGCTTCAACCGGTCATAAGTTGGCGGTTATCCGTCGCCAACCAGTTGGAATCGTTATGGCGATTGCACCTTACAACTACCCAGTTAACCTTTCAGGGTCTAAGATTGCACCAGCCCTTATTGGAGGAAATGTGGTGATGTTTAAACCACCAACGCAAGGTTCAATTTCAGGACTTGTTTTAGCAAAAGCCTTTGCTGAAGCTGGTATCCCTGCTGGTGTTTTCAACACTATCACTGGACGTGGTTCAGAGATTGGTGACTACATCGTTGAACACGAAGAAGTTAACTTCATCAACTTTACAGGTTCTACACCAGTTGGTAAACGTATTGGTACATTGGCTGGTATGCGTCCAATCATGCTTGAATTGGGTGGTAAAGACTCAGGTATCGTTCTTGAAGATGCTGATCTTGAAAATGCTGCTAAACAAATCGTTGCAGGTGCTTATGACTACTCAGGTCAACGTTGTACAGCAATCAAACGTGTATTGGTTGTTGAATCAGTTGCTGACAAATTAGCTGAATTGATTTCAGAGAAAGTTGCCGCATTAACAGTTGGTGATCCATTCGATAACGCAACAGTTACACCTGTTATTGATGATAAATCAGCTGATTTTATCGAAGGACTTGTTGAAGATGCACGCGCTAAAGGTGCTAAAGAACTTAACCAATTCACACGTAACGGTCGTCTTTTGACACCAGGTTTGTTTGACCATGTTACAACTGACATGCGTATTGCCTGGGAAGAACCATTTGGTCCTATCCTTCCAATCATCCGTGTTAAAGATGCTGATGAAGCCGTAGCTATTGCTAACAAATCAGAATATGGTTTGCAATCTTCAGTGTTTACACGTGATTTCCAAAAAGCATTTGACATTGCTAACAAACTTGAAGTTGGTACTGTTCACATCAACAATAAAACAGGTCGTGGGCCAGATAACTTCCCATTCTTGGGACTTAAGGGTTCAGGAGCTGGAGTACAAGGTATCAAGTACTCAATCGAAGCGATGACTAATGTAAAATCAATCGTATTTGATATGAAATAATAAATACTGTTAAAGCTAGGACTCGTTCCTGGCTTTTTCTTTAGACAAAATGCAATCTTTATGACAGAATTATTACTTTTACAAACTCTACTTTATGCTATAATTAAAAGCAATAATGTAAAAGATTAGGATAGAGGTATATGAGAAAATTACTGCTAGGATTGGTAGCAATTTTGGGGATTTTGACTTTGCTAGGAGTTAGTTATTTAAAGTCGGGTAGGCATTATCACCAGTCTTATCGTAAAATTATAAAGCAAGAGAAAACTTTAGCAAATAAATCAATCGCAATAAAACAAGTTGAGCAGAACGGTCATACTGTTATTCTAGCGCCAGAAGGCTATGGAACATCGATTTACCGTGATTTGATAGCTTGGAATCAGGCTGTTTTAAGTAAGAGGGCGCTAAAGGCTAATCAATTTGCAGTGCTGAGACCAGAGATAAATAAGACTAATATTAAAAATGTAAGTCTAATGACTATCCATCGTACGGTTTACCAAAAGGAAAGATTCACTTATCGAAAGGTCAGCTCAAAAGTCATTCGCAAACAGCATGTCAATGAAGATTTGACAGCATTCACCTTAGAGAATTTATTGAACGGGCGCACAGAACGCTTATCTGAGGAAATGTCTAAAATCTCTTCAGGAGCAAATTATACTGGTCACGATGCTCAGGCAGAGATTTCTCAAAATGGTTATTCGTCTGATGGCTTTGATGTGAAAGATGAGCACCTGATTGTTGATAAGGTCAGTGTACCATTGGAAAATCTTTCTGATGTGGTCAACGATTCATATCTCCAAGGAGATGATTTAAAGGCAGTTGTTGATAAACGAAACCAAGGTCCAGCTATTGCCTTGACTTTTGATGATGGACCTAGCGCTGAGACGACTCCACAGGTATTGGACATTCTCAAAAGGTATAAGGCTAAGGCGACATTTTACATGTTAGGGTCAAAAGTTGCTGGAAATGAGGACTTAATCAAGCGTATGGTTAGTGAGGGGCATGAGATTGGAAACCACAGTTGGGATCACCCAAACCTCTCTAAATTAACATCAGACCAAATTGCTTGGCAGGTTAATACTACAAATGATACTATCGCCTCTATCATTGGACAGCCACCGCATACCTTGAGACCTCCCTATGGAGCAACAAATGATACAGTAAGAGCAGTGACGGGAATGCCTGAGGTACTTTGGACAGTTGATACCCTGGATTGGCAAAGTAAGAATACACAAGCGATATTAGCTAAAGTTCAGTCTCAAGCCAATGCAGGAGGGATCATTTTGATGCATGATATTCACCAGACAACTGTCAATGCGCTGCCGACGGTGTTGGATTATCTGGTGTCGCAAGGCTATCATTTTGTCACTATTGATGAATTGAATCAGAATTAGAGGTGTAAAAAAGAAGTTCAGTTGTTCTGGACTTCTTTTAATATGACTATTTGTGATGTAGGGTTTGATTTTTCAAATATAACTCAGAAACAGAAGCGTATTTTTTTAATTGCTTAAGCTCTTCTTTGTGAGTAACTAATGTGATGACGGTCCCTGGTTTCCCCATACGTCCAGTGCGTCCAGCACGGTGCGTGTAAATCTCCTTATCGCGAGCAACATCAAAGTTAATCACGTACTCTAGATTATCAATATCAATGCCACGCGCAACAAGGTCAGTTCCTAGTAAAAGCGAGATGTCATGATTTTTAAATTTTTCTAAAATAACCTTGCGGAATTTAACATTGATATCACTGGCTAGCGACACAGCCGAAGCGTTATTAAATTGCAGACGCTCCTCCGTTGCCCCTAAATCAGAAAGACTGTTAAAGAAAACTAAGCCACGAAAATCAGGGATATTTGCCATTTTACGAAGTAATTCAGTGCGTTCACGTTTGTTAACCAAAATATAGTAGTGGGAGATGCTATCAAGTTTCTGATTAGAAAGATCAAAGGTAATAGTGTTTTCAGCTAGAACTTTATTATCAACTTTATCAGTTGCGCTGATGTAAATCATTTGGTGGTCACGTGGCACACGGTGGATGATATTGTCAACAAAATGGTATTGAGAATCGCTGAGCAATTCATCGAATTCATCAAGAACAATGGTACCCACATTCATCATTTTGATCTTTTTGAGTTTGACTAGTTCAAAGACGCGTCCAGCAGTTCCAATCAGGATTTCTGGTCCTTTTTTGAGGCGTTCAATTTGGCGTTTCTGACTTGAGCCAGATAAAAAGAGTTGTGCTGTTAAGTTTAAAGGCTCTGCCCATTCCTTTGTAACCTCAAAAATCTGCCCAGCCAATTCAGAATTGGGTGATAAAATCAAGAGTTGTTGTGACTTTTTAGGTTTTAATTTTAAGAGAATCGGCAATAGGTATGCCAAGGTTTTTCCTGTGCCTGTTGGGCTAATGCCTAGGACATTATCGCCGTCGCTAATAGGCTGAAAGAGTTTTTCTTGGATGGCAGTCAGTTCAGTGAAGTGTCGCTCCGCCAATTTTTCCTGCCAAATAGTTGGAAATGTTGTAATCATAAGTTTCCTTTTCTAGTTGAAATGTTCTTCTAGCTATTATACCATGATTTTTTGAATTAGAACGTTTTCAATCGTCCTTTCCTCTTTAAAAAAAATGATATTGTAGTAAAATAGATAAAGGATAATTTGAGAATGGAGTTATAAATGCGTAAAAAACCTATTATAATTGGTGTTACAGGCGGTTCTGGTGGCGGTAAGACCAGCGTATCGCGTGCAATTTTATCAAACTTTCCTGATGAAAATATTGCTATGATTGAGCACGATTCTTACTACAAGGACCAAAGTCATTTGACCTTTGAAGAGCGCGTCAAGACTAACTATGACCATCCGCTTGCTTTTGACACTGATTTAATGATTGAGCAATTGAATGAATTGATTGAAGGGCGTCCAGTCGATATTCCAGTCTATGACTATACTCAGCATACACGTAGTGACCAAACCATTCGCATGGAACCGCAAGATGTCATTATCGTTGAAGGAATTCTTGTCTTAGAAGATAAACGCTTGCGCGATTTAATGGATATCAAGCTCTTTGTGGACACTGATGATGATATTCGTATTATTCGTCGTATCAAGCGCGATATGGAAGAACGCGGACGTAGCTTGGATAGTATTATCGAGCAATACACTGAGGTGGTTAAGCCAATGTACCACCAATTTATCGAGCCAACAAAACGTTATGCCGATATTGTCATTCCTGAAGGGGTCAGCAATGTTGTTGCTATTGATTTAATCAATACCAAGGTCGCAAGTATTTTGAGCGATGCTCATGATTAATATTTGATGGTAAGCTAGGGAATTTTCCTTAGCTTTTTTGTTAAATTTATTGACTCATTTCACCTGTGAAAAATGCATATCTTTATTTTTCAGAAAATTTGATATTTTATCACCTTTATCATTGACAAAATAGTCAGAAAATTATATCATATATAACAAGTAATATCGAAAAAGGAGAAAGTCAAATGATGACACGCAATGAAACTTTGTTGTTGAGGTGTTCGGGCTAGTGCAAAAGCATTAGTCCTGTTTGGCTTACCAAGCGGGAGAAAGACATCTCGCTTGGTGTGAGGTGTCTTTTCTTTTGATGTTCTAAAATTTGAAAGGTGAACAATATGCGTAAAGTTGAATTTCTTGATACTTCCCTTCGTGATGGGGAACAAACTCCAGGAGTAAATTTCTCCATTAAAGAAAAAGTAGCGATTGCTAAACAATTGGAAAAATGGGGGATTTCATCAATTGAAGCGGGCTTCCCAGCAGCTAGTCCGGATTCGTTTGAAGCTGTTAAACAAATTGCTGCAGCAATGACAACAACTGCGGTTTCAGGTTTGGCACGTTCAGTAAAATCTGATATTGATGCTTGTTATGAAGCTATCAAGGATGCTAAATTCCCACAATGTCATGTTTTCATTGCGACTAGTCCTATCCATCGCGAGTACAAATTGAAAAAATCAAAAGAAGAAATTCTAGAGATTGTTAAAGAACACGTTTCTTACGCGAGCGAACGTTTTGATGTTGTTGAATTTTCACCAGAGGATGCAACACGTACTGAACTTGACTACCTTCTAGAAGTTGTCCAAACGGCTGTAGATGCAGGTGCAACTTACATCAATATCCCAGATACAGTTGGTTTCACAACCCCTGAAGAGTTTGGACACATCTTTAAATATCTGATTGCTAATGTCAAGTCAGACCGCGAAATTATCTTTAGTCCTCACTGTCACGATGACCTCGGAATGGCAGTAGCTAACACTTTGGCTGCCATTAAAAACGGTGCAGGTCGTGTCGAAGGTACAATCAATGGTATCGGTGAACGTGCAGGGAATGCTGCCCTAGAAGAAGTTGCAGTTGCCCTTAACATTCGCGAAGACTACTATCAAGTTGAAAGCCCAATCGTCCTCAATGAAACTGTCAACACTGCGGAAATGGTATCACGTTTCTCTGGAATTGCTATTCCTAAGAACAAAGCAGTGGTTGGTGGCAATGCCTTCTCACATGAATCTGGTATTCACCAAGACGGTGTCCTAAAAAATCCATTGACTTATGAAATTATTACTCCTGAACTCGTTGGGGTTAAGAAATCATCACTGCCACTTGGAAAACTTTCCGGACGTCACGCTTTTGTTGAAAAACTCAAAGAACTTGAACTTAACTTTGAAGAGTCAGAAATTGTATCACTATTTGCTAAATTCAAACGTCTAGCTGATAAGAAACACGACATTACAGATGCCGACATTATTGCGCTTGTATCAGGTACAGATATTGCCAATCCTGAAGGTTTCCACTTTGAGAATTTACATTTGTCATCAAACAGTGACGATACAATCACGGCAGAAGTGTTTATGATCAATAAAGACGATGAAGAAATTGCTATCCTTGCTAACGGGAAGGGCTCAGTAGAAGCCATTTACAATGCAGTTGATAAATTCTTCAATCAAACCGTTAAGTTATTGAGCTATACGATTGATGCCGTAACTGATGGTATTGATGCTCAGGCACGCGTGTCAGTTTCTATTGAAAATGTTGACACTGGTACAATTTTCAATGCTTCAGGGATTGACTTTGACGTGTTAAAAGCTGGTGCTATTGCATACGTTAATGCAAATGCGCTTGCGCAAAAAGAAAATGCAGGTGAAATCGGACACCGTATTTCTGAAAAAGATTACTAAGAGGCACTTATGACAAAAACAATTGTAACCCTTGCAGGGGACGGAATCGGACCAGAAATTATGGCAGCGGGACTTGAAGTCTTAGAAGCTGTTGCTAAAAAAAATAACTTTGATTACACAACCGTAGCCAAACCATTTGGAGGTGCTGGTATTGATGTAGCAGGGCACCCACTTCCTGAGGATACCCTGGAAGCTGCAAAAACAGCGGATGCTATTCTACTTGCCGCTATTGGTAGCCCTAAATACGATAATGCGCCTGTTAGACCAGAACAAGGTTTACTTGCCATCCGTAAGGAATTGAACCTTTTTGCCAATATTCGTCCAGTGAAAATCTTTGATGCATTGAAGCATTTGTCACCTCTGAAACCAGAGCGTATTGAGGGTGTTGACTTTGTTGTTGTGCGTGAGTTGACTGGCGGTATTTACTTTGGTGAACACATTCTTGAGGACGAAAAAGCGCGTGATATCAACGATTATTCAGCCGATGAAATTCGTCGCATTATGCATAAAGCCTTTAAATTGGCTCAGATGCGAGGTAAGAAGGTAACTAGCATTGATAAACAAAATGTTTTGGCGACTTCAAAATTATGGCGTAACGTGGCTGAAGAAGTGGCTACTGAGTATCCAGATGTCACGCTTGAGCACCAATTGGTGGACAGTGCAGCTATGATAATGATTACTAATCCAGCTCGCTTTGATGTGGTTGTGACTGAAAATCTTTTCGGTGATATCCTGTCAGACGAATCTTCAGTTCTTCCTGGAACGCTTGGCGTTATGCCTTCTGCAAGCCATTCTGAAGGTGGTCCAAGCCTCTATGAGCCAATCCACGGTTCAGCACCTGATATTGCAGGCCAAGGTATTGCCAACCCAATCAGTATGATCTTATCAGTTGCTATGATGCTTCGCGAAAGCTTTGGAGAAATTGCTGGCGCTGAAATGATTGAAAATGCTGTCGATAAGACCCTCAACCAAGGTATTCTAACACGAGATATCGGTGGTCAAACATCAACAGCAGACATGACTGCAGCGATTATCAGCAATCTATGAGGCAAGACAGTTTAATCGTTCTCATTCTGTTAATTTGGAACATCATTGTCTTTATTACGTATGGGATTGACAAGAGACGAGCTGTCCAAAAAGCGTGGAGAATTTCTGAAAGGACTCTATTACTGGAGGCAATTTGTCTAGGTGGACTTGGAGCCATTCTGGGAGGGAATTATTTTCATCATAAGACTCGAAAATGGTATTTTCAGGTGACTTGGCTCGTAGGTTTGGCAATTTTAGTGATAGTTATTTACCTTATCTAGTCAATCAGAAAACGATAATAATAAACGAAGGGATATTTTCCCACACAAAATAAATGGAGAAATAATATGAGCGGAAAATCAATTTTTGATAAGCTTTGGGAACGTCATGTGGTGACTGGTAATGAAGGTGAGCCACAGCTTATGTACGTTGACCAACATTACATTCACGAGGTAACAAGTCCGCAGGCTTTCCAAGGACTTCGCGATGCAGGTCGTAAAGTGCGTCGTCCTGATTTGACATTTGGAACAACTGATCACAACGTACCGACTGTAGATATTTTTAACATTCGCGATTTGATTTCAAAAAATCAAATTGATACCCTTGCACGCAACGTTGAGGAATTTGGAATTGATGCTGCGACACATGGTACTGAGCGCCAAGGTATTGTTCACATGGTCGGTCCTGAAACAGGTCGCAGTCAACCTGGTAAATTTGTTGTTTGTGGTGATAGCCATACAGCAACACATGGTGCCTTTGGTGCCATTGCCTTTGGTATCGGGACCTCAGAAGTTGAGCATGTCTTTGCGACTCAATGTCTCTGGCAAGTGAAACCAAAACGTATGAAGGTTGAATTTGTTGGAAAACCACAAAAAGGTGTCTACTCTAAAGATTACATCCTTGCCCTTATTTCACGTTATGGTGTTGACGCTGGTGTTGGTTACTCTGTAGAATACACCGGTGAAGCTGTGGATGCTCTTTCAATGGATGAGCGCATGACCATCTGCAACATGTCTATTGAATTCGGTGCTAAGATGGGACTTATGAATCCTGACCAAAAAACTTATGATTATGTAAAAGGACGTCCATGTGCACCCAAAGGACAAGATTTTGAAGATGCTGTAGCTGATTGGAAAACACTTGTGTCAGATCCGGACACTGTCTATGACAAAGTCATTACCATCGATGTTTCAGAACTTGCTCCAATGGTTACTTGGGGAACTAACCCTGAGATGGGTGTCGAATTTGACCAGCCTTTCCCAGAAATCAAGGACATTAACGGTGAACGTGCCTACAAATACATGGATGTCAAACCTGGTGATAAGGCTGAAGATATTGACCTAGGTTATGTCTTCATCGGTTCTTGTACCAATGCTCGTCTCTCTGACCTTGAACTTGCTGCTAAATTTGTCAAGGACAAACATATTGCACCTACCCTCACAGCCATTGTTGTACCAGGTTCACGTCCGGTTAAGAAAGAAGCAGAGCGTCTTGGACTTGATAAAATCTTTATGGACGCTGGATTTGAATGGCGCGACCCAGGCTGTTCAATGTGTCTTGGAATGAACCCAGACCACGTTCCAGAAGGTGTTCACTGTGCATCAACAAGTAATCGTAACTTTGAAGGTCGTCAAGGATATGGAGCTCGTACCCACCTTTGCAGCCCTGCTATGGCTGCGGCAGCAGCTATTGCTGGTAAATTCGTGGATGTTCGCCAAATGCCAGAAGTCAACTAAGAGGAGAAATCATGGAAAAATTTACAGTTTACACTGGGAAATCTGTCCCACTCATGAATGACAATATTGATACGGACCAGCTGATTCCAAAACAATTCCTCAAAGCCGTTGATAAAAAAGGTTTCGGGAAAAACTTGATGTTTGAATGGCGCTACCTTAATGATAATTACGATGAAAATCCAGATTTCATTTTCAATAAGCCTGAATACCGTGATGCAACTATCTTGGTGACAGGGGATAACTTTGGTTCAGGGTCTTCGCGCGAACATGCAGCTTGGGCACTGGAAGACTACGGTTTCCGCTGTGTTATCGCTGGTTCATTCTCAGATATTCACTACAATAATGAATTAAAAAACGGCATGCTGCCTATCGTTCAACCCCTTGAAGTACGTGAGCAATTGGCTGCGCTGCCAGCTGGTGAAGACATCACTATCGATCTTCCAAACCAAGTCATCAAAACTTCTGTTGGCGATTTTCCATTTGAAATTGACCACGAATGGAAACGTAAATTGGTTGAAGGGCTTGATGATATTGGCATCACACTTCAGTATGAAGACCTCATCACAGCCTACGAAAAACAACGTCCATCTTATTGGCAATAAATAGGGAACTGGAGTGTTTGCTCCAGTTTTTCTATATCTAACATGATTAAAAGTTATCGAAATGACTGAGGGAAGAGAGGCGAAAAAGCAATTCAGATTACCTTTCATAAAAGCTGAGCAAAATCGCTCGGCTTTTTAAGTTTTAGTAGAAATTATGTTATAATAAATCCTATGAAAAAGACGACAAAAATTGAGAATTATGAGCTACTATTGCTGCAAGCGCAAGCCATGTTTGCGGATGAGACCAATGCTTTGGCAAACTTGGCTAACGCCTCAGCCATGCTTAACAGTCTTCTACCCAACTCAGTCTTTACGGGTTTTTATTTGTACGATGGGCAAGAATTGATTTTAGGTCCCTTTCAAGGTGGCGTATCCTGTGTGCGAATTACTCTTGGAAAAGGTGTTTGCGGTGAGTCCGCGCAAAAACGTGAGACTTTGATTGTTGAGGATGTCACTAAACATGCCAACTACATTGCTTGTGACTCAGCAGCCATGAGTGAGATTGTTGTTCCCATGGTCAAAAATGGCAGGCTGATTGGTGTCCTTGATTTAGATTCTCGTTTGGTTGGGGACTATGATGCTATTGACCGAGAATACTTGGAAAAATTTGTAGCGATTTTAGTGGAGAGAACCGTCTGGAATTTAGATATGTTTGGAGTTGAAAAATAATGTATCAAGCCCTTTATCGAAAATACCGAAGTCAAACTTTTGATGAGATGGTTGGTCAGGAAGTCATTTCAACGACTCTCAAGCAAGCTGTCGCCAACAATAAAATTAGTCACGCTTATTTATTCTCCGGACCACGTGGGACTGGGAAAACCAGCGCAGCTAAGATTTTTGCCAAAGCCATGAACTGCCCTAATCAGGTGGACGGAGAACCTTGTAATCACTGTGATATTTGCCGAGACATCACCAATGGTAGCCTTGAGGATGTCATCGAAATTGACGCGGCGTCAAATAATGGTGTTGATGAAATCCGTGATATTCGTGATAAATCAACCTATGCGCCCAGCCGTGCAACCTACAAGGTTTATATCATCGACGAAGTTCATATGCTGTCAACTGGAGCCTTCAATGCGCTTTTGAAGACTCTGGAAGAGCCAACCGAAAATGTTGTTTTCATCCTAGCGACCACGGAATTGCACAAGATTCCAGCGACGATTTTGTCGCGTGTCCAGAGATTTGAGTTCAAAGCGATTAAGCTGGTAGCTATTCAGAACCACTTGGCAAATATTTTGGACAAGGAAGGAATTGTCTACGAGACGGATGCCCTATCCTTGATTGCTCGTCGTGCGGAAGGTGGCATGCGCGATGCCCTCTCTATCTTGGATCAGGCACTGAGTCTGACGCGCGATAACCGTGTTTCCCTGACGATTGCCGAGGAGATTACAGGAAGCATTTCTCTAGTTGCTTTGGACAATTTTGTGGCCAATGTGCTGGCGCAAAAAGTGTCAGATGCTCTGGCTAATCTCGGAACAATCTTTGACAGCGGAAAAAGCATGAGCCGTTTTGCGACGGATTTATTGACCTATTTGCGTGATTTATTGATTGTTCAGGCTGGCGGTAAAAATACGCACTCTAGTGATTTATTCAGTGCTAATCTGTCAGTCAGTCAGGAAAAATTATTCCAAATGATTGATAAGGTGACGACCGTTTTACCCGAAATCAAAAATGGCAGCCAACCTAAAATCTATGCTGAAATGTTGACCATTCAGTTAGCTGAAATGTCGGAGACTGTTAGCCATGAATTACCAGATAATATTGCCCAAGAAATTGCAGCCTTAAAGCAAGAAATCAAAGATTTAAAACAGGCTCTAACAAAAGTTTCAAATGGTCTAGCCAACAATCAAACAAAAGTTGTCAAAACAAAATCACAAGTTAAATTCAAAGTTGATCGGGTGAAGATTCTGACTATCATGGAAGAAACAGTGGTGGACAGCCAGCGCTCGCGTGAATACTTGGATGCTCTCAAGGGCGCTTGGAATGAAATTTTAGACAGCATTTCAGCCCAAGATCGAGCACTTTTACTGGGCTCTGAACCAGTTTTAGCTAATAGCGAAAATGCCATCCTTGCCTTTGATGCTGCTTTCAATGCTGAACAAGCCATGAAACGTACCGATTTGAATGCTATGTTTGGTAATATTATGAGCAAGGCAGCAGGTTTTTCACCCAATATTCTTGCAGTGCCAAGAGTTGATTTCAATCAATTACGTACCGAATTTGCGCAAAAATTGAAAGCTCAAAAGCAAGAACCAGAAGAAACTCCTAAAAAAGAACCAGAAGTCCCTGCTCAATTTAGCTTTTTAGCTGAAAAAATGGAAATCCTTGATGATTAGTGAGTGATTTGATAAAAATAAGGTTGGACCATTCGCCCAACCTTATTTCACCGCTAAACCTTGAAAATTTGATATAATAAAACTATGAACATTCGTCAATTTATTTTTGTGACCTTTTTGTGTGCCTTTGAAACTTATTTTTTTAATGATTCAATTATGTCGGGAGACTATATTTTTGCGGTAATCTGGGGGATTTTACTTTACCGTGATCTCCGTCGCGTTTGGCTGGTTTCTCGTTTTACCAAAGCGATTATTGATGCTACCAAGAAGAAAGACTGACTTCGCCACTTCTAAGAATTTTTTCTCGTCCGTTTTCTAAACGAACAATGAGATGCCCTTGGTCTGTGATATCTGTAGCAGTGCCGGTCATTTCAATACCATTTTCCACAAAGGTCACTTGTTTATCGAGAACAAGTGATTTTTCTTTATAGACCTTAACGAGATCTTTTTCTGGAATGGTCAAAAAAAGTTTCCAGATTTCGGCAATGAGCTGGTTACGTGTGATGCTTGCTTTTTCAGAGAATAAACTGGTCGCCTTGCTCTGCAATGTTTCAGGAAACTGCTCAATTTGGAAATTTATACCGACTCCGATGATGACATCGGTCACTAAGCCGCTTTCTACCGAAGCGACAGCCTCAGTCAAAATACCAGCAACTTTGCGATTATCAAGGTAAATATCGTTAACCCACTTAATTTCAGTTTCAATGCCCGTAAGGCGCGAAATAGCCTTAACGATGCTTGAAGCGACCATAACAGTATAAGGCGGCAGCTCGGTTACAGTCACCTGTGGTTTGAAGTGGAGTGACATGTAGATGCCACCTTGTGGACTGGTGAAAAAGTTACGGTTAAACCGCCCCTTGGCAGCCGTCTGCTGGTTCGCCAGATAGAGATGGGGCGACTCCAGTCCTTTTTCCATACCATTCTTGGCATCTGTTTGAGTTGATTGACTATCGGGGTTAAAAGTCACAGTAATCCCTAGTTCCTGACTCAGAAATTCTGGCAGTAGTAAATCTCCCTTCAGCAGTTTATAACCACGAGTTTTGACTGATTGAATGGTGAGTCCTTTGCTCTCAAGTGTTTTGATTCCTTTCCAAACTGCTGTTCGCGAGATTTCTAGACGTTTGGCAATAGCTTCGCCACTCATAAAATCTCCGTTTTCTTGTAGCAATAGATAAATCTTTTCGTATGTAGTCATAGCACTAGTATAATACAAATGCGCAGAAAATTCTAAAATAATCCATAATATCTTTGTAGGGAGTTTCCTTATAATCTGAAAAATGGTACAATAAATCCCATGAGTCCCGAAAAGGTGGCCGAAAGGTCAGTTCTTTGTAACTCGACACTCATAAAGGTAACTAAAGTTGCTCCTTATGAGACGCCAAGCCCTATGGGCCTTGGCTAGTCGACTTACTAGATTCCTAGGCAAATATAATCGATTTGCCCAGAAATCGTCGTAACCTCTCTTAATTATTTAATAGGTACGGTAAGTTGACACAATTTAATTTTAAGGGGGGACATTTTTATGTCAGAACGTAAACTTTTCACGTCTGAATCTGTATCTGAGGGGCACCCAGATAAGATTGCAGACCAAATTTCAGATGCTATCTTGGATGCTATTTTAGACCAAGATCCAGAAGCACACGTTGCTGCTGAAACGGCTGTTTATACAGGTTCCGTTCATGTTTTTGGTGAAATTTCCACCACAGCTTATGTGGACATTAACCGAGTGGTACGTGACACCATTGCAGAAATCGGTTATGATAAAGCTGAGTATGGCTTTTCAGCTGAGTCAGTCGGAGTTCATCCGTCACTTGTTGAGCAGTCGCCCGATATCGCTCAAGGGGTTAACGAAGCTCTGGAAGTACGCGGTAATGCGGACCAAGATCCACTGGACTTAATTGGTGCGGGTGACCAAGGTCTCATGTTCGGCTTTGCTATTGACGAAACGCCTGAACTGATGCCACTGCCGATCTCACTTTCTCATAAATTGGTGAAGAAATTGGCTGATTTACGTAAGGCTGGAGAGATTGCCTACCTGCGTCCAGATGCTAAATCTCAAGTGACCGTTGAATACGATGAGAACGACAAGCCCGTTCGTGTAGATACAGTCGTTATTTCAACTCAACATGATCCAGAAGCAAGCAATGAGCAAATCCATGAAGATGTGATTAATAAAGTCATCAAAGCTGTTATTCCAGTTGAGTATTTGGATGATAGAACTAAGTTCTTCATCAATCCGACTGGTCGCTTTGTTATCGGTGGGCCTCAAGGGGATTCTGGTTTGACTGGTCGTAAGATTATCGTTGACACTTACGGTGGTTACGCTCGCCACGGTGGTGGTGCCTTCTCTGGTAAGGATGCCACCAAGGTTGACCGTTCGGCATCATACGCTGCGCGCTACATTGCGAAAAATATCGTGGCAGCTGGCCTAGCTAAGAAAGCTGAAGTACAGTTAGCTTACGCTATTGGTGTTGCCCAGCCTGTTTCTGTTCGCGTTGATACATTCGGTACTAGCACAGTAGATGAAAGTAAATTAGAAGCGGCAGCTCGTAAAGTATTTGACCTCCGCCCAGCTGGTATTATCCAAATGCTTGACCTTAAACGTCCGATTTATCGTCAGACAGCTGCTTATGGTCACATGGGGCGTACTGATATCGACCTTCCATGGGAAAAAACAGATAAAATTGATGCTTTGAAAGAAGCAGTGAAATAAATTACCGAAGTGCCATTTTGGTGCTTCTTTTTTGTCTATCGTAGTAAATTTTTGGTCAATAGTGATGTCTGTGGTATTCTTAAGTTGTTCCATAAGGTCTTCCTAATGATGGTTTGGTTGCTTTTCATTATAAGTCTTATGGTGCTTTTTTGATATACTGAAAAAGCTCTATAATCTCTGTGGTGGATTTACCCACCACAGAAATTATAGAGCTTATATTTGTCAATCTGCTAGTCTTATGGTAAAATAAAAAGGTTGAATTCTAGTAAAAGAAAGTATTGAATGTATGCGTAAAATTGTTATAAATGGTGGCAAACCACTATCAGGTGAAGTTGCAGTATCTGGAGCAAAAAACAGTGTCGTTGCCTTGATTCCTGCGATTATTTTGGCAGATGACATCGTTACTTTGGATGGTGTACCCGCTATTTCAGATGTCGATAGTTTGATTGATATCATGGAAATTATGGGTGCCAGCGTTAAACGTGATGGTGAAACCCTTGAAATTGACCCACGTGGTGTCAAAAATATTCCAATGCCTTACGGCAAAATCAATAGTCTTCGTGCGTCCTATTATTTTTACGGTAGTCTGCTTGGGCGATTTGGCGAAGCGACAGTCGGTTTACCTGGTGGCTGTGACCTCGGACCTCGTCCAATTGACTTACACTTGAAAGCCTTTGAAGCGATGGGGGCAAGTGTTTCTTATGAAGGTGAGTCAATGCGCTTGGCAACGGATGGTCAGCCTATTTACGGAGCACATATTTATATGGATACCGTGAGCGTTGGTGCGACAATCAATACTATGATTGCTGCTGCGAAAGCCAAAGGTCGTACAGTGATTGAAAATGCTGCGCGTGAACCTGAGATTATTGATGTGGCTACGCTTTTGAATAATATGGGAGCTCACATTCGTGGAGCTGGAACAGATATTATCACGATTGATGGTGTTGAAACCTTGAAGGGTACTCGTCATCAGGTGATTCCTGACCGCATTGAGGCTGGGACTTACATTGCAATGGCGGCCGCTATCGGTGAAGGTGTCAAAGTGACTAATGTGCTTTATGAACATTTAGATAGCTACATTGCTAAACTTGAAGAGATGGGTGTTCGTATGACGGTCGAAGAAGATGCGATTTTTGTGGAAAAGCAAGGAGAGCTTAAGGCCGTTTCCATCAAAACATCACCTTACCCAGGTTTTGCAACTGATTTGCAGCAACCAATCACCCCATTACTTTTGACAGCCAAAGGTCGTGGAAGTATTGTTGATACTATTTATGAAAAACGTGTGAACCATGTGCCAGAACTTGCGCGTATGGGAGCTGAAATTTCTGCGCTCGGTGGACAAATCGTCTATCAAGGACCAAATGAATTGACGGGAGTACCTGTTAAAGCTTCTGATTTACGAGCTGGCGCTGCGCTAGTAATCGCTGGTTTGATGGCCAAAGGTCGCACAGAAATTACAAATATCGAATTTATCTTACGTGGATACTCAAATATTATCGAGAAATTAACAGCTCTAGGTGCTGATATCGAATTAGTCAATGATTAAAAAGTAGGGGTTGGGCATCTGTCTCAATCCCTATTCTATCGTTCAGTTTGACTGTTGTTAGGCAAATGTCCAGCCTTGTGGTATAATGATGTCATGGATATTTGGACTCGTTTAGCAAGGTGTTCTGTTATTGAACTGGACACCCTTTGGTTACGACCTTTCGCAATGAAGGACAGCCATGATTTTTGGGAAATAGCTTCAAAGCAAACTAACACGACCTTCATCTTCCCACCGCAGGTCAATCGCCAAGAAAGTGACTTCTTAATGGTTCATTATTTTATGAAAGAGCCTTTGGGTGTGTGGGCGATTGAGGAAAAATCAACAGGAAAAATGATTGGCTCTATTCGTCTGGAAAATCTTCGTCTGGTGGAGGCAAGTGCTGAGATCGGTTATTTCTTACACCAAGATTATTGGGGAAAGGGATTGATGACAGCTTGTCTAAAAACGGTAGCTGATTTTGCTTTTCGAGAGGTTGGTCTGTCCTCGTTGCATTTATTGACACATCAAGAAAACCGAGCTAGCCAGAGAGTGGCTGAAAAAGTGGGCTTTCAACTGAAACGTCAATTCAAGGGGAGCGACCGCTACACTCGAAAAATGAGAGATTACCGCGACTATTTAATGACACGAGAGGTTTTTAACCATGAGTAAGCATCAAGACATTTTAGAGTATTTAGAGAATCTTGCTGTTGGAAAGCGTGTTAGTGTTCGAAGCATTTCAAATCATCTCAATGTTAGTGACGGAACAGCTTATCGTGCGATTAAAGAAGCTGAGAATCGAGGAATTGTTGAGACTCGCCCACGGAGCGGAACAGTCCGTGTGGAGCAGAAGCCCAAAGTTCATATTGAAAA
Organism: Streptococcus sp. HF-1907; assembly: GCF_015594605.1. GTDB lineage: Bacteria > Bacillota > Bacilli > Lactobacillales > Streptococcaceae > Streptococcus. The sequence continues at coordinate 260,815 of NZ_JADNQT010000001.1, read as the reverse complement.
ACTGACCTATGCTGAGATTGCCCGTATCAGTGATTCGGAAGTTTTGGCGGGGGCAGAAGGGCTAAGCCATGAGTTTAGCAAGTTCTCAATTGGAGCTATGACACGGCAAAATATCAGCCGTTACCTAATCAAAGGTGGGTTGCTGATTGTTGGTGATCGTGAGAATATCCAGCTGTTAGCGCTTGAAAATCGTAATGCTATCCTAGTTACTGGTGGTTTTACAGTATCAGAAAAGGTTATCCGTATGGCTAACAATCAAAGGATTCCGGTCATGGTAACTCACTATGACACCTTTACCGTGGCTACCATGATTAATCATGCCCTGTCAAATGTCCGCATCAAAACAGACCTCAAGACCGTTGAGCAGGCTTATCAATCAAAATTAGACTATGGTTTTTTGATAGCTTCCGAAACGGTTAAAGATTTTAACAATTTGGTTAAACAAACTAAAAATGTTCGTTTTCCAGTTGTCAATCAAGACGATGTTGTGGTTGGTGTCATCAGTGTGCAAGACATTGTTGGCAAAGAAAATGATGTTAGTGTTGAACAGTTGATGTCTAAAAATATCATCGTTGCTAAGCCTCGCATGAGTCTTGCCAATATCAGCCAGAAGATGATTTTTGAAGATTTGAACATGATGCCTGTCGTTTCTGAAAATTGGGAGTTACTGGGTGTGATTACACGTCGTCAGGCCATGGAAAATCTGTCAAACACACAACGGACCGATCTTTACACCTATAGTGACCAGATTCTTGCCAATCTTCAGTACGAGGAAGGTCATTTTTGCTTCTTAATTGAGCCAGCTATGATTGACCACGCCGGGAACCTAGCCCAAGGTGTCTTAGCTGAATTTATCAAAGAAATTAGCATCCGCGTTTTGACCAAAAAGCATCAAAAAAATATCATGATTGAGCAGATGATGATCAACTTTCTTCAAGCCGTCCAAATTGACGATTTGGTCATGGTTGAGCCGAGGGTTATTTCGGAAAAAAGGCGGAGCGCCACACTTGATTTTGAGTTCTGTCTGGATCAACAAGTTATTGTCAAAGCTGTTGTCACAGTTAAAATTAATTAGTTTAGTAGTTAGAGGAGAAAAAGACAAATGATTACATTGAAATCAGCACGCGAAATCGAAGCTATGGATCGCGCAGGGGATTTCCTTGCCAGTATTCATATCGGACTTCGCGACCTTATCAAACCAGGTTTGGATATGTGGGAGGTTGAAGAGTATGTTCGCCGTCGTTGTAAAGAGGCTAATGTTCTTCCCTTGCAAATTGGTGTTGATGGTGCTGTTATGGACTACCCTTATGCAACTTGTTGCGGGTTGAACGATGAAGTAGCGCATGCTTTCCCACGTCACTACATCTTGAAAGATGGTGACTTGTTGAAAGTTGATATGGTTTTGAGTGAGCCGCTTGATAAATCTGTTGTAGACGTGTCAAAATTGAATTTTGACAATGTTGCGCAAGTTAAAAAATATACTGATAGCTATACTGGTGGTTTGGCAGATTCTTGCTGGGCTTACGCTGTTGGTGAAGTTTCACAAGAAGTCAAAGACTTGATGGAAGTGACTCGCGAAGCCATGTACATCGGTATCGAAAAAGCTGTTATTGGCAATCGTATTGGTGATATTGGCGCAGCGATTCAAGAATATGCAGAAAGTCGTGGTTACGGTGTTGTCCGTGACTTGGTGGGACACGGTGTCGGTCCAACTATGCACGAAGAACCAATGGTGCCTCACTACGGGACAGCTGGACGTGGACTTCGCTTGCGTGAAGGTATGGTCTTGACTATTGAGCCAATGATTAACACTGGTACATGGGAAATTGACACAGACATGAAGACTGGTTGGGCTCATAAGACGCTTGATGGGGGCTTGTCATGCCAATACGAACACCAATTTGTTATCACCAAAGATGGTCCAATTATCCTGACCAGCCAAGGAGAAGAAAGAACATACTAAGATGAATAGGAAACCCTTCTTGGGGAGGCTGTTGGCTAAATTAGAATACGAGCCTCTTCAAGTTTATCTTCGGCATTATCGAAGTGCGGAGATGGATTTATCAGCGATTGCAGTGGCCTATTATCTCTTGTTGACAGCATTTCCTTTGTTGGTAATTGCGGCCAATATTTTCCCCTATCTCCACATAGATATTAGCGATTTTTTATCTTTTTTGCAAAAAAACTTGCCAGCTAATATCTATCGACCGGTGTCAGGTGTGGCCATTGACCTTTTTTCTAAGCCATCTACGGGGATTTTGGGAGTGGCGACTTTGACAGCTTTTTGGACCATGTCAAAAAGTTTGACATCACTGCAAAAAGCTATTAACAAGGCTTATGGAGTTGCCCAGCATAGAGATTTTGTGATTGGACACTTGGTTGGAGTTGGAACGGGTTTAATCATCCTCTTCCTACTGACCTTTGTCTTGATTTTCTCAACTTTTTCAAGACCATTTCTCCAGATTTTTGTGGCTCAATATGATTTTGGCGATACTTTTACAGGACTTGTTTTAAATTTGGCGCAGCCTGTCACAGTGGCAACCATTTTTATAGGGATTCTACTGCTATACTTTATTCTGCCCAATGTTCGGATCAATCAGATTCGTTACATTTTGCCAGGAACGATTTTCTCAACGATGGTTATTATTCTGTTGAGCAATATGGTTAGTAAATACGTCCTTCGCACGATTGAGCGCATGGTTAATTTGAAAACCTTTGGTTCGGTGGTGATTTTCATCCTCATGGTCTGGTTTATTTTCTTGGCCAATATCTTGATTTTTGGTGCTATTTTTAACGCTACCTATCAGGAGCTGCGCTGTGGAAAGATTGAAAGCCGCCGTGGAGATATTTTGTCCATTATCCAGAGTCGAAAAGGTGAACACTGAACATGTAAAAGATTTGAAAATTTCAGGTCTTTTTTGATAAAAATGAAAAGGAGTTGCTGGAAATACAACTCCTTTTAGTGGTTTAAGCCTTATTTTTAAAAACGAGTAATTTACTGAAAACGTAGTTTAAAACAATAATCAAAACCTGAGAAAATAGCGTTTCAATGGCATTAACCGCATCGATGTTTTGGTGAACGAATTGTCCAATAATTTGTGGAAATTTGGTTACCAACAAATAAGCAAGCACTAAATCGAGCGCCAAAGTTGACAGGCGGGCAATAAAAAACTTAACAAAGCGTTGAAACCAGCCTTGACGTACTTGCTTAAAAACAAAACTATCGTTGGTGAAGAAGGCGAAAATGATAGCAGTGAAGTTAGCAATAACTGCTGAAATCGTAGCTTCTCGGGTAATAGCAAATAAAATCGAGCGTGTAATCATGTAGACTAGTGTCGCAAGAACACCAAAGACGAGATAAAGGAAGACCTCGCTCTTCATAATGGAAATTAATTTATTCTTATTCATGTTTTGATTATATCATAGAAGTTTGGGCTTGTCTTGGTTTTGTGAGTGTTTTATGTTATACTAGAAAAGTTGCCTAGCAACCCTTGGTGCTTAGTTCCTTTCGCCAAGCATATTACACACGCTGGATTGATGGCAATCAATCTGAGACGTCAAAGGAGATTCTTATGCAAAAATTAACTGTCCGTGACTATGCGCACATTGCAATTGTCGCCGCACTCTATGTTGTCTTGACTATGACACCGCCTTTAAATGCTATTTCTTATGGGGCTTATCAGTTCCGCATTTCAGAAATGCTTAACTTTTTAGCTTTTTACAACCGCAAGTACATTATTGGCTTGACTTTGGGTTGTATGATTGCCAACTTCGCAAGTTTTGGCTTAATCGATGTTTTTGTTGGTGGTGGGTCAACCCTTGTCTTTGTGACCTTAGGTGTGATTTTATTTGACCGTTATAAAAAAGATTATGTTTTAGCAGGTGTGTTCAATAAAGCCTTCTTATTCTTTGCGATCTTTTTCTCAGTTTCAATGGTCACAGTAGCAGCAGAATTGACAATCGTTTCCAAAGCACCATTTTTCCTAACATGGTTTACAACTGCCTTTGGTGAATTTGCTTCCCTACTTGTCGGAGCCATCTTGATGGACAAAATCGGCAAACGCCTTGATTTAACAAAATAAAATACAAAAAACGGGACTTGTTTTGAGTGGTGACATCCGCTTAGCACAAGTCTCGTTTTTACTTTTGCAAAATCAAAGTTTATCACTTTCAAACACTTACATTTGTGGTAAAATAATAGCATGATAAATCGAATGACAGAATTGGTAGCGCTTTTAAATCGTTACGCCAAAGAATACTATACAGAAGACAAGCCAACTGTTTCAGATAGCGAGTATGACAAGCTTTATCGAGAATTGGTTGAATTGGAAAAGGCTCATCCTGAGCAAGTTTTGCCTGATAGTCCGACACATCGCGTCGGCGGTCTTGTTTTAGAGGGTTTTGAAAAATACGAACACGAGTATCCTTTATATTCCTTGCAGGATGCTTTTTCGCGCCAAGAATTGGATGATTTTGACCAGCGTGTTAAGGCAGAGTTTCCAGACGCAAGCTACATGGCAGAGCTGAAAATTGACGGATTGTCCATATCTCTGACCTATGTTAATGGCGTTTTACAAGTTGGAGCAACACGGGGTGACGGTTCGGTCGGTGAGAACATCACTGAAAATCTAAAACGGGTTAAGGACATCCCCTTACAGCTAGAACAGCCATTGAACATCACTGTCCGAGGAGAATGTTACCTCCCAATAGCGTCTTTTGATAAAATCAATGAAGAGCGCAGAGAAAACGGTGAAGCTGAGTTTGCCAATCCGAGAAATGCGGCTGCGGGAACACTTCGCCAATTGGACACCTCCGTTGTTTCAAAACGCAACTTGGCAACCTTCTTTTATCAAGAAGCTAGCCCGACTGAAAGGGAAACGCAAGATGATGTTTTGCGTGAACTGACAGCCTACGGTTTCTCTGTCAATGACCGTCGCATTGTGACGGAGTCCATGAATGAGATTTGGAACTTTATTCAACAAATCGAAGCTGACCGTGATGATTTGGCTTATGATATTGACGGTATTGTGATTAAGGTTAATAGCTTAGCCATGCAGGAGGAGCTTGGTTTCACAGTTAAGGCACCTCGTTGGGCTATTGCTTATAAATTCCCCGCTGAGGAAAAAGAAGTGGAGCTTTTATCAGTGGATTGGACAGTTGGTCGTACAGGTGTCGTAACGCCAACTGCTAACCTAACTCCTGTCCAACTAGCAGGAACGACCGTTAGCCGTGCAACCTTGCATAATGTAGATTATATCGCTGAAAAAGACATTCGTATTGGTGACACCGTGGTCGTCTACAAGGCGGGTGACATTATTCCAGCTGTCTTAAATGTTGTTCAAGCTAAGCGTGATAAGCAGGAGCCAATACCTATTCCGACAGCTTGTCCGTCTTGTGGCAGTGATTTGTTGCATTATGAGGACGAGGTGGCCTTGCGTTGTATCAATCCCCTCTGTCCGGCTCAGATAAAAGAGCGTTTGTCGCATTTTGCCAGCCGTGATGCCATGAACATTTCTGGTTTTGGTCCGGCTATTGTTGATAAACTGTTCGAAGCCAAGTTGGTAGCAGACGTTGCGGATATTTATCGCTTGACAGTTGCGGACTTGGTGACACTTGATGGTGTTAAGGAAAAATCGGCAACAAAACTTTACGATGCCATTCAAACCTCAAAAGCTAATTCAGCGGAGAAACTCTTGTTTGGTTTGGGGATTCGTCACGTAGGTAGCAAGGCTAGTCGTCAGCTCCTCGAGGTCTTTGGGGATGTGGACACATTGGTAGCCGCAGATGAGGATGCTATCTCAGCCATTGAAGGCTTAGGCGAGGTTATTGCAAAATCGCTGCGCAGCTATTTTGCTAAGGAAGAGGCACAGAGGTTGCTAGCGGAATTAAAAGCTAGCGGCGTCAACTTGGTCTACCTAGGTAAAAAAGTAGAAGCAGACGCGCAGTTATCAGGAATGACCGTCGTTTTAACAGGAAAATTAGAACAAATGACCCGCAATGAGGCCAAGGAAAAATTGCAAAATTTGGGTGCCAAGGTAACCGGCAGTGTCTCTAAAAAAACCAGCCTAGTTGTAGCTGGCAGTGATGCAGGAAGCAAGTTAGCTAAGGCACAAGAATTGGGAATCGACATCCGAGGTGAGGACTGGTTGCTCAATTTATAGGAGAAATAGGATGAAAAAACATAAAAAAGCACGTTTGATTTACAATCCGACATCTGGTCAAGAAATCATGAAGAAAAATGTGGCTGAGGTTTTGGATATTTTGGAAGGTTTCGGTTATGAAACATCAGCATTTCAGACGACACCGGCTCCTAATTCGGCACGAGATGAGGCTAAACGAGCAGCTAAGGCTGGTTTTGATTTGGTGATTGCAGCTGGCGGTGACGGCACAATCAATGAGGTTGTGAATGGTATTGCTCCACTTCCCAAACGTCCTAAAATGGCTATCATCCCGACGGGAACAACCAACGATTTTGCGCGTGCTTTGAAAGTTCCTCGCGGAAATCCTGTTGAAGCAGCCAAACTGATTGGTAAAAATCAAATGGTCAAAATGGACATTGGTCGTGCGCGTGGTGAAGTCTACTTTATCAATATTGCTGCGGCTGGCTCCTTGACTGAGTTGACTTACAGCGTCCCAAGTCAGTTGAAAACGACTTTTGGTTACTTGGCTTATTTGGCAAAAGGGGCAGAGCTATTGCCACGTGTCAGTAAAGTCCCAGTAAAAATCACCCATGATGATGGTGTGTTTGATGGTGAAGTGTCAATGATTTTTGCAGCCATCACCAATTCTGTCGGAGGCTTTGAAACCATTGCGCCCGATGCCAAGTTGGACGATGGAAAGTTCACTTTAATCCTTGTCAAAACAGCCAATTTGATTGAAATTCTTCACTTGATTCGTCTAGTTCTAGCTGGTGGCAAACACATCAACGATCCTCGTATCGAGTACATTAAGACAAGCTATATCAATATTGAACCCCAGTCTGATCAACAAATGATGATCAATTTGGACGGTGAATACGGTGGCGACGCACCGATTGTGCTTGAAAATTTGAAGAATCATATCACATTCTATGCAGATACAGACGAGATTTCAGACGATGCTTTGTTACTTGACCCAGAAGTCTTGGCGCGCGAAGCTATTGCACAAAAATTCTCTCATGAAGTAGAAGATTTAGAAGTTGCAGAGGAGAACTAAAGGATGGATAATTCCGTTTTAATTCATTATCATAGTCGTCACAGTAATTATTTTAAGCTGAGTTTGTGGACTTGGCGGGATGGTAAGGAAGGTAGCGACAGCTATTTTTCACGATTCGATAGTTTCGGTGCCATGGCTAAGGTGTCATTTCCTCTGCCTTTCTTTTTGCCCCACTGTTATGTCATTGTCAAAGACCAGCACTGGAATCACCACAGTAGTGAATTTCGGATTGATTTGACTCAGGGCGGTGCTAAGAAGGAAGTGTGGCTGATTGAAGGAGATGACACGGTTTATTACTCTCGACAAGCGGCAGTTGCCAGTCATGCTTACAGCCGTCGTCAGCCTCGTGCTTTTGATATGGCGGTAAATAGCAGAGCTTTTGACCGTAAATGGGGGTTTGATGGATGGCTAGGATTTTCTTACCAAGAGACGCAGACCGATTTTCGCCTTTGGGCACCGACAGCAGAGCGAGTTGAATTAGTTCTATATAACTCAACAGATGAATCAGCCAGCGTTCATCGTGTCATTACCATGACGCGGGGAGAACAAATCAACCCAAATCATCACGAGCATAATACGATTGGACTTTGGTCTACTACGGTTCAGGGAGATTTGAATTACCAGGCTTATTGCTACCGAGTTTATCACCGTAAACGAACTTTCTCAGATACTAGAGACCCTTACACCATCGCGACGACAGCCAACGGTCGTCGTTCGATTGTTGTTGCCAGCCACCATCTGAAACCAGAGCATTTTAAGGTCAAACACGGTAAAGAAGCCTTTTGGCGGTTGGACAATCCTAATCAAGCTGTCATTTATGAAACACACATCAGAGATTTTTCAAAATCTGAAACTTCAGGGGTATCTCCTGAAAATCGTGGCCTATTCAAAGGATTCCACGAATCAGGCACACGAAACCGTTTTGGAGACGTGACAGGTTTTGATTATGTGAGAAGTTTGGGTGTCAATTACGTTCAGTTGCAACCGATTTTCGACCACCATCAAAATTTTGACTCAGATGGTAACTATGCTTACAACTGGGGTTATAATCCAGAAAACTATAACGTTCCTGAGGCTAGTTTCAGTTCTAATCCACATGAACCTGCGACACGTGTCTTAGAATTAAAATCATTAATTCAAGATTATCATGATTCAGGGCTAGGAGTCATCATGGACGTGGTTTATAATCATACCTTCTCATCAACTGATTCAGCCTTCCAAATGACCGTTCCCGATTATTATTATCGTATGAATCCTAACGGCACTTTCCAAAACGGCTCTGGTTGTGGTAATGAAATGGCCAGCGAAAAGGAAATGTACCGCAAATACATGATTGACTCAATTCTATATTGGGCTAAGGAATACAACATTGACGGTTTCCGTTTTGACCTTATGGGGCTCCATGATGTTGAGACGATGAATCGTATTCGTGCGGAAGTTGATAAAATTGACCCACGTATTCTGATTTTTGGTGAAGGATGGGATATGGGAACAGGCCTTGCTCCAGAACAAAAAGCTAAGAAAGACAACGCTCGCCTCATGCCAAGAATTGGTTTCTTCAATGATGACCAACGAAATGCGGTTAAAGGTGCAGAAGTCTACGGTGATTTTAAACGAGGTTTCGTGTCAGGTGAGGCGACAGAAGACAAGATTGCTAAGGCTGTGCTAGGAAGTGATGAGCTTTCTTCTTATCTAGCTCCAGAACAGGTTGTTAATTACGTGGAGGCTCATGACAATTATAACCTTAACGACCTTCTACTAGCTTTACATCCAGAGGATGATGCTGAGCAGCACCGTCACCGAGTTGAATTGGCTGGCGCTATGAATCTATTGATGCAAGGGATGTCCTTCATGCAAATCGGGCAGGAGTTTCTACGCACTAAACTCTTCCCAACTGGTAACAATGGACAATTGACACAGGCAGACCGCGAAAGAGCCATGAATGCTTACAATGCTCCAGACAACGTTAACCAAATCAACTGGGAACATGTGACGACCTACAAAACAACGATTGATTTTATGAGAAAAATGATTGCTTGGAAAACCAAGACACCATATTTCTCATACCCAACCTATGAAGATATTCGAAAGCATGTTTTCGTTGAAGAAGCAGAAAGTGGCACAGGTTTTGTCAAGTATACCATTGAAGATGATAAAAAAATTGAAATTGTTTTCAACAGTACTAGAAAACGCTTGCAAAAACCAATTGAAAGTGGTATAATAATATCAAATCATAAAAAAACAAGCCACGATAAATCAACTTTGGAAGATTTATCCGTTATGATCCTTGATATTACGGAATAATCTGAGTTTTCTCAGGTTATTTTTTTGTTAGATTAATCGTTTGTGATTAGTCTTGAGGAAACGATTTGCAGAAAAATAGTAGGGATGAAAATAATTACAAATGGCTTGTATCACATTTATTTTTATCACTTTTACACTATTTTCATGGCTTTGAGGGAAAAAGAGGTAAGTAGATGAACGAAGAGAGTCTCTATACTTTTGGAACAGGAGAAAATTTCCATATTCAAGAGTATTTTGGTGTTCATCAGGATGAGGAAAATCCTGACTATTACTATTTTAGGGTATGGGCACCCAATGCTGAGCAAGTGTGGGTGATTGGCGACTTTACCAATTGGCGAGAAAATGCTCTTGCTATGACCAAAAATGAAGCGGGTGTTTGGGAAGTTCGCACAGATTTGGCTAAAGCAGGTCAACTCTACAAATATCTTGTTCAAAGACAAGGTGGTCAACAGGCTGAAAAAATCGATCCAGTATCCATTTATATGGAAAAACGCCCAGGAACAAGTGCAGTCGTCAAAACACTTTCAGACCGTAAATGGACAGATGGTCTCTGGATGGGACGTCGTAAGCGACTAGGTTTCAAAGAGCGTCCCGTTAGCATTTATGAAGTTCACGCAGGTTCTTGGAAAAATGATGAGTCAGGCAAGCCAATGACTTTCTCACAATTGAAAGATGAGTTGGTCCCTTACCTGGTTAAAATGAATTACACACATGTTGAATTCATGCCACTGATGGCACACCCTCTGGATATGAGTTGGGGCTATCAGTTGATGGGCTACTTTGCTTTTGAACATACCTACGGGACACCAGAAGAATTCCAAGATTTTGTAGAAGTCTGTCACAAGAATAATATCGGTGTCATTGTTGACTGGGTTCCTGGACATTTCACTCAAAATGATGATGCCTTAGCTTATTTTGACGGGACTGCAACCTATGAATATCAAGATAGCGACCGCGCTCACAATTACCGCTGGGGAGCTCTCAACTTTGACTTAGGCAAGAATCAGGTGCAATCTTTCTTGATTTCAAGTGCTCTGTTCTGGATTGAATACTACCATATTGATGGTATTCGTGTTGATGCTGTAAGTAATATGCTTTATCGTGATTACGATGAAGGACCATGGACACCAAATGTTTTCGGTGGCAATCGTAACCTAGAGGGCTACAATTTCCTACGCCGTCTAAATGGTATCATCAAGTATCGCCATCCAGATGTCATGATGATTGCAGAAGAGTCAACGGCAGCGACGCCTATCACCAAATCTTTGGAAGAAGATGGTTTAGGTTTTGACTACAAATGGAACATGGGCTGGATGAATGATATTTTGCGATATTATGAAGAAGATCCATACTACCGCAAGTATGATTTCAATCTTGTGACCTTCAGTTTCATGTACTGCTTCAATGAAAATTTCATTTTGCCATTCTCACACGATGAAGTTGTCCATGGTAAAAAGAGTATGATGCATAAGATGTGGGGAGACCGCTACAATCAATTTGCAGGCTTGCGCAATCTCTACACCTATCAAGTTTGCCACCCAGGAAAGAAATTGCTCTTTATGGGAAGTGAATTTGGACAATTTTTGGAATGGAAGTATAACCATGAATTGGAATGGGGCAACTTAGAAGATAAGTTGAACCTAAAAATGCAAGGCTTTACCAGCCACCTCAACCAATTTTACAAGGAGCACAAAGCTCTTTGGCAAATCGATGATTCCTACGATGGAATTGAGATTATCGATGCTGACAATAAAGATGAATCTGTTTTATCCTTTATCCGAAAAGATAAAAAAGGAAATCTGTTAGTCTGCGTTTTTAATACAACTCCTGTTGAGCGTCGCCAGTTTACAATTGGTTTACCGATAGCAGGTCTTTATGAAGAAGTATTAAATACTGAAATGAGTGAATTTGGAGGTACTTGGAAAGAAGGTAATCCTGTAACAAAAACAAAAGCAGGGCTATGGAAAGACTATCAACAAACCCTAACCTTTACCTTGCCGGCTTTAGGAGCAAGTATTTGGCGTCTAAAACGACGACTAGGTAAACGTAAAGAAAAAGACGAAAAGAACGCTGAAAGGAACGAACTATGAAAAATGAAATGTTGGCACTTATCTTAGCAGGCGGACAAGGAACTCGTCTCGGAAAATTAACACAAAGTATTGCAAAACCCGCAGTACAATTTGGTGGACGCTATCGTATCATCGACTTTGCACTGTCAAACTGTGCTAACTCTGGTATTAACAATGTCGGAGTCATCACGCAATACCAACCACTAGCCCTCAACAGTCATATCGGGAACGGTTCATCTTGGGGACTTGATGGCATCAAGTCTGGAGCTACAATTCTTCAGCCCTATTCAGCGACTGAAGGTAACCGTTGGTTCCAAGGTACCAGCCATGCCATCTACCAAAACATTGACTACATTGACAGTATCAATCCAGAATATGTTCTCATCTTGTCAGGTGACCATATTTACAAGATGGACTATGACGATATGCTCCAAACACACAAAGACAATAAGGCAAGCCTAACGGTTGCTGTTATTGATGTGCCGCTTGAAGAAGCAAGTCGTTTCGGTATCATGAACACAGACTCAAATGACCGTATCGTTGAGTTTGAAGAAAAGCCAGAACATCCAAAATCAACTAAGGCTTCAATGGGTATCTATATCTTTGACTGGAAACGCCTACGTACGATGTTAGTTGATGCTGAAAAGAACAATGTTGATATGTCTGACTTTGGTAACAATGTTATTCCAGCCTATCTTAAATCTGGTGAACGTGTTTACACTTACAACTTCAAAGGCTACTGGAAAGACGTTGGAACAATCCGATCACTCTGGGAAGCAAACATGGAATACATTGGTGAAGACAATGAGCTTCACAGCCGTGACCGTTCATGGAAAATTTACTCTAAAAACTTGATTGCTCCACCAAACTTTATCACTGAAAAAGCTGATGTCAAAGATTCACTGGTTGTTGATGGATGCTTTGTTTCAGGTAAAGTAGATCACTCAATTCTTTCAACTAATGTTCAAGTTAAAGAAGGTGCTGAAATCAAAGATTCATTTATCATGAGTGGTGCAATCATTGGTGAAGGTGCTAAAATCACTCGTGCTATTATTGGTGAAGGTGCCAAAATTGGTGAAGGTGTCGTCATTGACGGTACAGAAGAAGTGCAAGTTGTTGGTTATAATGAAGTAGTGGGGGTACCAAATGAAGATTGATAAATATTCTGCAATCCTAGGAAGCACAATTGGCTTTCATGAAATGAAAAGCTTAACAGATACACGTCCTTTGGCAAGCTTACCTTTTGATGGTAAATATCGTCTCATTGACTTCCAATTGTCAAATCTAGCAAATGCCGGCGTTCGTAGCGTCTATGGAATCTTCCGTGGACAAAATATCCGTTCTATCTTTGACCACATTCGTTCAGGTCGTGAATGGGGACTCAATACCTTGCTTAGCCACTATTTCCTTGGCTTCTACAATGCAAGTATGGAAAGTTCAACAGCAGATAAAGATTACTATGACCAAATTTTGACTTATCTCAAACGTTCAGGATCTGACCAAACTATCTATATGTCTTGCGATATCCTCTGCAACATTGATTTGGCGCAAGTTATTCATTTACACAATGCAAACAAGCGCAATTTGACAGTTGTTTATAAGAAAATGCCTAAAGAAGCTGTTTCCTCTGTTAATGATATTCTTGAAGTTGATGATTCAGACACAGTTGTCGGTCACAAATCAGAAGCTAGCAATGAAGGAACAGAAAAAATGTCAGCTGGTATCTACATTGTCAATACACCTTGGTTGATTGAGCAAATGGAAGCAGAAGCTGAAAAAGAAGCGCCTCGTAAGCTCCGCTATCTTCTTCAAGATTTGACAGTGTCTGCCCAAGCTTTGGCCTTTGAATACACTGGCTACCTTGCTAATATCTTATCTATCAAGTCATACTATGATGCCAACATGGACATGCTTGACAGTCAAAAATTCTATTCACTTCTTTACTCAAATCAAAAGGTTTATACAAAAGTTAAGAATGAAGAATCAACATATTTTGCTAACGAATCAACTGTTAAAAATGCACAATTTGCATCTGGTAGTATTGTTAAAGGAAATGTTGAACATTCAATCATTTCACGTAACTGCCGTGTCAAAGAAAATTCAAAAGTTGTTAACAGTATCATTTTCCCTAAAGTTATTATCGGTGAAGGCGCAGTTGTTGAAAATGCCATCATTGATAAAAACGTTTCAATTGCACCAGGCGTAACTATTCGCGGTACAAAAGAAAATCCAGTTGTTATTGCTAAAGCTACTGAAATTGTTGAGGATGTGATTCAATGAAAATAATGTTTGTTGCGGCAGAAGGTGCACCTTTTGCCAAAACAGGCGGTTTAGGCGATGTCATTGGGGCATTACCTAAATCTCTTGTTAAAAACGGTAACGAGGTTGCCGTTGTGCTCCCCTATTATGATGTCGTTGATGCTAAATTTGGTGACCAAGTCGAAGATGTTATGTACTTCTACACAGAACTCGGCTGGCGTCGTGTATATGTTGGTGTGAAGAAGATTGTCCGCGATGGTGTGACTTTCTACTTCATTGACAATCATGATTATTTCTTCCGAGGGCATGTTTACGGCGATTGGGATGATGGTGAACGCTTTGCCTTCTTCCAATTAGCTGCGCTTGAACTCATGGAAAAAGTTGATTTCATTCCAGATGTTCTTCATGTGCATGACTACCATACAGGGATGATTCCTTTCTTGCTTAAGGAAAAATATCACTGGATTAACGCTTATAAAGACATCAAAACTGTCTTTACTATCCACAACATCGAATTCCAAGGTCAGTTTGACCCAGGCATGCTTTGGGAACTCTTTGGTGTCGGTTACGAACGTTACGCAGACGGTACTCTTCGCTGGAATGATTGCCTTAACTGGATGAAAGCAGCAGTGCTTTACGCAGACCGTGTGACGACTGTTTCACCATCTTATGCCGAAGAAATCAAAACTCCTGCATTTGGTAAGGGACTTGACCAAATCATGCGCATGGAATCTGGCAAACTATCTGGTATTGTCAATGGTATTGATACTGATTTGTTCAATCCAGAAACAGACCCACACTTGGTTACCCATTTCTCAGTCGATGATTTGACTGGTAAGGCTAAGGACAAAGCTGCGTTGCAAGAACGTGTTGGTTTGCCAGTCCGTGATGACGTACCTCTTATTGGTATTGTTTCACGCTTGACTGACCAAAAAGGTTTTGATTTGGTGGTCAATGAGTTGAGCAATATTCTGAAAAGAGATTTGCAAATCGTTGTGCTTGGTACAGGTTATGCTGATTATGAAAATGCATTTTCATGGTTTGGTCAACATTACCCAGATAAATTATCTGCTAACATCACATTTGACCTAGAATTGGCACAGCAAATTTACGCTGCTTGTGACCTCTTCCTCATGCCTTCAGCCTTTGAGCCATGTGGGCTTTCACAAATGATGGCTATGCGCTATGGAACGCTTCCATTGGTTCATGAAGTAGGTGGTCTTCGCGATACCGTTGAGTCTTACAATCCAGTAACTGGTAGCGGAACAGGATTTTCATTTAATAACTTCAGTGGTTTTTGGATGACTACTACACTTGATTTCGCCTTAGATACTTACAAGAATCACAAAGACGCTTGGCGTAAGTTGCAAGAACAAGCGATGACTAGAGACTTTTCTTGGGATAGTGCTAGTCAAGACTACATTGCATTATATCAAGATTTATAAAGAAGCAGAGCTATTTCGTTCGGGAATAGCTCTTGTTTTGCAAGGGAATGAAAACAAAACAAATCAAGGCGCTAGTAAAACTAAACAAAGGTTAAGATTGGTTTAAGAAAGCGCAAACATTTTTATGATTTCGTTGACATCTACCCAAAATAGGTCTAAAATAACGAAGTAAAATAATTTTAAAAGGAGAATTCTATCATGAATTTAGCTATTTTAGCACTCGGTATTGCCGTTATGGGTGTTTCTATCGGTGAAGGTATCTTGGTTGCCAACATCGCCAAATCAGCTGCTCGTCAACCAGAAATGTTCAGCAAATTGCAAACATTGATGTTCACTGGTGTTGCCTTTATCGAAGGTACTTTCTTCGTTCTCTTCGCCTTCACATTCATTGTGAAATAAACTCAATTTAGAGCAAAAAGGAGGGATGAGGTTTGGAATCAACTAGTAATCCAACCGTATCTTTTTTAGGTCTTGACTTTGACTTAACAATCCTTGCGATGTCTCTTCTTGCAGTCACTATTGTTTTCGTATTAGTTTTCTGGGCTAGTCGTAAGATGACTTTGAAACCAAAAGGAAAACAGAATGTCCTTGAGTATGTTTTTGAACTTGTAAATAGTACCATTAAGCAAAATCTCGGTGGCTACACTAATAACTATAGCTTATTAATGTTTGTTATCTTCGGTTTTGTCTTAACATCAAACATGATTGGTCTACTTACAAAACTCGAAACAAAAGACTACAATTTTTGGACTTCTCCAACAGCTAATTTCGGTGTGACTTTGACTTTGTCATTGCTCATCGCAGTTGTCTGTCACGTTGAAGGAATTCGAAAACGTGGTTTCCTAGGTTACCTTAAAGGTTTCCTTGAACCAATGCCTGGTATGCTCCCAATGAATATCTTGGAAGAATTGACAAATGTTGCCTCACTTGCTTTGCGTTTGTTTGGTAATATTTACTCTGGTGAAGTTGTAATGTCATTGATTCTTGAACTTGCAAAAGTCAATGCCTTTACAGGTCCAATTGCATTTATTATTAACATTGCATGGACAGCCTTCTCAGTCTTCATTGGCTTTATCCAAGCGTATGTCTTTATCATTTTGAGCTCAAGCTACATTTCTAACAAAGTTAATGGTGAAGAATAGAAAGAGAGGGGAGAATTATGTCAATACTTTTTAATAGTACAACCTTAGGTGACATTATCATTGTTACCGGCTCAGTAATCCTCTTACTCGTTCTTATTCGAGTGTTTGCTTGGAATCAAATTACTGGAATTTTTGAAGCTCGTGCCGAAAAAATTGCCAACGATATCGATTCTGCAGCATCTGCTCGTAAAGAAGCTGAGGAATACGCAGCAAAACGTGAAAAAGAGTTGTCTCAAGCTAAAGATGATGCAGGTGAAATCATTGAAAGTGCAAAAGAAACTGGTCAAGCAAAAGGTGATCAAATTATTGCTGAAGCTAAAGCAGAAGCAGATCGCTTGAAAGAAAAGGCTAACCAAGATATTGCACAAAGTAAAGCAGAAGCACTTGCTGGTGTCAAATCTGAAGTTTCTGATTTAACAGTATTGTTAGCTGAAAAAATCATGACAAAAAATCTTGACAAAGAAGCCCAAAGCCATCTCATTGATAGCTACCTTGATAAGCTAGGAGATGCCTAATGGACAAGAAAACACAAGCTCTAGTTGAGCAATATTCTAAGAGTCTTGTTGAAGTTGCTATCGAGAACAACCAAGTTGAGTCTGTTCAAGAAGATGTTGCAGCTTTAGTGAGTGTTTTTGAAACAAGTGGTCTTGATGATGTCTTATCAAGCTTAGCTGTTCCACATGCAGAAAAAGTAAAATTTGTTAGGTTATTTCAAGAGTCTAGTTCAGTCTATATGAACAATTTTCTTGAGGTAATTTTGCAAAATGAACGTGAGTCTCTTTTGTTGGCAATCTTGACATCAGTTCAAGATAAATTTATCCACGAAACGGACACATTTGATGTTAAGGTGACAACTGCTGTCGCTTTAACAAAAAAACAAAAAGAGCGTATTTTCGAAGTCGCAAAAGACAAACTTGCCATCGAAAATGGACGTTTAGTTGAAGTCGTTGACGAATCTATTATCGGTGGATTTATCATCAACGCAAACAATAAAGTAATTGACGCTAGTGTTCGTAGCCAATTGCGTCAATTCAAAATGAAATTAAAATAGAAAGTGGTGTGACTTTTGGCAATTAATGCACAAGAAATTAGCGCTTTAATTAAAAAGCAAATTGAAAACTTCCAGCCAAATTTTGACGTCACAGAAACTGGTGTTGTCACTTATATCGGTGATGGTATCGCACGTGCTCGTGGTTTGGATAATGCCATGAGTGGTGAACTTCTTGAATTTTCAAATGGTGCCTTCGGTATGGCTCAAAACTTGGAGTCAAATGATGTAGGTATCATTATCCTTGGGGATTTTTCAGAAATTCGTGAAGGTGATGAAGTAAAACGTACTGGTAAAATCATGGAAGTGCCAGTAGGGGAAGCACTTATCGGACGTGTTGTTAATCCACTCGGACAACCAGTCGATGGACTTGGTGATATTAAAACAACAGCAGCTCGTCCAGTTGAAACACCTGCTCCTGGCGTTATGCAACGTAAATCAGTTTCTGAACCGCTCCAAACTGGTCTTAAAGCTATTGATGCTTTGGTTCCAATCGGACGTGGTCAACGTGAATTGGTTATCGGTGACCGTCAAACAGGTAAAACATCAGTCGCTATCGATGCTATCTTGAACCAAAAAGGTCAAGACATGATTTGTATTTATGTAGCGATTGGTCAAAAAGAATCAACAGTTCGTACACAAGTTGAAACACTTCGTAAATACGGTGCTCTTGATTACACAATCGTTGTGACAGCCTCTGCTTCACAACCATCTCCGTTGCTTTACATCGCTCCTTATGCTGGTGTAGCAATGGCTGAAGAATTTATGTACAATGGTAAACATGTTTTGATTGTCTATGATGATCTTTCAAAACAAGCCGTAGCTTACCGTGAACTTTCCCTTCTTCTTCGTCGTCCACCAGGTCGTGAAGCTTACCCAGGGGATGTTTTCTACTTGCATAGTCGTCTATTGGAACGTTCTGCCAAAGTTTCTGATGAGCTAGGTGGTGGCTCAATCACTGCCCTTCCATTTATCGAAACTCAAGCGGGTGATATTTCAGCCTACATCGCCACAAACGTTATCTCAATTACTGATGGACAAATCTTCTTGCAAGAAAACCTATTCAACTCAGGTATTCGTCCAGCCATTGATGCTGGTTCATCAGTATCTCGTGTTGGTGGTGCTGCCCAAATCAAAGCTATGAAACGCGTTGCAGGTACACTTCGTTTGGACCTTGCATCATATCGTGAACTTGAAGCCTTTACGCAATTTGGTTCAGATTTGGATGCTGCAACACAAGCTAAATTGAACCGTGGTCGTCGTACAGTGGAAGTATTGAAACAACCATTGCACAAACCACTCTCAGTTGAAAAACAAGTTGTGATTTTGTATGCTTTGACACATGGATTCTTGGATGATGTGCCAGTTAATGATATTTTGGCATTTGAAGAAGCTCTTTATGATTACTTCGATGCACATTATGAAAACATCTTTGAAACAATCCGTACAACTAAAGATTTACCAGAAGAAGCAGAATTGAATGCTGCTATCCAAGCTTTCAAAGATCAATCACAGTTTAAATAAATAGGAGGGTTCACATATGGCAGGCTCTCTTAGCGAAATTAAAGAAAAAATCATCTCAACTGAGAAGACAAGTAAAATCACAAGTGCCATGCAAATGGTATCCTCTGCAAAACTTGTTAAATCAGAGCAATCTGCAAAAGACTTTCAAATTTACGCATCAAAGATTCGCCAAATTACAACTGACCTATTGAAGTCTGAACTGGTTTCAGGTTCTGACAATCCGATGTTGGTATCTCGTTCTGTTAAGAAAACAGGGTATATCGTGATTACATCTGATAAAGGTCTCGTTGGTGGTTACAATTCGAAAATCTTGAAAGCCATGATGGATACTATTCATGAGTATCATACAGGTAAAGATGATTATGCGATTATTTCAATCGGTGGGACAGGTTCAGATTTCTTTAAAGCACGTGGTATCAATGTTGCCTTTGAATTACGTGGCTTAGAAGATCAACCAAGTTTCGATCAAGTTGGTCAAATCATTTCACAATCTATTGAAATGTATAAAAATGAACTCTTTGATGAACTCTACGTTTGTTATAATCACCATGTGAACAGCTTGACAAGTCAAGTTCGTATGCAACAGATGCTTCCAATTACTGAATTGGATGCGGAAGAAGCATCCGAGGATAAAGTGATTACTGGTTTTGAGTTGGAACCAAATCGTGAAGTGATTTTGGAACAGCTCTTGCCACAATACACTGAAAGCTTGATTTATGGAGCGATTATTGATGCCAAAACAGCAGAGCATGCAGCCGGAATGACAGCCATGCAAACTGCCACTGATAACGCCAAAAACGTTATCAATGACTTGACCATCCAATATAACCGCGCCCGTCAAGCTGCAATCACACAAGAAATCACAGAAATCGTTGCTGGTGCAAACGCACTTGAATAAACTTTTTCTGTAACTAAAAATCTTAAAAGGAGAAATACATGAGCTCAGGCAAAATTGCTCAGGTTGTAGGTCCTGTCGTTGACGTGGCATTCGCTACTGGCGACAAACTTCCTGAGATTAATAATGCATTGATTGTTTATAAAAATGGCGATAAAGCACAAAAAATCGTTCTCGAAGTTGCTCTAGAACTTGGTGACGGTCTTGTGCGTACCATCGCTATGGAATCAACTGATGGGCTTACTCGTGGAATGGAAGTTCTTGACACTGGTCGTGCTATCAGCGTACCAGTAGGTAAAGAAACTCTTGGTCGTGTTTTCAATGTCCTTGGTGACGCTATCGACCTTGAAGAACCATTTGGCGATGACGTAGAACGTCAACCAATCCACAAAAAAGCACCAGCTTTTGATGAATTATCAACATCATCAGAAATCCTTGAAACTGGTATCAAAGTTATTGACCTTCTTGCCCCTTACCTCAAAGGTGGTAAAGTTGGACTTTTCGGCGGTGCCGGTGTTGGTAAAACCGTTCTTATCCAAGAATTGATTCACAACATTGCCCAAGAACACGGTGGTATCTCAGTATTTACCGGTGTTGGGGAACGTACCCGTGAAGGGAATGACCTTTACTGGGAAATGAAAGAATCTGGCGTTATCGAAAAGACAGCCATGGTCTTCGGTCAAATGAATGAGCCACCTGGAGCACGTATGCGTGTTGCTCTTACCGGCTTGACCATTGCCGAATACTTCCGTGATGTGGAAGGTCAAGACGTGCTGCTCTTCATCGATAACATCTTCCGTTTCACCCAAGCAGGTTCTGAAGTGTCAGCCCTTCTTGGTCGTATGCCATCAGCCGTTGGTTACCAACCAACCTTGGCTACTGAAATGGGGCAATTGCAAGAACGTATTACATCAACCAAAAAAGGTTCTGTTACCTCTATCCAAGCCATCTATGTGCCAGCTGATGACTATACTGACCCAGCGCCAGCGACAGCTTTCGCTCACTTGGATTCGACAACTAATTTGGAACGTAAATTGACGCAAATGGGTATTTACCCAGCCGTTGACCCATTGGCATCATCATCACGTGCCCTCGCTCCTGAAATTGTTGGGGAAGAACACTATGCTGTTGCCACAGAAGTTCAACGTGTCCTTCAACGTTATCGTGAATTGCAAGACATCATTGCCATCCTTGGTATGGATGAATTGTCAGATGAAGAAAAGACCTTGGTAGGTCGTGCTCGTCGTATCCAATTCTTCTTGTCACAAAACTTTAACGTTGCCGAAACATTTACAGGTCAACCAGGTTCATACGTTCCAGTTGAAGAAACAGTTCGTGGCTTCAAGGAAATCTTGGAAGGTAAACATGATGATCTTCCAGAAGATGCCTTCCGTATGGTTGGTGGTATCGAAGATGTTATTGAAAAAGCAAAATCAATGAACTACTAATGAGGTGATACTATGGTATATATGACCGTTCAGGTAGTTACACCAGACGGTGTTCGTTATGATCACCATGCAAATTTTATTTCAGTTAAGACGCCAGATGGTGAGATGGGGATTTTACCAGATCACATCAGTATCATCGCACCTTTGACTGTTCACGAGATGAAAATTCGTCGTATTGATGATGATAGTCACGTGGACTGGGTTGCTATTAACGGTGGCATTCTTGAAATGAAAGACAATCTTGTCACTATCGTTGCCGATTCGGCTGAGCGTGAACGTGATATTGATGTCAGCCGTGCTGAACGTGCTAGGTTACGCGCCGAACGTGAACTTGAGCATGGTCAAACAACGCATGATATTGATGAAGTTCGTAGAGCACAAGTTGCCCTTCGACGCGCCCTCAACCGTCTTAGCGTTGGTAGCAAGTAAGAGAAAACTAAGTAACAGTCGTTGCTTAGTTTTTTGTTGTCCTGCCTTCCAGGAGTCGAGCAAGTCTCTATATGATGCTTACTTGCTCTTTGGATGCTGTTAAGTTTCTTCTCTTATCCTCATTTTGGTATTTGGCAAATTTTGTTATAATAGAAGCATGGAAATGATAATGTCTATCGTGACTTTAGTTAGTCACTTATTGTTTATTACACTGGTTAATCAACTCCTTCGACAATTGTTTGATTGGTCTAAGCTGATTAAGGTGTCTCCTGAGAATATAACACGTCTCAATGTTTTTATTTTATTATTGAGTATTGCGATTGGTTATCTTATCAGCCATTTTTTGATTGAAGTGATTCAAGTCAGTCAAAGTCTGTTTTTCGTGTTCCGATAAGAGAAAACTGAGGGAAACTATGGTATAATCAATTTGCTATTGTTAAAAGAATGGAGAAAATTTTATTATGGATAAAATCATTGTTGAAGGTGGCAATACCCGTCTTCAAGGTGAAGTTGTCATTGAAGGAGCAAAAAATGCAGTCTTGCCATTGCTAGCTGCAACAATTTTACCTAAGGAAGGTCAAACGCGCTTGCGCAATGTTCCAATTTTGTCAGATGTTTACACCATGAACAACGTTGTTCGTGGACTTGATATTGACGTGGATTTTGACGAAGCCAAAAATGAAGTTCTTGTGGATGCTTCAGGGAATATTCTTGATGTAGCGCCATATGAGTACGTCAGTCAAATGCGTGCCTCAATCGTTGTCTTGGGACCAATCTTAGCTCGTAACGGGCATGCTCAAGTTTCTATGCCAGGTGGTTGTACGATTGGTAGTCGTCCGATTGACCTTCACTTGAAAGGTTTGGAAGCGATGGGTGCGACCATCACTCAAACTGGTGGTGATATTACAGCAGTAGCAGACCGCCTTAAGGGGACTAAAATTTATATGGATTTCCCTTCAGTTGGTGCGACTCAAAACTTGATGATGGCGGCAACCTTGGCTGATGGTGTTACTGTCATTGAAAATGCTGCTCGTGAACCTGAAATCGTAGACTTAGCTCTGCTATTGAACAAAATGGGAGCAGACATCAAGGGTGCTGGTACTGAAACATTGACGATTACTGGTGTTGAGAGTCTCCACGGTGCTGAGCATGATGTGGTTCAAGACCGTATTGAAGCAGGTACTTTTATGGTCGCAGCTGCCATGACAAATGGCGATGTTTTGATTAAAGATGCTATTTGGGAACACAATCGTCCGCTACTGGCTAAATTGATTGAAATGGGTGTTGAAGTGATCGAAGAAGATGGCGGTATTCGCATCAAAGCTAATACAGCGTCACTAAAACCAGTTACGGTTAAAACCTTACCGTACCCAGGATTTCCAACAGATATGCAGGCGCAATTCACTGCCTTGATGGCTGTGGTCAAGGGGGAATCTACAATGGTTGAGACAGTTTTCGAAAATCGTTTCCAACATTTGGAAGAAATGCGTCGTATGGGATTGCACACTGAGATTCTTCGTGATACTGCCATGGTTCACGGCGGTCAAAAACTTCAAGGTGCTCCAGTGATGTCAACAGATTTACGTGCTAGTGCAGCCTTGATTTTAGCTGGTATGGTAGCAGAAGGAACAACGACTGTTGGTAAATTGACACATTTGGATCGTGGTTATTACCAATTCCATGAAAAATTAGCAAAACTTGGTGCCAATATTAAACGTGTAAGCGAGGCTTAATCATGAACAGCGGTGGACAATACGTACTCAAACAACTTGTCTTGATTTTAATTGTTGTTATTCTTTGCTTAATCTTTTTAGCTATCGGTTTGATACTAGGCTATGCTGCTTTTGGTGATGGAAAAAATGCTTTCGCTATCCTCTCACCAAGTAAATGGTCAGCCATCATTGCTAAATTTACAGGGCAGTAGTAGTCTTATTTGAAGGGAAATTATGGCTAAGAAAAAACAAGTGGCGTCTATCACGTCGCTCATTATCGCGGGGCTTTCTGCGGGGGCAGTCTTTTTATCACAATCGAATGCAATCCCAGATTCTAGTCCCATTAAGCAAGTCGCTCATTTAGTTGTTAATCAGAGTAAGACTTCAAGTAGTCAGGTCAAGGTAACCTCAAATCAATCATCGGCTAGTGATGATGCACCGACAGAGAGTCTAGCAAGTTCGGTTATGACAGTATCCGTGAAGCAACAACTAGGCAAAGCGGTAACTTGGAACAAAGCTGGTGCTTATATCGTCAATGGAAATAAGAACGACCTGAATGCTAAAGTTTCAAGTGCTCCCTATGCCAATAACCAAACGAAGACAGTTCAAGGCGAAACGGTTCCGACAGTTGCCAATGCTTTACTGGCAAAATCAACGCGTCAATACCGGAGCCGTGAAGAAACTGGTAATGGGTCAACTTATTGGAAGCCTGCTGGTTGGCATCAGTTGCAAAATCTCAGTGGTTCATATAGCCATGCGGTGGACCGTGGTCATTTGATTGGCTATGCTCTGGTTGGAAACCTCAGAGGATTTGATGCGTCAACTAACAATCCTAAAAATATTGCTACCCAAGCAGCTTGGGCTAATGAGGCCAATTCATCAACATCGACAGGTCAGAATTATTATGAAACACAGGTTCGAAAGGCACTTGATAATAATAAACGCGTTCGTTATCGAGTGACGCTTATCTACGATGGCAATAATATTTTGGCATCTGGAACGCATTTGGAGGCTAAATCTTCGGATGGGAGTTTGGAATTTAATGTCTTTGTGCCAAACGTTCAACCTGGTTTGACCTTTAACTATGCTAATGGCGAGGTTTCGAAAAATTAGACGGAAAAATCAAAAGACTGAGGACGAAAATAGTTGTCTTCTGCCTTTTGGTAATGGTTGCTATCATCAAATAAGTTGAGGAGATCAGCTATTTTCATAAAAGTAAGAGAAATTTATCGGTAGCATAAGGCTTCGCAGACTTTGTTTAAGAGGAGTGAGCATTGTAGCGACAGCAGAAAACATGGGTAGTCAGCGCTATCAATTTGATTTGGGTTTGCAGAATGGTTAAAGTTTTGGTAAAATAATATCAATTGAATATCGGTCTGTGAGACTAGTACATCAAGGGAAGCTGTCCAGGGAGTTGAGCCGTGACTGAAAGCTCAATCAGTGAAAATTGGTCGAATTCACTCGCAAAAAGACTGTAAATTAAGGTCTGATTATCAGATAAAAACGGATGGTACCGCGTGTCAACGCTCCGATGAAGGAGTATTGGCACGTTTTTTTGTTAGTCAGATGGTCAAATGTTTGGAGGAAAAATGGATTTACAATCACAATTGGAAGAGTTGAAAGTTTCGACTCAAGCAAAATTGAAAGAAATGAATGGTAATCACGCCAAAGAATTGCAAGATTTGCGTGTTGCCGTATTGGGTAAAAAAGGCTCTTTGACAGAATTGCTTAAAGGGCTCAAAGATTTGTCAAATGACCTTCGTCCTGTCGTTGGGAAACAAGTCAATGAAGTGCGCGATGTCTTGACATCAGCCTTTGAAGAGCAAGCTAAAATTGTTGAAGCAGCCAAAATTCAGGCACAGTTGGAATCAGAAAGTCTTGATGTGACTTTGCCAGGTCGCCAAATGAACCTTGGTCACCGTCATGTGTTGACACAAACCAGCGAAGAAATTGAAGATATTTTCTTAGGCATGGGCTTCCAAGTCGTTGATGGTTACGAAGTTGAGCAAGACTACTACAACTTTGAACGCATGAATTTGCCAAAAGATCACCCTGCACGTGATATGCAAGATACTTTCTACATCACAGAAGAAATTTTGCTTCGCACACACACATCACCAGTTCAAGCGCGTACAATGGACAAACACGATTTTTCTAAAGGTCCTTTGAAAATGATCTCGCCAGGACGCGTTTTCCGTCGTGATACTGACGATGCCACTCACTCACACCAATTCCACCAAATCGAAGGCTTGGTTGTCGGTGAAAACATCTCAATGGGTGATCTTAAAGGAACTCTTGAATTGATTTCACAAAAAATGTTTGGTGCTGACCGCAAAATCCGTCTTCGTCCGTCATACTTCCCATTCACTGAACCATCCGTTGAGGTTGACGTCTCATGTTTCAAATGTGGCGGTAAAGGCTGTAACGTCTGCAAGAAAACAGGTTGGATTGAAATCCTCGGTGCCGGTATGGTTCACCCAAGCGTTTTGGAAATGTCTGGCGTTGATTCAGAAAAGTACTCTGGCTTTGCCTTCGGTCTAGGTCAAGAACGTATCGCCATGCTCCGCTATGGAATCAACGACATCCGCGGCTTCTATCAAGGTGATGTCCGATTCACAGAGCAGTTCTAAGTTATGGCTGAAATTATTTTTAAAAGAGTTGGTCTTGAAGATGTTGAGGATTTGCAGGCAATAGCAGAGCAGACCTTCCGAGAAACTTTTGATCATGCCAATACGCAAGAGCAACTGCAAACCTTCTTCGATGAGGCTTACGCTCTGCCAGTATTAGAAGCGGAAGTCAGTCATCCTGAATCAGCAACTTATCTTGTTTATTTTGGAGATGACTTAGCTGGTTACCTCAAGGTCAATTGGGGCAGTCAACAAACCGAGCATGAACTAGAAAATGCTTTTGAAGTGCAACGAATTTATTTACTACAAGCCTTTCAAGGTCAGGGACTTGGTAAAGCCACCTTTGCATTCGCAATGGACTTGGCTGAACAGTCTGGACTAGACTGGGTATGGCTAGGCGTCTGGGAACATAATCACAAAGCGCAAGCCCTCTATCAAAAATTCGGCTTTGAAAAATTCGCCGAACACCAATTCCCAGTTGGAGACAAAGTAGACACCGATTGGTTGCTCAAAAAACGCTTAAAATAAACTTCAAATAAAAGTAGCGCAGCGATCGTGAGCGAAGCGAACCCCACAAAATATTTTTCGTCGTGGTGAAATTTTTAGTGATAACATTGTTACCACTAAAAACGGAAATTTGGAGACTTTGGCTCAAATTAGGAATGCTTTGACAGTCAGGGGAGTGACTGTCAAAGGTGGCAGATAGAAAAAGCGTAGCTTTTACCTTCCGTCCGTAGGAGGTCGCTTCTGTCCGCACTACTTAAAGAAAGTATAGTAAAGAAATAATATTAAGAAAGAGATTACATGTTAGTATCATACAAATGGTTAAAAGAGTTGGTCGATGTAGATGTCACAACGGCTGAACTTGCTGAAAAAATGTCAACGACAGGTATCGAAGTAGAAGGTGTGGAAACACCAGCAGAAGGCTTGTCAAAATTGATCGTAGGACACGTTTTGTCTTGCGAAGATGTGCCTGAAACACACTTGCACCTCTGCCAAGTGGACACTGGCGATGAAGAACCTCGCCAAATCGTCTGCGGTGCCCCAAATGTTAAGGCAGGCATCAAGGTTATCGTTGCGGTGCCAGGTGCTCGTATCGCTGACAACTACAAAATCAAAAAAGGGAAAATCCGTGGCATGGAATCTCTCGGAATGATTTGTTCCCTCCAAGAACTTGGCTTACCAGACAGCATTATTCCGAAAGAATTTTCAGATGGTATCCAAATTTTGCCTGAAGATGCCGTGCCTGGCGACAGCATTTTCCCATACCTTGACTTGGATGACGAAATCATCGAATTGTCCATCACGCCTAACCGTGCGGACGCTCTTTCTATGCGTGGTGTCGCCCATGAAGTGGCTGCTATCTACGGCAAGGACGTTCATTTTGAAGAAAAAAATGTGACAGAAGTAGCTGAAAAAGCAGCCGACAAGATTTCTGTAGCTATCAAGTCTGACAAGGTCTTGACTTACATGGCGCGCGTAGTTGAAAATGTGACTATCGCACCAAGTCCTCAATGGCTCCAAAACAAACTCATGAACGCGGGCATCCGTCCAATCAATAACGTGGTTGACGTGACCAACTACGTACTGTTGACTTACGGACAACCTATGCATGCCTTTGATTTGGATAAATTTGATGGCTCTGCTATCGTGGCGCGTGAGGCCGTCGCAGGAGAAAAACTAGTAACACTTGATGGTGAAGAACGTGAATTAGTCGCCGGTGACTTGGTCATCACAGTTGATAACAAACCCGTTGCTCTTGCTGGTGTTATGGGCGGTCAATCAACTGAAATTGATGATAATTCTAAAAACGTTGTCCTTGAAGCTGCGGTCTTTGACGGGACATCAATCCGTAAAACAAGCGGACGACTTAACCTTCGTTCAGAAAGCTCATCACGCTTTGAAAAAGGCATCAACTATGACACAGTAGCAGAAGCCCTTGACTTCGCAGCTGCTATGTTGACTGAATTAGCTGGCGGACAAGTCCTTGCTGGTCAAGTGGTTGCAGGTTCTGTTCCCACTGAACCCGTTGAAGTGTCAACAACTCTCGGCTATGTTAACACTCGCTTGGGAACTGAATTGACTTACGCTGACATTGAAGAAGTCTTTGCTAAACTTGGTTTTGGTGTAACTGGCAATGCAGATAAATTCACAGTTTCTGTACCACGTCGCCGTTGGGATATTTCAATTCAAGCTGACTTGGTTGAAGAAATTGCGCGTATCTATGGTTACGAAAAACTTCCAACAACCCTTCCAGAAGCTGGTGCTACTGCAGGTGAGTTGACAGCGACACAAAAACTCCGTCGTCAAGTTCGCACCATCGCAGAAGGGGCTGGTTTGTCAGAAATCATTTCTTACGCTTTGACGACGCCTGAAAAAGCGGTTGAATTTACAACTGTCCCTACAAATGTGACTGAGCTTATGTGGCCAATGTCTGTTGAGCGCTCTGCCCTTCGTCAAAACGTCGTGTCTGGTATGCTTGATACCGTGGCCTACAACGTTGCTCGTAAAAACGGCAACCTTGCCATCTACGAAATCGGTAAAGTCTTTGAACAACCGGGTAATCCAAAAGAAGAGCTTCCAAATGAAGTTGAAAAATTTGCCTTTGCAGTGACTGGATTGGTTGCTGAGAAAGATTTCCAAACCAAAGCAACACCAGTTGACTTCTTCTATGCTAAAGGAATCGTCGAAGCCTTGTTTGAAAAACTTGGTTTGGCAGTTGATTTTGTTGCTAACAAAGAATTGGCAAGCATGCACCCAGGTCGTACGGCCTCAATCCTTCTTGACGGTCAAGAACTTGGCTTCCTCGGTCAAGTTCACCCACAAACAGCTAAGAACTACAATATCCCAGAAACTTATGTGGCTGAAATCAACTTGACTGCTGTTGAAGCCAACTTGAACGATGACCAAGTCTTTGTGGAAATCACTAAATTCCCAGCAGTTTCACGCGACATCGCCCTTCTTGTCTCAGCAGAAACAAGCCATAAAGACATCGTTGAAGCCATCAAGGCTGCTGGTGTGAAACGTTTGACTGATATCAAACTCTTCGACGTTTACGCAGGAAGTAATATCGCCTCTGGCTTTAAATCAATGGCCTACAGCTTGACCTTCCAAAACCCAAGCGACAACTTAACCGATGAAGAAGTTGCCAAATACATGGAAAAAATTGCCAAATCATTGACTGAAACGGTTAATGCTGAGGTACGTTAATTATTTGATAGAGAAAGAGTCTGACGATTTGTTCAGGCTCTTTTAGAAAGGAAAAAGATGAAACTTAATTTTCAGCTTTTGGCTCAGAATATAGATTTGGTTCCAGCTCAGCTATTGGTCAATGCCAAAACATTAGATGACTTTTAGGCTATCAAGGTTGCAGAGATTGCCCCTGCCAATGCTGATGGCGATAAGCTCAGCCAGGCTTATGATATTCCTTATGACATGGAGGTGAATTGCCTTGTCGTTGAGGTGCGGCGTGGTGATATGGTGAAATATGCTGCGCTTTTGGTCCCATACGGTAAGCGTGCCAATACAGCAAGTCCCACCAAGCGTGCTTTGGATAGTTCCCAGGTAAGTTTTGCCGATTTAGAGCTGGTGACTGAGGCTACGCAAATGATGTTTGGGTCTATTATTACGACTGGATTGCCCAGCGACTATCAAGTTTTGTATGACCCCATTCTGTTAGAGCAAGAGGAATTGGTCGTAGGAGGGGGCTTTGTTCACTCTAAGTTGTTAATTCCTAGTCGCATCTTAGAACAGTTGCCCAACAGTCAAGCTGTAGAAGGTCTAGTCAAATAGGAGGAACATTAAATGTGGGCTATATTCGCCATTTTATCTGCTGTTTTTGCAGCTTTGACATCCATTTTAGCTAAGGTTGGGATTGACGGGGTTAATTCTAATCTGGCGACGGCTCTACGGACGATTGTTGTCCTCATCATGGCTTGGGGTATGGTCTTTATCACCAATGCCCAGACTGGTTTGGGAGATATTAGTCGTAAAAGTTGGATTTTCCTCATCTTATCAGGGCTAGCGACGGGTGCCTCATGGCTTTTCTATTACCGCGCACTGCAAATGGGAGACGCTTCAAAGGTTGTCGTCATCGATAAACTAAGTGTCGTCCTGACGCTGGTGCTTGCCTACCTCTTTCTTCACGAAGATTTTACGACTAAGTCTTTGGTCGGGGCTGTTTTGATAACCGTGGGGACTTTGGTTATGGTTTGGAAGTGAAAGATGTCTCGCCCTAAACAAACAATATGAGTAAAGCCTCTGAGAAATGGACCTCAGGGGCTTTTTCTAATAATTATCCACAACAAAAGCTCCCAATCATCACGATTAGGAGCTTCTTTATCTATTTATTCACCAGCGACAGCTAGTTCTTCAGTCTTTTCAGCTTTCTTTGCTGATTTTTTCTGTTTGCGTTCCATGATATTAGTGTATTCAATGCGAATTTTGTTGAAGGCTTCTAGCATAGCCTTGTAATCGCTCTTTGGGTCAAAGGTGACTAGGTTTTGGAGGTGGCTGTAGAGGAGGGCGTAATCTGCCTGCATGTTTTGACGGAGGGCTTTGCCCTTTTGTCTTACCTCACTAATAGTCATATCCGTTTTATTCAAGAAAACATCGTAAAAGATGTCCTGACTAGACTTGATTCCTTTGACGTAGTCAGCTAAATCAAGGGTTTCGACATGCTCTTGGTAAGGGTCGCTAGCTAATTTGGCAAGTAAACTTGTGACTAGAGCAGTCTCTTTTTCGTAGTTTTCCTTTTGAATACCATTGTAGGTCTTGATGAGTTCCAAAAGGCTTTTTGCGGCAGCTTGTTTGCCAGCGTTGGGGTGCTTTGTACCAGCTTTCACAGTTTGGAAAAATGCCGTTAGCGCATTGTCTCGGGTCTTGTCAGCCTGAGAAGCAGTCAGAGAGTTAGCAGCTGATTTTTCCAGCTTAATGAGTTTCTCAAGTTCAGGCAATTGCTGTTTGAGTTTAGCAATTTGAGTGGTGACGATGATGTCATCCCCTAAAGAAATCTCTTTTTTGCTTAGATTAGCTAAGCTAGAAGAGATGAACTGAGTAAACTCAGGGAGTTGAAAGTGATGAATTGGCGTTCCGACATGAAGTTTTTGCGTCAATTGATGTACCTCATAAAAATATTTTAATTCTTCCGCTAAATCATTTGACAATCAAAGTATTTAGTGAAAGGACTTTCATTATAGCACAGAAAGTAATGTAAGCGCAAGGTATTTTTCAGAAAAATCTGAAAAGAGAGAAAATAATTGGTGTGTATTTTGGGTGAATCGTGTCGGACTTACCTAAAATACAGTAGTCTTCAGAGTAAATCTGATTGGATTCAAAAAAATACAGTAGTATCTAGAGTGAATCTGATTGGATTCAAAAAAATACAGTAGTATTTAGAGTGAATCCGATTGGATTTAAAAAAATACAGTAGTATTTAGAGTGAATCTGATTGGATTTAAAAAAATACAGTAGTATTTAGAGTGAATCTGATTGGATTTAAAAAAATACAGTAGTCTCTGGAGTGAATCCGAGCAGATTTAGAAAAATACAATAGTATTTAGAGTGAATCCGAGCAGATTTAGAAAAATACAATAGTATTTAGAGTGAATCCGAGCAGATTTAGAAAAATACAGTAGTATTTAGAGTGAATCCGAGCAGATTTAGAAAAATACTATAGTTTTCAAATTGAATCTGAATAGATTTGAAGATACCAACCTCTAAATCTGTTCACACCTGTGGGGATCAGCCATCAATATGGTAAAATAGAGTAGTATATATCCTATATCGGAGGTTGCATGGACATACTATCACAAGCGGTTGATTTAGATGAGCGCAGACTCTATCAGCAATCACCAGACATTCTAAAGATTTTACTAAAAGACAGGACGACTAAGCGCAATATCGTCTGGGGCACCAGCTCTTACGACTATCTTGGCAAGGGCTTTGAGTCTTACTCCCCCATCACGGTCAAACAACTAGCTACTTATGACCAGCTTATTCAGCCCCGGTCTGAAAAGACCCGAAGTGAGCAAAAGGCTAGAACAAAGGTTAATGCTGAAGTCTTCACTCCCACTTGGTTGGTCAAAAAACAAACGGACTTTGCGGAAGAAGATCTTAATAGCCTCCCCTTTGAGGACTACGTCACTAGCAGTTGGCTAGAGATTACCTGCGGTGAAGCGCCCTATATCGTGACCCGCTATGATGCCGTTTCAGGCGACCTTATCCCCTTGAGTGAGCGGGTTGGCTTTTTAGACCGAAAGCTAGCACGCATCTCTAAAGAAGTTTCTGATGAGGAACAATGGCTGGCGCTAGTTAGGAAAGCCTATCAGGCGTCCTATGGTTACGAGTGGCAGGGAGATTCTTTACTTCTGGCGCGTGAAAATTTACTCCTAACCTTTGAAGATTATTACCAAGCTAAATTTGACAAAACAGCTAGCCAAGCTCAGCTAAAAGAAATAGCCACCATAATATCCTACAATCTTTTTCAAATGGACGGACTGAACTACATTAGTCCAGCAAAAGAGAGCCAAGTAGAAAGCCAGCAACTCAGTCTCTTTGATGATGTAGCAGTCGTTGAAAAGACAGATATAAAAACACAACTCAAAAATTGGAAGACAAAGAAAATGCTAGGTTTTGAGCGCCTAGCCAACGGAGAAAATGAAATGAAATTTGATGTTGTTATTGGGAACCCACCGTATCAAAAAGAAGGTGAAGCTCGTGATGAGCCAATATATCATAATTTTATGAGTTCTAATTATGATATTGCAGATAAAGTTTGTTTAATTACACCAGCTAGATTTTTATTTGATGCGGGTCAGACACCTAAGCCTTGGAATAAGCAAATGCTGAATGATGAACATCTCAAAGTGTCTTTTTATGAGCAAAAAAGTAGTAATGTTTTTCCAAATACTGATATTAAAGCAGGTGTAGCAATAACATATAGAGATAGTTCAAAGTTACTTGGTCCGATAAAAACTTTTACAGTCTTTAGTGAATTGACATCAATCGTCAGAAAAGTTGAAAGACGAGAAGATTTTTTGCCTTTTTCTGATATTGTTCAGCCACAAGGAATTTATCGATTTAGTGACTTATTTTTTGAAGAATTTCCAGAAGCGCTAGAACTCCAAGGAAAAGGGACGAAGAGTAAAATTGTATCTAAGTCATTAGTGAGTTTAGAATTTGCATTTCCAAATGAAGTTGAAGATGAGGATGATTATATACGATTGCTAGGTCGTATAGGAACTGCTAGGGTTTATCGATATATTAAAAAAGAGTATATCAATTCACCTGAAACATTATTTTTATACAAAGTTTTTGTTCCCGAAGCAAATGGAAGCGGCGCCATAGGTGAAGTGCTCTCTACACCCCTAATCGGGGAACCCCTAATCGGGCATACTGATACTTTTCTAACTGTTGGTGGCTATGATAATATTGTTGAAGCTGAAAACTTGTTAAAATACATCAAAACAAAGTTTGCTAGAACTTTATTGGGTGTATTAAAGGCTACACAGCATAATTCGCGTGCAACTTGGGCAAAAGTTCCCCTCCAAGATTTTACGGTCAAATCAGATATTGATTGGTCACAATCAGTGGCAGACATTGACCACCAACTTTATAAAAAATATAACCTATCCCAAGAAGAAATTGATTTTATTGAAGAAAAAGTGAAAGAGATGGAGTAAATATATTTAAAGGAGAGTGATTAGTTAATGGGAAATGAAATAAATTGGGAGAAATTTCAATATGTACATCCTGATGCAAGAACTAGTTTTGAGCAATTGTGTAGAATATTGTTTAAACGTCAATTTTTCGATGATACTTTCACTTTTAGATCAGATCCTAACCATCCAGGGATTGAGATATCTCCAATTTATAGTCCAAAAACGGGAAAGAAAATTAGCTTTCAATCTAAATATTTTAAAAATAGAATAGATTATAAACAAATTCAACATTCTGTTGATGAAGCAGTCAAATACTATCAAGGTGAACTTGAAACTTTTTATCTCTATTGTAATTATAATTTAAAGTCTACTAGTGAGGGATATAAAAAGATTAACTCTACTCTGAGTGATGCTGGAATCAAATTGGAAGTAATTAGTGGTGATGAAATTATTACGCAAGTCATGCAGTTCACTGATTTACAACTATTCTTCTTTGAAAAACACAATATAGCAAGAGAATGGTTCCAAGATTATAACCAACTCTCCTTTGAGTCATTGGGAGAAAGATATAATCCAAGATTTAATATTGAAACTGAAGCGAAGAGAAAGTTAGATTTATTTACGAAGAATCAGGAGTCATTATCTGCGATTAACGACAAGAAATTAGAACTTATTTCTGATTTACAAGGATTATTTAACTTCCGATATTCTACCTTAATTGATAAAATCCAGAACTTTATCGCAACTTTAGACGATATTAATGCAGATAATCTTACCAGTTATTTTAGTTGGAATTCTGAAATAAAAGAATATCTGTCTAAAGATATTGAAAATCTTATGGATAAACGGGGGAGATTAAATAACGAGTTAGAATCAAACGAAAATTTAGATACCGAGAGTAAAAATAAAATTTATTATAAAGTTCGTGATATTGATTATGTATTAGATTTGATAGATCATTTTGGATGTTCTGACGAAGAGAAAAAATTGCTTACCGATAAGGTTTTATTTGTAACCGGAGAGGCTGGCATGGGAAAATCTCAGTTATTTGCAACAGAAACAAAAGAAATTTTTGATAATGATGGTTATGCTCTATTGTTATTAGGACATCACTATTTACAGGGTAATGATATTTCTTCACAAATTATTGAGAGATTCAATCTTAAATATGGCTTTTCTGATTTTCTACAGATTCTTGATACACTGGGAGATAATGAAAATAAAGATATTCATATTTTTATTGATGCCATCAATGAAACACCTGAAAAAAGAGTTTGGAAAAACGGAATAAGTAGGCTTATTTCAGAGATAAAAAAAAGAAAACATATAAAACTTATTTTTTCCATCAGAAGTGGTTATGAAGAACCTGTTCTTGAAGATAGTGTCAAGAAGAAAATATCTGATGGAAGTATTTTACGGTTGATTCATTATGGTTTTAGAGATGAATCAGTTACAGCAACGAAAGAATTTTTAAACTATCATAATATTCCGTTCTCTCCATCAGATTTGCTAAGCTATGAGATGATAAATCCTTTATTTCTGACCCTATTTTGTAAAACCTATACTGGCGAAGAGATGAATATTTTCCAAATGTTTGAACGGCTTATTACGATAGTTGATGAAGAAATTAAAGATCAACTCGGGTTTTCTGGGGTAAGTAAGATTATAGAAGATCTTCTTTTGGAAATTTCAAAATTCCAGTTAGAAAACGACCGTAACTACATCACAAAAAAGGAACTACTTAAGTTAGAATTCTGGATGGACTATGGAATTCTTGATAAAAAAGTTACCATAATCACTGCATTAAATCAATCTAGTATACTAAATAGCTTTATTCTAAAAGGCGAAGAAGTATATTCTTTTGGATATAATCTCTTTGAGGATTACATTAAAGCTAAATCAATTATAAACTCTTTTCCAGAGAAAAAAGAATTGGAAATATATCTTAACGAAAGACTGCTAAATATTGAGGATGGCAAAATTGAAAATTTCCATAATATAGATATTTTTGTATTTGTGTGTTATTTCTGCTCTGAAAAGTTTAGTGATGACTGTATTGGAATAATAGAGAATTTAACTGATGAGAATGACCAATATCATCTAGCAAATAGATATATAAAAAGTTATTCTTGGAGACCATATCAAACAATAAATATAGAGGTATTCAAACAAGTCGTTAATAACTATCCAATTAACCATAACGAAATATTTATGGTTTTGATAGAAAATAGTACTAAAGACAATAATCCACTGAACGCTGAATTCCTACATAAGATCTTATTTGGAAAAAAGTTGAATGAGCGAGATAGTTTCTGGTTACCTTTTGTCAATCATTTAATCTCTGAGGAAGATAGAATATTTCAGTTAGTTAGTCTATTTGATAGTGGTGAAAGATTCGAAAATCTTTCAAAAAATAAAATTAAGTTATTGTTGGTTTTATTTACATGGTTATTAGCATCTTCAAATAGAAGGTTGCGTGATATTACTTCAAAAGCAATGATTGAGTTATTGAAGGATAATTTTGAGCTTTGCGAGTACATCTTGAGAAAGTTTGAGAATATCAATGATCCTTATATTATTCAACGACTTTATGGAGTTGTATTTGGTGCTTGTGTAAAGAGAACGAACTGTTTTGATGAAGAGTTTAGATCATTATTCGATTTTGTATATGCAAGTATTTTTGATAAAGAGTTTGTCTACCCTGATATTTTATTGAGGGATTACGCTAGGCTAATTATTGAGAGATATTTATTTGAGTTTTCGTTGGATAAAGAAAAAATAGAGTATTCTAAAGTAATTCCTCCGTACAAATCTTTAGAGATTCCTAAAGTAACATTTGAAGAATACAATGACCCAAGTATAAAAAAAGATGGGTTCAACGGGATTAATATTTCAATGAAACCTGAAGGAGTTGGAATGTATGGCGATTTTGGAAGATATACCTTTCAATCAGCTCTCAATGACTTTGAGGATACAGATATAGAGAACCTTTATCATTATGCAATGCAGTATATTAGGGACGAGTTAGGCTACTCAAATGAACTATTTTCTGAATATGATACATCAAGAGTATTTACACTAGATAGGTCGCGAAATTCCTCTATTGAGAGAATCGGGAAGAAATATCAGTGGATTGCATTTTATCACATACTTGCTAGAGTATCAGATAATAGCAAGGTGAGGTCTTGGGGAGACACCCCCGACCAAGATTACAATGGTGCTTGGGAACCTTATGTTCGTGACTTTGATCCGACTATGAATTATCATTTCATGAAACCTAGTGATGGTCTTCCTAAATTTGAAGTATCTCCGAATGAAGATTTTATTGAAGATATTGCAGGTTTAGATGTCCAAATTCAAGAATGGGCTAGAAATAAAGCACATCTTTTTGATGAACCTTTATCATATAAGGATAAGGATGGTATAGAGTGGATGCTGTTATACCAGCACAAAGAAATTAAGTATGAAAATGATTCTTCATATGAGAGTGGTTTAGGATTTCCAGAGGGATCACAAAGAATTAGGCGTATTGTACAGGCTTATTTTGTATCTAATAATGAGTTTGACAAGTTAAAAGAAAATCTTCAAACTAAACGTTTCTGGGGAAGGAATTTTCCAGAGGGGAGATCTTCTCTTTATCAAATATTTAACAGAGAATTTGCATGGTCTCCGAGTATTGATGATATTTTAGGGGATTATTGGTGTGATTACGAAGTTGAGACAGGGGAAGAAATTATTGAACGTATTTCAGTTCCAGATGTCATATTTATTGGAGATTCGTTTGAAGATGAGCAAATTATTTTTCAAGAGAAGGAAATAGAGAGGGTTATCAAGCCTAAACGTCTACTTGCAAAAGTGCTACCAGCGCATGTTCATTATTTATGGGAAGAAGAATATGATTATTCTAAAAAAGAAGCTATATCATTTGATATTCCTTGTCCTGCAATAGTTGAAAAATTAAATTTGAGACAAGAAGAATATGATGGTTACTACTATAGTCCCTCAGGGGATTTAATTGCATTTGATGGGGAAATTACAAAAACTATAAATGGACTAGTTATTCGAAAGGATTACTTAGAAACGTTTTTGATCCAGAATAATTTACGTATGTTTTGGACTTGTTTAGGGGAAAAACAATATTTCAAAAATAAACCAGACGGACAAATTTATAGTGAGTGGGATGGTTTATATTGGCTTAATGAACAACTAGAAGTTAAGGGTGAGATTACTAGAAATAGTGAAAATCCTAATTGAATTATTTAAGGAATCAGAACCCCCGATAAATTTATCGAAAGGATAGAATAAACAAAATAAAAAAGATAACCCCAGGCACATAGGAATGCTCAGTGCTTATGCACCTACCCCTTTCTGGGACCCAGCGTTACTCCGTCATAAGTTATCTTACTAGTATTGTACCATGAAATTTTAAGAGCAGAAAAAAACAAAGGAGTAAGATGTCATTATTAGAAAGACTACGTGAAGAAAAAGATTTAAAGGTATTAGGCGGGATTTATCATCGCTTGCAGATTGATTTTGCCTACAATAGCAATCGCATTGAGGGGAGTCGTTTGTCAGAGGAGCAGACGCGCTATATTTATGAGACCCATAGTGTGGGGCTTGATGGTGATGAATTTATCCAGCTTGATGATATTTTAGAAACCCTCAATCACTTTGAAGCTTTTGATAAGATGTTAGACAGTGTAGAGGAGCCTTTAACAGAAGAATGGTTTAAAAACTATCATGCCATTTTGGAAAAAGGGACTAGCCAGTCAAAACTTGACCATTATCGAGTAGGTGACTACAAGATTATTCCTAATGTGATTGGTTTTAGAGAAACATCCGCACCAGAAGATGTTACTGACCATATACAAGCACTTCTTGAAGATTATCATAGAATAGCTGCTCCTAGTTTTGAGGATGTCTTAAACTTCCATGTGACCTTTGAGCGTATTCATCCTTTTTCAGATGGGAATGGTCGTGTGTGGCGCTTAGCGATGTTCAAGGAAATGCTTCGCTTAGACTTGGTTCCCTTTATTATTACCGACCAAGTTAAACCTTACTATTACCGTGGTTTATCTGAGTGGGGCGACAACAATGGTTTCTTGACGGATACTTGTTTAAGTTGTCAAGACCAGATGAAAGCCTACCTCGATTATTTTAGAATTGATTACAAGGACTAAAACTTATGACCTTTTCAACCAGTGACAAAGTCAATGTCAACCGTGAGATTAAGCCTGTTATCTACGCTTATACCACACCAGATAATCCTAAGCATAATGGCTGGATTAAGATTGGCGATACCATTCGTGATGCCGACACGCGCATCAAGGAACAAACCCACACAGCGGGACTTGATTACCAAAAATTATGGGTGCATCCAGCTTTTCTAAAGTCTGGTAAGTATTTCCGTGACCATGCCTTTCATCGCTATTTAGCCAAGCACGATATTGAACGTGAAGCAGGGCATGAATGGTTCTATTTCAATGGTCATCCTGAGAGAGCAGAAGAGCTCTATTATTCATTTGTCGGTCAGGACTACTCTAAAACCCAGCAGGGTAAACAGTCTGACTATGTTCTACGCGCGGAACAAGCGCAAGCTGTTTCCCAAACGATGGCCTACTTTGAGGCAAATCCTAACTCACATTACCAAAAGTTGACTAAGTATTCTTATCTCTGGAATGCTAAGCCACGTTTTGGTAAGACTTTATCGACTTACGACTTGGTTCAGCAGATGGACTTGCAAAGTGTCTTGATTGTCACTAACCGTCCAGCCATTGCCAACTCTTGGTATGATGATTTTGACCAATTTGTAGCAGGGAAGACTGATTATAAGTTTGTTTCAGAATCTGATAGTCTCAAAAACCGTTCGCCTTTATCTTATGATAACTTTAAAACTCTTGCCATGTCAGGGGCGGATAATGTAAGGCTCTTATCCTTTGTTAGTCTGCAAGATTTAAAGGGTTCTGTCTATTTTGGCGGTGCTTATGATAAGTTAAAATGGATTGCGGATTTGAAATGGGGTATGCTGGTTATTGATGAAGCGCATGAGGGCGTTGATACCTTTAAGACCGATAAGGCTTTTGACCGTATTGACCGAAAATACACGCTTCATTTATCAGGTACACCTTTTAAAGCTTTGGCGCAAGGGAAGTTTGACCAAGAGCAGATTTATAACTGGTCTTATGCCGATGAGCAAGAAGCTAAAATGACTTGGGATGCCGAGCAAGAAGACGAAAATCCTTATGAAGACTTGCCACGACTCAATATGTTTACTTATCAGATGTCTAAGATGATTATCGATGATGTCAAACAGGGAGCAGATTTGGGTGAATCATCTGTTGATTTTGCCTTTGACCTTAATGAATTCTTTGCGACCAATGATTCTGGAAAATTTATCCATGATGCAGAAGTTGATAAGTGGTTAGATACCCTTACTCATAATGAAAAATACCCATTTTCAACTAAAAAATTACGTGATGAATTAAAACACACCTTCTGGCTCTTAGACCGTGTTGCCTCTGCTAAGGCTTTGAAGAAAAAGTTGGAAGAACATCCTACTTTTGAACGTTATGAGATTATTTTAGCAGCTGGTGATGGCAAGGATGATAATAACGATAGCACCTTGGGCAGTCAGAAATCATTAGATAAGGTTCGTAAAGCTGTTAAGGAATTTGACCGAACCATTACCTTGTCAGTCGGTCAGTTGACGACTGGTGTGACCATCAAAGAATGGTCAGCCGTGCTTATGTTGTCTAATCTCAAATCACCTGCTCAATACATGCAAGCTGCTTTTCGTGCACAGAATCCTTATACTTGTCAGGAAGGTGATAAGACTTACAAGAAAGAAAATGCCTATATTTTCGACTTTGCTCCTGAACGCACACTGATTATTTTTGATGAATTTGCCAACAATTTATCAATCGCTACTGCTGGCGGCGGTGGCACATCTGTTGGTCGTGAAGAGAATATTAAGCGTCTCTTGAATTTCTTCCCAGTCATTGCGGAAGATCGTGATGGTCAGATGATGGAAGTAGATGCCAGTCAAGTCTTGACCATTCCTCGTCAGATTAAAGCACAAGAAGTCATTAAACGTGGCTTTATGTCTAATTTCCTCTTTGATAATATTTCAGGAATTTTCTCAGCTTCTCAGACTGTACTTGATATTTTAGAAAGTTTACCAGAAGAAAAAGAAGGCAAGGTTCGTCAAACAGATGGCATGCTTGATTTTTCAGGAGTGTCAGTTGATGAAAATGGAGATGTTACCGTTTCAGAAGAAATGGTTATCAATAAGCAGGAGGTTTTATTTGGTACAAAGATTTACGAGTTGGAGTCTAATGTTGACCAGCTAGTTGAAGACTCTATTGAGACAAGCTCATTTGTCAAAGACATTGCTAAAACATTTGCGGATGCTTATGCCGATGAGATAAAGAGTTCCTATCAACTCAACAAGCGTGAGGAAAAGACTCTCAACAAACAGATTGAAGAAACTATTTCTCGACAAATGGCTAGTTTAGAGCATGATAGAAAAACAGACCAGTCTATTCTGGAACAAGAATTGACTAATAACCTCAAAGAAGCTAAAGATGATTTGGCTAAACAGGAAGAAATCAAGCAAAGTTATGAAGCCAAGCGTCAAGAAATTGACCAAGATTATAAGGAATCTGTTAAGAAGCAGTTGGAAGAGACGGCGCGTGAGATGCCAAAACAATTGGTTCATGACCAAGAAGTTAAAGAGGCGACTAAGGTTAAGAAAACTGCTGAAGAAGATGTCCGCGCTCACTTGCGTGGCTTTGCTAGAACGATTCCTAGTTTCATTATGGCTTATGGTGATGAATCGCTGACACTTGCCAACTTTGATAGCAAAGTCAATCCAGATGTTTTTCATGAAGTGACGGGTATCACGGTTGAAAAATTCAGTCTTTTGCGCGATGGCGGCTTGCTTGAGGGAGAAGCCTTTGCAGGACATCTGTTTGATGAGTCAACCTTCAACGAAGCCATTCAAGAATTTTTACGTAAAAAGGCAGAGCTAAGTAATTATTTTGAAGAGACTGAGGAAGACATTTTCGATTATATCCCCCCTCAAAAGACTAATCAGATTTTCACACCGAAAGCAGTTGTTAAAAAGATGGTTACGGAACTGGAAAGTGAAAATCCTGGGATTTATGATGATTCTAGCAAGACTTTCTTTGACCCCTACATGAAATCAGGGCTTTACATTACAGAGATTGTTAAACGACTTTATAACAGTCCAATCATTAAAGCAGAATTTCCAAACGACCATGAGCGTTTGAAACATATTTTGGAAAATCAGGTTTATGGTTTGGCACCGAGTGAAATCATCTACCGTATTGCGACCAATTTCATTTTTGGAAATATTGATGAAACGATTAGTCGTAAGAATTTTGTTCAAAAAGATAGCACCGAAGCCGCAATGTCTGGAACTATGCAGGAATTAGTGGATGATGTGTTTGGAGAGTGATATTTTTAGAAAGGATAAGTATGTTAGATAAAGTAGAACGTTTGATTTCAGAAATAAACAAGCTACACATACTTTTCTTTGAGGAGTACAGCCATTTACAAAAGATTAACTTAAATCAACCATTCTCCAAAGTTCCAACGGATGCGATTTTAGCTTATCGTCTCAATTTGCATGAGAGTATCAATGATTATATTAAATATTTTTACCGTGTGAAAACATCGGAGAGTATTTTGGATAAGATTGAGCGTTTTTCAAAACGTCAAGAGGATTATCCTGTCAATTCAATTTTGAATGATATTTTTGGTGCGCACATTATTTTAGATTCTGCTGATATTAGCCGAGTCATGGAGTCGCTAGATGGTTGGCAGACTTCATCTTCTAGCAATGACTCATCATTATTTTATAATTTAACCTAGCTAGAGAAGAGGTATTATGGTATTAAAAAACAAACTAAACATCACTCAATC
Organism: Streptococcus sp. HF-1907; assembly: GCF_015594605.1. Lineage (GTDB taxonomy): Bacteria > Bacillota > Bacilli > Lactobacillales > Streptococcaceae > Streptococcus. The sequence continues at coordinate 218,112 of NZ_JADNQT010000001.1, read as the reverse complement.
ATCAGAACTAGCGCGTGTTGAGGAAAAAATGACTAAGCAAAAAGCGAAGGAACTCTACGATTCTGGAGACATTGAGCTAGCAGAAGTTGGGACTTTCAAAGGGCTTGCTTATATCCATGAGTACTTGTTTCAGGATATCTATGATTTTACCGGTAAGATTCGTGATGTTAATATCTCCAAAGGCGGTTTTCGTTTTGCTCCAGTCATGTATTTGTCGGCTTCTTTAGATTATATTGATAAGATGCCTCAATCAACTTTTGATGAGATTGTTGAGAAGTATGTCGAGATGAATGTAGCTCATCCTTTCTGTGAGGGAAATGGGCGGAGCACGCGCATTTGGTTGGACTTGATTTTTAAACAAGAACTGCATCAGGTGGTGGATTGGTCACTCATTGATAAGGAGGACTACTTGCTGGCTATGGAGCGCAGCCCTATTCGCGATATTGAGATTAAGTATCTGCTAAAGGGAGCTTTGACCGATGCGATTGATAGTCGCGAGATTTACACGAAGGGGATTGACCAATCCTACTATTATGAGGGCTACACAACTTATACCATTGAGGAGTTACCAGATGAAGACCAAAGTTAATGCCAACATCCTAGTGATTGGCTCGACAGTGTGTGATGTTATGATTTATTTGGACCGGTTGCCTAGTCGCGAGGGGGATGCGCATATTCAGTCTCAGCATTGGCAGGTGGGTGGTTGTGCTTATAATGTCGCTCGCTTTTTGAAGCAGGTTGGTGCGGAGATTGATTTTCTATCACCAGTCGGGTCAGGTATTTATGGTGACTTTGTGGCTAGTGAATTGGGCAAGCAAGGCTTTGATTTACCTCTTCGTCTTGCTGGGGCAAATGGTTGTTGCTACTGTTTTGTTGAGTCGGACGGTGAGCGGACTTTTCTGTCTGACCACGGGGTGGAGTATGGCTTTGACAAGGCTTGGCTAGCGACTTTGCCCAAGCTCGCCTACGATTATATCTATATCTGTGGCTTGGAGATTGAGGAAGAGACGGGTCAGGCCTTGATTGAAGCCTTGAAGCAGTTGACTGGACAGATTGTCTTTGCGCCTGGCCCTCGTCTTAGTCTCATCGCTCCTAAAAAAATGGCTGTGCTTCTTGCCATGTCCCCCATTCTTCATTTGAATGAAGCGGAAGCTATGACATTGGGACAATCGGCAGAGCTAAACACAGCCATTAAGGCAATCTATGCCAAAACGCAGGCTCTCGTCATCGTGACCAAGGGGGCAGACGGTGCGGTCGCCTATGACGGCACTTGGTATGAAGCAGCTGCCTACCCGAGCCAAGTCGTCGATACTATCGGAGCAGGAGACAGCCATGTCGCAGCCGTCCTTGCAGCACTCGATAAAGAACAATCAGTCGCCTCGGCGCTAGACTTTGCCAATAAAGCAGCTAGTCTAGTCGTGGCAAGTCAGGGAACTTACTTAACGGCTAATGATTATGAGCTGCTGCAAGCTGACTTAGACAGATATACAGAAAAATAGAGGGTCATTTGTGGATGACTCTCTATTTTTCACTATGTATTTTGGTTTCGGGTCCTGTGATTGATGACTTGATTCCCTACACGCCTTGGGAGGCTATGGAAAAAGGCATTTCAAGTCAGGTCAAATGTATCTTTGGGACTTGTCGAGATGAGGGAAATTTATTCTATATGATGAAAATGACGCCAACTTCTTGGTCACAAATAGAGGACATGCTGGCGCATAATCAAGGGATGGATTTGCTTCCAGTCTTAAAAGACCTCTATTCTGATTTATCTGAGAAGGAAGCCATGCGAGCATTTAGCAGAGATCGGATGTTTTGGGCTAGAAGCATTAGTTGTGATATTGCCCAATCTCCGCACAATACTGTTTACCAATTTCGCTATGACCTTGAACCCTTTTTATGTAAATTAGTAGGTCTAGGAGCAACGCACGGGGTGGACATTTGCAGTGGCTTGGACACTTGGGTGGGGCCGATGTTCCTGTTTAATAAATTCACATCTAAAAAACGCTTATTGAAGATTCACCAGGATTTTCATGGTGCTTTCGTACATTTTTGCAAGTATGGTCGTCCTGGAATGGTTGATGGTATCGATTGGCAGACCTACACAGAGGACAATAAATACACCTTTATCTTTGATGATAAATGTCACTCCACCGTCAATCCTAATGAAAAATATTATGAGATTTGGAAGGATATTGATTTGTATCAATGATTTGAAACAGAATTATTGAGATGCAAAGTTATCAATTTTCTATGTGCTATCTCAATGATGGTATGTTTATAAGTATCAACAACATTTTACCAAAGTCGGCGGAGCTCTGGGTATTAGTAGAAGTTCTTACGCTGATTTTAAGGAAATTATGAATAAACTACAAAAAGACTCTTGGTATTCTAGTGGATAGAATCAAGAGTCTTTTTTACTGCTTTTATTGTCAACTAACTCCAAAGCGTTGCCAAAAGTTGTTTAGGAGTTGGATGTGTCGTCCTCGGCGCTGGATAAGGTCGGTCTCCTCTAGGTGTTTTAGCTTGCGGGAGATGGTTTCAGGACTAGTTGCCAGATAACTAGCCACTTCTTTTAGGGGAATGGAAATGGTGATATGATTTCCATTGTGTTTTTCTTGAGAAAGGCTAATCAGGTATTTAGCAATCCGTGTTTCTATGTCATCAATAGCCAGAAGTTGATTTTGTTCTCCTAGAGCAACGGTCTTTTGAGCATTGAGTTGTAGGAGTTGATAGCCGACTTGAGGGTAGTTGGTGAGAATATCATTGACAGACTTTTGAGATAAGCAGCAAATTCTGCTTTCACAAACCGCTTCAATATAAATGGACTGATTTTTGAGACCAAAAATGTAATTTTCTCCCTCGTATTCTCCTTCATGGATCATACGAATCAGCTGTTCCTTACCATTGGGATTGAGTTTATAAACTTTTAGTTGCCCAGAAGCCACAATGGTCAGCTGTGCCTCAGTTTCAGGAGATTGAACGATTTCGCCCTTCTGAATCGTTTTGTGATGGATGAGTGGGTAAATTAAGTCCTTTTCTGATGGTGAAAGGTTCTGTAATAGTGGTACCTTGTGGACACAATTATCTTTTGTCATATTGCCTCCTTGAGAGTAATTTATCTGAAATTGACCGCGGTCAATTATTTTTTGAAATAGTTCATATAGAATAATAAGCACAAGATATAGTATATCTTATCAATAAATTACACTATATCTTGATATTATAGTCGAATAGGAGACAAAATGCAAACGGTCAAAATCTATTATATTAGTCTCAGTGGCAACACGACAAGCTTTCTTAAGCGTTTAAAAAATTATCTCAGAGAGGATTATGCCATTCATTTATCCCTATCAAATGTTAAAGATTGGGTTCGCGACGGTGAAACTGTTGAGCGTATCATTGACGAGCCTTATTTTAGTTTTCTCCCCTCATATCTTGAAGGGGGAAATGGTCTTGATACGGGTTTTCAAGAAATTTTAACGACACCTTTGAAAGAATTGATTGCCTATGGTTCAAATCGTGACAAATGTTTGGGAATCGTTGGCAGTGGCAATCGTAATTTTAATAAGCAGTACTGCTTAACTGCGCATCAGTATGCGGAAAGTTTTGGCTTTCCAGTCATTGATGAATTTGAACTCCGAGGAACCGAAGCTGATGTTCATCGAATTGGAGATAAATTAGTGAGCCTAGCGAGAGAAGGAGGACTTATCAAATGAGTCAAGATTATTTTGTTCTGAATAATATGTTAAATATCCCAGTTGATGGGCAGATTCCGCTTCACTATGACCAAGAAGCACTGGATGACTACTTGAAGTCAGAAATTAAGGCTAAAACTATGACTTTCGATAGTGTGGAAGCTAAATTGGATTACTTGGTAGCTAATCACTACCTTGATGACAAGATTTTGGATGTTTATTCAGATGATGGTCAGGATTACAAAAATGAGTTTGTTTTGTCTTTATATGCACGCGCAGCGGATTTTAACTTCACCTTCAAAAGTTTCATGGCTGCCTACAAATTTTATAACCAATATGCCCTCAGAACCAATGATTTGAAGCATTATCTTGAATCATTTGAGGAACGTGCGGTGATGAACGCCTTGTATTTGGGTAAGGGGGATAAGACCTTAGCACAAAACTTGTTAGAGGAGTTGTTGACCCAACGCTATCAACCAGCAACGCCAACTTTTTTAAATGCGGGTAAGAAGCGCCGTGGGGAAATGGTGTCCTGTTTCTTGATTGATATTGAGGATTCCATGCTTTCTATCGGTCGTGCTGTCAATTCAGCGCTGCAATTGTCCCGTATCGGTGGTGGTGTTGGTGTCAATCTGTCAAATCTACGAGCTGCTGGGTCTCCGATTAAGGAGATTGCCAACGCTTCGTCAGGTGTTCTACCTGTTATGAAACTACTAGAGGATTCCTTTTCTTATAGTAATCAACTTGGTCAACGTAATGGGGCTGGTGTTGTCTATCTCAATGTCTTTCATCAGGATATTTTAGGCTTTTTATCCACCAAAAAGGAAAATTCGGATGAAAAGATTAGGGTTAAAACTCTGTCACTAGGTCTAGTTGTGCCAGACAAGTATTATGAACTATTGAAAACCAATCAACCCATGCACCTCTTCAATCCCTATCATGTCGAACGCGTCTATGGCAAGCCGTTTTCCTATGTTGATTTAACGAAAGAGTACGATGATATGGTAGCCAATCCAGAGATTGAGACAGTCCAAATCAATGCGCGTGAATTAGAACAGGAAATCTCACGCCTCCAACAAGAATCTGGTTATCCTTACATTCTAAATATTGATACCGCCAATAATACCAATCCTGTCAAAGGAAAAATCATCATGAGTAATCTTTGCTCAGAAATCTTGCAGCCTCAAGACCCATCTGTTTTGAATGATGATTTGAGTTATAAACAAGTCGGCACAGATATTTCATGTAATCTTGGGTCAATGAACATGGTTAATCTTATGGCTTCGCCTGATTTTGAAAAATCTATTGACCTGGCAGTTCGTGCTTTGACAACAGTGACGGATAGCGAGTCTATTGAAGAAGTGCCGACAGTGGCTAAGGGAAATCAACTCTATCATACGATTGGTCTTGGTGCTATGGGACTTCATACCTTGCTTGCGACTCATCAGATTGCCTACGATTCACCTGAAGCCTTGGAGATTGTGGATGCCTTCTTTTTAGCCATGAACTACTATTCTCTAAAAACCAGTCATGCTATTGCGGTTGAAAAAGGTCAGGTCTTTCATGACTTTGTAGCATCGACTTATGCAGATGGGGCTTATTTTGACCAATATTTGACGTCTGATTTTCAGTTTTCATCAAGCAAAGCAGCTCAGCTATTTTCCAATATCAAACTACCAAGTGTCGAGGACTGGAAGGTGTTGAAAGAAGCAGTCATGAAGGACGGACTCTATCACCGTAACCGTTTGGCTATCGCTCCAAATGGGTCTATTTCATATATCAATGAGACTAGCGCCTCGCTTCATCCTATAACGCAGTTGGTGGAAAATCGTCAGGAGAAGAAGGTTGGCTCAATCTTTTACCCAGCACCTCACTTGTCAAATGAGACCTTGCCTTACTATAAAACCGCCTACGACATGGACCAACGCCGTATCATTGATGTCTATGCGACAGCACAAAAGCATATTGACCAAGGGATGAGTTTGACACTCTTTATGCGCTCAAAATTGCCAGAGGGCTTGTACGAATGGAAGGCTGCTGGAAATCCAAATTTGACGACGCGGGACCTGAACCGTCTGCGCAATTACGCTTGGACTAAGGGTATCAAGTCGCTCTACTATGTTCGAACTTACACTGAGGATGATGAGTTTGCTAGTGTCAACAATTGCGAATCATGTATGATTTAAGGAGAAAAGATGTATCAACAGTATTTGTATTATAAAGCTATTAACTGGAATGTGGTTGAAGACGAGCTGGACAATGCGACTTGGGAGCGGGCGACCTCGCTCTTTTGGTTGGACACTCGTATTCCGATTGAGGAGGATTTGGGAAAATGGCTGGCGCTAAGTGATGATGAGAAAGACCAGCTTAATCGCCTACTGGCTGTCTTAAATCTTCTTGCCACCTATCAATCTATCGAAGCAGGAGAGATTATTCGCCACAGCGAACGTTCCCAACAAGAAATTGCTATTATCAATAATCTCCAGTTTACAGAGATGGTCAATACCAAGGCCTACAATCGGATTTTACGTATTTTCAACGACAATCAAGACGTGTCTCAATGGTTTGACAGTGCTGATAGTGACCCTGCACTTCAAGATCTACTCCAAGAAGTGGATGCTATCTATGCGGGGAGTGATCCTTTGAGAAAACGATTCATGGCACTCTGCTTGGAAGGTTTGATAAATAGCGCCTTTTTAGCTTATCCTATTCACCTCTGGGTTGATAAAGGCTTCAAGCAGTTGGGAGAGACGATAAAGATGGTTCTTCGCAACGAATCTCTTCATGCTATCTATCTCAGTCATAAGCTAGGTCTGATGATGGCACAGCAGGAAATAAATCAGGTTAACAGTTTCTTAGCCTGGGCTCAGGAGACGGTAGTAGATTTGGTCAATCGTTTGACGACTCTTGTTGTGACCTATTATCAGGTGCCGGGTAGTGTTAATCTAGGGATTGATTTTGTTAGAGAATCTGCGAATGAGATTCTTACTAGTCTCAATTTATCAGCCCAGTACAGCTCAAGAAAAGAGCTCTTGGCACCTTATGAACACGCGCTTGCTCCGCTTCGCAGGCATGATTTGACTAAGCATGGTCGAAACATGGTTCAAAATGATGCGATGACAGATGATGACTATGATTTTTAGGGGGTTAGGATGCTACATAAATCAATGAACTGGCAGTTGGTAGAGGATGAGTTTGACGAGTATGTCTGGGATAAGGCGACAGCTCAATTTTGGCTGGACACGCGCGTGCCTGTTTCCAACGACCTCTTGGATTGGCAACAATTATCAGAGGTTGAAAAGACCGTGGTTAAGAAGGCTGTTGGTGGTTTAGCACTTCTTGATACCTTGCAGTCTGAGGAGGGCCTCTATGCTATTAAGAAAAATCACCGGACACAAAAAGAATTGGCAGTTCTGACTGACTTTAATTTCATGGAATCTATTCACGCCAAAACTTATGGGACAATTTTGATTTCTCTCAATACTTTCAAAGATATTGAGGCTATCTATGACTGGATGAATAATGACCCTCGTATGCAATTTAAGGCTCGTAAAATTAATGAGTATTACCAAAATGGGACTGCCCTGCAGGTTATGGTTGCCAGTGTTTTCTTAGAAGGAATCCTCTATTACAGCAACTTTTTCATTCCTCTTTGGTACCGAGGACAAAATAAATTAGCCAATCTGGCAGAGCTGATTAAATTGGTTATCCGCGATGAATCTGTACATGGTACCTATCTAGGCTATAAATTCAGACTCGGTTTTGATGAATTAAGTGACAGCGAACAGGCGGATTTCAAAGCCTGGATGTATGCCTTTTTAGACGAATTGCTTGACAATGAATTTGCCTATACAGACGAAGTCTATGCAGAAATTGGCTTGACCGAAGATATTAAAACCTTCGTTAAATACAATGCCAATAAGGCTCTTCAAAATATGGGATTTGAAGCCTATTTTGACCATGCCACAGCTAGTGACGTCAATCCTATCGTTATGAATGGTATCTCAATCGAGACCGCCAACCACGATTTCTTTTCACAGGTCGGTGCTGGTTATTTGATGGGAGAAGCGGAAGCTATGGCTGATGAGGATTATGATTTTTAGGGTTGTGATGATGTTATCAATCTTTTCAGTGAAAAATGCTTAATTTATATTAAAAAGTATGGTAGGCTAGTAATAGTATTTTTTAGAAGGGATTGGTGATAACATTGTGACAAATGACAATACAATCATTGAACATAAATCATATGAAGTGGGTTTCCATGTTGATGTGGACCCTGTATATAGCACAGGCAAGGGGCTGAATGAGTCGGTCGTTAGACAATTGTCTGCTGCCAAGAATGAACCGGAATGGATGTTGGACTTTCGCTTGAAATCACTGGAGATTTTTAACAGTATGCCCATGCCTGATTGGGGACCAGATTTGTCAGAGATTGATTTTGACGATATTATTTATTATCAAAAGGTTACGGATAAGCCTGCTAGGGATTGGGATGAGGTACCTGATAAGGTCAAAGAGACCTTTGAACGCTTAGGCGTCCCTGAAGCTGAGCGCTCTTATTTGGCAGGTACAGTCGCCCAATATGAGTCTGAAGTGGTTTATCATAATATGAAGAATGAGTTTGAGTCCAGAGGTGTGATTTTCACGGATATCGACAGTGCTCTGCAAGAATACCCAGACTTGTTTAAAGAATATTTTGCAAAACTCGTACCTCCGTCAGACAATAAATTGGCTGCGCTCAATTCTGCGGTTTGGTCTGGTGGAACATTCATTTATATTCCTAAAGGGGTGGAGCTTGATATTCCTTTACAACTTTACCTGCGTATCAATAATGAAAATACCGGTCAGTTTGAAAGAACCTTGATTGTTGTTGATGAGGGCGCTAGCATGCACTATGTGGAAGGGTGTACAGCTCCAACTTACACAACCAATAGTTTGCATGCGGCGGTGGTAGAGGTTTATGCAATGGCCGGCTCTCATCTTCGCTATACGACCATTCAAAACTGGTCAGATAATGTCTATAATTTGGTTACCAAACGTGCCGTAGCTAAGGAGCATGCGACGGTTGAATGGATTGATGGCAATCTTGGGTCACACACGACCATGAAATACCCTGCGGTTTATTTGGAAGGGGAAGGTGCGACTGGTACCATGATGACCATCGCCATGGCAAATGAAGGTCAGCACCAAGATACAGGTGCCAAGATGATCCACAAAGCGCCACATACCAAATCATCTATTATTTCCAAATCTCTTGCACGCGCTGGTGGTAAGGTTGATTATCGTGGGCAAGTTTACTTTGGACCAAATTCTGCAAAATCAAAAAGTCATATCGAATGTGATACTATTTTGATGGATGACTTGTCATCATCAGACACAAAGCCTTTCAATGAAATCCATAACGCCAGTGTTTCACTTGAACATGAAGCAAAAGTTTCAAAAATTTCTGAAGACCAGCTCTTTTATCTGATGAGCCGAGGTTTGACAGAGCAAGAAGCCACAGAAAAAATCATTATGGGTTTTGTGGAGCCATTTACCAAAGAATTACCGATGGAATACGCTGTTGAGTTGAATCGTTTGATTAGCTTTGAAATGGAAGGGTCAATCGGATAAGATTTTTGAGGTTGGGAGTAAGTGCCCAATCTCATTTTTATTTGCTGATTTTTGCTATAATAGACCTAAGCATCTCAAAGATTGGAGACCTATGAAATTACTTTATACTGATATTTCACATAATATGACAGAAGTTCTGGTCAATGAAGCTGCGCAGGCTGCAAGCGACGGTCGGCGCGTTTTTTACATTGCCCCTAACTCCTTATCTTTTGAAAAGGAGCGTGCGGTTCTTGAAGCTTTACCAGAGCAGGCTTCTTTTGCCATCACCATCACGCGTTTTGCTCAACTGGCGCGTTACTTTGTGCTTAATGAGCCTAATCAAAAGGAAAGCCTCAATGATACAGGGTTAGCCATGATTTTCTATCGAGCCCTTTCTCAATTTGACGATGGCGAATTGCGTGTTTTTGGTCGTCTTAAACAGGACAGCTCATTCATCCAACAATTGGTGGACTTGTACAAGGAATTAAAAACTGCCAATTTGACGGTTTTAGATTTGCAAGCTCTGCATTCACTTGAAAAGTATGAGGACTTGGTCAAGATTTTCACGGCTGTTTCCGACTTACTTCGTGAGGGGAATTACGACAATCAGACCAAGATTGCTTTCTTTGCACAGCAGGTTGCGGCAGGGCATATGGATGCTGAACTGAAAAATGTTGTTCTAGTCGTTGACGGTTTTACTCGTTTTTCAGCTGAGGAAGAGGCCTTGATTGGTCTTTTGAATGCCAAGTGTTCGGAGATTGTTATTGGTTCCTACGCTAGTCAGAAGGCCTACCAAGCTAATTTTACCAACGGTAATGTCTATGCAGCTGGGGTTGATTTTTTGCGCAGCTTGGCAGAGACTTTCAAGACTAAACCGCAATACGTGATATCAACCTGGTCAGGTCGTGAGGGCTTTGCCTCTATTTCCCAAAAGTTTGAGCGTCATCATGACTTTACGGGTGATGATTTGGGCTTGTCTGCGGATGCTAAGGCACGTACGACTATCTGGGAGTGTCTCAACCAGAAGGAGGAGGTCGAGGCGGTGGCGCGTGCGATTCGCAAGAAACTGCAGGCTGGGCATCGTTACAAGGATATCTTGGTTCTCTTGGGGGATGTGGATGCCTACAAGCTTCAGGTCGGCAAGATTTTTGATAAGTATGATATTCCTTATTATTTTGGGAAGGCTGAGTCAATGTCTGCGCATCCCTTAGTGCATTTTATGGATTCGCTGGCGCGTGTTAAAAGCTATAATTTCCGTGCAGAGGATGTGGTCAATCTCTTTAAGACAGGAATTTACGGTCGACACAGTCAGGATGCTTTGGATTACTTTGAGGCCTATGTGACCTATGCGGACATAAAGGGACAGAAGAAGTTTTTCAATGATTTCACGGTTGGGGCTAGTAAGTATGATTTGGCTAAGCTTAATAGCATTCGAGCTGATTTACTTGGGCCACTGGAGACCTTGGTAAAGGCTAAGAAGCAGACAGGTTCTGGTCTTTTGAAAAAATTGTCAGGATTTTTGACGGAGATTGCTTTGTCGGAAAATTTGGCTGCGCTAGTTTCAAAAATGCCTGAGATTGAGCAGGAGAAACACGGAGAAGTCTGGAAGACCTTTACAGGCATTTTAGAGCAATTCCACACCATTTTTGGCACTGAAAAATTAACCTTGGATGAATTTTTATCACTTATTGGTTCAGGCATGATGCAGGCAGAGTATCGTATGGTTCCAGCGACGGTGGATGTGGTGACGGTTAAATCCTATGACTTGGTAGAGCCTCATACCAATAAATTCGTTTATGCGCTCGGCATGACCCAATCGCATTTTCCAAAGATTGCTCAAAATAAATCGCTGGTATCTGATGAGGAGCGTCAGCTTATCAATGAGCAAGGAGACTTGGCAGGACATTTTGATATTATAACCCGTGAAAATCTCAAGAAAAATCATTTTGCGGCTTTGTCTCTCTTTAATTCTGCTACGGAAAAATTGGTTTTGAGTTTGCCTCAGTTGCTCAATGAAGCTGAGGACAGCATGTCATCTTACTTGAGTGAATTGGTGCACATGGGTGTGTCTGTTGAGGCTAAAGGACGCAATCAGCTGGCGGCGGAAGCGGGGCAAGTGGGAAACTACAAAGCGCTCTTGTCTCGCGTTGTCGACATTAATCGCTCTGCTATTTACCAAAATTTGGAAATGACGAAGGAGGAGCAAACGTTCTGGTCAGTGGCTGTGCGTTTCTTGCGTCATAAGTTGGAAGCGGGAGGGATTTCTGTACCAGCGATAACGGATACGGTAGCCACCACGCGCGTGGCACAAGAAGTCATGGCAACGCGTTTCCCGGATGACCAGCCTTTGAGCCTGTCTTCGTCTGCTGTGACAACTTTCTACAATAATCAGTATAAGTATTTCTTGCAGTATGTGTTAGGCTTGCAGGAGCAAGAGTCCATCCATCCAGATGCACGACATCACGGAACTTACCTTCACCGCGTTTTTGAGTTGGTCATGCAGGAGGATAGCTCGGAGGATTTCGACCAGCGATTAAATGAAGCAATCGCACAGACCAATCAAGAAGAAAGCTTCAAAGCTCTTTATGAAGCTGATGCGGAGAGTCAGTATTCTTTAGAGGTTTTGGAGGACATCGCTCGCGCAACGGCAACCATCTTGCGACAAGACAGTCAGTTGACGGTTGAAAATGAAGAGGAGCGCTTTGAGCTCATGCTAGACAATGCCGTTAAAATCAACGGTATCGTGGACCGAATTGACCGACTGTCGGACGGAGCACTTGGAATCGTCGATTATAAATCAAGTGACCAGAAATTTGATATTCAGAAATTCTACAATGGACTTAGTCCTCAGTTGGTAACCTATATGTCTGCTGTGCGCGAAAGCAAGAATCTATCTGCGCAGGATAAGATTTTTGGGGCTATGTATTTGCACATGCAGGAGCCCAAACAAAATCTTAACGACGTTAAATCGCTAGACAAGTTGGTTGAGAAATCCCATCAATCGCTGCGGTATCAGGGCTTATTCTCAGAGGATGAGAAGGTATTTTTGGCTAACGGTAAGTATGATATCAAGTCCAGCTTGTATTCAGAAGCGGAGCTTGCGGTTTTGCAAAATCATAATAAACACCTTTATTTATCAGCTGCGGAGACCATCAAGTCTGGTAGCTTTGCCATTAACCCTTATACTGAGGATGGCAAAACGGTGGCGGGTGACCAACTCAAGGCTATCACTGGTTTTGAGGCGGACCGTCACATGAGGCAGGCAAGGCGTCTCTATCGTTTGCCAGCAAAAGAGAAGCGTCGGGGCTTTTTAACCTTGATGCAGGAAGAGGAGGACCAGGATGAGCTTTAAGCCTTTTTTGACGGCAGAGGAAATCGCTGCGCTGCAAGAGCAAGAAGCGGCTTCGGACAAGAAACAAAAACGCACGTCAGAACAAATCGAGGCTATCTACACCAATGGTAACAACATCTTGGTGTCAGCTTCGGCGGGGTCTGGGAAAACCTTTGTCATGGTTGAGCGCATTATGGACATGATTTTGCGTGGTGTAACCGTAGACCAGCTCTTTATCTCAACCTTCACCGTTAAGGCGGCGGGGGAGCTCAAGGAACGTCTGGAAAAGAAAATCACGGCTGCGCTAGCTGAGACCAAGAATCCAGAAATGCAAGCCTTTCTCAATCAGCAATTAGTTGGCGTGCAGACCGCTGATATCGGAACCATGGATGCCTTCACTCAAAAATTGGTCAATCAATACGGCTATACTATGGGCATTTCACCAATTTTCCGAATCATGACCGATAAAAATGAGCAGGATATGCTCAAGAATGAGGTTTACGAGGATTTATTTGCGGATTACATGGCTGGCGCTAATAAAGGAGTTTTCACCACGCTAGTCAAGAATTTCACTGGTAATCGTAAGGATAGCAAGGGCTTCCGCGATGCGGTTTATAAGATTTACGACTTTAGTCAGTCAACGGATAATCCTAGGCGATGGTTGCAGGATAATTTTTTAAAAGGAGCACAGACCTACACGGACTTTTCTGCTCTTCCTGAACAAGAAATTCAAGGCATTTTATCGACCATTCAGGATACAGCGGATGCCCTTCGTGACTTGACGGATTTAGAAGATTACAAACAAATGACCGCTAAAGGGACACCGACTGCGACTTATAAAAGACATCTGGCTATGATTGAAAATCTGTACGACTGGGCGCGTGATTTTGCGACACTCTATGGTCATGAGGGACTGGGTCGCCTAGCGCAGGATGTGACTACTTTAATTCCATCATCGGATGCGGTGACGGTTGCGGGTGTCAAATACCCAATCTTTAAAACCCTACATGATCGTCTTTCTGGGCTGGTTCATCTGGAGACTATTTTTAAGTATCAGGCTGAGACCATTCCGCTTTTGGAAACATTGCAGAGCTTCTTACTTGACTTTTCAGACCAATATTTACAGGCTAAAATGCAAGAAAACGCCTTTGAATTCTCGGATGTTGCTCATTTTGCCATTGCTATTTTGGAAGAGAATGAGGATATTCGTCAACTTTATCAATCTAAATATCACGAAGTTATGGTTGATGAGTACCAAGATAATAACCATACACAAGAACGCATGTTGGAACTTTTGTCAAACGGTCGTAATCGTTTTATGGTGGGGGACATTAAGCAGTCCATCTATCGATTCCGTCAGGCGGACCCACAGATTTTTAATCGTACATTCAAAGATTATCAAGAGAACCCAGAGCATGGCAAGTTGATTATTTTGAAAGAAAATTTCCGTAGTCAATCAGAAGTTTTGAATAGCACAAATACCATCTTCACACATCTCATGGATGAAGCGGTCGGTGAGATTCTCTATGATGATAGTCATCAGTTGCGAGTCGGTTCACCAAAACAAAAAGAATCACATCCGCAGAATGAGACGCAGGTCTTCATAATTGATAGTGACGAATCAGAAGAGTCATCGACGGAAACCGAGTCCAACGACATCAGCCCAGCCGAGGCTAAATTGGTTGCCAAGGAAATCATTCGTCTGCATAAAGAAGAAAAGGTGGCTTTTGAAGACATTACTTTGTTGGTGTCTTCTCGTACCCGAAACGATGGCATTTTGCAAACCTTTGATAAGTATGGCATCCCTTTGGTGACTGACGGTGGTGAGCAAAACTACCTCAAGTCCGTCGAAGTCATGGTTATGTTAGACACTCTGCGCAGCATTGATAATCCTCTCAACGACTACGCCTTGGTAGCGCTTTTGCGCTCGCCTATGTTTAGCTTCAACGAGGATGACCTTGCTCGCTTGGCTTTGCAGGCTGAAAAAGACGTCTTTTACCATAAATTGCAGCGGGCTCATAGAGGTTCTGGTCTTCATCAAGACCTCATCATGCCTGATCTGTCCCACAAACTTGAGCATTTCTTTGAAACATTTTTAGAGTGGCGTGATTTTGCAAAATGGCATGCGCTTTACGACTTGATTTGGAAGATTTACAATGACCGTTTCTATTATGATTACGTGGGGGCTTTGCCAAGAGCAGAGCAGCGCCAAGCAAACTTGTACGCCCTAGCCCTCAGAGCAAACGCCTTTGAAAAGTCAGGTTTCAAGGGGCTATCACGCTTTATTCGAATGATAGACAAGGTCTTGGAAAATCAAAATGATTTAGCGGATGTGGAGGTCGCCCTCCCCAAACACGCCGTTCAACTCATGACCATTCACAAGTCTAAAGGCTTGGAATTCAAGTATGTCTTCATCCTCAATGCAGACAAACGGTTTAGCATGGTGGATATGACCTCCCCGGTCATTCTGAGTCGTGAGAATGGAATTGGGATAAAATATCTGGCTGACATGCGCCAAGAGTTGGAAGAAAACTTGCTCCCAACCGTCAAAGTATCCATGGAGACTCTGCCCTACCAGCTCAACAAGCGAGAGTTGCGGCTAGCAACCCTTTCCGAACAAATGCGTCTACTCTATGTCGCCATGACACGGGCTGAGAAAAAGCTCTACA
The DNA here is from genome assembly GCF_015594605.1 of Streptococcus sp. HF-1907. GTDB lineage: Bacteria > Bacillota > Bacilli > Lactobacillales > Streptococcaceae > Streptococcus. The sequence goes on along the minus strand of NZ_JADNQT010000001.1, from coordinate 202,822 downwards.
TCATCGGAAAAACTAGTCAGTCCAAGTGGCAGGACAAGTATGAGTTGCAGTCAGTGAATAATCATCTTCCGGTTGCTAATCGCGAGAGTTACATGACCTTTCAAGACTGGATTTTGGCTATCCATGAGACCTATAGAAGGACGGATTTGCATTATAGGGTTGATTTTGTGACGAATGCTGATTTGACTGAGGATAAGATTGGTTTTGTGGAGGCAGACAAGCCTTTCAACCCAGACGACCAAGCTGATAATCGCCAGTCTGACCAAATCGCGCAAGCTATTGCCCAGCTTGAAAATGTTGAAAAACTCAATCAAGACTACAAGGCGGCCATCAACTTGCCAACGGTCCGAACGCCGAGTCAGGTCAAGAAATTTTATGAGCCTGTCATGGATGTCGAGGGTGTTCAAGTCATGGATGAGACCTACAAACCCAAGTCCACCTTTGAACTTCCTGATTTTTCAGCTAAGAAAAAAGCTGACGCAGCCGCAGTTGGTTCTGCTGTCCATGAGCTCATGCAACGCCTAGATGTCAGCAGTAGGGTGACCCAGGAAACAGTAGCGCGTGCTTTAGCAGAAGTGGATGCAGAGGATATCGTTAAAGCTAACATCCAATTAGACAAGATTATAGCCTTCTTTGAAAGCAGCAATCTTGGTCAGCTCATCCAAGAAAATGTTGCTCATCTTCATCGCGAAGCTCCGTTTGCCATGCTAAAGGAAGACCCAGAAAGCGGTGAGAAGTTTGTCGTTCGCGGGATTATCGACGGTTACCTCCCGTTGGAAGATCGCATTGTCCTTTTCGATTATAAGACAGACAAGTTCACCAATCCACAAGAAATCAAAGACCGTTACCAAGGACAGATGGCGCTTTACGCTGAGGCCTTGTCTAAATCTTATGGCGTGTCAAAAATTGATAAGTATTTGGTGTTGCTTGGCGGGGAGCAGTTAGAGATTGTATCCTTGTAAAAATTAAAAAACTCATTTTTGAATAAGTACAGGTTAAATCAAATTAGTCTACGACGAGGTCACTAAAAGGAATATCGGTGATGTTATAGGATTTTACAAATAGAATCAAAGTTAAACGTTTATTGATACAACTGATAATAATTCAAACAACCAAATGTTAGCATCTGCTACATTGAATTTAGCGGTTGAAAATGGAGAAGTCGTCCTTAAATCTGTTGATAATAAACAGGTCTTGACACCTAAAGGTGGGGATAGCTACCATTATCAAAGTTATGCACAATGGCGTTCAACTTTTACAGGTGCTGATAATATCGCTATGCGTGACCCCCATGTAATTGAAGATGAAAACGGGGTTCGTTACTTAGCTTTTGAGGCAAGTACAGGTACAGAAAACTATCAAAGTGAGAATCAGATTTACAATTTGATGAACTACGGTGGGGATACTAAATTCAAAACATCAAGTCTTTTCCGTATTCTTGAAAATGAAGATATGAAAGTTCGTGCGTCTGTTTCAAACGCTGCTATTGGTCTTGTTCGCTTAACTGGAGATGATAAGACACCAAGTATCGCGGAATATTATACACCATTGTTGTCATCGGTGATGGTCAGTGATGAAATCGAACGTCCAAATATTGTTAAGCTCGGAAATAAGTATTACCTTTTTGCAGCATCACGCTTGAATCATGGTAGTAATGATGACGCTTGGGAAATGACTAATAAGGTAGTGGGTGACAATGTTATCATGCTTGGATACGTTTCAGACAGCTTGACTTCTGGTTATAAGCCACTGAATAATAGTGGAGTTGTTTTGACAGCCTCAGTCCCATCAGATTGGCGTACAGCAACGTACTCATATTATGCAGTACCCGTTGAAGGATCTGACGATACCCTTTTAGTAACAGCTTATATGACTAACCGTAATGAAGTGGCTGGTAAAGGGAATAATTCAACATGGGCACCAAGTTTCCTAATTCAAGTTCTTCCTGATGGAACGACTCGTGTTCTTGCTAAGATGACTGAACAAGGCGACTGGATTTGGGATGAATCTAGTGATACGAAAGCGACTGTTGGTACGTTGGAAACATCTCATTTTCCGAATGAGGATGATGGTATATTGATTGGAATGTAATTGGTGGTTATAATTTTAAACCACACATGCCTGTAGATATCGACAAGCCGTCGGTTCCGACCACCCCAGACAAACCAACAACTCCAAACACCCCAGTAACACTAATAATTCCTAAAGATGTTCCTACTGCATCAGCCTCTATCTTGCCTAAGACAGCTGATAGTGATAATTTTGCAGTGATGGCACTTGGTTTTGCAATTATGGCTTCAATGACAGCCTACCTTGCTTACGGTGGTTACAGACGTAAATACTAATAGTTTTCTATAGTGATAAAAGGAAAAAATACAGCTGATAACCGCCAATTTGGTTTTGACCGCCTATCAACTTATGGACTGCTTAGCGACCTAGCGGAAACCACTATCAAGAAATACATTTCATCCCTAGTTGCGGACAAATTCTTACGAGTTGAGTCAGATTATAAAGTGCTCAAATTAACCAACAAGGGCAGGCTTGAATTGAAGGAGCGTCAGCCAATCCTTGCCAAACGTATCAAGGAAAGTAAGCAAGCACAGCGCGCTTTTGCTAGAACAGCTGAGCCTATGGACTTTGACCAAGAGCTCTTCGAACACTTGCATCAAATACGATTTGAGCTAGCGCAAGACCAGGGTGTGCCACCTTTTATAATCTTTTCGGATGTCAGTCTTAAAGAAATGGCTGCCCACCAGCCCACGATGGCTCAAGAGTTTCTAGACATTAAGGGAGTCGGAGCGCAGAAGTTGGAACGGTACGGGGAAATATTTATGACTGTTACCGATGACTACATCAAAACATACTAAGATTAGTAGTGAGGAAATCTCCGACGGGAGAGAGTACTTACTACTTTTTCTTTATATTAAAGTAGGGGTGTCTTGTTAAGTCGTAGGGCTCTATGGCGCTAGACGTCGCGATTAAAACTGGCAAGACACCTGTTTTAGGTAGAATGTTATCAAAGTATGTGGGACGCTTGACGTCGTGTATTGAAAATGAAATCACTAAAACTAGGAATCTTTCAAGATAAAGAGGTAATATCATGCGAGTCGTGTTTGGAATTGATGTGAGTAAAGCAAGTTCAGGAGTGGCCATTTGGCTCAATGGGAAGAAGGTTCATGGCTACACCATGCCTAACGATGCGGCAGGTTTCGGTCGTTTATCCGATGACTTAAAAACGGTTCATCAGCCTAAGATTGTCTTCGAAGCAACAGGAGTCTATTCTCATCACCTTCAAGCCTTTCTTGAGAACAATGGCTGCGCTTATACACGGTTAAATCCTCTAGAAGCTAAAAAGCAACTAGACAGCTTACTGTCTATCCCTAGCATTGCAGAAACAACAGCGACCTCTATGAGAAACGAAAAAGACAATCACAAATAGCTTCAACTAAGCCACATACGATTGCCTCTATACATCGTCTCATTCGGACAATGTATTACCTCATAACGCATAACAAACTTTACGATTATACTTCGATCCAAAATCATTAAAGCTTTTATGCCATATTATTCTGACACCTTATTTTTAAAAAGGCTAGATAAGGTGTTCCTTTTGCGTACACTTTTATCATGCTTACCACAGAAAAAGAGGGCAATAACCTACATCAAGCTATTATCTTCAAAATCTTTTTACCTTAAAGCCTTGGGAGGCTTGACAAATGGTAGAAAAAAGAGAGTTGAGAATGTTTTCTCAGCCCTCTTTTGATTAACGGTGACTCTCTTGCTCAAGTGACTTGATGAGATTGTCTTCGGGAATGTTGCCGTTGTGGTATTTTTGATAAACAGCTTGGAGTTCTGTGCGATGCTTGCGCCAAAGTTTTTTACGACGGTGAATCATTTTTTGGTGGAAAGCAAGGTCTTCGTTGCGTTGTTGTTGAATGAGCCTGCGCATTTCACGGCGTTCATCAGGATTATCGATGGCATCCACACGAGAATTAATTTTTTCAGCTGCAAAATCGCGGTATTGCTTAGCACGTTTGCGTTCTAATTCAATGTGTTTTTGAATGATATGACTCATTTCACGAGGAGAATGAATGATTTCCTTGACCGCTGTCAGAGGTTCACTATCAACGACAGAATAAGTCGCAGCACCGAGATATGGCATCAAGAAGACAGATACAGCTCCCGCTGCGATGAGCACGGATGCAATATCGCTAGTCATGAAACCTTCGTTGACTGCAATTCCTGTAATCCCCACAATAAGTGGCAGAGCAGTTGTACAATAGAAGGCAACCGAGAAACGATTGTGGAGTGAGAGGCGTTTTTCAACATCTTTCTCCAAGGATAAGGATATCACGATTGGAATGGCACGAACAAGAAGCAAAGCGATGATGAAAATAAGCAACAAGCCAGGATTCTTGGTTACGGAAGCAGGATTGATACCAGCACCAGAGATGATAAAGAAAAGCGGAATCAAGAAGCCGTGCGCCAGTCCATTTAACTTAGACTCTAAGGTATTATTTTCTTCGGGCAGAATATAGCGGAGGACAAAGCCTGCTGCAAAGGCACCGAGGACAATATCCAAATCAAAAATAGAAGAGAAGGCAACCAGCATAATCATGATGAGAATGGTGATGCGCAACATGAGCTGGGAGGTCGTCTCAGATTTTGATTCGATGAAGCGATAAATGGCACTTCCGCCCTTAACAGCACGATTTCCAAGATGGGCAACCCAGAGACAAATCAGTAGCAGAGCTCCCAAAATCAGTGCTGTCTTCCATGTCCGTCGAGTTGATAGCAGAATGGCCATGGCGATGACGGTCGCAAGCTCACCCCAAGTACCGTAGGCGAGAATCTGATTTCCAACTCGAGTACCAGTCAGTCCGCGCTCTTCCAGGATTGGCATCAAGGTACCGAGGGCGGTTGTGGTAAATAGCAGAGCAGTAGCAATCATGCCCTGCTTCCCAGAAGCAATGTCTGGCAAGAGAAAAGCAACGGCAAGCCCAATGATGAAGGTAACCATCCAAGTAGAAAATCCCTTCTTACCCTCTTTGCCAATCAATACCTTAGGGTCAATTTCAAAACCGGCAAGAAGAAAGAGGAAGGCACAGCCCAATTCAGACAAGAGCTTCAAGGCTTCGCTGTTAGAATGGATAATTCCTAGTGTATTCGGTCCTAAAATCGCTCCCGCAGCAATGAGAATGACGGTTTCTGGAACCACTTGCCTAGGAATTACCCTTGCAATAAGTGGCGTTACCGCTGAAACAAAGGCGATAATCGTCAAAGAAATAAAGGTTTCTGTCATAATAGACTCCTATAAAAATTAACAATTGTTAACATTATAGCACTTTCAAATCATCAATTAAAGTCGGATATCTTGTTGCTTGATTAGCTTCATTAAACTTCATGAAATTATGATAACTGTCGGAAAATAAAAAAATTTGCACGCGTGTTAGAAAATCTCACACAAACCCTTGACATCTCAAAAAAGGAGGTCTATAATGGTGGTGTTAATAAGAAATGAGCTAACAAATTAGTTCTTTAGTTAACTAATGTTCGGAAATTGATGCTAAATTTAACAGTTTAGTACTGAAAAAATATTTGTATTACAAAAGGAGACCCTTTATGGCAATCACAGCAGCTGACATCCGTCGCGAAGTTAAAGAGAAAAACGTTACTTTCCTCCGTTTGATGTTCTCAGATATTACAGGAACACTTAAAAACGTTGAAATTCCTGCTACCGATGAGCAGCTAGACAAAGTTCTTTCAAACAAAGCAATGTTTGACGGTTCTTCAATCGAAGGTTTCGTGCGTATCAATGAATCTGATATGTACCTTTTCCCAGACTTGGATACTTGGACAGTATTCCCTTGGGGTAGCGAGAATGGTGCTGTCGCTGGATTGATTTGTGATATTTACACTGCTGATGGTGAACCATTTGCTGGTGACCCTCGTGGTAACTTAAAACGTGCTCTTAAACACATGGAAGAAGTTGGATTCAAATCATTCAACCTTGGTCCAGAACCAGAATTCTTCCTATTTAAGCTTGACGAAAAAGGTGAACCAACGCTTGAAGTCAATGACCGTGGTGGATACTTCGACTTAGCACCAACTGACCTTGCAGATAACACTCGTCGTGAAATCGTTAATGTTTTGACTGAAATGGGATTTGAAGTTGAAGCAAGTCACCACGAAGTTGCTGTAGGGCAACACGAAATTGACTTTAAATATGGCGATGTGTTGAAAGCTTGCGATAACATCCAAATCTTCAAACTAGTTGTTAAAACGATTGCTCGTAAACACGGTTTGTACGCAACATTCATGGCTAAACCAAAATTCGGTATCAACGGTTCTGGTATGCACTGTAACATGTCATTGTTCGACAAAGATGGAAACAATGCTTTCTTTGACCCGGAAGATAGTCGTGGTATGCAATTGTCAGAAACAGCTTACCATTTCCTTGGTGGTTTGATGAAACACGCATACAGCTACACAGCAATCATGAACCCAACAGTTAACTCATACAAACGTTTGGTTCCAGGCTACGAAGCGCCAGTTTATATCGCGTGGGCAGGTCGTAACCGTTCACCATTGATCCGCGTTCCTGCATCTCGTGGTATGGGAACTCGTTTGGAACTTCGTTCAGTTGACCCAACTGCAAATCCATATCTTGCTCTTGCAGTGCTTCTTGAAGCAGGGCTTGACGGTATCAAGAATAATATTGAAGCGCCAGCACCTGTTGAAACAAACATTTATGTGATGACTCCAGAAGAACGTAGAGCAGCAGGTATTATTGACCTTCCTTCAACTCTTCACAATGCCGTTAAAGCTCTTGAGGAAGATGAAGTGGTTAAAGCAGCGCTTGGTGATCATATTTACACAAACTTTGTTGAAGCTAAACGTATCGAATGGTCAAGCTACGCAGCCTTTGTTTCTCAATGGGAAATCGATAACTACTTGGATCTTTACTAAGAAGATTAAGCAGAAAACGAACAAGGTTGAGCAAAACGCTCAACTTTGTTTTATTCTATAAAATTATCAGAAAATTCCTCTAATTTAAAAAATATGTTATAATAATAGGGGTTTTAACTTAGAATTTGCTGAATATTATTGAAGTTAGGAGTATTAGCTATGGATGAACAGGCTTTGAAAGCACAGCAGACGACCATGTGGGATCCATCTTTTGAGTCAGCTGCCTGCGGGATGGGCTATGTCGCTCAAATTGATGGTCGAGCTAGTCATACGCTGATTGAGTATGCTTTGACCATGTTAACACGCATGAATCACCGTGGTGGTACAGGTGCAGAACCTGATACAGGTGATGGTGCAGGTATCCTTTTAGGACTACCAGACCGATTTTTCCAAAGTGTTGCTAGTGAATCAGGTGTTAACTTGCCTCCAAAAGGTGACTATGCTGTCGCACAGCTTTTCTTACCAAGAGAAGTAGTTGCTAAACAAACCTTACAAGCGAGTCTTGTATCAGCTATTGAAAAACGAGGATATCAAGTCCTTCTTGAGCGTGATGTCCCATATCGATTTGAAAATTGTGGTCCGACAGCACAAGAAATCATGCCTTCTTTTGTGCAGCTCTTTATTAAAAAACCAGAGGGTACAGAGGCAGGACGACCATTTGAGGATAAATTATTCCGTCTACGTCGTCAGTTGGAAAAAACTTTTTCAGCATCTGATTTGACTGTATGTTCTTTGTCTAGTAAAACAATCGTTTACAAGGGAATGCTTCATGCCTTTCAAGTTGGGCTTTTCTTCCCTGATTTGACAGATGAACGTTTTGAGTCTCATATTGCGCTTACACACTCACGTTTCTCAACCAATACTTTCCCATCTTGGAATCGTGCGCAGCCATTTCGCTTTATTGCTCACAATGGTGAAATCAATACCCTTCGTGGTGCAGAAAATTGGATGCACAGCCATCAAGTGGAAATGTACGATGACGAAAATTCTGATTCTGCCAAACTTGAAAACTGTATGGAATTTTTCTATCGTAATGGTCGCTCAATTCCAGAAAGTCTTTTGATGATGGTTCCAGAAGCTTGGGGTGATGAATCTGGTCTTGATGATGACCTCAAGGCTTTCTACGAATATTCGTCAAGTTTTGTAGCACCATGGGATGGTCCAGCCGCTATCGTCTTTACCGATGGTGATTTGGTTGGGGCTCGTCTTGACCGAAATGGCTTGCGCCCAAGCCGCTATTCAGTGACTAAAGATAACTTTATCATCTGTTCAAGTGAGTCTGGTGTCGTTGACTTAGAACCAAGCCGAGTGATTGAAAAAGGTGTGCTTGGTCCAGGTAATATGATGCTAGTCGACACTGTCGAAGGACGCATCTACAAAAATGATGAAGTTAAGGCAAAATACGCTAGTCAACACCCTTACAAAGAATGGGTTGACCAAAATGTTAAAGCTCTTAATGACCTTCCAGGAAGTCAAGTTGTTCCAGTTGAAGAAGATGTTCAAAAAGTCTGGAAACTCTTTGGTTACAACGAAGAAGTGATTCGTAATGTCATCGTAGCTATGGCTGATAAGGGAGAAGAACCAGTTATTTCAATGGGATTTGATAGCCCACTCTCAGTTTTATCTAACAAGCATCAATCCCTATTCACCTTCTTCAAACAACAATTTGCGCAAGTAACCAATCCACCTATTGATGCCATCCGTGAAAAAATTGTTGTATCAACTAACGTCTATCTTGGTGGTGATGGTGATGTTCGTCAAAATGGTGCTGATAATTGTACGAAGTTGAAAATTGACAGCCCAGTCTTATCATCAGAAGATTTCGCTAAAATTGCATCTCTTAAGGATGACCGTTATAAGGTTCAAGTTTTGCCTACAAGCTATGCCTTGGTTGAACCAGCTAAAAATCGTCTTCAGGGAGCACTTGATAGCCTCTTCAAACGTGCTGAAGAAGCTGTTGATGCAGGTGCTAAAATCATTGTCTTGACTGACCGTGGTTTGACTGAAGGTCACATGGCTATTCCAATTTTATTGGCGGTAGCTGGTCTTCAAAACTATATGGTTCGTAAGGGGAAAGGCTCTGCTTTCTCAATTGTCGTTGATTCTGCAGAAGTCTTTGAAGTACATCATTTTGCGACCTTGGTTGGCTATGGTGCGGCAGCTATTCACCCATATGGTGCCTACCTCACTTTGAAAGAATATGGTAAATCAGAAGCGACTTATGAAAAATTCCGTAAGGCTGCTGAAAAAGGTATCGTCAAAGTCATGAGCCGTATGGGAATTTCAACGGTTCTTGGCTACAAAGGTGCTCAATTATTTGAAGCTGTTGGACTTTCAGAAGCTCTTGTGAAACAATACTTCACAGGAACAGTGACTCGTATCGGTGGTCTTGATTTGGACCAACTGGAAGCCGAATATATCGGTCGATATGACTATGCTTTTGGACCTTACGCTGATGATTATCTTGAGAGTGGCGGTATTTACCAATACAAAGCTGATGGTGAATATCATCTCTTCAATCCAAAAACTATCTATAATTTCCAAAAAGCTGTCCGCAGTGGTGACTATAACCTCTTCAAAGAATACACTGCTGAGATGGAAAAGGAAGCTCTTGAACACCCAACGACCTTGCGTTCTATCTGGGAATTCAAATCTAACCGTCCAAGTGTCGACATTTCAGAAGTCGAACCAGCATCTGAAATCGTAAAACGCTTCAAAGCTGGTGCCATGAGTTTCGGGTCACTTTCAAAAGAAGCACACGAAACCATTGCCGAAGCCCTCAACCGTATCGGAGCTAAATCAAACTCTGGTGAAGGTGGTGAAAACCGCAATCGTTTCAAACCACAAGCTGATGGACGCAATATTAACTCTAAGATTAAACAAGTTGCATCGGGTCGTTTCGGTGTTAACGCTGAATACCTCATGTCGGCTGAAGAATTGCAAATCAAGTTGGCACAAGGAGCTAAGCCAGGTGAAGGTGGTCAGTTGCCTGGGCAAAAAGTCTTCCCATGGGTGGCCGAAATTCGTGGCGCAACGCCAGGGGTTCGCTTGATTTCACCTCCACCGCATCATGATATCTACTCAATCGAAGATTTGGCGCAGCTCATTTTTGACCTTAAAGCCATCAACCCTTATGCCAAAATCAATGTTAAGTTGGTTTCAAGTACCGGTGTTGGGACTATTGCGACTGGTTGTGTCAAAGCTGGCGCTGACAAAGTTGTTATCTCTGGTTATGATGGCGGTACTGGTGCCTCACCACGTAACTCCGTTCGTGACGCAGGGCTTCCTTGGGAAATGGGATTGGCAGAAGCCCACCAAACGCTTTCAATGAACAAACTCCGTCAACGCATGACGCTTGAAACTGATGGTAAATTGATGACCGGGCGTGATATCGCCATTGCAACGCTTCTTGGAGCCGAAGAATATTCATTTGCCAGTCTTACTTTGGTATCTGTAGGATGTGTTATGATGCGTGTTTGCTCGCTCAACACATGTCCAGTCGGAGTGGCAACGCAAAATCCTGAACTTCGTAAGAATTTTGTCGGTAAACCAGAACACGTTATTAACATGATGACCTTCCTTGCAGAGGAATTTCGTGAATACATGGCAGAGCTTGGTTTCCGTTCAGTAGACGAAATGGTCGGACATGCGGAACTCTTACAAGCTAAATTTGTTTCGTTTGGTAAAGCTAAATCACTTGATTTCAGTCGTGTCATCGGACAAGCATGGCCAATCGAAGCTAAGATTGATGACCCATTTGAGGTTAAACGTCAATGGAAAGAATTGGATAGTTTTGCCAAAGCTGCAGTTGATAACAACAGTAGCGTCACTGTTGAAAATGACATCAATAATGTCAACCGTGCAGTCGGTGCTCGTATGGCTGGTTGGCTTGCTGAACGTTATGGTAATGACGGTGTTCCAGCAGGACTGCTTAAGTACCACTACAAGGGTATCGCAGGACAAAGTTTTGCAAGCTTCATTCCACAAGGTATGGAATTGACCTTGACAGGTGAAGCCAATGATTACATTGCCAAATCAATGTCAGGCGGTCGCTTGATTGTTAAGGCGCCAGAAGATGCGGCTTATGACCATGAAAATTCACCAATCGTTGGTAACGTTGCCCTTTTTGGTGCTGTTAATGGTGAAGCCTACTTCGCTGGTCGTGCTGGTGAACGTTTCTGTGTTCGTAATTCAGGCGCTCATGTGGTTGTTCAAGGGGTCGGTGCCCACGGCTGTGAATACATGACCGGTGGTGTGGCTGTCATCCTTGGTTCAACTGGACGTAACTTCGCTGCCGGTATGAGTGGTGGTGTTGCTTATGTTTACGATGAAGCTGGCGACTTCGCTGACAAAGTGAATATGGAAATGGTTGACTTGTACAAAGTTGGTGAAACTCGTGGTGATGATGTTCTTGTTGATCTCATTCAAAAGCATTACCAATACACTGGAAGCCAAAAAGCTAAATTCCTTTTGGATAACTGGGCAAGTGAAGTTAAGAAATTTGTCAAAGTCTACCCAACAGAATTCCATGAAATCAACGATATTGAACATGCCCTTAAACATCAAGGTATGGAAGGCGATGCCCTTGAACTACGTACCTTTAAAATTGCTACCGGTGGTGCAGAAACCGCTCAAGAAAAAGCAGACTTGCTAACAGAAAGTCACAGAGGAGGTCAATAAGATGGCAGATCCATTTGGATTTTTGAAATACAAACGTGTCGATAACCCTTATCGACCAGTCAGCGAACGCATTCTTGATTTTGAAGAATTGCAGACGCCCTTATCAGAAGAGAAACGCCAAACACAGGCTGCACGTTGCATGTCTTGCGGGATTCCTTTCTGTCACAGTGGTGAATTCTATGGTGGCGGTCGTGCCGTATCAGGTTGTCCTAACGATAATTTGATTCCAGAATGGAATGACCTACTCTTCCGTGGTGAATTCAAGAAAGCTTTTGAACGCCTTACTCGCACCAATCCACTTCCAGAAATGACGGGTCGTGTCTGCCCTGCACCTTGTGAAAAAGGTTGTACCGAAGGACTTCATGGTGAAGGCGTCACTATTCATGATAACGAACGCTTCATTATTGATACCGCTTTTGAAAATGGATGGGTTGAAGAGTCAGGTCGTCCAAGTCATCGTACAGGTTTCAAGGTTGCTATTGTCGGTTCAGGACCAGCAGGACTTTCAGCCGCTTGGCGTCTCAACAAACTTGGTCATTCTGTAACTGTTTATGAGCGTAGCGACCGCTTTGGTGGTCTCCTCATGTATGGTATTCCAAACATGAAATTGGATAAAGAAATTGTTCAACGTCGTATTGATGTCATGACTAAGCTTGGTATCAACTTCATTGCTAACACTGAGATTGGCCGTAATGTGACTGCTGAAGAACTTCAAGAGAATTTCGACCGTATCATCCTTGCTACTGGTGCCAGTGTTGCACGCGATTTGCAAGTTCCAGGTCGTGAGCTTGAAGGGATTCGTTTTGCGGTGGATTTCCTAACGGAAACCACAAAGGCGGTACTTGAGTCTGACGACAATAAGCTGGGCAAGAGCTTGGCCGGCAAGCATGTCTTGGTAATCGGTGGTGGTGATACAGGGAATGACTGTATCGGTACCGCAGTTCGTCTTGGTGCTGCCTCAGTCAAGCAATTAGAAATTACACCTGAGCCACCAATCAAACGTCGACCAAGTAACCCTTGGCCAGAATACCCAATGATTAAACGTATAGGTTATGGTCAGGAAGAAGCTAACTTCGTCCAAGATGAAGAATTGACTTTGTTTGCAATATCAACAACTGAATTTGTCGGTGAAAATGGTCATGTAACGGCTGCCAAAACCATCGAAATGGGACCAGGTTTCAAGCCAGTTGAAGGAACAGAATCTGAACTTAAAGCGGACCTTGTTTTACTAGCTATGGGATTCACAGGTGCAGAAACAGCACTCTTTGACCAATTTGATATTAAAGCAGTCTATGATGACTACTCAACCTCAAATGAGAAAGTCTTCGTTGCAGGTGACGCACGTCGTGGACCAAGTCTTGTGATTTGGGGAATCCGTGAAGGTCGTAAGACTGCAGAACAGATTGACCGTGACCTCCGCGTCCTAGTTGCACAATAATGGATGTTTAGAGAAACTTGCTGAAATGCAGGTTTCTTTTTTACTAAATGAAATACATATATTTAATTATGTAAAACACTTATTAAAAAACAAGCACCGTTTGGTGTTTGTTTTTGCTTATTTTCCAAGACAGAATTGACTGAAGAGTTGGGTGATGAGTTCGTCTGGAGAAGCATCGCCAGTAATTTCTCCCAAGATTTCCCAAGTGCGGGTCATGTCAACTTGAAGAAGGTCAACTGGCATACCCAATTCAAGTCCTTCGTTAACAGCTTTAAGGCTTTCAACCGCTTTTTCAATCAAGGAGATGTGACGAGCATTTGACAGGTAGGTAGCGTCGTGCTCAACCATACCAGCATTATCAAAGAAGAGTTGATTGATGCGTTCTTCGATTTGATCGATATTTTGATTTTGGAGGACGGAGATTCGGATGACATCGTCTGGCAATTGATCAACTTCGATTTGTTCAGGGAGGTCAGTTTTGTTGAGGAGAACGATGCGATTTGCCATATCAGAAATAGCAAGGAGATCGCGATCTTGTTGCGTTAGAGGCTCTGAGCTGTTTAAGACCAGAAGGACCAGATCAGCCTCAGAGAGAGCTTTCTTGGAGCGTTCAACACCAATTTTTTCAACGACATCATCGGTTTCACGGATACCAGCTGTATCAACTAGCTTGAGTGGCACTCCTTTGATGTTTACGTATTCTTCAATGACGTCACGCGTTGTTCCAGCGATGTCAGTTACGATGGCTTTTTCCTCACGGAGAAGATTGTTTAGAAGACTTGATTTACCGACATTTGGACGGCCGATGATAGCAGTCGATAAGCCTTCACGGAGAATTTTACCACGACGAGCTGTACGAAGAAGGTTTTCCAATAACTCTTGGAATTCTTGTGTTTTCTCACGAACGAGCGCAGTAGTCACTTCTTCAACATCGTCGTATTCTGGATAGTCGATATTGACTTCGACTTGGGCAAGCGTATTGAGGATTTCTTGACGGGCTTTATTGATGAGGTCTTTGAGGGAGCCATCTAGCTGTTTGACAGCGATGTTCATAGCTTGGTCAGTCTTGGCACGGATGATATCCATGACAGCCTCGGCTTGAGTCAAGTCCACACGACCATTCAAAAAGGCACGCTTTGTAAACTCTCCGGGCTCTGCCATTCTTGCGCCCTGGCGCAAAATCAACTGCAGAACCTCATTGGTGACGGCAATTCCACCGTGAGTGTTAATCTCGATAATGTCTTCGCGAGTGAAGGTCTTTGGAGCCAGCATGACACCCACCATGACCTCGTCAAGCACTTCGTCATTTTGCGGATCAACGATGTGTCCGTAATTAAGCGTGTGCGACTCAACCTGACTGAGGTCTTTGCCACGATAGATTTTTTGGGCAATGGCTAGCGCGTCTGACCCAGAAATGCGGACGATACCGATAGCCCCTTCACCAAGTGGTGTTGAAATTGCGGCGATAGTATCAAATTCTTTTGTAATTGACATAATGTATCCTTTAATAGAAAATTTCTACTTTTCATTGTAACGCAAAGGGGAAAAAGGTGCAAATTTCTGGTTGGGATATGGTATAATATCAGTATGATTATTTTAAACGGGAACAAAATTGAGCGCTCATTTTCAGGTGATGTGCTTTTTGATAACATTAACATTCAAGTCGATGAGCGAGATCGCATTGCGCTTGTCGGGCGTAACGGTGCAGGGAAATCGACCCTTCTCAAAATTTTAGTCGGAGAAGAAGCGCCAACTAGTGGCGAAATTAATACCAAGCGTGATTTAAGTTTGTCTTATCTGGCCCAAGATAGTCGTTTTGAATCTGACAACACCATCTACGACGAGATGCTCCATGTTTTTGACGACCTTCGTCAAACGGAGAAAAAGCTACGTGCTATGGAATTGCAGATGGGAGAAGTGACGGGGAGCGACCTAGACCAGCTTATGAAGTCCTATGACCAGCTATCAGAGGATTTCCGCACAAAGGGCGGCTTCAACTACGAGTCAGATATTAGGGCTATTTTAAACGGTTTTAAGTTCGATAGTAACATGTGGGACATGAAAATTGCAGAGCTGTCAGGCGGGCAAAATACAAGGCTAGCGCTGGCAAAAATGCTTTTGGAAAAACCAGAGCTTTTGGTGCTGGACGAACCGACTAACCACTTGGATATCGAAACCATTGCTTGGCTCGAAAATTACTTGGTCAATTACCAAGGTGCGCTTATCATTGTCAGTCATGACCGCTATTTCTTAGACAAGGTTGCAACCGTGACTTATGATTTGACTGCGCATTCCCTTGACCGCTATGTCGGAAATTACTCAAAATTTATGGACCTTAAGGCTGAAAAAATAGCCACAGAAGAAAAGAATTTTGAAAAGCAGCAAAAAGAAATCGCTAAATTAGAAGACTTTGTCAATCGAAATATTGTTCGCGCTTCAACAACCAAACGCGCTCAAGCTCGTCGGAAGCAACTTGAGAAAATTGAACGTTTGGACAAACCATCTTCACAACAAAAATCAGCTAATATGACCTTCCATGCGGACAAGGTTTCAGGAAATGTTGTCTTGACGGTGACTGATGCAGCCATTGGTTATGACGGTGAGATTTTAGCGCAGCCTATTAACCTGGATGTGAAAAAACTTGATGCCATCGCTATTGTTGGACCAAATGGTATCGGAAAATCAACCTTCATCAAATCTGTCGTAGGACAGATTCCATTTATCAAAGGAACAGCGACTTACGGTGCCAATGTTGAGGCAGGTTACTATGACCAAACACAGTCTAATTTGACGCGTACTAACACGGTGCTTGACGAGCTTTGGAACGATTTTTCAACGACGCCAGAAGTAGAGATTCGCAATCGTTTGGGCGCCTTTCTCTTCTCAGGCGATGATGTCAAAAAATCGGTTGCCATGCTGTCAGGTGGTGAGCGCGCACGCCTATTGCTGGCAAAACTCTCAATGCAAAACAACAACTTCCTTATCCTTGACGAACCGACCAACCACTTGGATATTGACAGCAAGGAAGTTTTGGAGAATGCCCTTATCGACTTTGATGGGACACTGCTCTTTGTCAGCCATGACCGTTACTTCATCAACCGTGTCGCCACAAAAGTGCTAGAAATCTCCGAAGAAGGCTCAACCCTTTACTTAGGTGATTACGATTACTATGTGACCAAAAAGGCAGAGCTGGAAGAGTTAGCTCGCTTAGAGGCAGAAGCTAGTGCACAAGTCACAGTTGAAGTAGCACCAGCCAACGATTACGCTGCTCAAAAAGCCAACCAAAAAGAACTTCGCAAACTCACACGCCGTATTACCGAAATCGAAGAAAGATTGGACGTTATCGAAGAGCGTGAAACGGAAATCAGCGAAGCTATGTTAACAACCAACGATATCGGTCAACTATCCGACCTCCAAAAAGAGCTAGATACCATTCAGGAAGAGCAAATGCTCCTCATGGAAGAATGGGAAAACTTGAGCGAGCAAGTTGAAGGATAGCATAAAAAATATCCATTGAAAGCCATCTGAAAAGGTGGTTTTTTGACTCTAGATTTAAAAATCGTAGGCAACTAAGTTTGTGAAAATGATATTTTATAGTACAGCTATCACCTGTTATACCACAAAGAAAGCGGTTCAATTATTTGCACTTTGTGAAATTTTGGGTAGAATAGAAACATAAAGAAGAATTATTCTAACTTAGTTTTATAGATTTATGGAGGCCTAATATGGTTAATTTGTCTAAAGAACAGCACTTGGAAATGTTCCATAAAATGCAACAAATCCGTGATGTTGACATGAAATTCAATAAATTGGTTCGCCGTGGTTTCGTACAAGGGATGACGCACTTTTCCGTAGGTGAAGAGGCAGCGTCAGTTGGTGCCATTGCTGATTTGACAGACCAAGATATTATTTTCTCAAATCACCGCGGTCACGGTCAGACCATCGCTAAAGGCATTTCGATTCCTGGGATGTTTGCGGAGCTTGCTGGAAAAGCAACAGGGACTTCAAAAGGTCGTGGTGGCTCAATGCATTTGGCAAATCTTGAAAAAGGCAACTACGGTACAAATGGTATCGTTGGGGGAGGTTACGCCCTCGCTGTCGGCGCAGCTTTGACCCAACAATACGAAAATACAGGTAACATTGTTATTGCATTTTCAGGTGATTCTGCAACCAACGAAGGTTCCTTCCACGAATCAGTCAATCTCGCTGCGGTTTGGAATTTGCCAGTGATTTTCTTCATCATCAACAACCGTTACGGTATCTCAACGGATATTTCCTATTCAACAAAAATTCCGCATCTCTACATGCGTGCTGATGCCTATGGCATTCCAGGACATTACGTTGAAGATGGTAATGATGTTATCGCTGTTTACGAAAAAATGCATGAAGTGATTGACTGTGTTCGTGCTGGAAATGGCCCTGCTATTGTGGAAGTAGAGTCATATCGCTGGTTTGGTCACTCCACTGCTGATGCTGGCGCTTACCGTACCAAAGAAGAAGTAGATGCCTGGAAAGCAAAGGATCCATTGAAAAAATACCGTCACTATCTCACTGAAAATGGTATTGCAACAGATGAAGAATTAGATGCGATTGGTAAAGCAGTCGCACAGGAAGTTGAAAAAGCGGTTAAATTTGCGGAAGAAAGTCCTTTCCCAGATATGTCAGTCGCTTTTGAAGATGTTTATGTTGACTAGTGGTTTCATAAAATAGTTGAGTTTTTCAAGGAGAAGATATGAGCGAAACGAAAGTAATGGCCTTGCGCGAAGCAATTAATCTTGCCATGAGCGAAGAAATGCGTAAGGATGAAAAAGTATTTTTAATGGGTGAAGACGTCGGTGTCTACGGTGGCGATTTTGGGACATCTGTTGGGATGCTTGAAGAATTTGGTGAAAAACGTGTTAAAGACACTCCGATTTCAGAAGCAGCTATCGCGGGTGCAGCCATTGGTGCTGCCCAAACTGGCCTTCGTCCCATTGTAGATTTGACCTTCATGGACTTTGTGACGATTGCTATGGATGCCATTGTTAACCAAGCTGCTAAAACTAATTATATGTTTGGTGGCGGATTGAAGACCCCAGTAACTTTCCGTGTGGCATCTGGTTCTGGTATCGGTTCAGCAGCGCAACACTCGCAGTCCTTGGAAGCATGGTTAACTCATATTCCTGGGCTTAAGGTGGTTGCACCAGGTACTGTTAATGAATCAAAAGCCCTTTTGAAGGCTTCAATCCAAGATAACAATCCAGTTATTTTCATGGAACCAAAGGCACTTTATGGGAAAAAAGAAGAAGTTAATCTTGACCCAGATTTCTATATTCCGCTTGGCAAAGGTGATATCAAACGAGAAGGAACTGATTTGACTATCGTGACCTATGGTCGTATGTTGGAGCGTGTCCTGCAAGCAGCTGAAGAAGTGGCTACGGAAAATGATATCAATGTTGAAGTGGTTGACCCACGTACCCTTGTGCCTCTGGACAAAGAATTGATTATTAATTCTGTTAAGAAAACTGGTAAGTTGATGCTTGTTAACGATGCTTATAAGACAGGTGGATTCATCGGCGAGATTGCAACAACTGTTGCGGAAAGCGAAGCATTTGACTACCTAGACCATCCGATTGTTCGCTTGGCATCTGAAGATGTTCCAGTACCTTACTCACGTGTTTTAGAGCAAGGAATTTTACCAGATGTTGCAAAAATCAAAGAAGCCATCATTAAAATGGCTCGTAAAGGAAATTAAGAAAGTAGGATAAGGCGTAACCGAGTGGTTGCCCTTCTACTGATTTTGAATGAAAGGACTATTATGGCTGTCGAAATTATCATGCCTAAACTCGGTGTTGACATGCAAGAAGGTGAAATCATCGAGTGGAAAAAACAAGTCGGCGATAGCGTCATGGAAGGCGATATCCTGCTTGAAATCATGTCAGATAAGACCAATATGGAGCTTGAAGCAGAAGATTCAGGTATCCTCTTAAAAATCACTCACCAGGCAGGCGAAGTGGTTCCAGTGACTCAAGTTATCGGTTACATCGGAGCTGAGGGCGAAGTCCTAGAAGAATTGGCTGCGCCAGCAGAAAGTGCGCTACCTGCGCAAAAAGCTGTTTCAGCGCCAAGCTCAAGTGCTCAACCAGCGCCAACAATTAGCCATGAATCTGCAGCAAGCAAGGGTGAAAAAGTTCGTGCAACACCTGCTGCGCGTAAAGCGGCGAGCGAACACAATATTGACCTAGCGACAATTCCTGGCACTGGTCAAAATGGTCGTGTCCACAAAGATGACGTGGAAGGCTTCTGGCATCTTCACAAGACAAAAGCCTCACCGCTTGCTGAAAAAATGGCTCGTGATCTGGGTATCGACCTTTCAACAATCAAAGGGTCTGGCTTTGGTCACAAAATCATGAAAGACGATATTCTAGCTGTTCTTGAAGCAAGTAAGCCAGTTCAAGAAAAAGCGCCAGTGGTTGAAGCACCGAAAGAATTACCTGAAGGTGTTGAAATCATCAAGATGTCTGCCATGCGTAAGGCTATTTCAAAGGGGATGACCAATTCTTATCTTACTGCGCCATCATTTACCCTTAACTATGATGTCGATATGACAGAAATGATTGCCCTTCGTAAGAAATTGATTGACCCTATCATGAATAAGACGGGCTTGAAAGTTAGTTTCACGGATTTGATTGGTATGGCAGTTGTTAAGACCTTGATGAAGCCTGAACACCGTTACCTCAATGCCTCATTGGTTAACGATGCTACTGAAATCGAGCTACACAAATTCATCAATATCGGTATCGCTGTTGGTCTTGACGATGGTTTGATTGTACCAGTGGTGCACGATGCTGACCAAATGACTTTGTCAGAATTTGTCGTGGCTTCAAAAGATGTTATCAAAAAAACGCAAGCTGGTAAGTTGAAAGCTGCTGAAATGACAGGTTCAACCTTCTCAATCACCAATTTGGGAATGTTTGGAACCAAGACTTTCAATCCCATCATCAATCAACCAAACTCTGCCATTTTAGGTATCGGTGCAACCATTCCAACCCCAACCGTTGTTGATGGCGAAATTGTGGCTCGGCCAATTATGGCACTTTGCTTAACCATCGATCACCGTATTGTTGATGGTATGAATGGTGCTAAATTCATGATGGACCTTAAAAACTTAATGGAAAATCCATTTGAATTGCTAATTTGATAAAAAGCTCTGCTATTAACCTAGGAAAGAAAGAGGAAGAAAATTATGGCTTTTGACGTCATTATGCCAAAACTCGGTGTTGACATGCAAGAGGGTGAAATCCTTGAGTGGAAAAAACAAGAGGGTGATGTGGTCAATGAAGGCGATATCCTGCTTGAAATCATGTCAGATAAAACCAACATGGAAATCGAAGCTGAAGAATCAGGTGTTCTTTTGAAAATTGTCCACCCTGATGGTGATGTGGTTCCTGTAACAGAAGTTATTGCTTATATTGGAGCTGAAGGTGAGACAGTCAGAGAGGTCGCGGCTGATGCTAAAATTGTAGCTGCTGACGGTCAATCGGTTTCTGGGCCAATCGCTCCAGCAGCAGAACAAGTAGCACAAGCTTCAGTTTCACCTAAGGAAGAATTAGGTGCTGATGAATTTGATATCGTTGTTGTCGGCGGTGGACCTGCTGGTTACTATGCTGCCATTCGTGGTGCGCAATTGGGTGCCAAAGTTGCTATCGTTGAAAAATTTGAATTTGGTGGTACTTGCTTAAATGTCGGTTGTATCCCAACAAAAACCTACCTCAAAAATGCTGAAATCCTTGATGGCCTTAAGATTGCAGCTGGTCGTGGTATCAACTTAGCATCAACCAATTATGCTATTGATATGGACAAAACAGTTGAGTTTAAAAATTCTGTAGTTAAGACTTTGACAAGTGGAGTCCGTGGGCTTTTGAAAGCAAATAAGGTTGAAATCATCAACGGATTTGGTCAAGTTAATCCAGATAAATCAGTTGTCATTGGTGACCGAGTTATTAAAGGTCGAAATATTATTCTTGCAACGGGTTCAAAGGTCTCTCGCATCAATATTCCAGGAATTGACTCGCAACTAGTGTTGACATCTGATGACATCCTTGACCTTCGCGAAATTCCTAAATCACTTGCTGTTATGGGTGGTGGTGTTGTTGGTATTGAACTTGGACTTGTTTGGGCATCATATGGAGTTGATGTGACGGTTATTGAGATGGCTGATCGCATTGTACCAGCTATGGACAGAGAAGTTTCTTTAGAACTTCAAAAACTTTTGACCAAAAAAGGTATGACGATTAAGACAGGTGTTGGGGTTTCAGAAATTATAGAAGCTAACAACCAATTGACCTTGAAACTTAACAATGGTGAAGAAGTTGTTGCTGAAAAAGCTCTGCTTTCAATCGGACGTGTCCCACAATTAGGAGGACTTGAAAACCTTAATCTTGAGATGGAACGCGGACGCATCAAAGTCAATGACTACCAAGAAACCTCAATCCCAGGAATCTATGCACCAGGCGATGTCAACGGTAGCAAAATGCTAGCTCACGCGGCTTACCGCATGGGTGAGGTTGCGGCTGAAAATGCTATTTGGGGCAATGTGCGTAAAGCTAATCTCAAGTACACCCCAGCTGCTGTTTACACACATCCAGAAGTAGCTATGGTTGGTCTTACTGAAGAAGACGCTCGCGCAAAATATGGCGATGTTCTTATCGGTAAAAATTCATTTACTGGAAATGGTCGAGCTATTGCATCAAATGAAGCCCATGGTTTTGTCAAAGTTATCGCTGACACCAAATACCATGAAATTCTTGGTGTTCACATCATCGGTCCAGCAGCAGCTGAAATGATTAACGAAGCAGCAACTATCATGGAAAATGAATTGACCGTTGATGAATTACTTCGCTCGATTCATGGTCACCCAACATTCTCAGAAGTTATGTATGAAGCCTTCGCAGACGTTCTGGGCGAAGCTATTCACAACCCACCAAAACGCAAATAAGTGTATTGATAGGAGTTTGCCTAAAAACAAGCTCCTATTTGACTACATGACATTATTAGATTAGAGAGATGGAGATATTTTATGAAATATATCGTCAATACAAGCAAGAACCCAGCTTACAATATCGCCCTTGAAGCTTATGCCTTTAAAGAACTTCGTGATATTGATGAGATTTTTATCCTTTGGATTAATGAGCCAGCTATCATCATTGGAAAACATCAAAACACCATTCAAGAAATCAATAAGGAATTTACCGATGCCCATAATATTCATGTTGTTCGCAGGTTGTCTGGTGGTGGTGCTGTTTATCACGACCTCAATAATTTGAATTATACCATTATTTCTAATAAGGCAAATGAAGGTGCTTTTGATTTTAAAACCTTTTCAAAACCTGTTATTGATACTCTGGCAAAAATGGGAGTTAAGGCCGAATTTACTGGACGTAACGACCTAGAAATTAATGGGCAAAAATTTGCCGGAAATGCGCAAGCCTATTACAAAGGTCGCATGATGCACCACGGTTGCCTGCTCTTTGATGTCGATATGACTGTCCTCGCGCAAGCTTTGAAAGTATCCAAAGATAAAATCGAATCTAAAGGAGTTAAATCTGTCCGTGCGCGTGTGACAAATATCATCGACCATTTGGAGAAAAAAATCACAGTTCAGGAATTTAGTGACGCCATCCTTGCTCAAATGAAGGAAGAATATCCTGAGATGGAGGAGTATGTGTTAAATGAAGCAGAGCTAGCAGCCATTCAAGACTTGCGCGACCAACAGTTTGCCACTTGGGATTGGACCTATGGAAAAGCGCCAGAATACACGATTGAACGCTCAGTCCGCTACCCAGCAGGAAAAATTACGACCTATGCTAATGTTGAAAATTCTATCATTAAAGGTATCAGAATATATGGCGATTTTTTTGGAGTCAGAGGTGTTGAAGATATCGAAAACCTTCTCATTGGTGTTCGTTATGACTATCAAGATATACTTGAAAAGCTCAAAACGATTGATACGACACAATACTTCTCACGCATGACAGTGGAAGAAGTTGCTAAGGCGATTGTGGCTTAAATACTCAAAAACGCGATTAACTCAAGATTAACCGCGTTTTTATTATTTTTCAAACTCTGCTTTCGATTTAGTATCCGAATAATCTTCTTGAACTTCCTGTGACAGAATATCTTGATAATTTGGTAGTTTAATATCGTGTCCGTATTTATTACGAAGAGCTGTGGTTACTAGACGATAGGCTAGGTTGGCATTACGAGATAAGATTGGTCCGTGGAAATAGCTTCCGAAAACATTTTTATAATAAACACCTTCCGTGCCATCTTCTTTATTATTTCCGTTTCCGTAAACGACTTTTCCAAGTGGCTTTTCGCCATCTGATAGGAAGGTCCGTCCCTGATGATTCTCAAATCCATAATAGGTTTCGTCGAATTCATCATTATGAATCTTAATGTCGCCGATATAACGATTATTGTCTTGGTTGAGGGTATAGTGTCCCATAACACCGATACCATCGATGCGGACGCCATTTGCTTGGATATAATATTGACCTAGCAATTGGAAACCGCCACAGATGGCAAGAATAACCCCGTTGTTTTGAATATAAGTATTGATATCCTCTTTTTTACTTGGAAGGTCACGCGCGACGATAGACTGCTCGTAGTCCTGACCACCACCGAAAAAGGCGAGATTGTAGTAATTGGGATCAAATCGGTCGCCTATTGATACGATATCAACAGTCATCTCACAATTCAGTTTTTCAGCAACGTATTTCATCATGAGAACATTACCGTTATCACCGTAAGTATTCATGAGGTTTCCGTATAGATGAGCCATGTTTAGGCTGTATTTGTAGTTTTTACCGCTAGGAGATTTTAGTGAAGTATAGGTCATTAGTTCATCTCCTTTCCAACGGCATGACGGCTAGCTAAAATTTCACGGAACTCAAGCATGGCAGTGTAAGTAGCTAAAATATAAGCATGCTCAGTCTCTTGATTTTCAATCATGGTCATGATGTCTTCTAATTTTTCAGCCTGACGAATCTTCTTGTCATCATATCCAGTCACCCGTAGACGTCGCGCGATTTCTGAATGACGGACACCACCGGCGTTAATATTAGTAATGTCCATGTCGTTAATGGCTTCAAAGTTTGCATCCCAAATCCAGCTAGTATCAATTCCGTCTGCATAGTTAGCATTAAGTAGCACAGATAAACTAAATGGATAAGGTGCTAATTTAATCATATCCAGCGCCTGACTCGCTCCAACCGGGTTTTTAATAAGAACCAGCGTACAAGATTTATCACCGATTTTAAAGGTTTCTTGACGACCAAAGACAGCTCGGCTCTTATCAAATCCAGCTTTAATTTGACTCGGTTCAACACCGAAAAATTCAGCAACGGCAACCGCTGCAAGGGCATTATAAATGTTATACAGCCCTCCGACATTGATATGGTAATCTTGTCCATCAATGACAAAACCAGAAGAAGTATTGGTGATTTCAGTTAGTTTAGTCAAGGCATAGTCTAGTTTTGGACGTTCAAAATCACAATTTGGGCAAGTGTAGTCACCCAAGTTAGCATAAGTATTGAGGCGATACTCTAAAACACTTTCACATTTAGGACACAAAATCCCTTCAGTGTTATAGTGAGCAAGTTTAGGTGCATGTTTTTCAGTGTCAAATCCGTAAAATTGAACGGGATTGACAACTTCTTTAGAATTGAAGAGCGGGCTGTCCCCATTTGCCAAGATTGTTGCTTTTGGAGCATTGGCTGCGCCATCTAGAATCATTTGATAAGTTGTGTAAATCTCACCATAGCGGTCCATTTGGTCACGGAAAATATTGGTGAAAACAAAAAGACTTGGTGTGATGTACTTGGTGATGCGGGGCAGGCTGGCTTCGTCAATTTCTAGCACAGCGATTTTCTTACCTGATTTTGCTTTTTTAGCAGTCAAAAAAGTTGACACGATACCGGTAATCATGTTGGCACCGCTTGGATTGGTCACGACTTCTCCAAAAGCTTCCTTGAGAATACCGACGGTAAGGGCTGTAGTCAAGGTTTTACCATTAGTCCCCGTCACAACGACGATCTCGTAATCTTTGGCAATGGTGTCAAGAATGTCTTTGTCGAATTTTAGCGCCAAGCTACCTGGATAGGTAGAGCCGCGCCCCATTTTACTTAAAAGGAAGTGCGCAGATTTACCAGCTGCAATTCCTAAGGCTGTATTCATTTTCATAAGAGTATTTTATCATAAAAAGTACTTTTCTTGCTAAAGAAAATATTTTGAAAACGTGGTATAATGTTTGTTGGACAATAAATAGTATTGTTTATCAAAGTTTTATAGATTGAGTAGTGAGAGAAATGAATATTTTTTCGGTATTAGACTCTAAATTTTTGACGAGTCTTTTAGATAATCCGTGGCTGATTATTGTGCATAGCCTGGACATATTGATTGTCGCCTGGTTGATTTACCGGTCCATAAAAGCCTTAGCAGGAACCAAAATCATGTCCTTGATTCAAGGGGTGATTTGGTTTATCGTTATCAAATTGGTGGCTGAATGGATTGGGTTTACGACCATTACTTATTTGATGAATCAAGTCATCACCTACGGTGTCATCGCAGCGGTGGTGATTTTTGCACCAGAAATTCGTACAGCGCTAGAACGCATGGGACGAACCACCCAAGTTTTCACGCAGCGCCAGCAATTAAGTGATGAAGAAAAACTCATCAATGCCTTGGTTAAATCGGTCGCCTACATGAGTCCACGTAAAATTGGTGCCCTAATTTCGATTGAAGAAACCCAAACCCTTCAAGAGTACATTTCAACGGGGATTCCACTTGACGCAGATATTTCCAGTCAATTATTGATAAATATCTTTATCCCCAATACCCCTCTTCATGATGGTGCTGTCATCATTCGCGGAAATAAGATTGCGACAGCTTGTTCTTACCTCCCTCTGTCAGAATCAACTCAGATTTCAAAAGAATTTGGGACACGCCACCGCGCAGCTATTGGTCTCTCTGAAAATTCAGATGCCCTAACAATCGTTGTCTCCGAAGAAACGGGTGGCATTTCCGTGACACACAAGGGGGAATTTTTACACGATTTATCAAAAGATAATTTTGAAGCCATTCTTCGTGACCATTTCATCAAAGAAGGGGAGCCAAAAGCACGCTGGTTCCATAAATTCTGGGGGAAGACAAAATGAGTAAAAAACGTTTTTTTAGCAGTCGTCCCTGGTATATTGTGGTTTCCATCTTTCTAGCTCTGCTATTATTTATGACGGCGACAGCTAACAGTGCCAATAAAACTGGCAGTCAAATTTCTGGGACAACAGAGACCTACACGCACACGCTGACCAATGTCCCGATTGATATTAAATACGATAGTGATAAATACTTTGTCAGTGGCTATTCTTACGAGGCTGAGGTTTATCTCACCTCTATGAATCGTGTCAAATTAGATTCTGAAATCAACGCAGACACGCGCAAATTTAAAGTTGTCGCAGACCTTACCAAGGTTGACTCAGGAACGCAGACCGCAAAACTAGAAGTGACTGACTTGCCTAATGGCGTGACCGCAACGGTGTCTCCAACAACCATTCAAGTGACAATTGGCAAAAAGAAAACCAAGTCTTTTGAAGTGAAAGGATCAGTGGACAGTAGCCAAGTTGCTGAAGGATACGAAATCAAACAAATCGAAACAGCCGATTCACGTGTTGACGTCACTAGCGACGAAGCGACAATCAATAAGATTGACCACGTTGTGGCAAAATTACCTGAAGAAGATATTCTTAGTGATGATTTTAGTGGCAAGGTGACCTTGCAAGCTGTATCGGCAGATGGAACGATTTTAGCTAGTATCATTGACCCATCGAAAACAACTTTGAAGGTGGCTGTTAAAAAATTATCAAAAGTAGTGCCAGTCCAGTTAAAAGTTACTGGAAATATGAATGACAAATTATCAAAAATTGATTACAAATTAAGTCAGGATATGGTCACTATTTCAGGTACCAAGGAAGCCTTGGAGGCGGTCAGCGCTGTCACAGCAACAGTTGATATTTCAGATGTTATGAAAAATACGGTACAAACAGTCAATTTATCAGCTGAAAATGTTACAGTAGACCCATCAGTTGTGGAGGTTCAGTTGACAACAACTAAAAAATAATAGATAATATCAAAGAATTATGAACGGAGGAGCGATTTTCGCTAAATAATTATGGGTAAATATTTTGGTACAGATGGTGTACGTGGAGAAGCAAATGTTGAATTAACGCCAGAATTGGCCTTTAAACTTGGTCGTTTTGGTGGTTATGTGCTAAGTCAGTACGAAACAGAACGCCCTCGCGTTTTTGTAGCACGTGACACACGTATTTCTGGTGAAATGCTTGAATCTGCCTTGATTGCAGGCCTTTTGTCGGTCGGAATTGAAGTTTACAAACTTGGTGTTCTCGCAACACCTGGAGTTTCTTATTTGGTCCGTACGGAAAAAGCTAGCGCTGGGGTCATGATTTCAGCAAGTCATAATCCAGCTCTTGACAATGGTATCAAGTTCTTCGGTGGCGACGGGTTCAAATTGGACGACGACCGTGAACTCGAAATCGAAGCTCTACTTGATGCCGAAGAAGATACCCTTCCACGCCCATCAGCAGAAGGTTTGGGAACATTAGTTGATTATCCAGAGGGACTACGCAAGTATGAAAAATTTATGGTTTCAACTGGTGTTGATTTAGAGGGGATGAAAGTTGCTCTGGATACTGCGCATGGTGCTGCGACAGCCACAGCACGCAATATCTTCCTTGACCTAAATGCAGAAATCACAGTTATTGGCGACAAACCAAACGGATTGAATATCAATGACGGTGTCGGATCAACTCACCCAGAACAATTGCAAGCCTTGGTTAAAGAAACTGGCTCTGCTATTGGTCTTGCCTTTGACGGTGACAGCGACCGCTTGATTGCTGTTGATGAAAATGGAGAAATCGTCGATGGCGACAAGGTGATGTACATCCTTGGCAAGCACCTTGTTAGCCAAGGGAAACTTGCGAAAAATACTATCGTAACAACGGTGATGTCAAACCTTGGTTTCCACAAGGCACTTGACCGTGAGGGCATCAATAAAGTGATTACCGCTGTTGGTGACCGTTATGTCGTTGAAGAAATGCGCAAATCAGGTTACAACCTCGGTGGTGAACAATCAGGTCACGTTATTATCATGGATTACAACACAACAGGTGATGGTCAACTGACAGCTATCCAATTGACCAAGGTCATGAAAGAAACTGGTAAAAAATTATCAGAATTGGCTGCCGAGGTAACTATTTACCCTCAAAAATTAGTTAATATCCGTGTTGAAAATAGCATGAAAACGAAGGCTATGGAAGTTCCTGCGATTGCAGCTATCATTGAAAAAATGGAAACTGAGATGGCTGGTAATGGTCGTATCTTGGTTCGCCCTAGTGGTACAGAACCTCTCCTTCGTGTTATGGCAGAAGCGCCAACAGATGATGAAGTGAATTACTATGTTGATACCATCGCCGACGTTGTTCGTGCAGAAATTGGGTTAGATTGATAAAGCGACTAATTATTATGGATTACATACTAAGAGGTTGGGTACTTTTGTCCCAACCTCTTTAAGGAGGTAGAATGGATAATCGCATTGAGAGACTCATTGAAGCATTGTCGGAAGATGTCAGAGATGTCTACAAGGTTATGCTGCCAGAGTTTCAGCAATCTTATGCTGACTACGTTTATAGTGCTGAAAAAGAAATCACAATCTTTAAGCGTAAGAAGCATTTGGAAAAATCGTTTCGGAAATTGCTTACGGAGGTCTATTTTTACTTGACGCCTATGTCTCAGCGGACAGCGGAAGAAATTGCGAACGACTGGAAATATGAACCTCCCTACGATTTTTATGATATGACAGCAGACCCAGAAGATTACGCCGAAATCTTGTCGCCTGAGGCACGTGGAGATAATTATTTTCAAGTTGTGCGAAACGGACAGCTGGTGGGCTTCGCGACCTTTCTCAGTGAAGGCTCTGAGCTAGAAATTGGTTTGGGTATGAAACCAGCTTTTATTGGTCAGGGTTGGGGACGAGATTTTTTCAAGGCTATTGAGAATTTTGCTAAGGAAAAGTATGAAGCTAAAACTTATGTCTTGCGGGTTGCAGCATTTAATGCGAGAGCACAGCACCTCTATCAAGAAATGGGCTACCAAATCATAGAAAACTACCAGCAATTGACCAATGGCGCCAGCTATCCTTTTGTAAAAATGGTGAAAACTCTGTAGCATAAGCGTGCCAATCACGCTTCAAAATGTTAAAATAGTAGCATGTTAAAAAAATCAACGTCAGCCTATGTGCATATCCCTTTTTGCACACAGATTTGTTACTATTGTGACTTTTCAAAAGTATTTATTAAAAATCAGCCTGTTGACGACTATCTTCAGGCTCTTATTCGTGAGTTTAGGTCTTACGATATCAAAAGTCTTCGGACGCTTTATATCGGCGGAGGGACGCCAACCTCAATTACTGCGCAGCAATTGGACTATCTACTGACTGAATTGACGCGGAATTTGGACTTGAGTCAGTTGGAGGAGTTTACGATTGAGGCTAATCCAGGTGATTTGACGGTGGAAAAAATCGCTGTGCTGCAAAAGTCTGCGGTGAACCGAGTATCGCTCGGTGTGCAGACGTTTAACGACCGTCACCTCAAGCAAATCGGTCGTAGTCATAATGAAGCTCAAATCTACTCTACCATCGATGCCCTCAAAGCAGCGGGATTTCATAATATTTCAATTGATTTGATTTACGCTCTGCCAGGTCAGACTATGGAGGATGTGAAAGAGAATGTTGCTAAGGCGCTAGCGCTGGATATTCCTCACCTCAGCCTCTATAGTTTGATTTTGGAGCATCATACTGTTTTCATGAATCGTATGCGTCGTGGCAAGTTGAACCTCCCAACGGAAGACTTGGAAGCGGAGATGTTTGAATATATTATCGACCAGCTGGAGCAAAATGGCTTTGAACACTATGAGATTTCAAATTTCACCAAGCCTGGTTTTGAAAGCCGTCACAACCTCATGTACTGGGATAATATCGAATATTATGGTGTCGGCGCAGGTGCTTCTGGTTACTTGGATGGTGTTCGTTATCGTAATCGAGGACCAATTCAGCATTATCTCAAAGGGGTCAATGAGGGCAATGCCCGTTTGTCAGAAGAGGTTCTAACCAAGGAAGAAATGATGGAAGAGGAACTCTTCCTAGGCTTGCGCAAAAAATCAGGTGTGTCCATCAAACGCTTTGAGGAGCGATTCGGACTTTCTTTTGATGGGTGCTATGGTCAAATTGTCAAAGAATTGCAAGCAAATGGTCTCTTGAAAAAGGATAAGGATTTCATTCGAATGACCAAAAAAGGTCTCTTTTTAGGAGATACTGTCGCGGAAAAATTTATTTTGGAGTAAATCATGGGAATTATTTATCGAGAACCTTATCAGGTTCCATTTTATGAATCAGACATTAATCACAATATGAAATTACCGCAACTGCTAGCCTTGGCTTTACAGATTTCTGGGCAGCATTCTATTTCACTGGGTATGAGCGATGAGGTCATTTTTAATCGCTTTGGTTTGGTTTGGATTGTAACGGACTATTCTATTGAAATCGAGCGTTTACCAAGGTATGCAGAGACGGTTATTATCGAGACAGAAGCGACAGCTTATAATAAACTCTTTTGTTACCGTGATTTCAATATTTATGACGAAAATGAGCACAAAATCATGACCATCCATTCAACCTTTGTTTTGATGGATTATGAGACGCGTAAGGTGCATCCGGTTGAGGAAGAGATTGTCAAGGTGTACGAATCCGAAAAAATTCGAAAAATGATTCGTGGACCACGCTATCACGAACTTGAAAATCCACAAAGCACGCCATATCGTGTTCGGTATTTTGATTTGGACATGAATGGTCACGTCAACAACAGCAAGTATTTGGAATGGATGTTTGATGTTTTGGATTTTGATTTCTTGAGCCAGCACACGCCGGAAAAAATTGATTTGAAATACGTGAAAGAGGTGCATCACGGAACTGACATTGAATCGCGCCTTACTCAAGAGGACTTGACGACTTATCATGAGATTGCCAGCGATGGTCTCATCAACGCGCAAGCTATTGTTACTTGGAAGAAAAAATAGGAGGATTTATGGCATATAAAGGCTATTTGATTGATTTAGATGGAACGATTTACAAGGGGAAGAACCGTATCCCTGCGGGAGAACGCTTTATTGAGCGCCTGCAAGCTAAAAAAATCCCTTACATGCTGGTGACAAATAACACAACACGAACTCCCGAGATGGTCCAAGAGATGCTTCGTGGCTTTAATGTGGAGACGCCACTCAATACGATTTACACAGCGACCATGGCGACCATCGATTACATGAATGACATGAATCGTGGCAAAACAGCCTATGTCATCGGCGAAGAAGGTTTGAAAAAAGCAGTTACCGAGGCTGGTTATGTAGAAGATAATGAAAATCCTGCTTATGTCGTTGTCGGTTTGGATTGGAGCGTGGACTACGAAAAATTGTCCATTGCGACTTTAGCTATTCAAAAAGGCGCTCTTTTTATTGGAACCAATCCTGACCTCAACATTCCAACTGAACGTGGTATGATGCCTGGGGCTGGCGCTATCAATGCACTCCTAGAAGCTGCGACACGTGTCAAGCCAGTCTTTATCGGAAAACCTAACGCTATTATCATGAACAAAGCCTTGGAAATCTTGGACGTTCCTAGAAATCAAGCTATCATGGTTGGCGATAACTACCTAACGGACATCATGGCAGGAATCAATAACGACATTGCAACGCTTCTAGTGACAACTGGCTTTACTCACGCTGACGAAGTTCCTAGTTTACCGGTTCAGCCCGACTATGTTTTGTCCAGCTTAGATGAGTGGACATTCAATGAAGGATAAACTATTGGCTGGTTTGACTTGGTTGTGGCTGCTTTCGTTAGCCATTGTGGCAACAATCTATTTTGCTTGGGTCAGCTACCCGCTAGAAATTTCCTGGCAGGGCTTAGAAAAAGTGGTCTTTTTAGAAGCTAAGACTATTTCCTATAATTTTAATATCCTGATGACTTACCTGACCAATCCTTTCAGTCATGTTTTGGATATGCCGAGTTTTCCGTCTTCGAAAGCGGGGCTTGCGCATTTCGCAGATGTCAAGCTTCTTTTTCATTTAGCGCAAGCTGTTTTTCTTGTGTTAGCCTGGCCAAGTTGTCACTTTTTACGAAAACATCTTAAGCAGAAGAGTTTGTTTTTATTTAAGGATTTTTTCTTAGGAACCAGTCTTCTTCCGATTGTCATTGCGATTATGGCTTTCCTTATTGGTTTCGATAATTTTTTCACGGTATTTCATAACATTCTATTTCCTGGAAAATCTAATTGGCTCTTTGACCCGCTTCAAGATTCTGTTATTTGGATTTTACCTGAGACTTTTTTCCTACACTGTTTTATTCTCTTTTTCATTTTGTATGAAGTAGCGATGTTAACGTGTTATTGGCTTGGTCGAAAGCAGCTTCAAGCGCGATTGTCATAAAGTGCAGTTTTTATTTGAAAAACGTTTTCAAATACGTTAAAATAACGATGAGAGAAGTAGTGTAACTTCTTCCTAGAGGGAGGTAGTCTTATGCTTTACTTGTTCATTAGTTTAGTGGCGCTTGCTTTGCTAGTTATCATTGGGGTACCTTACCTCATTGATACTTTTGAAGTTATGGAAGCTTTCAAAAAAGCTGAAGGTGAATCAATTCATGATCAGTTAGCTGAAATGATGGGCTTTCCTCGTCACTCACACGGTTAAATAGGGCGCTTTCGGCGCTCTGTTTTTGTCATAAAAGTTATAGAAAATGTTTTGAAAATTTACTGAAACAAGTATTTATGTTATACTAGTAAAAAACGAGGAGTAAGTATTGATGGAACAAACATTTTTTATGATTAAACCCGACGGTGTTCGTCGTGGGCTTGTTGGTGAAGTGTTGGGGCGTATTGAAAAACGCGGTTTTACAATCGATAAATTAGAAGTGCGACACGCTGATCAAACCTTGCTGGAGCAACATTATTCTGACTTGGTAGACCGCCCATTCTTTCCTAAAATTGTTGATTTTATGACAAGTGGTCCTTTGGTGATTGGTGTGATTTCTGGCGAAGAAGTCATCTCAACATGGCGTACCATGATGGGGACGACGAATCCTAAGGATGCCCTACCAGGAACTATTCGTGGGGACTTTGCTCAAGCGCCAGCGCCTGGCGAGGCAACCTTTAACATTGTGCATGGGTCAGACTCTCCTGAGTCTGCCAAACGCGAAATGGTCTTATGGTTTGGTGAGTGATTTTAGCGCCAGCCATTTTCCAAAAGCAGAGCCGTTGATGGTTTCATCTCGGCTCTTTTTTTGCTATAATGGTATGGAGTCCTTGTGACTGTTGCGCTTTGTTTGGGACATAGCAAAGTGGCACAATCAAAAAGTATAGGAAATAAAAATGAATATCGAAGAATTAAAACAACGACAGGAGAAAATTCGTAATTTCTCCATTATTGCGCATATCGACCATGGAAAATCGACCTTGGCTGACCGTATTTTGGAAAAGACGGAGACAGTATCGAGCCGTGAAATGCAGGCGCAGTTGCTTGATAGCATGGATTTGGAACGTGAACGTGGGATTACCATCAAATTGAATGCTATCGAACTCAACTACACTGCTAAAGATGGTGAAACTTACATTTTTCACCTTATCGACACCCCAGGGCACGTCGACTTTACCTATGAAGTTTCTCGTTCTCTTGCAGCCTGTGAAGGTGCTATTTTGGTTGTCGATGCTGCTCAAGGTATTGAGGCGCAGACGCTAGCCAACGTCTATCTTGCCTTGGACAATGACCTAGAAATCTTGCCAGTTATCAACAAAATTGACTTGCCAGCAGCTGACCCAGAGCGTGTTCGTACAGAAATTGAAGATGTTATCGGCTTGGATGCTTCAGAAGCTGTTCTAGCCTCTGCCAAAGCAGGTATCGGTATTGAAGAGATTCTCGAACAAATCGTTGAGAAAGTGCCTGCACCAACGGGCGACGTTGAGGCACCACTACAAGCCCTGATTTTTGACTCAGTTTACGATGCTTATCGCGGGGTTATTCTTCAAGTTCGTATCGTTAATGGTATGGTCAAACCTGGTGATAAGATTCAAATGATGTCAAATGGTAAAACCTTTGATGTTACCGAAGTCGGTATTTTCACTCCTAAGGCTGTCGGTCGTGATTATCTTGCGACTGGTGACGTTGGTTATATTGCAGCGTCTATTAAGACAGTTGCTGACACTCGTGTCGGTGATACGGTAACCTTGGCTGACAACCCAGCAAGTCAAGCCCTTCACGGTTACAAGCAAATGAACCCGATGGTCTTTGCAGGACTTTACCCAATCGAGTCTAACAAGTACAATGACCTTCGTGAAGCTCTTGAAAAATTGCAGCTCAACGATGCCAGTCTCCAATTTGAACCCGAAACTTCTCAAGCCCTAGGTTTTGGTTTCCGTTGTGGTTTCTTGGGACTCCTTCACATGGATGTTATCCAAGAGCGCTTGGAACGTGAATTTAACATTGACCTTATCATGACCGCTCCGTCGGTAGTTTACCATGTCAATACCACAGATGGTGAGATGTTAGAGGTGTCAAACCCGTCTGAATTCCCAGACCCAACGCGTGTTGACAACATCGAGGAACCATACGTTAAAGCTCAAATCATGGTGCCGCAAGAATTTGTTGGTGCGGTAATGGAATTGGCTCAGCGCAAGCGTGGTGACTTTGTGACTATGGATTACATTGATGATAATCGTGTCAATGTTATCTATCAGATTCCACTTGCTGAGATTGTTTTTGACTTCTTTGATAAACTCAAGTCTTCAACTCGTGGCTATGCTAGCTTTGACTATGAAATTTCAGAGTACCGTCGTTCACAATTGGTGAAAATGGACATTCTCCTTAATGGTGACAAGGTTGATGCGCTCAGCTTCATTGTCCACAAAGAATTCGCCTACGAACGCGGTAAATTAATCGTAGAGAAGCTCAAGAAAATCATCCCTCGTCAACAATTTGAAGTGCCAATCCAAGCGGCTATTGGTCAAAAAATCGTAGCTCGTTCAGACATCAAAGCCCTTCGTAAAAACGTTTTGGCCAAATGTTACGGTGGTGACGTCTCTCGTAAACGTAAACTGCTTGAAAAACAAAAAGCCGGTAAGAAACGTATGAAAGCTATCGGCTCCGTTGAAGTCCCACAAGAGGCCTTCTTGTCAGTACTTTCAATGGATGACGATGAGAAGAAGTAAGTTTTTAACTTTATAGAATCATCAAACAAGGTTGGGGCAAAAGTACCCAACCTTTTCTTTATGACAAGTCCTAACACTTGCATGAGACAGCTTAATCCAATAATCGATAAGTATAAGAAAATCAAAAATTTTTATAGCCGAGTAAAGGGCGATAGTAACCAATGTAATCCTATGTTGGGAAAAAGAGTCATTGTAGCTACTAAGTTATTCCTACCGTAGGAATCGATATGCTGTCTCTACCGAAGTCACTCCTACGTTAGGACTCAAGTTACAAAGGTTTACTAATCCATTCCTGCGATGGGAGCAAGGTTGTTAAGGTTATCAAACCCATTCCCATGATGGGAGCACAGCTACCAAGATTACTAAATCTGTTCCTATGGTGGGAGCGAGGTTTCTAAAGTTATCACATTCATTCCCACAGTGGGAGCGAGTTTGGCAGGACACATGAGACTGCTCCTGTGGTGGAAACTCATCTAGCAATAAACACCAAGCTATTCCCAGCATGGGAACAGAAGAGGATGGGACTTGGGCATAGTTTCCCGTACATCGATAGCTTATTGACAGGTGGAGAATTAGCAGTAGTGGTAGGTGACTAACAAGGAGGGCACTTACTTTTCTGCTTTCGTTAATGAATTGACAGTTCATCTGCTTGACCATCTGCCTAGCGGTTTGGTAGAATGGGACCACAATCAGGTTTGTAGTCAGCTGTCCTAATAGAATGGCCTAGGCTTTCAGTTAGCGGAGCCATTTTCCAAAATAAAGGGGGGTTAAAACCCAAATCAAGACGGCACTTATCAATGACTTATAGCGTAAAACCAGAGGAGATTATTCATGTCTAAAACCATTAACATTGACCAACTAGAAAACTTGTTAGCCAATCAAGAGATAAACTTGATTGATGTCCGCGAGGCGGATGAATATGCTTCAGGCCACATTCCGAGTGCTGTTAATATGCCCCTTAGTCAACTTGATGACAGTTTTTTAAGTCTTGATGCGGATAAAAGTTATTACCTTGTGTGTCAAATGGGCGGACGTTCTGCGCGTGCTTACCAATTTTTAGAAGCCCAAGGATTTGATGTCACTAATGTTGACGGCGGAACAAGTGCTTGGTCAGGGCCTTTAGCCTATTAAGCGGAGAGCTGGATTGTCTATCCAGTTCTTTTTGATTTTGGTGCAGTGAGTTCGATTTTTCATCGAAAAAACTAGGTCTTTTAGCTTGATTGCGCTATAATAGTCTTTATGATTAAAAGAGAAAAAGATATTCTGGCTGCCGCGGAAGTCATGGTTAAGGAGAAACTTGACGGGGAGTCTAGCGGTCATGACTGGTGGCATATTGTCCGTGTCAGGAATTCAGCGCGAGCCATTGCGGAGCAAGAAAAAGCGGACGTTTTTATTTGTGAATTAGCTGCGCTTTTGCATGATGTGGCGGATGAGAAGTTGGTAGAAGACCCTGAGCAGGAGCGCTATGAATTGGCACAGTGGCTTTATGGACAGCCTTTTGAAATCGACCGAGCAGACCATATTTTGACGATTATTGATACCATGTCCTTTAAAGGGGGGAATGGTCAGCCCATGACAAGCTTGGAAGGAAAAATTGTTCAAGATGCTGACAGGCTTGATGCGATAGGAGCTATCGGGATTGCTAGAACCATGGCTTATTCGGGAAATCACAATCGACCGATTCACGACCCAAACATGAAACCGCGTGAGCAGATGACTTTGGAAGAGTACCGTTCTGGCAAAGACACAGCAATCATGCATTTTTACGAAAAGCTATTAAAGCTCAAAGATTTGATGAACACTGACTATGGTAAAAAAATGGCAGAGCAGCGCCACCAATTTTTGGAATTTTACCTAGCAGAATTTTACGCCGAATGGCAAGGGAAAAAATAAGATTTAAGGAGAAAAAACGATATCAATCAGAAAAGCAACTTTGTCAGATACAGAAGCCCTAGAAACTCTCTTAGCCCAAATTTTATTAGTGCACCACCAAGCCCGTCCTGATATTTTCATGACCGAAGGTAGTAAGTTTACCAGAGAAGAATTAGAAGCTGTCCTTGAAAATCCACAGACGCCTGTCTTTGTATATGAAAAAGACGGTCGCATTTTGGGTCACCTCTTTACCATCATTCAAGAGCAAAAGGCTCCGTTGGCATCTCATAAGACCCTATTTATTGAAGATTTATGTGTTGATGAGAATGCTCGTGGTCAAAAAATCGGTGAACAACTTTATCATTTTGCCTTAGATTACGCCAAAGAAATCGGCTGCTATAATTTGACTCTAAATGTTTGGAATGCTAACGTCGGAGCGCTGCGCTTCTATGAACGTATGGGCTTGACCCCGCAAGAAACACGTATGGAACAAATCCTACCATAATCAATTAAGAGAAAGTGAATCAGAGGAATGTAAAACGTTTTCTCTGATTTGTTTTTGAAAAAATGCTTACACGATTTTTCAGAATGTGCTATTATAATCCCTGTTGCCTTTTAAAAAGATAAAAGAAGAGGAGATGTTATGCCTAGAAATTTTAAAGAAGCAATGATTTTCACATGTTTAATGTGTTCGATGATGGTTTTTGGAATGAGTGCCTGGAATCTGTTTGTGGCTGGTCATTTGTCACTAGTCCATATTACCAGTGGTTTTGTGCCTGGTTTTGCAGTAGCTTTCCTATTGGACGTTTTGATTGTTGGACCAATCGCTAAAAAGGTGGCAATTAGCTTGTTGACGTATATGGGACACCATGAAAAACGTTGGGCTAAGATCATTGCTATTTCAGGGACAATGGCAATCTGTATGGTAACCTTGATGTCTTTCTTTGGCTTGTTCATGAACGGCGTCGGTGTGACACCAGCAAGTTACGGTAATGCTTGGTTAACCAATCTTGTTATGGCTCTACCATTAAACTTTATTGTTGCAGGACCAATTTCACGTTTCATCCTAGGTCGCATTCAAAAAGTTTCCGATGGTGAAGCTGAAATTGAGGATTTCGACGATGATGAAGAGATTCCAACAATCATCTAACAGACTAAAGAGTTGTTTTCCGTTGAAAGCAGCTCTTTTATAATGCCATTTGACCTTAAGTTTTGCTATTTCATTGATGATTTGGTATACTATTAAAGTAAGTCTTTCTTACCTTAATGTTTTGGGGTCGTTACGGATTCGACAGGCATTATGAGGCATATTTTGCGACTCGGGTGGCGCCGTGTTAACGCTCAGTTAAATATAACTGCAAAAAATACAAATTCTTACGCAGTAGCAGCTTAATAACCTGCCTGTGTGATCTTCTCAGGATTGCTTGTGTTCTGCCAGAAGGTCTTATTATTAGCAAGCTACGTTTAACTATTGCCTAGCTAGTTAAAAAGAGATTTATGGGCTCGCGTTGATAAGGGTTGAGTTATGTCTCGTGTCAGCGTTAAATCAAATGCATAACCTATGGTTGTAGACGAATATGTTGGCAGGTGTTTGGACGTGGGTTCGACTCCCACCGGCTCCATAAAGCACGGAAGTTCCTTGTTGTTCTCAAGGGGCTTTTTTCTTACTTGCAAAACAGATTACATTAAAACTCCTTGAGAAAAAATCTCAAGGAG
Organism: Streptococcus sp. HF-1907; assembly: GCF_015594605.1. GTDB lineage: Bacteria > Bacillota > Bacilli > Lactobacillales > Streptococcaceae > Streptococcus. The sequence goes on along the minus strand of NZ_JADNQT010000001.1, from coordinate 163,789 downwards.
TTCGGCTTATTTTCGGTCGAAGAAATTAGGGAAATTAATTTTCGGCAAATCTGGTAAGCTTGGGTATCTAAGCTGACTCGTGTAACTGCTGATGAGTAGACGAAGAGACTTATTTAGAACTTGTTTTTTCTGAGGGTCGAGTCCATTTAATGTTGTTAGTGCTTGAAATACCCGAGATAGAGAGTCGAGACTAAAATCATTGAGACTGTAAATGCCGTTATCCATCAGGCTATCAAATAGCAGATCAAAGATTAATTTCAACTCTTGATTGCTAAGTTTATCCGTCCATTCTTTGAAGGTCTTTTCTAGATTTAGACTCAATTCTGTTTGTTGGTGTCCGATATCGAATTGTCCGTCCATGGTCACCTGCCATTGAGCAACGTCGTGCTGGCTGATTCCTGCTAGTTGGCTGTCCACCACATCGGGCACTAGGTCAAAGTAGAGCATAATTCCGACGATAGATTCTCTAGGAATCATGCGCCAGCATTTATTCTTAATAGCCAAATACCCTTGGGTGGCAAGCTCCTCTTTTTGTAGTCCAGGCGAATCAAAGAGGCAGATTAGTGGGATACGGTCTTGCAAAGGGCTATCGATGTGGCTTGAAGCATATAGGGCGAGATTCCCGCCTTTTGAGTGGCCTGAGACGACGATGTCCCCGTTGACCTCTTGCAAAATCTCTTTTAGGTAGGCAATGGCAGAGCGGTGTGCAGGAATTTCCCTCATGTAAGTCAGTTTAAAGTCCTCTTTCCAACCAATCAAGCTATCATCAGTCCCTCGGAAAATAACTTGCTGGTGCTGGATAGATGGAAGCGTCAGTAGCATGGCTGCGAATTGCTTTTCAAATTCTAAGTCAGTATCGCTGACATAATGTGACAGAGTGAGGTCCTTAAAGCGCTCTGATGAAAAGATGAGTTGACAGAGCTCAACCCGTTCCTTGGTCATCATGAAATCATAGGCTAACTGGCTGCTATCATAAGTTTCTAAAAGGCTAGCTAGCTGTATGGGCTGACTCAAATCGACGGAGTCGGGAAGCAATTTCTCAAAAGCGATATAACCGAGTTCGTTTAAGCAGAGCATGTCAACTCGGTTGAGAGGCATTTCTTCAAAGGCTGCTTCTTTCCTTGCTTGAAGATAATCAAAAATCGTTGGCATATGGTGTCCTTTCTGTTCTTGATTTTATGAATTTTTTTATTGGGTCAAGTTGTAGGAGGAGTTGTTATTTTCAAAAGGTGTGTTTTAGAGAAAAATGAAGCCGAGACAAAGTGAACGGCTTCATTTTCTATTGAATATTAAGATGATTTTTGAGCAAGTAATGCGTTCCCCAATAAAAAACAAGGGCTTGAACCACACATTCCCCAATAGTGTAAAGGAAATAAGGCGTGGTAAAGGGAAAATCATCATCTGCCAGAGGATTGAAAGCACCAGTGCTGAACATCGAAATCACAGCAATCAAGATGTACAAAAGGATGTAGGAAACGAATCCCATCAAAATGCGTTTATCAGAGAAGAGTTGACCAATTGAGATAGCTAAGAATATCATCAAGGTGCTAGAAACCCATGAAGCAAGCAGATAGGCAATTCCTAGCAACCAAAATGCTGGACTGGCCAGTTGAGCGAGCGATGGTAGAGCAACTAACATCTTTCCAACACCGATATTTGGTAGAAAAATCAACATAATCCCTAGGGCAACAACAATTGCATTGAAGATGGTCCATAGTACAGAGGCAACCAATTTGGACAAAATGATGAGGTGCGTTGATACAGGTAGAGTGAGCGTTAAATAGCCTTCTCTCCCGTAGATATTTTTGTAAAATCGTCTAACGATAATAACCAGCGTTGCAATCCATGAGCCGGCAATTAGTACAGCAAGCATCATCATTAAAAGGACGGGCAGAATCGCTTGCGCCGCATTGTTGCTGTCGTTAGTCAGGAGACTTAACGATTTGACAGCGAATCCTAAAACGATTGATACCAGAATAACAGCGCTATTTAATGCAAAGTACCATTTTCCAATGGATTTAAATTCATATTTTAGTAACTTTCCAAACATTTCATTCTCCTAAAATCTCCTAAGCCTTATATTTATCACGGAAAAGGCTGTCTATTGATTGACCATATTCTTCTCGTAAATCATCGGCATTTCCTTGCAGAGCAATTTGCCCATTTTTGAGAAAAATGACATGGTCTAGTATCGGCTCAACATCGGCAATCAAGTGAGTAGAAATAATAACAGATGCTTCTTCACAGTAGTTATTAATGATGGTCTTTAAAATGTAGTCACGCGCTGCTGGGTCAACTCCCCCAATTGGTTCATCGAGAATGTACAGCTTAGCCTTGCGACTCATCACTAAAATAAGTTGAACTTTCTCTTTATTACCTTTTGAAAGATTTTTAAGTCGGTCATCAATAGCTAATCCCAAATCAGCCATAAGCTGTTCTGCCTTGTTACGGTCAAAGTCAGCATAGAAATCTTCAAAGAAAGTCAAGGCGTCCTTAACTTTCATATTTTCTTGCAAATATGACGTATCAGGAAGATATGAAATGATTTTTTTAGTATCAACAGACGGGCGAAAACCGTCAATAACGATTTCTCCGATATCAGCTTTTAAAAGCCCATTTATCAATTTAATAAGGGTTGTTTTTCCGCTCCCATTAGGACCAATCAGACCGATAATCTGACCAGCAGGAAGGGAAATTGTCAAATCGTCAATAGCCTTGTGCTTTTGAAAATTTTTAGAAACGTGATGAAGTTGTAATAAATCAGCCATTAATTAGCCTCCTTCAAGTAATGCTCAAGAGCAGGAAGAATGTCTTCACGATTAAGCCCAATTTTCAACATATTTGAGACGAAGGTTTGCAACTCAGCTTGCGCGACCTCTTGTCTCTTCTGGGCTATTAAATCAGTATCTTCTGTCACATAACGTCCAGCGGTGCGCTGCGAATAGACTATTCCTTCGTGTTCTAACTCGGTAAAGGCACGTTGCATGGTGTTGGGATTGACCCCGGCCTCCTCAGCAAAATCTCGAACGGTTGGTAGTTGTTCGCCACTTTTGATAGCATGACTGATAATTTGTAATTTAATATATTTTGCAATTTGAGCATAGATGGGAGATTTCTCATCAAATTTCCAAGCCATGATGTCTCCTTTCATAACTATTATTAAATAAAAATCAATGTTAGATTACATTTGTACTACAAAAATGGTACAGAAAATATTTTGAATTGTCAAGTAAAAGCAAGCATTCTATCCACTTGGGTGCAGTTTTATTTTTGAAGACCCAGTTAATCTATAGTATAATAGTAAGATAAATATTTCATGAAGAAGGAGTGCCAATGTTTGCCCAATTAAATACCAAAACCGTTTATTCCTTTATGGATAGTTTGGTAGACCTAAAGACTTACATTAGTAGGGCAAAAGAATTAGGTTATCAGACAATCGGAATGATGGATAAAGATAATCTTTACGGCGCATTCCATTTTATTCAAGAAACGCAAAAAGCTGGTTTACAGCCAGTAGTTGGTATTGAGCTAGCGCTAGCCATGCCACAGGGGAATCTGACGCTTTTTTTGATTGCGAAAAATACTCAAGGTTACCGTCGATTGTTGAAGTTATCGACTGCTCAGATGTCGGACGGATTGACCTTGGAACAGCTGGCAGATGATTTGGATGGTCTAGCTATCCTCATTCCTCATTATAGTTGGAATGAGGAGCTGGCGCTTCCTTTTGATTACTATATTGGTATTGATTTAGAGGCTCCACAGAGGTCTTACCCCGAGCCAACCATTGCTTTCCATACGGTCCGTTATTTCTCAAATGATGACGTTGAGATTCTCCACATGCTCCATGCTATCAGAGATAACCAAGCCTTGAAGGACACCCCTCCTGTAGCAACTAACCAACACTTACTAGCTTGTGATGTTGCCACCCAAGCCTTTAAGCAACGTTTCCCTGAAGCTCTGTCTAATCTAGAACAACTGGCTGCAGGAATCACTTATCACTTTAATACCTACTTGAAGTTGCCCCGCTTTAATCGCCAAAAACCAGCTGTACAAGAATTGCGAGAACTGACAGAAGAAGGCTTAAAAGCAAAGCATATTTGGTTGCCTGAATATCATGAGCGCCTGGAAGAAGAACTTCACATCATTCATAAGATGGGCTTTGACGACTATTTCTTGATTGTTTGGGATTTGTTAAGATTTGGTCGGAGCAAGGGCTATTATATGGGGATGGGACGTGGTTCTGCTGCGGGGAGTCTGGTATCCTATGCTCTGGATATCACAGGTATTGACCCCGTGAAAAACAACCTTCTATTTGAACGCTTCCTCAACGAAGAACGCTACAGCATGCCTGATATTGATATTGACCTTCCTGATATTTATCGCAGTGAGTTCCTGCATTATGTGCGTAACCGTTATGGGACGATGCACTCTGCACAGATTGTGACTTTCTCGACCTTTGGAGCTAAGCAGGCTATCCGTGATGTTTTTAAAAGATTTGGTGCCCCTGAGTACGAATTAACTAATATCACTCGCAAAATTGGTTTTCGTGACAATCTGACTACAGTTTACGAGAATAATCTCACCTTTAGGCAGATTATCAATAGCAAGTTGGAGTACCAAAGAGCTTACGAAATTGCAAAGCGCATTGAAGGTAATCCACGACAGACCTCAATTCACGCAGCCGGAGTGGTAATGAGCGATGATGACCTCACAGACCATATTCCGCTAAAAGCTGGCGAAGACATGATGATTACTCAATATGACGCGGGAGCTGTCGAGGCAAACGGTCTATTAAAAATGGACTTTCTAGGCTTGCGAAACCTAACCTTTGTCCAAAAAATGAAAGAGCAAGTTCAAGCAAATTATGGTATTTCGATTGATATTAAAGCTATCGATTTAGAAGACCGTGACACCCTTGCTCTCTTTGCGGCAGGTCAGACGAAGGGTATTTTCCAATTCGAACAAGCTGGGGCCATCAATCTGCTAAAACGCATCAAGCCTAATCGTTTTGAGGATATCGTTGCTACAACCAGTTTAAATCGACCGGGAGCTAGTGACTATACAGACAATTTTGTCAATCGCCGATTTGGAAGAGAATCTATGGATCTCATAGATCCCGCTATCGCTTCAATATTGGAACCTACCTATGGCATTATGCTTTATCAGGAACAGGTTATGCAAATTGCGCAGGTTTATGCAGGTTTTAGCCTCGGTAAAGCAGATCTGCTACGACGCGCCATGTCAAAAAAGAATGCTGGTCAAATGCAGAAAATGTCCAGCGACTTTCTGGCAGGAGCGCTAGCTTTGGGACATTCAGAGTCTGTTGCGCGTGATATTTTTGACCGCATGGCTAAGTTTGCAGGCTACGGTTTTAACAGAAGTCATGCTTTCGCTTACTCAGCCCTAGCTTTTCAACTTGCTTATTTTAAAGTTCACTACCCAGATGTGTTCTTTGATGTCATGCTAAATCACTCTAGCAGCAGTTATATTGTGGATGCCTTGGACATGGGCTTTCAAGTCGCTACGCCTTCAATTAACACTGTTCCTTACCATGACCGAATCGGAAATAAGCAGATTTACCTTGGTTTAAGAAATATTAAGGGTCTTCCCAAAGATATGGCTTATTGGATTAGTCAGAATCAACCTTTTAAGAGCATTGAAGACTTCCTGACGAGACTTCCTAGTAATTATCAGAAAGCTGAATTTCTAACACCGTTGATTCGCATCGGCCTATTTGATGAATTTGACAAGAATCGCCACAAGATTGAGGAAAATCTTGAAAATCTTTTTACCTTTGTTGCTGAATTAGGGAGCTTGTTCGCAGATAGTTCTTACAGCTGGACGGATGCAGATGACTATACATTGACTGAGAAGTACCGTTTTGAGCAAGAAATTATAGGGATTGGAGTCAGTCCTCATCCGCTTACCGCAATAGCGGAGCAGGCACAAAGACCATTCACTCCGATTGCAGACCTCCAGGAAAATCAAGAGGTCACAGTCCTTGTCCAAATTGATTCAGTACGAATCATTCGAACGAAGTCTAGCGGTCAACAAATGGCATTTTTAAGCACAACAGACACCAAGCGAAAGTTGGATGTTACAATATTTCCTGAAACATATGTCCAGATAAAATCTCAAATCACCGAAGGACAATGTTGCTTCATCACTGGAAGAATTCAAAATCGTAATGGCAGATTGCAGATGATATTGAACGGAATTGAAGTAGCGACAACAGAGAAATTTTGGATCCTTCTAGAAAATCACGCCAACGATAAGGAAGTTTCTCGAGTTTTATCGCAATATCCAGGCAATATCCCGGTTATTTTACATTACCAATCACCTAAAGAAACCATCCAAAGTCAGAAGCATTTTGTTCAGAAAAGTTTAGACCTGGAAGAAGAGTTAAAGAAACTGGTTTTGAAAACGATTTTTCGCTAAAAAAAGAAAACAAAGTGAAGCAATTTACAAATTAATATGCTATAATGAAAATGTTAAATTAATAGAAGGAGTATCAAGCAAAATGAAACGTATTGCTGTTTTGACTAGTGGCGGTGACGCCCCTGGTATGAACGCTGCTGTTCGTGCAGTTGTTCGTAAAGCAATTTCTGAAGGAATGGAAGTTTTCGGCATTAACCAAGGTTACCTTGGAATGGTTAATGATGACATTTTCCCATTAGATGCCAATTCAGTTGGTGATAAAATCAACCGTGGTGGAACTTTCCTTCGTTCAGCTCGTTACCCTGAGTTCGCTCAATTAGAAGGACAATTAAAAGGTATCGAACAACTTAAAAAGCATGGCATTGAAGGTGTCGTTGTCATTGGTGGTGATGGCTCTTATCATGGTGCTATGCGTTTGACAGAGCATGGCTTCCCAGCAGTTGGTTTGCCAGGAACAATTGATAACGATATCGTTGGTACTGACTATACCATCGGTTTTGATACAGCTGTTGCGACTGCTGTAGAAAATCTTGATCGTTTGCGTGATACATCAGCAAGTCACAATCGTACTTTCGTTGTAGAAGTTATGGGACGTAACGCTGGTGACATTGCACTTTGGTCAGGTATTGCATCTGGTGCAGATCAAATTATCATCCCAGAAGAAGCATATGACATCAATGAGGTTGTGGCAGAAGTCAAAGCTGGTTATGCTGAAGGTAAACATCATCAAATCATTGTTGTTGCCGAAGGTGTTATGAGTGGTGAAGAATTCGCTAAAGCCATGAAAGCAGCTGGCGACGACAGCGATCTTCGTGTTACAAATCTCGGTCACTTACTTCGTGGTGGTACACCGACTGCTCGTGATCGTGTTCTTGCTTCACGCATGGGTGCTCATGCTGTTGAATTGTTGAAACAAGGTCGTGGTGGTCTTGCTGTTGGGGTTCACAATGAAGAAATGGTTGAAAGCCCAATTCTCGGAACCGCAGAAGAAGGTGCCTTGTTCAGCTTAGGCGAAGACGGTAAGATTATTGTTAATAATCCGCACAAAGCAGACTTACGTTTAGCACAACTTAACCGTGACTTGGCAAACCAATAAAATCAGTTAAAATCTGTCGTAAAAGACATTTAAAATATAAAGGAGTTCATATTTATCATGAATAAACGTGTAAAAATTGTTGCAACACTTGGTCCTGCGGTAGAATTCCGCGGTGGTAAAAAATTTGGTGAAGATGGCTATTGGGGTGAAAGCCTTGATGTTGAAGCATCTGCACAAAAAATCGCTGAATTGATTAAAGAAGGCGCAAATGTTTTCCGTTTCAACTTTTCACACGGTGACCATGCAGAGCAAGGTGCTCGTATGGCAACTGTACGTCGTGCAGAAGAAATTGCTGGTCAAAAAGTTGGTTTCCTTCTTGATACAAAAGGACCAGAAATCCGTACTGAATTGTTCGAAGGCGACGCTAAAGAATATTCATACAAAACTGGTGAAGTTATTCGCGTTGCTACAAAGCAAGGTATTAAATCAACACGTGACGTTATTGCATTGAACGTTGCTGGTGCTCTTGATGTTTTTGATGATGTTGAAGTTGGTAAACAAGTTCTTGTTGACGATGGTAAACTTGGTCTTCGTATCATTGAAAAAGATGCTGAAAAGCGCGAATTCGTTGTTGAAGTTGAAAATGATGGTATTATTGCTAAACAAAAAGGTGTAAACATTCCTTACACTAAAATTCCTTTCCCAGCACTTGCTGAACGTGATAACGCTGATATTCGTTTCGGTCTTGAACAAGGGCTTAATTTCATCGCTATCTCATTTGTGCGTACTGCAAAAGACGTTAACGAAGTTCGTGCAATCTGTGAAGAAACTGGAAACGGTCATGTTAAATTGTTGGCTAAAATTGAAAACCAACAAGGTATTGACAATATTGATGAAATTATCGAAGCAGCAGACGGTATCATGATTGCTCGTGGTGACATGGGTATTGAAGTACCATTTGAAATGGTTCCGGTTTACCAAAAAATGATTATCACTAAAGTCAATGCAGCAGGTAAGATTGTTGTTACAGCAACAAACATGCTTGAAACGATGACTGAAAAACCACGTGCTACTCGTTCAGAAGTGTCTGACGTCTTCAATGCCGTTATTGACGGCACTGATGCTACGATGCTTTCAGGAGAATCCGCTAATGGTAAATATCCAGTTGAATCAGTTCGTGCTATGGCTACAATTGATAAAAATGCTCAAACACTTCTTAACGAATATGGTCGTCTTGATTCATCACAATTTGCTCGTTCAACTAAGACAGAAGTTGTTGCTTCAGCTGTAAAAGATGCTACAAGCTCAATGGACATCAAATTGGTTGTTGCTCTTACTGAGTCAGGTAACACAGCTCGTCTTATTTCTAAATACCGTCCAGATGCTGACATCTTGGCAGTAACATTCGATGAAATCACTCAAAAATCATTGATGTTGAACTGGGGTGTTATTCCAATTGTAACTGATAAACCAGCTTCAACAGACGATATGTTCGAAGTTGCTGAAAAAGCAGCTCTTGCATCAGGTCTTGTTGAATCAGGTGACAACATCGTTATCGTTGCTGGTGTTCCAGTTGGTACTGGTGGAACAAACACAATGCGTATCCGCACTGTAAAATAATCTCTAATAAATAAAAAAGTCTATCAAGCCATTTGGTAGGCTTTTTTTATTATGTATAAAATGGTATAATGTTTATATCACTAGGAGTTGTTATGGTAAAAAGAGATTTAATTAGAAATATTATTTTGGCATTGATTGCCATTTTGACATTGGTTTTGTTGAGGTATTTTGTTTTTTCAACCTTTAAAGTGCATGAAGATGCTAAAAATTCTTATCTTGATTCTGGAGATGTTGTCGTTGTTAATCGTAACCAACCGCCAAAATATAAGGATTTTATAGTTTATAAGGTAAAAGATATTTATTATATCAGTCGTGTTATTGCTACCGAGGGGGAGCAGGCACGTGTTATTGATGATGTTCTTTACGTTGATAACGTGTATAAGGATGAACCTTACATTGAAAATCTAAAGACTGCTTATCTATCAACATCAGATACACAGACAGCCTTTACATCAGATTTTTCTTTGGAGACAATCACCAATAATAAATATACAACTATCCCTAAGGGTTATTATCTTGTGTTAAACGATAATCGCCAAAATACTAACGATAGTCGCAAATTTGGTTTGATTAAAAAAAATCAGATTCAAGGGGTTATAACCTTTAAACTATTCCCATTAAATCAATTTGGATTTATAAAAGCAGAGTAAAAAATCGCTCTGCTTTTTACTTTACCGCAAAAACTGTAGTAGGGCTGTTACAGTCATAATATTATTTTTAGAAGCTATACCAATCTTTTATTTGACAAGGAAAAGAATTAGTTATATACTGATTTTGTTAGCTTTTAAAGGTATAGATCGACCTATACCAATTTTAAAATAAATAAGAAAGTCAGAGTTAAAGCTCAGAAGGTATATTATTATGTGTGGTATTGTTGGTGTCGTTGGTAGTACTAATGCAACTGATATTTTGATTCAAGGTCTTGAAAAATTAGAGTATCGCGGTTATGATTCAGCAGGAATCTTTGTTGCAAACGAAAATCAGGGACAATTAATCAAGTCAGTCGGACGAATTGCCGATTTGAAAGCAAAAGTTGGAGACGCTGTCGAAGGGACGATTGGTATTGGTCATACCCGTTGGGCAACTCATGGTAAGCCAACTGAAGATAACGCTCATCCACACCGCTCACAAACTGAACGCTTTGTTTTAGTCCATAATGGTGTTATTGAAAATTATCTTCAGATCAAAGAGGAATATCTTACAGGTCATACTTTGAAAGGTCAAACCGATACTGAAATTGCGGTTCATTTGATTGGGAAACTTGTTGAAGAAGATGGTATGGATGTTCTTGAAGCCTTCAAAAAAGCCTTGAGCATTATCGAAGGTTCGTATGCATTTGCCTTGATTGACTCAGAAAATACTGATACTATCTATGTTGCGAAAAATAAATCACCTCTACTTATCGGTCTTGGTGATGGTTACAATATGATATGTTCAGATGCAATTGCTATGATTCGTGAAACAAACGAATACATGGAAATTCATGACAAAGAGCTTGTTGTTGTTACAAAAGATTCAGTCGAGGTTCAAGATTACCAAGGAAATGTTATCGAACGCGATAGTTATACAGCTGAGCTTGATTTATCTGATATCGGTAAAGGGACATATCCTTTCTATATGCTTAAAGAAATTGATGAGCAGCCAACAGTCATGCGTAAATTGATTTCTAAGTACACAGATGAAACTGGTCGTGTCACAGTTGATGATGATATTGTAAAAGCTGTTCAAGATGCCGACCGTCTTTACATTATTGCCGCTGGAACATCTTATCATGCCGGCTTTGCTTCGAAAAATACTTTGGAGGCTTTGACCGGAAAACCTGTAGAACTTGGAATTGCTTCTGAATGGGGCTATCATATGCCTCTTTTGAGCCAAAAACCATTGTTCATTTTTATTAGTCAATCTGGTGAAACAGCTGATAGCCGTCAGGTTTTAGTTAAGGCTAATGAGCTTGGTATTCCTAGCTTGACAGTAACGAACGTTCCAGGCTCTACCCTTTCACGTGAGGCCTCTTACACAATGCTCCTCCATGCGGGTCCTGAAATTGCGGTTGCTTCAACTAAGGCATACACTGCACAGGTTGCGACACTAGCCTTTTTGGCAAAAGCTGTCGGTGAAGCTAGCGGAAAAGCAGAAGCAAAAGCTTTTGATTTGGTACACGAACTATCTATTGTTGCCCAATCAATCGAAGCTACCCTTTCTGAAAAAGATGTTATTGCAGAAAAAGTTGAAACACTTCTTGGCAATACCCGTAATGCATTCTATATTGGACGTGGTAATGACTATTATGTAACAATGGAAGCAGCGCTTAAATTAAAAGAAATTTCATACATCCAAACAGAAGGCTTTGCAGCTGGTGAATTAAAACACGGAACGATTTCATTGATTGAAGATGGCACACCTGTTCTTGCTTTGATTTCTGGAGATGAAGCTGTTGCAGCACACACACGCGGAAATGTACAAGAAGTTGTGGCACGTGGTGCAAACGCATTGACAATTGTTGAAGAAGATTTAGCCCGTGAAGGTGATGATATCTTGGTTAACAAAGTGCATCCATTCTTGACAGCAATCTCAATGGTTATCCCAGCGCAGCTTATTGCATACTTCGCATCATTACAACGTGGCCTTGACGTTGATAAACCACGTAATCTTGCTAAATCAGTTACGGTTGAATAGTATAAAAGTCACGGAACACTATTGCCAAACGCTGTAAGATTAGGTAAAATAGATATTCAGAATAAAAATAGAGGAGATGTTATGTCTTTACCAAATTGCCCAAAATGTAATTCAGAATATGTCTATGAAGATGGTATTTTACTTGTCTGCCCAGAATGTGCCTACGAGTGGGATCCAAATGAAGTAGAAGAAGATGGTCTAGTTGTCTTGGATAGCAACGGTACAAAGCTTTCAGATGGCGACACAGTTACTGTTATTAAAGATTTGAAAGTGAAGGGTGCGCCTAAAGATATTAAACAAGGCACACGTGTCAAAAATATTCGCTTGGTTGAAGGTGACCACAACATTGATTGTAAAATCGATGGCTTTGGCGCAATGAAGCTAAAATCAGAATTTGTCAAAAAACTATAAAAGAAAAGTCTGACATAGGCAATTAGTGTAACTGCTAACTGCCTATTTTTGTTTATTGAAAATTCATTTTATGTATTTTTATAAATTAGTATCAAAAATTCTGATAATTTGGTATAATAAGAGCAACTATCTATATTTAGGAGGTAACATGGCTTATATATCACAGGTCCTGCCAAGTTTATTAAATGGAGCTGTTGTAACCTTACAAGTTTTCTTCATCGTTCTTGTGTTGTCAATTCCACTGGGAGCAATTTTAGCTTTTTTGATGAAAATCAACTTTAAACCATTGCAATGGTTTTTGACCTTGTATGTCTGGGTAATGCGTGGAACGCCCTTGCTCTTACAATTGATTTTTGTCTATTATGTTTTGCCTAGTGTTGGTATTTCATTCGATCGTATGCCAGCGGCGATTCTGGCCTTTACACTAAACTATGCAGCTTATTTTGCAGAAATTTTCCGTGGAGGAATCGCAGCTATTCCGAAAGGACAGTATGAAGCCGCTAAAGTTTTGAAATTTTCTCAACTTCAGACAATTCGCTACATTATCCTCCCTCAGGTGTTTAAGATTGTTTTACCAAGTGTCTTCAATGAGATTATTAACCTTGTTAAAGATTCATCACTCGTCTATGTCTTGGGTGTAGGTGATTTGCTTCTAGCAAGTAAAACTGCAGCAAACCGTGATGCGACCTTGGCACCAATGTTTATTGCTGGTGGCATTTATCTTTTACTTGTAGGGATTGTCACAATCGTCTCTAAACGAGTTGAGAAAAAATTTGATTTCTACAAATAAGGGAGGACACATGTTAGAATTAAAAAATATTTCTAAACGATTTGGTCAGAAACAAATTTTTGATCAGTTTAATCTAGTAGTGGAAGAAGGAAAAATTCTCTCTCTTGTCGGACCTTCAGGTGGAGGAAAAACGACTCTGTTAAGGATGCTAGCAGGTTTGGAAAAAATTGATTCGGGTGAAATCATTTACAACGGTGAAGTTGTGCCCACTGATCGCTTGGAAAGTTTAAACTTATTGGGATTTGTTTTTCAGGATTTTCAATTATTTCCGCACTTATCTGTTCTAGATAACCTAACTTTATCACCTATTAAAACAATGGGGATGGATAAGGAAGAGGCTCTAAAAAAAGCGCAAGCTTTACTAGAACGACTTGGTTTAGGTGAACATGGAAATGCTTATCCGTATTCACTTTCGGGCGGTCAAAAGCAACGGGTGGCTCTTGCACGAGCTATGATGATTGATCCGCGTATCATTGGATATGATGAACCCACGAGTGCGCTCGATCCGGAATTACGTCAAGAAGTTGAAAAATTAATTTTACAAAATCGTGAAGCTGGCATTACACAGATTGTTGTGACGCATGATTTACAGTTTGCTGAAAATATTTCAGATCACATTTTGAAAATTAATCCAAAATAGGAAAAGGGGATTGCTTTATGAAATTGAAAAAGATTCTTTTCGCTGCTACAGCGATTGTTAGTTTAGTTGGTTTAGCTGCGTGTTCGTCGACAAAATCATCTAGCACAAAATCAGATAATTGGGATACCTATCAATCCAAAAAATCAATTACAATTGGATTTGATAATACTTTTGTTCCAATGGGATTCGAAGATGAAAATGGTAAAAATACTGGGTTTGATATTGATTTAGCGAACGCTGTCTTCAAAGAATACGGTATTAAAGTGAAGTGGCAAGCTATTAACTGGGACTTAAAAGAAACAGAATTGAAAAATGGTAAAATTGACCTCATTTGGAATGGTTATTCGATTACAGATGAGCGTAAAGAAAAAGTTGCCTTCACAAATCCTTATATGAAAAATGAGCAGGTCCTTGTAACTAAGAGGGATTCAGGAATCGAGTCTTTTGCAGATATGAAAGGCAAAGTATTAGGAGCGCAATCAGGATCTTCTGGTTATGATGCTTTCACAGCAAATCCTAAGGTGTTGAAAGATATTGTCAAGGACAATGATGCAACACAGTATGAAACATTCACACAAGCATTGATTGATTTAAAGAATAACCGTATTGATGGACTTTTGATTGACCGTGTGTATGCCAACTACTACCTCAAACAAGAAGGCGATCTTGATAAATACAATATCACCCAAAGTGAATACAGCGGTGAAGACTTTGCTGTAGGAGCACGTAAATCAGATAAAACGCTAGTGAAGAAAATCAACGCTGCTTTCAAAAAACTTTACAAATCAGGAAAATTCAAAGAAATTTCAAACAAATGGTTTGGTGAAGATGTAGCGACAGATGCAATTAAATAAATTAAAAAGAGTTGAATTAACTGGTTCAACTCTTTTTAATTTATTTGTATAGAAAATAAAAAAGAAATCACCGAATAAACCGGTAATTTCTCTAGTTAATATGATTAACCAAGTTTAGCAGCAAGGCGTGCTTTATCGCGGCTTGCTTTGTTTGTGTGAATCAAACCTTTAGAAGCAGCTTTATCGATGCTTGAAGAAGCAGCACGGAAAAGTTCTTCTGATGGGTTTGATTCAAATGCTTTGATAGCAGAACGCATAGCTGATTTTTGAGCTGAGTTCTTTTCGTTTTGTTTAACGTTAAGTTCAGCGCGTTTGATAGCTGATTTAATATTTGCCAATGTTTTCACCTCCGTATTAATCTAACTATATCAGTATATCGAATTAATCAATATTTTGCAAGTCTTAATCACCTTTTCAGGTAAATTTCATCAATTTTATGGTCGCTTGATTTGTGGATGATAAGATCAGCGCGATTTTTGGTTGGTAAAATATAGTTGTTTAGATTGACGAGATTAATAGACTCCCAAGTTTTTTCAGCGATAGCGACAGCCTCTTCGATAGGAAGTTGCGAGTAATCGTGATAGTAGTTATGTTTATCCTTTTTTGCTAGCGCTAGCAATGTCTTAAAACGCTCAAGGTACCAATTTTTAATATGACTGCTGTCAGCATCAATATAAATTGAAAAATCAAAGTAATCATTGATATAAAGGTTATTGTTTTTGGGATTTTGAAAAACATTGATACCTTCCACGATAAGAAAGTCGGGGAAATCGATTGTTTGGTAGCAGTCGGGAACGATGTCATAAATCTCATGTGAATAGATTGGAAGTGTCGTCTTAATGCGATTTTTAACAGCATCCAAAAAGTTAATCAGCTTCTCCATATCGTAAGATTCTGGAAAACCTTTTCTGTTTAATAGATTATTTTGAATCAAGGTATCATTGGGATAGAGAAATCCGTCTGTGGTTACTAACTCTACCTTGGATTCTTTGAAAGTCCGAGCGAGTAAGAGCTGAATTAACCGACTGGTAGTGGACTTTCCGACAGCGACTGATCCGGAAATACCAATGATAAATGGTCGCGCCTGCCTTTCTCTTTTCAGAAAGATACTTTTAGCAAACGAAAGGTTGTTAGCGTTATTTTGATAAATCTGAACAAGGCTAATAATTGGTAGGTAGACTTCCACAACGTCTTGAATATTAATGGTGTCATTTAGACTCTTCAAAGATTCAAGTTCTTTTTCGGTTAACAAGGGATGGCTTTTTTGATGTAACACTTGCCATTCATTCCTCGAAAAACGATCAAAATTTATTAGTTCATTTATCATTTCCATAACTCCTATTGGAGCATATTATAACACTTTTAAATAGAATTGAACACAGTTACAGAATGTGTTAGAATTAAAAAGCAATGTAAAGGAGCAAATATGAATAATATGTATTATACTGAAAATCCTGATGCAGCTCACGATATTCATGATTTAAGAGTGAGTTTATTAGGAGAGGATTTTCAATTTTACTCGGATGCAGGAGTCTTTTCTAAAAAAATGATTGACTTTGGTAGTCAGGTACTTTTGAATGCTTTGGAAGTTGATAATGGCAAGAAACTTCTTGATTTAGGCTGTGGCTACGGTCCCTTAGGAATTTCCTTGGTCAAAGTGCATCAATTAGACGTTACAATGGTAGACATCAATAATCGGGCTATTGAACTAGCTAAAAAAAACGCTGAGAGAAACCAGGTTGTGGCAACAATCTTCCAGTCTAATGTCTATGAAAATGTAAATGGAAGTTATGATTACATTATCAGTAATCCTCCAATTCGTGCGGGCAAGAAGGTCGTTCATCAAATTATTGAAGAGAGTATTGACTACCTTAACGATGGTGGTAGTTTAACGATTGTCATTCAGAAAAAACAAGGTGCCCCAAGTGCAAAGGCTAAGATGGAGGAAGTCTTTGGAAACTGTGAAATTGTCAAAAAAGATAAGGGTTACTACATTTTAAGAAGTGAGAAATGAGTATGAGAGCAGTAGATTTAATTCAAAAAAAGCGTGATGGCTTGGAACTGTCAAGTGATGAGATTCAATGGTTAATTTCTGGCTATGTTGCTGGGACTGTGCCTGACTATCAAATGTCAGCTTTTGCAATGGCTGTCTATTTTCAAGGAATGACGACACGAGAAACCCGCGATTTGACCATGTGTATGGTAGAAAGCGGTGAACAGATTGATTTGTCAAGTATTCCAGGTATCAAGACAGACAAGCATTCAACAGGCGGTGTAGGTGACAAGGTGACCTTGATTTTGGCACCACTCGTTGCAAGTTTTGGTGTCCCTGTGGCTAAAATGAGTGGTCGTGGATTGGGGCACACAGGTGGTACTCTTGATAAATTAGAATCAATCAAAGGTTTCCAAATTGAGCGCACGCAGGAAGAATTTATCAACCAGGTCAAGGCAATCAACATATCTGTCATTGGGCAGTCTGATAATTTGGTCAAGGCTGATAAACTTCTCTATGCTCTGCGCGATGTGACGGCTACGGTTGATATTATCCCGCTCATTGCGAGCTCTGTGATGAGTAAAAAAATAGCTGCTGGCGCTGACAGTATTTTGCTAGATGTGACAGTTGGCGAAGGTGCCTTTATGAAAACTTTGGAAGATGCCGAAGAATTATCGAAGACAATGGTGGCACTTGGTAAAAAAGTTAGTCGTAAGACAGTTGCTGTCATTACAGACATGAGCCAGCCCCTTGGTCGCGCTATTGGAAATCGTTTAGAGGTCCTAGAAGCGCTGGAAATTATGCAGGGCAATGGACGTGAAGACGTGACACACTTCATCTGTGAGTTAGGACAGATTATGCTAAGTTTAGCTAGCGTTGACGAATCGCTAGAAACGATTCATGATCACCTTGTCAATGGACTCGCCTTACAAAAATTTGAACAAATGGTGGAAGCGCAAGGGGGAGATTTGAAAGATCTTTATCGGTCATCATCAGCACCTGTTGTAACTGAAGTCTTTGCTGAAGACGACGGTTACGTGGTGGCTCTTCCTGCGCTTGAGTTTGGACTGTTTGCAATGCGACTAGGCGCAGGACGCGCCGTTAAGACAGATCCACTCGATTATGAAAGCGGCATTGTTTTTAATAAAAAAATTGGCGATGCTGTAAAAAATGGCGATTCTATAGCAAAAATTTATTCTCAGGAAAAATTAACGGAAAAAGAGCTTACAGAATTCAAAAAAAATGTTAAAATAGACAGTGCTAGAATTGAGACAAAAGAAATCATAAAAATTATTTCATAAAATTATTTCATAAATTAGAGGGAGGTTTGTCATGTCAATTAATAAGTACATTGACCACACACTATTAAAACCAGAAAGTACGCAAGAGCAAATTGCGAAGCTTGTCTCTGAAGCAAAAGAGTATGATTTTGCTAGTGTCTGTGTCAATCCAACTTGGGTTTCCTACTGCGCAAATGAGCTTTCAGGTACCGATGTAAAAGTTTGTACAGTAATTGGATTTCCCTTGGGTGCTACTACAAGTGCTACAAAAGCCTTTGAAGCAAAAGAAGCTATTGAAAATGGTGCTTCGGAAGTGGATATGGTTATCAATATCGGTTTATTAAAATCAGGTCAATACCAAGTAGTCGAAGATGATATCCGTGCTGTTGTTGAAGCAAGTGGTGACAAATTGGTTAAAGTCATCATTGAAGCTTGCCTGCTGACAAATGAGGAAAAGGTAAAAGCTTGTGAACTTTCTGTTTCAGCAGGTGCAGACTTTGTTAAAACATCAACAGGATTTTCAATTCATGGGGCAACGGTTGAAGATGTCGCATTGATGCGTAAAACTGTTGGTGATAAGGTCGGTGTCAAAGCTGCGGGAGGTGCCCGTTCTTTAGCTGATGCAGAAGCCTTTATTGCAGCAGGTGCAACTCGGATCGGTACTTCAGCAGGTGTGGCAATAGTCAACGGAGAAGTATCAAATGGCGGATACTAGTTTAGTAAACCTTGCTATTGAGGCAAGTAAAAATGCATATGTGCCTTATTCTCATTTTCCAATTGGCGCTGCATTGAAAACAAAAGATGGTCATATTTTTCTAGGTTGCAATATAGAAAATGCCAGCTTTGGTTTAACTAACTGTGGCGAGCGAACTGCGATTTTTAAAGCAGTTTCTGAGGGCTACAGAGAATTTTCAGAATTAGCAATCTACGGCAAGACAGAGAAGCCAGTTTCACCATGTGGAGCCTGTCGCCAGGTAATGTCTGAATTTTTTGAGTCCTCTGTAGAGGTGACTCTAATTTCTAAAAATGGAGAGACGGTCGTGATGACGGTCGAGGAATTACTTCCATATTCTTTCACAGATCTTAAGTAGGACTGTGATTAACTTTAGGACATAATGTCCATAAAAAATGTTTTAGGAGGTTCATTTTAATGAACAAAAAGATCGTTGGACTTGGTTTAGCATCTGTTGCGGTGCTTGGACTTGCAGCATGTGGTAATCGCGGTGCTTCAAAATCTTCATTAGGGAAAACTGACTTGAAAGTTGCTATGGTAACTGATACTGGTGGTGTTGATGATAAATCATTTAACCAATCAGCTTGGGAAGGTCTTCAAGAGTGGGGTAAAGCTAACAAACTTAAAAAAGGTACTGGCTATGATTACTTCCAATCTGCTAGCGAGTCTGACTATGCTACAAACCTTGACACAGCAGTATCAAGCGGTTACAAACTTGTCTACGGTATTGGATTTGCACTCCACGATGCAGTTGAAAAAGCAGCTAAAGACAATTCAGATGTAAACTATGTTATCATCGATGATGTTATCAAAAACACAGATAACGTTGCCAGTGTAACATTTGCGGATAATGAATCTGGTTATCTTGCAGGTATTGCTGCAGCAAAATCAACTAAGACTAAAACTGTAGGTTTTGTTGGTGGTATGCAATCAGAAGTTATCTCTCGCTTTCGTGCAGGATTTGAAGCTGGGGTTAAATCAGTAGACGACTCAATCAAAATTAAAGTAGATTACGCTGGTTCATTTGGAGACGCTGCTAAAGGTAAAACAATCGCAGCAACTCAATATGCCGCTGGCGCAGACATTATCTACCAAGTAGCTGGTGGTACTGGTGCAGGTGTCTTCTCAGAAGCTAAAGCTGAAAATGAATCACGCAATGAATCGGATAAAGTTTGGGTAATCGGTGTTGACCGTGACCAAGCATCTGAAGGTAAATACACTTCTAAAGATGGTAAAGAATCAAACTTTGTACTTGCTTCAACAATCAAAGAAGTTGGTGAATCAGTTAAGAAAATCTCTACTGAAACTGCCAAAGGCAAATTCCCTGGTGGCAAAACTACAACTTATGGTCTTAAAGATGGTGGTGTAGATATCGCAACAACAAACCTTTCAGACGATGCTGTTAAAGCTATTGCTGACGCTAAAGAAAAAATTATTTCTGGCGACATCAAAGTTCCTGAAAAATAGTTTTTGACAAACTTTTTTGGAAGTAGAGCGATCGGTTTAGGATCGCTCTTTTTCCAAGCTGAGATGTTATATCTCAGTAAAACTCATCATTGCTTGGTGGGTTTTACTGAAATATAAATGATTTTTTCTGAAAGGGAGAACCACATGACGCAAAATGTCATTGAAATGAAAGAAATCACCAAAAAATTTGGAGATTTTGTGGCAAATGATCATATCAATTTGTCTGTTCGCAAGGGTGAAATCCACGCATTGCTTGGTGAAAATGGTGCTGGTAAATCCACTTTAATGAACATGCTTGCAGGTCTTTTGGAGCCTACAAGTGGACAAATTGTCATCAATGGTCAGCCAGTAAATATTGACTCACCATCCAAGTCATCTCAACTTGGTATTGGAATGGTCCATCAACACTTTATGTTGGTTGAAGCTTTTACAGTTGCCGAAAACATTGTACTTGGGAATGAAACTGTTAAAAACGGTGTCTTGGATTTAAGAAATGCTAGCGCTGAAATTAAAGAATTATCAGAAAAATACGGGCTTGATGTGGATCCAGATGCAAAAATAGCAGATATTTCTGTTGGAGCACAACAACGTGTTGAAATTCTTAAAACGCTTTATCGTGGTGCAGATATGCTCATCTTCGATGAACCAACAGCGGTTTTGACACCATCTGAGATTAATGAGTTACTTGAAATTATGAAAAATCTTGTCAAAGAAGGTAAATCAATTATTTTGATTACTCATAAATTGGATGAGATTCGTGCTGTTGCAGATCGAGTAACTGTCATCCGCCGAGGAAAAAGTATTCAGACTGTTAATGTTGCAGGTGCTACTTCGGAAGATTTGGCTGAAATGATGGTAGGACGTTCAGTTTCATTTACGACTCAAAAAGAAGCAGCGCATCCAAAAGATGTTATTCTTTCAATCAAAGACTTGGTTGTAAATGAAAATCGTGGTGTACCTGCGGTTAAAAACCTTTCACTTGATGTTCGTGGTGGTGAAATTGTTGGTATTGCAGGGATTGATGGCAATGGACAGAGTGAGCTCATTCAAGCTATTACTGGTCTGCGTAAAGTGAAGTCAGGTTCTATCTTTATCCAAGGTCAAGAATCTACTAAGATGTCAGCGCGTCAAATCACTGAACTTAGCGTGGGTCACGTTCCAGAAGATCGTCATCGTGATGGACTTGTGTTGGATATGACCATGGCTGAAAATATCGCCCTTCAGACTTACTATAAGGAGCCGATGAGTAAGCATGGTATTTTGAATTTCTCTTACATCAATGAATATGCTCGTAAGTTGATGAAGGAATTCGATGTTCGCGGTGCAGGCGAGTATGTTCTTGCCAAAGGCTTCTCAGGTGGTAACCAACAAAAAGCCATTATTGCTCGTGAAATTGACCGAGATCCAGATTTATTGATTGTTAGTCAACCAACTCGTGGACTAGATGTTGGTGCGATTGAATATATTCGTAAACGTTTGATTGCTGAACGAGACAAAGGAAAAGCAGTTTTGGTAGTCAGCTTTGAATTGGATGAAATTTTAGATGTATCCGACCGTATCGCTGTTATTCACGACGGGAAGATTCAAGGTATCGTTAAGCCTGAAGATACTAATAAACAAGAGCTTGGTATCATGATGGCTGGTGGAAAAATTGAAAAAGGAGGAGAGTAATGTCTAAGAGAGCTCAACAAATTGCGGTTCCTCTGATTTCAGTTTTACTTGGGATCATTCTTGGGGCCATCATTATGCTTATATTTGGATACGATCCATTGTGGGGTTATGAAGGTTTATTCCAAACAGCTTTTGGCAGTATTAAAAATATCGGTGAAATTTTCCGAGCTATGGGTCCATTGATGTTGGTTGCGCTTGGTTTCTCAGTTGCTAGTCGCGCTGGTTTCTTCAATGTCGGATTACCTGGACAAGCTTTGGCAGGATGGATTGCTGCTGGTTGGTTTGCACTAGAGCACCCACATATGGCACGTCCTCTAATGATTCTTTGCACTATCGTTATTGCAGCTGTAGCTGGAGGAATTGCTGGGGCGATTCCGGGGATTCTCCGTGCTTATCTAGGTACTAGTGAAGTTATCGTTACTATTATGATGAACTATATTATTCTGTATTCTGGAAATGCTGTAATTCAAAACCTATTCTCAAAGAGCATCATGCGTACAACTGATTCAAGTATCTATGTATCGGCAAATGCTTCTTATCGAACAGATTGGTTATCCGCACTCACTAATAATTCGCGGATGAATATAGGTATTTTTATTGCTTTAGTTGGCGTAGCCGTTATCTGGTTCTTGCTTAATAAAACTACTTTAGGTTTTGAAATTCGTTCAGTTGGGTTGAATCCAAATGCAAGTGAATATGCAGGGATGTCAGCTAAACGTACTATTATTATTTCTATGATTATTTCAGGTGCCTTTGCAGGACTTGGAGGAGTAGTGGAAGGTCTTGGTACTTTTGAAAATGTTTTCGTACAGTCAAGTTCAATTTCAATTGGTTTTGATGGTATGGCAGTTAGTCTTCTAGCCGCAAATAATCCAATCGGAATTATTTTTGCAGCCTTCCTATTTGCAGCATTGAGCGTTGGTTCACCAGGTATGAACATTGCAGGAATCCCTCCTGAACTAATTAAAGTTGTTACAGCCTTGATTATCTTCTTTGTAGGTATTCACTATATTATCGAACGCTTTGTCAAACCTAAAAAGCAAATGAAAGGTGGTAACTAAGTTGAGTTTAACAACAATTTTAGCCTTGATGGTTTCATCAATGTTGATTTATGCAACGCCACTTATTTTTACTAGTATTGGTGGTACATTCTCAGAGCGTGGCGGTATTGTAAACGTCGGACTAGAAGGTATCATGGTTATGGGAGCATTTTCTGGTGTTGTTTTCAATCTGGAGTTTGCTCAATCATTTGGTAAAGCAACGCCATGGTTGGCAGTGCTTGTTGGAGGAGTTGTTGGATTGATTTTCTCATTAATCCATGCTCTAGCTACAATCAATTTCCGAGCAGACCATGTTATCAGTGGTACCGTACTTAACTTGATGGCACCTTCTTTAGCAGTTTTCCTTGTAAAGGTTCTTTATAACAAAGGACAAACAGATAACATTCAACAATCATTTGGTAAGTTTGATTTCCCTGTGCTTTCAAAAATTCCATTTATTGGAGATATCTTTTTCCATAGTACAAGCTTGATTGGTTATCTCGCTATTATCCTTGCATTCGTTTCTTGGTTCGTCCTCTATAAAACCCGCTTTGGCCTTCGTCTTCGCTCAGTTGGGGAGCATCCTCAGGCTGCGGATACTTTAGGTATTAATGTTTACAGAATGCGTTATTACGGTGTGATGATTTCAGGATTCCTTGGTGGTATGGGAGGTGCAGTCTATGCACAATCTATCTCAGTTAACTTCGCCCCAACAACAATCCTTGGGCCTGGATTCATCGCTCTTGCAGCTATGATTTTTGGTAAATGGAATCCAGTCGGTGCTATGTTAGCAAGTCTATTCTTTGGATTGTCACAAAGTTTGGCAGTCATTGGAGGACAATTACCGCTGCTAAGTTCTATTCCAACAGTTTACCTTCAAATTGCACCGTACGTGTTGACTATTGTAGTCCTTGCAACCTTCTTTGGACAAGCTGTAGCGCCTAAGGCAGACGGTATTAACTACATTAAGAGTAAGTAGTTTTAATCGTAATCGACAAAAGTTATCGGATTCCTTCTGATAACTTTTTATTTTTATATTTTAAGAAAATGCAAATTGTCGAAAATTTGTAAGGAAGTCGGAATCTTGAGCATATATCTTGAAAGCGTTTTAATGCTATGTTATACTCACTATGTTAAGTTATTAAATATTTGAAAAGAGGATACTTAGATGAGTAAAATTGTTGTTGTAGGAACTAACCATGCAGGTACTGCGGCTATAAAAACTATGCTTAGTAACTACGGTTCAGAAAATGAAATTGTTACATTTGATCAAAACTCAAATATTTCATTTTTAGGCTGTGGTATGGCACTTTGGATTGGTGAGCAAATTGATGGCGCAGATGGGCTTTTCTATTCTGATAAAGAAGAATTAGAAAGTATGGGCGCTACTGTTTATATGAATTCACCTGTTCTTGATATTGATTTTGATCAAAAAGAAGTAACTGCTTTGGTAGATGGTAAAGAACATGTTGAATCTTATGAAAAATTGATTCTAGCAACTGGTTCACAGCCAATTGTACCTCCGATAAAAGGTGTTGAAATTCAAGAAGGTTCGCGTGAATTTAAGGCAACTTTAGAAAATCTTCAATTTGTGAAATTGTACCAAAATGCAGAAGATGTAATTCATCGATTGGAAAAAACAGGTATTGATCGTGTTGCAGTAGTTGGTGCAGGCTATATCGGTGTTGAATTAGCGGAAGCCTTCCAACGAAAAGGCAAAGAAGTAACTCTGGTCGATGTTGCTGATACTTGTATGGGCGGATACTATGATCGTGATTTCACGGACATGATGAATAAAAATCTCGAAGACCATGGTATTCGTCTTGCCTTCGGACAAGCCGTTCAAGCGGTTGAAGGTGATGGAAAAGTTGAACGTTTGGTAACCGATAAGGAAACTTTTGATGTTGATATGGTTATCATGTGTGTAGGTTTCCGTCCTAACACAGCTCTCGGTAAAGGACGTTTGGAAACATTCCGAAATGGTGCTTGGGTTGTTAATAAAAAACAGGAAACAAGTATGAAGGATGTTTATGCTATCGGTGACTGTGCGACGATTTATGACAATTCACGTGACGATGTGAATTATATTGCCTTGGCTTCGAATGCTGTTCGTACAGGTATTGTTGCCGCTCATAATGCTTGTGGAACTGAGCTTGAAGGAGCAGGAGTTCAAGGGTCAAACGGAATTTCAATCTATGGTCTTAATATGGTTTCAACAGGTTTGACTTTAGAAAAAGCTAAGCAAGCTAGATATAACGCCGTTGAAACAGGATTTAACGACCTACAAAAACCAGAATTTATCAAACACAATAACCATGAAGTGGCTATCAAGATTGTTTACGATAAGGATAGTCGTGTTATTTTAGGTTGTCAGATGGTATCTTATGAAAATATTTCAATGGGTATTCATATGTTCTCGCTTGCTATTCAAGAAAAAGTAACAATCGAGAAACTTGCTCTTACTGATATTTTCTTCTTGCCTCATTTTAATAAACCATATAACTACATTACAATGGCAGCTTTAAGTGCTAAAGAATAAAAATTAGAAATAAAGTGTATGTGCAGATTATTGACATACACTTTATTTTATATAAGTGAAAAAAGAACCAGGCCACTAAGACTTGGTTCTCTTGACTAACCATTTATGCTAATTAGTTTTTTGAAGCTGCTTGGAAGTCAGGGTTTTTCCATGCTTCGTTAATGATAGCTTGCAATTCTTTAGCAGATGCTTGCATTTTTTGAGTTTCTGCGTCGTTCAATGGGATATTTACTGGACGGACGATACCATGTGCACCAACAACAGCTGGTTGACCGATAAAGACGTTTTCAACTCCGTATTGACCTTCTTGGAATACTGAAACTGGAAGTACTGCGTTTTCATCGTCAAGGATTGCTTTAGTGATACGAGCAAGGGCTACTGCGATACCGTAGTATGTTGCACCTTTTTTGTTGATGATTGTGTAAGCTGCATCACGAACACCTTCGAACAATTCAATCAATTCAGCTTCTTGAACGTTTTGAGTATCTTTAAGGAATTCTTCAAGGTTTACACCAGCGATGTTAGCGTGTGACCAAACCGCAAACTCAGAATCTCCGTGTTCACCCATGATGTAGGCGTGAACGGAACGAGCATCAACATCCAATTTTTCAGCAAGTGCTTGACGGAAACGAGCTGAGTCAAGTGAAGTACCTGAACCGATAACGCGTTCTTTAGGGAATCCTGAGAACTTCCATGTAGAGTATGTCAATACGTCTACTGGGTTAGCTGCTACAAGGAAGATACCGTTGAATCCTGATTCAACAACTTGAGTAACGATTGATTTGTTGATTGCAAGGTTTTTACCAACAAGATCAAGACGAGTTTCACCTGGTTTTTGAGGAGCACCAGCAGTGATAACTACAAGGTCAGCATCAGCACAGTCTTCATATTTAGCTGCATAGATTTTTTTAGGTGAAGTGAAAGCAAGCGCGTGGCTAAGGTCAAGCGCATCACCAACAGCTTTTTCGAACAATTGTGGAATTTCGATGATACCAAGTTCTTGAGCGATACCTTGGTTTACAAGTGCGAAAGCGTAAGATGAACCTACGGCACCGTCACCAACAAGGATGACTTTTTTGTGTTGTTTAGTTGCAGTCATGTCTAAACATCTCCTTAATTTTATTCGGGTTTATACCCATACAATTATATTTTAGCACTTTAACCACATAATGTCACTAGAGAAATGTGTAAATTAGTGAAAAATATAACAGAAAATAAAAAAGCGCTATCAAAACTAAAATTCCTTTGTTACTCAAAGTATTATTCTTAAAAATTACCTAATGAATAAGCGAAAAAAGTAATAAAAACGTGGTACAGGGTCGTAAAAAGTAGTTGTCCGATTTATTTGCAAAACCAGCAATCTCATGGCTTTTGATAGTGATTTTAGCATGATTATGGTATAATAGAAAGAAGATAAGTCTAGAAAAGGGGCATTTTTTAATGCAAGATAAAAATTTAGTGGATGTTAATCTGACGAGTGAAATGAAAACAAGTTTCATCGACTATGCGATGAGTGTTATCGTTGCTCGTGCATTGCCAGACGTCAGAGATGGGTTGAAACCAGTACATCGCCGTATCCTTTACGGAATGAATGAATTAGGAGTTACGCCCGATAAACCACATAAAAAATCAGCACGTATCACCGGTGATGTTATGGGTAAGTATCATCCACATGGAGATTCATCAATTTATGAAGCTATGGTTCGTATGGCTCAATGGTGGTCATATCGTCATATGTTAGTTGATGGTCATGGAAACTTTGGTTCTATGGATGGTGATGGTGCTGCCGCGCAACGTTACACTGAAGCACGTATGAGTAAGATTGCGCTAGAAATGCTGCGCGATATCAACAAAAATACGGTTGATTTTCAAGATAACTATGATGGATCTGAACGTGAACCATTGGTGCTACCAGCACGTTTCCCTAACCTTCTGGTAAATGGGGCTACAGGGATTGCTGTTGGTATGGCAACCAATATTCCTCCACATAACTTGGGAGAATCTATTGACGCAGTCAAATTAGTCATGGATAATCCAGAGGTGACAACGCGCGAACTGATGGAAGTCATCCCTGGACCAGACTTTCCAACTGGTGCTTTGGTTATGGGGCGTTCAGGTATTCATCGCGCTTATGAAACGGGTAAAGGTTCTATTGTTCTTCGTTCTCGTACAGAAATTGAAACAACCAAAAGCGGACGTGAACGTATTATTGTTACTGAGTTTCCTTATGGTGTTAATAAGACGAAGGTTCATGAACACATTGTTCGATTAGCACAGGAAAAACGTGTTGAAGGGATTACTGCTGTTCGTGATGAGTCTAGCCGAGAAGGTGTTCGGTTTGTTATCGAGGTTCGTCGTGATGCATCGGCAAATGTGATTCTTAATAATCTTTTCAGATTGACCAGCTTGCAGACTAACTTTAGCTTTAATATGTTGGCCATTGAAAATGGTGTGCCAAAGATTTTGTCGCTTCGTCAAATTATTGATAATTACATTGCCCACCAAAAAGAAGTCATTGTTCGCAGAACACAGTTTGATAAGGCAAAAGCAGAAGCTCGCGCCCACATTTTGGAAGGCTTACTGATTGCTCTTGATCATTTAGATGAAGTGATTGCTATCATCCGAAATAGTGAAACAGACACGATTGCCCAGGCAGAATTGATGGCTCGTTTTGAGTTATCGGAACGTCAAAGCCAGGCTATTTTGGATATGCGTTTGCGTCGCTTGACAGGATTGGAACGCGATAAAATTCAAGCTGAGTATAATGATTTGCTTGCTTTAATTGCTGATTTGGCGGATATTTTAGCTAAACCAGAGCGTGTTATCACAATCATCAAGGACGAAATGGATGAAATCAAACGTAAATATGCTGATCCCCGTCGTACTGAGTTGATGGTCGGTGAAGTCTTGTCTCTTGAAGATGAGGATCTTATTGAAGAAGAAGATGTCCTTATTACTTTGTCAAATAAAGGTTATATTAAACGACTTGCTCAGGATGAATTTCGTGCTCAGAAACGTGGCGGACGCGGTGTCCAGGGGACTGGTGTCAATGATGATGACTTTGTCCGTGAACTGGTTTCCACCAGCACACACGATACGGTGCTTTTCTTCACAAACCAAGGTCGAGCATATCGTCTGAAAGCTTATGAAATTCCTGAGTATGGGCGTACAGCAAAAGGTTTGCCAATCGTTAACTTATTGAAGTTGGACGACGGTGAAACCATTCAAACGATTATCAATATGCCAAATGGCGGAGCGACTGATAAATATTTCTTCTTCACAACGAAGAAAGGGTTGGTTAAACGTACCAGCGCCAGCGAATTTGCCAATATCCGCCAAAATGGACTTCGTGCTATTAATCTTAAAGAAGATGATGAATTGATAAATGTTCTTTTAGCTAGTGAAACAGATGACATTATCATTGGCACGAAAACTGGTTATTCAGTTCGTTTTAAAGTTGAAGTGGTACGTAATATGGGGCGCACAGCATCAGGTGTGCGTGGTGTCAATCTACGCGAAGGTGACCGAGTAGTCGGAGCTTCCCGTATCACTGATGATCAAGAGGTGCTTATCATCACAGAAAATGGTTACGGTAAACGCACCAGTGCAACGGAATATCCAACAAAAGGTCGTGGTGGTAAGGGAATCAAAACGGCTAATATCACGGAGAAAAACGGACCTTTGGCAGGTTTGGTGACAGTCACGGGGGATGAAGACTTGATGGTCATTACAGATACTGGTGTTATTATTCGAACAGATGTCGCTAATATTTCTCAGACTGGTCGGTCAACTATGGGTGTTAAAGTGATGCGCTTAGATGCTGATGCGAAAATTGTTACTTTTGCTCTTGTTGAAAAAGAGGAGCAAGAAGAGGTAGAGGAAGACAACTAGATGGCATCTAAATCTAAAGTACGTAAGTTTTTAGGATTCTTACGAGGGTTGATTATCCTTGCGATGATTGTCGCCGGATTGGCATTGATTTTTAATAAATCTATCCGAAATTTTATTATCGGCTACAATTCAAACAAATATCAGATTTCTAAGGTTTCTAAAGAAGAAATTAAGAAGAATGAAACAGCGTCAGCTACTTATGATTTTTCATCGGTGAAATCGATTAGTACAGAGTCGGTTTTGTCAGCACAGATGGATGCTCAAAAGTTGCCGGTTATTGGTGGTATTGCTATTCCAGATGTTGGTATTAACCTACCAATTTTCAAAGGCCTAGATAACACAGCTATCAGCTACGGTGCTGGTACGATGAAGGAAAATCAAGTTATGGGGGGCGAAAATAATTACGCCTTGGCCAGTCACCACGTATTTGGAATCTCAGGGTCTTCAGAAATGCTCTTTTCACCGCTTGACCGTGCCAAGAATGGTATGAAAATTTATCTTACAGATAAAGAAAGGGTCTATACTTATGTCATCAATGACATTGTAACGGTTACTCCTGAGCATTCTGAAGTGATTGATGATGAGCCGGGCAAAAGTCAGTTGACCCTTGTTACTTGTAATGATCTTGAAGCTACTGGACGTATCATTGTTCACGCAGAATTAGAATCTACGACTGAATTTGATAAAGCTAGTCAGACCATTCTCGATGCCTTCAATGCGTCTTACAATCAAATGAACTTATAAGATTTTAGGCTGGTATCTATTGCCAGTCTTTTTAGGAGATAAAATGAATTTAAATGTTATTCACCATGTGGCGATTATTGTATCAGATTACAATAATTCACGGGAATTTTATGTTGATAAACTAGGGTTTGAAATAATACGTGAAAATCATCGTCCAGAACGTCATGATTATAAATTAGACTTGAGATGTGGTTCTATCGAACTGGAAATCTTTGGAAATAAGTTATCTGATCCTGACTATCAAGCTCCGCCTAAACGAATTGGTAGACCCGAATGGCCACGAGAGGCTTGTGGCCTAAGACATTTAGCATTTTATGTTGAAGATGTCGACGCTGTTAAACAGGAACTGGAAGATATGGGAATTTTTGTTGAGCCGGTTCGTTTTGATGATTTCACAGGTAAGAAGATGACTTTTTTCTTTGACCCAGATGGTTTACCCCTAGAATTACATGAGTAAGTTTTTTTCAAGCTTGATTTTCTCGAAAATGCTATAATAGGTATTTAAGAAAAGTAGGATAAGGTTAATTGAAAAGAGGATTATTATGTCTATTAAAAAATGGATGGTAGCAGGTTTAGCGGCCATATCAATGTTTGCAGCGGGAGCTACATCAGTTTCGGCAGCGACTTCAGATGTCCAAAAGGTAATCGATGAAACCTACGTGCAACCTGATTACGTGCTCGGCTATTCGCTGTCAAGCGACCAACAGAGCCAAACCCTTAGTCTACTGGGGTATGATAGTAGCAAGGATACGTCAGTTAAAACTTTGACGACAAGTGCTTACGCTAAAATTATGAATGTCGCTGATGATTCTAGTCTACAACTGTATTCATCGGTTAAGATTCAGAAGTTAGGTAGTAAGGAGACGCTCACTGTAGATATTGTGACGCCTGAAAATATTACCAAGGTGACGGAGGATATGTATCGAAATGCTGCGGTTACTTTGGGAATTGAGCATGCGAAAATTACGGTAGCATCTCCGATTGCAGTAACTGGTGAAAGTGCTCTGGCTGGTATTTACTATTCATTGGAAAAAAATGGAGCTATGGTCTCTGATGAAAGTAAAGAGCTGGCGCAAGAAGAACTAAGTACCCTCTCGACCATCAATGAAGCCAACGATGGTAAAGACGGCTATGACGCTAATAAATTGAACGTTGCTTTGACCGACATAAAATCAGCGGTAGCAGATAAAGGAGATAGTCTAACAAAATCAGATGCTCGTAAGATTGTTGAAGAAACACTTGACAATTACGGTTTGAAATCGTCTATGACGGATAGTCAGATTACCTTAATTGTTAATTTTGCCATCAATTTGTCAAAGAGTAGCATTATTGATTCAAGCAGCTTCAAGTCAACTTTGAATGATTTGAAGGATAGTATCGTATCAAAAGCTAGCTCAAGTTTCAAAGGGATTAACGTGAATTTCAATGCTGACAAGGCTCTGACAGCAAGTAAAGGATTCTTTGCTAAAATCTGGCAGGCTATCGTTGATTTCTTCAATGGAATTGCAAGTAGCTTTTCAACTAAATAACTAAAAATGACATCGATAGTTTTATCGGTGTTTTTTCATTGAAAACATGGAAATATCTTTGAAAAATTCCAGAAATGATGTTGACATATTTTTACGAGATGCTATAATGAGTATACATTTCTGAATTATCAGAAAATTGCAAACAAAAAGGAGCTTTTTTATGGAAAGTTATACTGATCAACAAACCTCCACCTGGCAAACCAAGTTTAAAGCAATGGGGCCTGGTATCTTGATGGCCTCTGCTGCAGTTGGTGGTTCTCATATTGTTTCTTCAACGCAAGCTGGTGCGATTTATGGCTGGCAATTGGCTGTTATTGTTTTATTGATAAATTTGTTCAAGTATCCATTTTTTCGTTTTGGGTCACAGTACACGATTCAAAACGGGAAAAGTCTGATTGAGGGTTATGGTGAAAAAGGAAAGGCTTATTTGATTGTTTTCTTCATCATGAATATTTTCTCAGCTATGGTCAATACGGCCGCCGTCAGCATCCTAGCGGCAGCTATTTTGTTCAACATCTTTCCAAATGGTTTTGGCTTATCAATCGCTCAATTAACAACGATGATTATCGTCTTCACATGGGCGATGCTTCTTATCGGTGGTTACAAGTTCTTAGATGGTTTATCAAAATGGGTAATGACTGCCCTAACCCTGGCGACGACCTTGGCTGTTATTATCGCCTTGTTTAAACATAAAGCGTATGCTCCAGGTTTTGTAGCACCATCGCCTTGGAATATGGCTGCTCTTCCATTCATTGTTTCATTGATGGGGTGGATGCCAGCACCGATTGAAATTTCTGCTATTAACTCAATGTGGACTGTTGAAAAGCGTAAGACAGTCAAAATTTCCTATCTTGACGGACTTTTTGACTTCAACGTCGGTTACATTGGTACAGCTATTCTAGCCTTCATTTTCTTGGCTTTAGGCGCACTTATTCAATTTGGTTCTGGTGAGAAGGTTCAAGGAGCTAGCGCAGCTTATATTTCACAATTTATCGGTATGTATGCTAAATCATTCGGTGATTGGTCACGTCTCCTTATTGCCTTTATCGCCTTCCTTTGTATCTTTGGTACGGTTATTACGGTTATCGATGGTTACTCACGCGCAAATGACGAAACACTCCGCATTTTACTTGGCAAGTCAGAGTCATCACAACGCTCACTTAACATCTGGATGACGGTGACATCTGTTATTGGTATCGTGATTGTCTACCTATTTTCAGGAAATGTTGCAACCATGCTTCGTTTTGCCATGATTGCTTCCTTTCTAACCACACCAATCTTTGCTTACCTTAACTATTCGTTGGTAAACAACAAAGAGCATCGCATTTCAGGTTGGCTCAAAAACCTTTCAATCTTAGGTTTGATTTACCTATTTGGATTTGCTTTCTTCTTCCTATTTGCCATGCTAACAGGTAAAGTTTAGGAAAATGGTTAGCGCTAAAGCACTCTCGCGAGTGCTTTTTTAGTGGAAAAGTGGTATGATGGAATCACTAAAGAGAGTGAGGGATAAGTAATGGCAGCGAATGACAAAATTATGGCTTTGGTAAAACCAGAATACTTAGAAAGAGTGCCACGTTTATTTCGAGGACACGCTAAAAGCGGAACCTGTAAACTAATCGCACGCGAATATCCAGAACTATATGCAAAAGCTGAAGCAGAAGGAGACTTGCCTACTGATGTAGCCAATGAACTAAGCAAAATTGTCAATGGCATCTTCGAAGAACGCATGGCGAAACATGATTTGTGATTGTGGTACAAATTAACGGGTAGGCTATCAGTAAGCGTATACGTTTATAAAAAAATACAGTAAGCTAGCGCGCTTACTGTATTTTTATTTTTTCTCTATTCCCACTCACTAAAAGTCAGATATTGACTATTCAGGATAGTTGATTTAATAGTGATTGATAATACAATCAATGAGTACATTTGAAACAAAAGAGAATGCTGATAAATCAACATTATTTTCATGTTCTCTTTAACAAACATTATAAAATTTGTCTGTTTAGCTACCAAAAAACTACCAATTAGTTTCTTTCGTATTGCTGAAATAGAGAGAGTTTCAAAATTTAAACCTCCATGATTCAGCTGTAGTAAGCAATAATTAACAGTATCTCTGCTTTCTTTTTTATAAATTTTTCCAATTTCAAGTCTTCCGAATTCCCTTGATTGGATAATTAAATCTTCTATCTGATTTGAATTGTAATTTAATTTTTTAACCTTATCAGGATTCTTTTTTCTGTATTCTTTCAGTTCCTCAATATCAACAATTAGATTTTCACCTAAGTTGAAATCCATGCAATCAAAGCCCCAAAAGGAATTCATGAAAGTAAAACAAGATTGAATTTCTTTCTCATTTAAATGCTTCTGTTCAGTAGAAACTTTAGGTTGTCTTTTCAAGTTTTTAAGGTTTCCTTTCTACTATTATTTTTGTTTGGAAATATGCTAAGAAGTATTAGATATTGTAAAAGAACAGTTAAATTATTTTAACCGCATTTGTAATTCAATTTACCCCTTTGTTTTTTCATATATAATTAGTATGCCAGGAACTTTGCAAAAAATTGTGCTTTTTTAGAAAAGAAGTGAAAAAAATGGAAAAAAATTTTAAAAACAAAAAAAACACTCAATTTTTGAGTGCTTTAAAAAACGCGTAGTGACAAGGTTTTGAAGGAAAAAGTAGGTAATTACCTACTAAATTATTTAAAAAAATTTTTTTCAACGAGAGCTATACCATTATTTTTAGAAGTGCTTATTAGTTTGCTTGTGCGATTAACTTATATGCGTAGGATTTTTGAAATTCTTCTGGTCGATTGTGTCCGAGAGCACGAGATACAATTAAACAAGCCTTCCTATCAAGGACAACTCCTTTTAATTCCCCCCTTAGATAAATTTTTTCTTTTTTATCTTTGATATCTTTGGGATCTCGCGCGACAAGAAGATAAAGACGTTTTGCGTATTCAGCACGATATTTGTGAGGTTTTAAAGCAGATGGAACTTGAAACACACGCTTTTTATCAGCTAGTTTAAATTCTTCAACAAGCATCTCTAACTCTTGTCGATCTCGTGTAATAATCGGAACCCAACGATCTCGTGCCCCTTTTGTTTTATGCTTTTTACCAATGATTTTAAGATAGTATCGACCATCCTCACGTTGATGTAGAGAATCACCTGTAATAGCTTTTAATTCATTTTTACGTAACCCAGTGGCAGATACGATTGAAAACCAGCGATTATTTGTTTCTTCAGACATTCTGTCGTCATTAGACTTCAAGCGATTATTCTTTTTGTCGGCTCGATATCGAATATCCGTTGCAATAAAAGCGGTAGAAGATACACCTAAGACTTTAGCTAATGCTGCTTTATAGGTTGACTGGGTTGGAGCAGAAAGCCCTGAATTCTTACAATGTTCTAAGTATTGATTCACTAAGTCAATCCATCCCTCAATATCATTAGATTCATCAAGAGCTTCTAAATCTTCGGCAGTGGTTATTGAGGCAACAAAGGAAGCGAACCTGCTCCAGGATCCAGCGTAATTGTGTAAGGTTCGGTCTGTATGGATTAAATGAATGTCCTCTCCCGTTTTTTTGGATTCATTTCGCTTGATACCTTTCCCTTTTTTAAAGCGCGTGACTAGATTAGTTAGTCCTTTTGATTGGACGAATTGTTTACGGCCTTCGAAAGTGGTTAGAGCATCCATCTGTTGTTTCTTAGCTTTCTCTTTAGCTTTTCGTCGTTCAGCACGACTACGTTTCTTTTTTGCCATAATTCTTTCCTTTCTATTGTAGATTGTGTACTTTTAAAGAAGATCTTAAGAAAAATCTTAAGGTCTTTTTAATTCAAGTTGAAGTAGTGCAGTGACTTAAGCTTATATTCACTGATATAGTATCTTCCCTTTGCTGAGGGCGCTTCTTAATTGATGGCTAAGAAGATAACCAAGTCATTTTACAACATGACAAGTTGACTCAATTCAAATAAGATGTAGAGTTCCATCTTACAGATAAAAATCTGTTGTTTTTTCTTGTTATGGAGATTGAGTTTTTTGATTATCATCTAGGAACAAAAAAATATCTATATTTCTTATATTACGAAATTGGAGAATATAGTTTTCATTCACCCATTTCTGAGGAAGTTGCTGAAAGTAATACAGAATTAGAAATTCAAGAAATCGACGAAAATTTTAAAACTCACGGCTCTAAGATTGAAGGATTGTTGTCAATGCAATTTGTAAAAAAAGTCTTGGAATTACTACAAAGCGAAGATTATACAATTGTGAATTTAGAGTAAAATAGTGAATTGTGGTTTCTATCATTATATTGTTGAATAATAGAATGAAATAAACACACTGGGACGAGTATCTCAGTGTGTTTTTGTGGTAAAATATAGTAGATTAATAAATGAAAAGTAGTCATTTTTTTAGAAATTCCAATCAATAAGAAGAAAGGTTGCTTTATGGCAATAGATATCAGTGAAGAACAGTTGGCTATGGAGTCTGCTGACTTATTAAAAATTCTTTTAAAAGATCGAACGACCAAGAAAAATATTGTTTGGGCGACACATTCTTATGAATTGTTGGGAAATGGATTTGCTCCAAGTGATCGCATTACTCCGAGTAGGGTGACGGGAGCCTATTGATTTATACATGAAGTCAGGTCTCTATATTGCAGAACTTGTCAAGCGGCTATACAATAGCGAAGGCCTGAAAGATGCCTTTCCAAATCCTGAAGACCGCTTAAAACATATCCTAGAAAATCAAGTTTATGGATTTGCGCCTTCAGAGATTATCTATAACATTTCCACTAATTTTATCTTTGGAAATCTCTCTCAAGATATCAGTAGAAAGAACTTTGTTTTAGAAGATACCATCCCTGCTGCCAAAGAAGGTAGGATTCAGAAATTGGTGGATAGATATTTTGGATAGGATGGTGGGACATTTTATCTATAAAGAGGGGATATATTAGCTCCCTTCTTCTTGTATGACTTTAAAATTAGATAGAATACTTAGTTGGGTAGAATCTAAAAAAGAAAAACCTTCTTTCTCATATGAAGGAAATTCCGTGATGGAGGAATCCGTAATAAACGTGTAGCTCCATTCATACGAAAAGAGTTAAATATTGGAGTTTTATTCGTCAATGGTCCAGCAATTGTTGTTGATTAATTTCAATTAGTAAAAATTATTGAAAAAACGTCAACTGGTAATATTATTGAATTTATAAGTCAAGATACATTAGGGCTGAGGAGGTGGCTGTTGAATCAAGTGGCAGCTCTAACGGTATTTTCTCCTCAATCGTTAATTGATGATGTAAAAAATCCCATTAAAAAAATGCGAGGAAATTATATTGACTAAAAATAGAATAATATCTTTAATTTGATATTTTGTTAACTTTTTATTTTATAATAAAAGTTTTTAGTATTTAAAAGCGAAAACAAATGAATAGGTGATTAAAATGGGTATTTCAGAGAAGAAAATTGAAGATTTAAGAGGTCTTAAGTTCAACGTTCCATCATATCAAAGAGGCTATAGGTGGACTGAGCATGAGGTTACAACTTTATTAGACGATTTTTATAATCATAACACTGAGTATAAATATTGTCTACAACCATTAATCGTAAAAAAAGTTGCTGATAGCACTTACGATGTTGTTGATGGACAGCAAAGGCTGACTAGTATATATATATTTCTTAAATTTATGTCTGCTGAATTCAACAATGGTCGTAGAAGAACTAATCAATATGATTTTTTTGATTTAGAGTACGAAACCCGAAAACATAGTGGAAACTATTTAAAGAATTTAAATTTTGATACTTATGAAGAAATCGAAAATATGGACATCGATGCTAGTCACATTAGTAAAGCATTTGAAGCAATAGATAAATGGCTTGATCGCGAAGAAATAAACTCAAATAATGCTTTGAATGATATTTACAAGGTTCTTACAGAAAATGTATTTTTTATTTGGTATGAAATTGATGAATCTGAAGACCCTATAAAGATTTTTACCAAAGTTAATATTGGTAAAATACCGTTAACAAATGCTGAACTGATTAAAGCTTTGATACTCGACAAAAATAATTATAAAAACGGAGAAGAGAGCGATAGAATACATCGATCTATTGCATGGAATCAAATAGAACATAGACTTCAACAGGATTCTTTTTGGCAGTTTTTGACTAATAATGAAGTTTATGATACAAAAATAGATTTTCTTTTCAATTTAGTTATACATGAAAATTCTGAAGGGGACAAAGTTGACAAATACTCCACCTTTTATTCGTTATATGAACAATATAAGGGGATTGAAAATAAATCAGAGTTTATATCAGATTTTTGGTCAAAAGTTCAAAAACAATTTGAAGAATTAAATAATTGGTACTTAGATTTAGATAAATATCATTTAATTGGTTATCTGCTTTCTTTAGATAGTAAAAATCTAGATAAAGTATTTAAGGCGACAAGAGACAAGAAAAAATCAGAAGCTTTTGATGAGTTAAAAAAATTAGCCTTTGATACTATTCCTGAAATTGATTCGCTAGGCGAATTAGTATACGGAAATAAAAGAATTAAAAATGTATTACTGCTATTTAACTTAGTTACTTTGATAAATAAAAGTGAGAAACAGTATCGTTTTCCGTTTGATATTTATAAAACTCAAAAGTGGGATATTGAGCATATTCATGCTACAGCTGATGAAACGGCAGAATCTGATGATGGCTTAGGGAATCTAACTTTACTAGACGCTAAAACAAATCGCTCATATCGAGATAGTCCATTTGAACAAAAAAGGAAAATTATTATAGATGTGGATGCTAAAGGTCGTTTTGTTCCAGTTTGTACTAGAAATATATTTTTGAAAGTGTATAGTGATGAAATTGAAAATTTTGAGGTTTGGTCAGACAATGATAAAACTGACTACATTAAGGCCATGAAGCTTGAATTTAATAAATTCTTTGGCAATGACGGGGAGAAAATATGAGTATGATTGATGATAAATATGACTTAAAGTCTCTTTTAGAAAGTTATCGCATTGTAATTCCACTAATTCAACGTGATTATGCGCAGGGTAGGAAAGATTTAAGAACTACCGAAGTCAGAAAACAATTATTAATTGATATAAATACTGCTTTAATTAACAGTGAAGTGCCGACCTTAGACCTTAATTTTATTTATGGGAAATCGCATAATAGGAATTTTATACCATTAGATGGTCAGCAGCGACTTACAACTTTGTTTTTAGTATATCTTTTTGCCTTTAGAGATAGTGATACTTGTGATTTTCTTAGCAATTTTTCCTATGAAACAAGAGATTCGTCCAAGCAATTTTTCACTAGTTTATTTGAATACAGAAAATCAATTTTTCAACTCGAAGAGAAACCGTCTGAAATAATAAAAGATGCAGCATGGTTTGCAGATTCGTGGATATTAGATCCTACTATTCAAGGTGCACTAGTAACCTTAGATGGGATAACTGATTTTTTTGATTTTCAATACAACTATTCAGAGGTATTAACATCAGAAACAAATTATAGAGTTGCTTTCAATTTCCTTGATATTGAAGACTTAGGGTCAGAGGATGAACTATACATTAAATTGAACTCTAGAGGACGTCCTCTAACTGATTTTGAAAATTTTAAAGCAAGATTTATTTCAAGAGTACATGAGATAGACACTAAGTTAGCAAACGATATAGCACTTAAGCTTGATACAAAATGGACTGATACTATTTGGAGATTTGATAAAAATCGATTTGATATAATTTTTTTAAATTTATTTGAAATTGCACTGATTAATAACTTAGATTCACTAGATTATTCTCAACGTGAAAATTGGACAACTAATATTGTATTTGAAGATATTAAGTTAGAAAATATAGAATTGATTGCAAGCGTACTTGACTTTTTAACGGAAAATGTGAACTCAAAAGTATCACAAGTTTTGGAAAAAGCTATCATAAATAAGAGCTTAAAAGATAGAGTCTATTTTCACTTCATCTCTTTGTATTTACTTCATTCGGGAAAAATATTAGATGATAAGTTTGAGAGTTGGTATCGTATTTTTAGAAACTTAACAGATAACTCTGAAATAGATTATCAACAACCTTACGAAAGAGCAATTCGAGGTATAAATGAGCAAATTAACCATGTTTCAGACCTTATCTATTATTTGGCTCAAAATAATAGAATTACAGGTTTTAGTACAGAACAGGTTAACGAAGAGATAGATAAGGCGAAATTAATTTTAGAAGATCCATCTCAATCAGAAGTGATATTTAATGCGGAAAATCATGTTTATTTTGGTGGACAAATTAGAAGTAGCTTTTATTTTGAAGATACAGATTCTACAGCTGATAAATACTCGAAAATAAGTTCTTATTGGGATAAGATAAGTACTATGTTTGAAGATAAGGAACCTAAAGAAGGTATATTGTTAAGAACGGCTTTGCTTTCTTTTGGAGACTATACATTAAATGTAGATAGCTATAAAACACTTTGCCAAGATGATCCTAATGAAAGTTCAAGTACACCAAGTTTAAAACGATTATTTTCTTCTAAAAATAAATATGTTAAAAAACTACTAGATTCGATTGATGTAAATAAACCATTAGAGTTTGAGTATAAGAGGATAATAAATGAAAACATAAATAGTATAGATGAGCAAGATTGGCGATATATTTTTATTTCGTACTACAAGGTAATGTTCAATGAAATGAACCGTTCACAGTATAGATTAAAAGCCCCTAACTGGTTAGGTAGACCAGATGAAATGCTTCTAATTCCTAATAAAAATTCTAGAGCAAGAAACTTTGATATTCATTTATTAGCATTGAAAGAGAAACTAAATGAATTTAATATTAAATCATATTATAAAAGTGAACCTGGTATAGGCACTTTAGATAGGGTTCTTCATGTTAAAAATCTTTATGAAGTTAGATTCTACGGTGATCATTATATATTTAAAAAATATGAGGATGAAAAATATTCAAACTTGACCAACTCCCCAGCATCTTTTATAAAATTAGCTGAATACTTGAGAAATAAATTGAACGATAAGTAATTGTGATGTATTTTGATAAAAATAATCATAATTCACCGTCTAAAGGGAAGTTATGAATACATCTTATTGTTATATGAGATAAGCATGAATATACAAGCAACGAGAAGTAAAATACACAATAAAGAATATTTTGTTAAAGTATTTTATATAGAAAAATTAAACTGGTATTCACAACCGTTAATAAAATCATTAGTTGATTCGTACCAAAGTAAAAATTATTATTCAGAGTACACCCTAGCAACAATTGCTATTGATGGGGATGTTAACAGATTTAATGAGATGACAGGTACTCAAACATTTGAAAGCAATATTAATAAGTAAAATTAGTCCTGAGAAAACGTGGTTTTACTCTGTTTTTAAAATAACTGTGAACTATTTTTTCAAAATCAGGTATTAAGAAATTTTGTAAAGCATCAAATATTAGAAGAATAAAATTTAATATAAAAAAATCCCATCAGAATATTTCTGGTGGGATTCTTGGTGGGGAACCAATCAATTTTGATTGATTTTTAACCTTTTATAATAACTGAAAATGCTGTTAAATCAACCATTTCACTTCAAATCATGTTTATAAATCATTCCCACTCAACAGTTGCTGGTGGTTTACTTGTGATATCGTAAACGATGCGGTTGACGTGGTCAACTTCGTTTACGATACGTGTTGAGATTTTCTTAAGGGTTTCCCATGGAAGTTGGGCAAAGTCTGCTGTCATTCCATCGATAGAAGTGATGGCACGAATGGCAATTGTGTAGTCGTAAGTACGACCGTCGCCCATAACACCAACTGAACGAACGCCAGTATTGACAGTGAAATATTGCCAAACATCACGTTCAAGACCAGCTTTGGCGATTTCTTCACGAAGGATAGCATCAGACTCGCGAACGGTTTCAAGTTTTTCTTCAGTGATTTCACCCATAACACGGATAGCGAGTCCTGGTCCTGGGAATGGTTGACGCCAAACGACTTCATCAGGCATACCAAGTGCAGTACCAAGTGCACGAACTTCATCTTTGAAGAGTGTATTAAGTGGTTCAATCAATTCAAATTGCATGTCTTCTGGAAGACCACCAACATTGTGGTGTGATTTGATCGTTTGGGCAGTTTCTGTACCAGATTCGATGATATCTGTATACAGTGTTCCTTGAGCAAGGAAGTCAACACCCTTAAGTTTACTTGCTTCGTCATCGAAAACATAAACGAATTCGTTACCGATAATTTTACGTTTTTTCTCAGGGTCATCAACGCCAGCAAGTAAGTCCAAGAAGCGTTTTGAAGCATCTACACGGATGATGTTAAGCCCAAATTTGCCACCAAGCATATCCATGACTTGGTCACCTTCATTTTTACGAAGAAGTCCATGGTCTACAAAGATACAGGTCAATTGGTCGCTGATGGCACGGTGAAGGAGGACACCAACAACTGATGAATCGACGCCACCTGATAGACCAAGAAGAACTTTGCGGTCACCTACAGTTTCTCGAATTTGTGCGATTTGCATATCAATGAAGTTATCCATTGACCAGTCGCCACGCGCACCACAGATGTTGATAGCAAAGTTACGGAGGATATCATTTCCGTACTCAGAGTGACGAACTTCTGGGTGGAATTGAATACCGTAGAAGTTTTTCTCAGTGTTTTCCATGGCAGCAAATGGACAGTCAACAGAGTCTCCTACCAAGTGGAAGCCTTCTGGAATCTCAGTGACAGCATCGCCGTGACTCATCAAAACAAGTTGTTCTTGAGGAGTGTTAGCAAACAAAGTAGATTCGGCACGAAGGCGAAGTGTTGATTGGCCGTACTCACGATTTCCAGCCTCACCAGCGGGAACAACTTTACCACCTAGTTTGTGAGTGATAAGTTGCATACCGTAACAAATTCCAAGGATTGGAATTCCTAATTCAAAAATCTCTTCGTCTATACCAAAGGCGTCATCAGCGTAAACAGAGTTTGGTCCGCCAGATAAGACGATACCAATTGGGTTGATTGCACGGACTTCTTCGGCAGAAATTTTGTGACTTTTCAATTCAGAAAATACACCAAATTCACGAATACGGCGTGCAATTAGCTGATTGTACTGACTACCATAGTCAAGAACGATAATTTTTTGAACACCATTCAATGTAGAAATATCAGTCATTGTTATCCTTTCTTTTTAGCAAGCCTAGAGACTAGCTATACCACTACTATTCTAACACACTTTAAGAGATTTATCAGTAAAATTATAGGCAAAATAGATTTTTAAAATGCTCTTGTCTATGATAAAATAGTAGGTAGAACAATATTAAAGGAGAAATCGTGCGAACACGAAGACATCGTCGAAGGAGGCTATTTAGGTCGGTTGAGTTGTTTGTTTTAGGGAGCTTGGTTGGTGGGTTAATTCTCTTACTAGCAGTTACAGATAGTTTCGATGTGATAAAAGGTATGGTTAAAGCGCCAGCCATTTCCCAGAAAAAAATAAAAGCCATCTATCAAAATAAGCAAAAGGTTCGGCTGAAGTCCAGTGCCAAAACTAATGGAAAGGGCAAGTCGTTAAAAGGCTATCGCCAATGGATCGGTAGTATCGAGTCGTCTGCCCTTTCTGAGGATGGAAAATCTGTCTTATACACGGTATCCTATGGTAAAAAGAAGGTAA
Source organism: Streptococcus sp. HF-1907 (assembly GCF_015594605.1). GTDB lineage: Bacteria > Bacillota > Bacilli > Lactobacillales > Streptococcaceae > Streptococcus. The sequence continues at coordinate 120,758 of NZ_JADNQT010000001.1, read as the reverse complement.
CTGCAATCAAGGAGTCGGATCTTCAGAAAGCACCTAAGGCCAAATATAAGAAAGGGCAGACCTTACAAATTGCCTCAACTGCGGAGACTGACTTGGACCAAGATAGCCTGATTTCTTATCGTGGCAAGGTCGTCACGGTGGAAAAGGTTCATTACAATTATCAAAGTCAAGATGGTGGCTATAAGTATGATGTCAAGGTTGGTGAATGGCTCTTTACGAATATTCGAGAGAAGGATTTGTCTGATATCTATCACGTCAAACTTAAGAAAAAAGGCTCTGCCTCTGAGAATAATGCCATTTTAAAAGCTGCCTTTGATTATACTCGCTCCAACCCTAATACAGTCTTAGGACTGCCAAGTGGGGAGTACACGATTGGCACGAAGAATCCTGATTCTGACTATGTGACACTGGCTTCTGATACGACTTTGATTGGTGACAATACGACCCTTATTGTTGACGGGACGGAGTATTGGTTCGGTTTTGCGACTGGTCCAAATGCTGTTGATGGTGTTAGTAATTTCACGATGAAAAATATTAATATCAGAGCGAAAGATTTGGTGAACGGTGATCATTTTATGATTATGGCGGATCATGGTGATAATTGGGAGATTGACAATAATACCTTTACGATGGTTCAGAAGAAGGGGAGTCATATTTTCGATTTGGGCGGTCTGCAAAATTCTGTATTTAACGGGAATCAATTCATCGGCTATGCGCCAGATTTGACCAATAGCACGACTCAACCAAATGATAATAATGCTCATGATTACTATGCGGAAGCTATTCAATTGGATAATGCTGAAAATACAGGTGTATGGGATGCTAATTTGTTAAAAAATAAAGATTCCAACTATGTCACCAACAATGCTACTAAGCATTTAAGTAACAACATCACAATAGCTAATAATAAATTTTTACCATACTATAACGCTTCAGGTCAGCTGGTTGCTTACGGCGCAACTCTTGGTCAACACTCATCAGATGTTGGGGCAATTCTTGTTGCCAATAACACCTTTACAGCTAGCTTAGTGTCACGATATGTGGAAAGGGCTAATGATTGGATGTTTGACCCTATCCATTTCCCAAGCACCTCTACTCAAGTTACTCTAAGCAATAATACTTACAACTAAGCTCAAAACTATTCTCATCAAAAATATGATAAAATAGTAGCACCAAAGAAAATCGGAGGGAGCAGCGTGGAAATTCCAACTTATATCAAAATTCATGACGCCATCAAAAAAGAAATTGATATGGAACGTTGGCAGATTGGGCAACGCCTTCCGAGTGAGCGTGATTTGGCAGAGCAATATGCAGTAAGTCGCATGACCTTGCGTCAGGCAGTGACTTTGTTGGTTGATGAGGGAATTTTGGAGCGCCGAGTCGGTAGCGGAACCTATGTCGCTAGTCACCGAGTTCAAGAAAAAATGCGCGGGACGACTAGTTTTACTGAAATCGTGAGTTCCCAGGGTAAGACACCATCTAGCAAAGTGATTTCCTATCAACGTAAGATTGCAAACGATACGGAAATCAAGAGATTACAACTGAAACCAACCGATTATGTTATCAGAATGGAGCGCGTACGTTACGCAGATAATGTGCCTTTGGTTTTTGAAGTCGCCTCTATCCCAGAAAGGCTTATCAAGTCATTTGCTCGCGAAGAGATTACAGAGCATTTCTTCCAAACGTTAACGGATAACGGCTACGCGATTGGTAAGAGCCAGCAGACGATTTATGCTAAATCAGCAAGCGAGCGCGTGGCAAATTATTTAGGGATTGAAAAAGGTCATGCAGTACTTGCTTTGACACAGGTGTCCTATTTTACAGATGGATGTCCCTTCGAATACGTGCACAGCCAGTATGTTGGTGACCGTTTTGAGTTTTATTTGGAAAATAATTAGTTTCAACTCGAGCCACTTTTATTTTAATGATTAAATAACCTCTCTATGGTATAATGGAGAGGTTATTATATTTTAAGAAAGATTTGAGGGACTTGGTCCCAAAGAGGTATTAGTTTCATGTCTCAATCTGTTGATTACATCAATGTCATCGGGGCTGGCTTGGCTGGTTCTGAAGCGGCTTACCAAATCGCTAAACGCGGTATCAAGGTTAAACTTTACGAAATGCGTGGGGTTAAACCAACACCACAACACAAAACAGCTAATTTTGCGGAATTGGTTTGTTCAAATTCCTTCCGTGGAGACTCTTTAACAAATGCAGTTGGTTTGCTGAAAGAAGAAATGCGTCGTTTGGATTCTATCATCATGCGTAATGGTGAAGAGCACCGTGTGCCAGCTGGTGGTGCTATGGCGGTTGACCGCGAAGGTTACGCAGAAGCAGTGACAGCTGAATTGCACACTCATCCTTTGATTGAAGTGGTGCGTAGCGAAATCACGGACATTCCAGAAGATGCAATCACGGTTATCGCGACTGGTCCATTGACCAGCGACAGCTTGGCGGCTAAAATTCACGAACTCAATGGTGGTGATGGCTTTTACTTCTACGATGCGGCAGCTCCTATTGTTGACGTCAACACTATCGATATGGACAAGGTTTACCTCAAATCTCGCTACGACAAGGGAGAAGCAGCCTACCTTAACTGCCCAATGACCAAGGAAGAGTTTTTAGCCTTTCAGGGAGCCCTTATCAATGCTGAAGAAGCTCCGCTTAATTCTTTTGAGAAAGAGAAGTACTTTGAAGGCTGTATGCCGATTGAAGTCATGGCTAAGCGCGGGGTTAAGACCATGTTGTATGGTCCAATGAAGCCAGTTGGTTTGGAATATCCAGAAGACTATAAAGGCCCACGCGACGGCGACTTTAAAACACCATATGCGGTTGTGCAATTGCGCCAAGACAATGCAGCGGGTTCGCTCTATAATATCGTTGGTTTCCAAACGCACTTGAAATGGGGCGAGCAAAAGCGTGTCTTCCAAATGATTCCAGGTCTTGAAAATGCGGAGTTTGTCCGTTATGGTGTCATGCACCGCAATTCTTACATGGACTCACCAAATCTTCTCAATCCAACTTTTGCCACTCGTAAGAATCCAGATCTTTTCTTCGCGGGACAAATGACTGGCGTGGAAGGTTATGTGGAATCAGCTGCTAGCGGACTTGTGGCTGGTATCAATGCCGTTCGTCGCTTCAAAGGTGAAGGCGAAGTCATCTTCCCAGAGACAACAGCCATCGGTTCACTCCCCCACTACATCACCCACACGGAAAGCAAACACTTCCAACCGATGAATGTCAACTTCGGCATTATCAAAGAACTGGAAGGTCCCCGTATCCGCGATAAGAAAGAACGCTATGAAGCTATTGCTATGCGTGCCTTGAAAGATTTGGATGGGTATTTGAATTACTAATATGACAAAAACTGACTGGTCAATAGGCGACTAGTCAGTTTTTTGTGTCTTCTTAAATAGGTTCTTAGGGCTTTTGAGGATATCGGTTGCTTTATTTTGTAGTTGTGCCTGGCGCTCTTGTTTTTCTACTAAGAGTTGTTTGCTGCCTGTGATGACGGTATCGGTAACATAGTAGAGCTTGATGAGAGAGCCAATTTTAACTTTGCTTGGTTTTGGGGACATCTTGACGACTTGATGGTCCTTAGCGCTAGCCCATTTGACATGAGGGGTGGCTAGGATACAAGCGACAACGAATCCCTTGCTTTCTAGGTGTTGTCTAGCTTCTGCGACGGGGAGGTGGACAACGTCATCCAGCTGCGTGAAAGATTGTTTATACTCTTGACGGCGCTCTAGCTCTTTTTCGATGATGGGACGCGTGTTGTCGATAGCTTTGCCAATGATTTCGGTTGTGTCAGGGATGACGGAGATGAGCTTTCCGACTGTGCCCAGGGACTTGGTCCATTTGCGTGTTTTGTTTGCCATATTTATCTTCCTTTGAGGTAATCTTGAAGAATATTATATCAGAAATGTGGGGAGTCTCGAAGTAAAAACCTTACAGGGTTGTAAGATTAGGGAGGGATACTGTAAGATTGCGCCAGCTATTTTCCAGTAAAATAAAGTATGAAAAGGAGGAAGTGTGATGACTACCGTCTTGCTAAAAGAAGCCCTTCATTTTTACATCAATATCCTGCTGTGGTTGTGCTTGGCTGTGCTGGTATTTGTTGGTTTTGGAATTTATAAGGCTGTCGCTTTTCTCAATACTATTGGAAATGGGAGTCGGTTATGAAGAATGTTTTGAAAATATTAGCTGTTATCGGAATAGTTTTTCTGTCACTGCTTTGCTATGGACTTTATCGTTACGGACCTAATTTTGGGGTCTGGATTCTCCCTCCGTCTCCGCAGGCTTATGGTAAGTTTGCTATCAGCCGCATGGAAAAACTTGGACTCTATGCTCAAGGAGAGAAGTGGGATCGAGAAGAAGCAAAGGCAATCAGACAAATTAAGTCTGCCAAGACTTACAAAGATACCTACGATACTTTAGAGAAATTGGTCAAAGTTGCTGGAGGCAAGCATTCAGATTTTATCTTTGCTAACCAAGCAAATGAAGATGTTCGTGAGAATCAGCTTCCGCAAACCAAGCTAGTCGACAGTAATATTTTATATTTGAAAGTGCCGACACATACTTTTGGCGATTCAAACAATAATAGAAACTATATCAAGATTTTAGATAGCGCTTTGGCTAAGGAGAATTTCAAGGCTGTCATCGTTGACCTTGCGGATAACCATGGTGGCAATACGATGCCTATGCTTTCTGGTCTGTCCAGACTTTTACCTGATGACACACTATTCACTTTTGAAGATAGGGATGGTAATAAAAGAACCGTCGACTTACCCGAGAAGATAGAGAAAATCAAGGTTCCTGTGGCTCTGATAATCAATGACCAAACGGCTTCATCGGCTGAAATGACTGCCCTTGCTTTTCAAGGTCTAGACAATGTCAAAATCTTTGGCAAGCCATCAGCTGGCTATACGACCTGCAACACGGTAGTCAGACTTTATGATGGTGCCTTGCTCCAATTAACAACTGGACGTGTCATTGCTCGCTCTGGTAAGGTTTACGAGAACCAGGCTATCCAACCAGATGTGGGAACAGACGACGCTCTAACCCAAACCCAATCTTGGCTTACGCAAACTCTAAAATAAGTTATAATAGAAAAAGGAGAAAATTATGTTACTAGAAATCAATCATTTAGAGAAAGTTTTTCGCACGCGCTTTTCAAAGGAAGTGACCCATGCCCTGCAAGATGTAGACTTTAAAGTCGAAGAGGGCGAATTCATCGCTATCATGGGGGAATCAGGTTCAGGGAAGACTACCTTGCTCAATATCCTAGCAACCTTGGAGAAGCCAACCAAGGGGTCTGTCCTCTTAAACGGGGACGATATCACCAAAATCAAGGAAAGTAAGCTAGCTGATTTTCGTCTTAAAAATCTGGGCTTCGTTTTCCAAGATTTCAATCTGCTCGACACGCTCAATGTCAGAGATAATATTTTTCTGCCGCTGGTCTTAGCGCGCAAGGGTTACAAGGAAATGGACAGTCGTCTGCAAGCTATCGCGCCAAAATTGCGTATCCAAGACTTGCTTGAAAAGCGCCCCTTTGAATTGTCTGGTGGGCAAAAGCAGCGCGTGGCCATCGCACGCAGTCTGATTACCAATCCTCAGATTCTTCTGGCTGATGAACCAACGGCTGCGCTGGACTATCGTAATTCGGAAGACCTGCTCAATCTTTTTGAGACCATCAATGCAGACGGACAAACCATTCTCATGGTAACCCACTCTGCCAATGCAGCCAGTCATGCCAAGCGCGTGCTCTTCATCAAAGACGGTCGTATTTTCCACCAGATTTACCGTGGTAACAAGACCAATCAAGAGTTCAGCAAGGATATTTCATTGACCATGACAGCTCTGTTAGGAGGTGAGTAGGATGTTCTACCTCAAACTGGCTTTCAACAATTTAAAGCATTCCTTCAAATACTTTGCTCCATTTTTCCTCGTGGGTGTGACCACCTTTGTTTTCTGTAATATCACGCTCCTGCTGGGAATGAGTCCTATGGCTGCTTCTATGGGGACGGGTCAAATGGCTTTAGGGCTGGCCTACATTGTCTTGGCTATCCTGACAGCCATTCTCTGTCTTTACAGCTACAACTTTCTCCTCAAGCAGCGTAATCAGGAGTTCGGGCTCTATAACATTCTTGGCATGAATAAGAGTCAGATTATCCGCGTGGCTAGTCTTGAACTCTTGGCTATCTATGTGATTACCGTTCTTCTGGGTGTCGTCTTTAGTGGTATTTTCTCGAATTTCTTCTATCTGATTTTCGTCAACATCATCAACTACAGGGACTTGCACTTTTCACTGACAGCTCAGCCATTTTTCATCAATACCGGTCTTTTCGCTGTTATCTTTGCGGGGCTTGAGCTTGTCAATATCCAAAAGCTCGGGCGGACTTCGGCCCTTAACCTCTTTAAGAATCAAAGTCAGGGCGAACGTGAGCCTAAGGGAAATCTTATCCTAGCGGTTCTTGCTTTACTTGCTCTTGCTTACGGTTATCACTTGTCACTTTCTTCTGGCAATAGTAATGTTCTCGCAGCTATTGTAAAATTCTTCCAAGCTATCTTGGCGGTGATTTTTGGGACTTACCTTTTCTATATCAGTTTTACAACCTGGTATTTGAAGGCTCGTCGTAGAAATAAAAAATACTTCTACCAACCTGAGCATTTCGTCAATACCTCGCAGATGATTTTCCGCATGAAGCAAAATGCGGTAGGACTTGCCAACATCACCCTGCTAGCCATCATGGCCTTTGTGACCATTTTTTCAACGGTAGCCATTTATACTAATACTAACAATCTTATTAAGGACCAATTTCCTAAGTCTTCTGTTTTTGAAGTCATTAATGCGACTAGCAAAGAAGAAGCAGATGCACTTATTAAGAACTATATTGAAAAACCTCTTGGAAAAGATGCCAAGTCACTCATGCGGTATTCTTACTATACTTACGGTGTCAATCTTTCAAAGAAATCTCATCAAACCTTAGCCCTTGAGAATCAATCTCTCGGTAATAAAAAGGCTCTTCTTAAGAAGGACTCTAATATGACAGCTCTACAAGTCGTCACTCAAGACGATTTCAAAAATCTAGGTAATAAACTACCAAACTTGTCAGAAAATCAAGTGGCAGTCTATTACTACGACAACACACATCCTCAAGCCTTCAAAACCTTATCTTGGTTAGGCAAAGATTATCAAAATGTTTACCAAATCAAGACAGCTAATCATATGCGCGGCAATAATACAGGTTTGCCAGGGGCAATGATGATTGTCGTTGCTAACAGTCAGGTGGCTTCGGACTTATTGGCTAGCTATAAACAACAAGTTCAGTTACAAGCTTCACAAACGAGTGTGGTTTTCGGTGACCTAAGTAAAGCTAAGGAAGCGAAATTCCTCAAGATTGCTAGCAAGAGCAATGGAACTATCGCTTCAGACGAAAATGGCGGAGCTATCATCTATTACAACCAAGAAAACAGCCGTGAGGAGTTTCTCAAGATGACCGGTGGCTTCCTCTTTGTTGGTTTTCTTCTAGGGGGTTCCTTCCTACTGGGCGCAGCCTTGATTATCTACTACAAACAACTGTCTGAGGGCGAGCAGGACAAGGAATCTTACAGGATTTTGCAGGAAGTTGGGATGAGCCTCAAGCAGATCAAGAAGACTATCAATTCACAAATTATCTTTGTTTTCTTTCTACCTTTAGCCATGGCTATCCTTCACTTTATCTTCGCTTTGCCGATTTTAAAATCCCTACTCTATGCTTTCGGCGTCCAAAGCGACAACCTCATCTATACCGTCAGCGCAGTGACAATCCTTGCTATCTTGCTCATTTACTTCGGTATCTACAAGCTAACCAGCAGAACTTACTATAAAATTATCGAAAGATAGTTCAGTCCCTCGGGGAATTGACCAGAACCACATGTCGGACAAGCAAAACCCCCGAGGAATTTCCAGAATGACATGTTGAACAATCCAAACGCACTGTGCATTGACTAGAATGATACGTCGGACAGTCCAGATACACGATGCACTGACCTCAATCTGAACGAAACTCGTCAGTTGCACGGCGAACTGATAAGAACGACCTTCGGTTCTGATGAGAGACACACGGTGCATTAACCTAAAAAAACGAACGATAGACAGAGGCACTTCTTATTACCCTTCGTTTCTAACTATCCTTTTGAAAGGCAGACTGAGTGGCGATTTTTCGCCACTTTTTTGGTAAAATGAATTTATGATGAAAAAGGAAATGATTTATATCGTTGAGGACGACGAGACCATCGTTGACCTCCTAAAAAACCACCTGTCTAAGACTTATCAGGTGGCTAGCGTCAGCAATTTTCGCAATATCAGCAGAGAAGCGGAGGCGCTCAAGCCCGACCTCATCCTCATGGACATTACGCTTCCCTATTTTAATGGCTTTTACTGGACGACTCAGATTCGCAAGCAGTCCACTATGCCTATTATTTTCATTTCGTCCAGCGACGACGAGATGGATATGGTCATGGCGCTCAACATGGGTGGCGACGACTTTATTTCTAAGCCCTTCTCACTGACTATCCTAGACGCCAAGATTTCAGCCTTCTTGCGACGCGTCCAGCAGTTTGTCACCGACGAGTACCATTTGGACCAGTTTAGCCTTAGTCGTGATGGGGTCTTGTCAAATGGGGCTGAGCGGGTCACCTTGTCGCCAACGGAGAACAAGATTCTGACCATTCTCTTTGCCCACATCAATCAAGTGGTCTCCAAGGAAGACTTGCTGGAGAAACTCTGGGAAAATGAGAGTTTTATCGACCAAAACACCCTCAGCGTCAACATGACTCGCCTACGCAAGAAGGTCATGCCACTGGGCTTTGACCGCATTCATACCGTGAGAGGAGTTGGCTACCTACTCAAATGATTTGGACGTTTTTGATTGAATACCGAGCTTGGTATCTGACCTATCTGGTCATGTCGGGGACCTACTGGCTGACCTTTTACCTTTACCGCCTGCCCATGTCCTATTTTGGCATGAGTATCCTCTTTAATCTGACATTTCTAATCATGATTAGCATGGCGTTTTTTATCAAATTCAGGAAGAAGATGCAGATACTTCACGATTTTATCTATCTTGACGAATTGGCAGAGCTCCATTCACCGTCGGAGTTGGTCTACCAGCAGCTCATTAGTCATCTGAAAGACAGTGATAATCAGTTGCTGTCAGACATCAAGGAGCAGTTGAAGCAGCAGCAGGACCTCATCAAGATGTGGTCTCATCAGATGAAGGTGCCCCTATCTGCCCTCTCTCTCATGGCACAGACTGACCAGATGGACAGCCGAGAAGTGCGCCAGCAGCTCCTACGTTTGGGCAATTACATTGACACACTCTTGACCTATCTCAAATTTAATCAAAACAAGGACGATTTTCGTTTTGAAGAATGCTCCGTCCGTGAGATTGTCACCGATTTGGTCAAGAAGTACCGCATCGCCTTTCTGGTTAAGCACCTATCCATTGATATTGAGGGAGAATGGCTCCTAAAGACCGATAAAAAATGGCTCAGCTTTGCTATTTCACAAATCCTAGACAACGCCGTCAAATACTCTAACCCTCAGTCGAGTCTGAACATCCGCATGACGGATAGCAGTATTGTGATTGCTGACAAGGGGATTGGCATTTTGGAAGAAGACCTGCCTCGTATTTTTGAGGAGGGCTTCACTGGCTACAACGGTCACGAGGACAAGAAGGCGACTGGACTTGGACTTTACATGACTAAACAAGTGCTGGACCAGCTTAACCTCACTATTCAAGTTCAAAGCCGAGTTGGGCAAGGGACGAGCGTCAGCATTCTTCAAAAATCGTTGCGCTGATTAGAGCTTATCGAGAGCATTCTTTTGCTCATCGTTGACGATATGGGTATAGAGGTCGGTGACTTGGGTGGAAGCATGGCCGAGCTGATGGCTGACCAGTACCTGCGATTTAGTCGCGTCGTAGAGACGGGTAGCAAGGGTGTGGCGGAGCTTGTGCGGGGTCACACGAAGCTTGAAGTCCTGCGAATATTTGCCAACCATTTTTTCAATAGAAGAAGCATCCATGCGATTGGGAACACCACGGTATTCGGATAGAAAGAGGGCAACATCCTGCTTTTCAGCCTTGTAACGGGCTTTTCGGATGCTGAGGTAGTTTTCCAGATAGGGCTTGGCAAAGCCGGCAACGTTGACCGAATCACGTTTGCCACCTTTTCTGGTAACATCGATAACCATCATATTCATATGCAAGTCTTTCACATCCAGATTGACAGCCTCGGACAGACGAACGCCAGAAGCGAGAAGTAGTGCCACAATGGCTAAATCGCGTTCCTTATTTTTCTTGAAAGATGACAGGGCGCGTTTAGAGAGCTTGTTTTCATACTCACAATCGATATACTCCAAGAACTCCATGGTTTCATCACCTAAGAAGAGTTTTTGTTTAATATTTTCAGCACGTGCAGCCAAGGTTTCTTTTTTCTTCTTGGTTGCTATTTTTTTCATGACATTTCGGTAAAAATAAGGCTCACCATCAGTATTTTCAACCTCCTCGGTAAGATATTTGAAAAGACTAGATAAAGCTGACAAAGTCCGATTGATGGTTGTCTGTGAAACCCCGTTTTGCGTTGTGTTAGCATTCAGCAAAGGACGTTCTCTCAAATACAAAACGAAAGATTCCATGTCTTTCTTAGACAGATTTTCCAGCGTCTCCAAATCAACGTCAGCAATTTTTCCAGCATCCGAGATGCCAGAATCAATCAGCCATTCCAAAAAACGACGATATTCCTTGAGGTATTCATAAAGCGTCGTAAAGCTATAAGGCACCGATAATTTTGACTGATAGTAATCCAAAACATACCAAGGCATGATTTCTTTGAGCTGGTCAATTTTTTCGAGTAATAATTCACGTTTCATCTGTATTTTTCTCCATAGATTTCTATAATAGAAGTATATCATACCTATATCTTTCTTTCAAGAAAATTACAGTTTTTCGGAAAGATGTATGAAGTTGGTTTGGTGGTCGGACTTATGCAGGTTACATTTTTATTAGCTCGACCAAGAGACAATATTTTTTACTTTTCAATTAAATAACTGATAAATAAAAACTTCACTTATCTTTGATAAAATGGTCATTGAATTATAATTCGTATTTTTAAATAAAAAATAATTTCAGAATTTTCGGAATCCCTCTTTAATTGCTTTCTCTTTTTTGATATAATACCCCTATCATATGAAAAAAGAGATTTTGAAGGAGGTTTTAAAATGACTACTTTTCATTCTAAAACGGTAAAATATTCAGGTTTAGGCTTAGCCGCTCTTTCTGCTGGTTTGTTACTCGCAGCTTGTGGCAATAACAGCAATTCCGCTAGCGCAAATAAAAACGAAATCAACTGGTACACACCGACTGAAATCATCACTTTGGACATTTCTAAAAATACCGATGCTTATTCTAATATCGCCATTGGAAATTCTGGAAGTAACCTACTACGTATTAATAAAGATGGTGTTCCAAAGCCTGACTTGGCTAAATCAGTTGATGTGTCATCAGACGGTCTTACCTACACAGCAACTCTACGAGACAACCTAAAATGGTCAGATGGAAGCAAGTTAACTGCTGAAGATTTTGTTTACTCATGGCAACGTATTGTTGACCCCGCAACAGCGTCTGAATACGCTTATTTAGCAACAGAATCACATTTGTTGAATGCTGACAAGATTAACTCTGGTGACATTAAAGATTTGAGCCAGCTAGGTGTTAAGGCTAATGGTAATAAAATCACCTTTACTTTGACAAGTCCTAGCCCACAGTTCAAATATTTCTTGGCTTTCTCTAACTTTATGCCACAGAAAAAAGCCTATGTTGAAAAAACAGGTAAAAATTACGGTACAGCATCTAAGTATCAATTGTACTCAGGACCTTATACCATCAAAGGTTGGAACGGGTCAAATGGTACTTTCAAACTAGTTAAAAATAAATACTATTGGGATGCTAAAAATGTAAAAAATGACGCCGTCAATATCCAAACGGTTAAAAAGCCAGATACAGCCGTTCAAATGTACAAACAAGGACAGCTCGACTTTGCTGAAATTTCAGGAACTTCTGCTATCTACAACGCTAATAAAAACAACAAGGATGTCATCGATGCTTCAGATGCTCGTACAACCTATGTTCTCTACAACCAAACCGGTTCTGTAAAAGCTTTGACAAATACAAAAGTTCGTCAAGCGCTCAATCTGGCAACAAACCGCAAAGGTATTGTTAAAGCTGCAGTTGATACTGGTTCTAAACCAGCAGAATCCCTTGCACCAGCTAAGTTAGCTAAGTTAACAGATGGTACAGATTTGGCGAAATATGTTGCACCAGGTTACAGTTATGATGCTAAAGAGGCAGCAAAACTCTTCAAGGAAGGCCTTGCTGAAGTCGGTCAATCTGACCTTAAAATCACAATCACAGCTGACTCGGATTCTCCAGCAGCTAAAAACACTGTTGACTACATCAAATCAACTTGGGAATCTGCTTTACCAGGCTTAACTGTTGAAGAAAAATTTGTAACCTTTAAACAACGTTTGGAAGATGCTAAAAATGAGAACTTCGATGTTATCCTATTCTCATGGGCTGGTGACTATCCAGAAGGCTCAACATTCTACGGATTGTTTACGACCACATCATCATACAACTATGGTAAATTCTCAAGTTCTGACTACGATACTGCCTACACTAAAGCAATCACAACAGACGCTCTAGATACAGATGCTGCTGCAGATGATTACAAGGCTGCTGAAAAAGCTCTTTACGACCAAGCTTACTACAACCCAATTTACTATCTTGGTAAAAAAGGTTTGCAAAACCCAAGCATCAAGGGACTTGTTCGTAACTCTACTGGTCTAAACGTTGACTTTACTTACGCGCATAAGTAGCACAAATTAAGAGGGAAGTTTGAGGCTTCTCTTTTAATTTGTGCTAATAAAAAGACCTATCTAGTGAGGTGCTAGATAGGTCTTTTGAGTTTTATTTACGTTTTTTCTTAGCCTTTTTGATTTTGTTAGCTTGGCGTTTCATGGCTTGTTTCATTGCAAATTGTCCCACCTTACCTTTCAGACCACCACCAAACATTTGGCTCATGTCCATATTTCCACCAAGAGCAGATAGGTCAGGCATGCCATTGCTTCCCATCATACCTTCTAGGGCAGACATATCCATATCAGGCATATTCGGCATGTTCTTAGGAAGATTGTTAGGATTGATACCCATTTGCTTCATCATTTTGTCCATGTCACCTGACATAACGCCCTGCATCATTGATTTAGCTTGGTTGAAATCTTTGATAAACTTATTGACTTCGACAAATGAATTCCCTGAACCGTTGGCAATGCGACGACGACGACTTGGTGTTAGTAAGTCTGGATTTTCGCGCTCTGCAGGTGTCATCGATGAGACGATAGCTCGCTTACGTGCGACTTGCTTTTCATCAACTTTGAGATTTTTCATAGCAGGATTATTAGCCATGCCTGGAAGCATTTTAAGAAGGTCTTCCATTGGTCCCATATTTTGGACTTGGTCCAATTGGTCAATAAAGTCGTTGAAATCGAAGGTGTTTTCACGCATCTTCTCAACCAATTCTTGTGATTTTTTCTCATCATATTCTTGGCTAGCGCGTTCAATCAATGTGAGAAGGTCCCCCATTCCCAAGATACGACTTGACATACGATCTGGGTGGAAGGTTTCAATATCGGTAATCTTTTCACCAGTACCAGTGAATTTAATCGGCTTACCAGTGATTTCGCGAATAGAAAGAGCAGCACCACCACGGGTGTCACCATCGATTTTGGTAAGGACGACCCCGGTGATATCAAGTTGATTGTTGAATTCTTCGGCGACATTTGCTGCCTCTTGACCGATCATGCTATCAACAACTAGCAAGATTTCATTTGGATTAGCCAGTGCTTTAACATCACGGAGCTCTTCCATGAGCTTCTCGTCAATTTGAAGACGACCAGCGGTATCAATCAAGACATAGTCATTGCGATTTTCGCGTGCCTGCGCCAGCCCATTTGCCACAATCTCAACAGCCGAATGGTCAGTCCCCATGTCGAAGACAGGAACATTGATTTGCTGACCGAGTGTTTTCAGCTGGTCAATGGCTGCTGGACGGTAAATGTCGGCCGCAATCATCATCGGACGAGCATTTTCTTCCTTGATGAGTTTGTTAGCCAGTTTGCCTGCGAAGGTTGTTTTACCAGCACCTTGAAGCCCAACCATCATAATAATCGTTGGAATCTTAGGAGATTTTTCAATTTCAGCCGTTTCTGAACCGAGAATCTCAGTCAATTCTTCGTTAACAATCTTAACGATTTGTTGCGTTGGGTCAAGCGTATCAATGATTTCATGACCGACAGCGCGTTCACGGACACGCTTGATAAAGGTTTTGACAACTGGTAAAGCAACGTCAGCTTCAAGCAAAGCTAGACGAATTTCTTTGGTAACTTCCTGAACATCTTTTTCAGTCAGCTTTTTCTTTCCACGAATATTTTTGAAAACGCCCTGTAAGCGTTCGGTTAAACTTTCAAATGCCATGTTTTATCTCCACTTAAAATTCTTTACTAAAATAATAAACATCGTCCTCGCGATGCATGCCCAATCCTTGATAGACAGATTGCGCTACTTTGTTGCTTCGGATAAACTTGAGTAAAACCCAAAATCTTATCGTCTTCCTCTGCCAAAAAAACGATTGATTCCTGCTTATCAAACAAATCATAGGCTTGGTCAATTTCAGCCTCTTGACGGTAACCACGACGGTAGTCATCAAACAACTCAGCTACTTTCTACAAATCTTTTTCTTGCATCAAGCGAATCATCTGCTCTACCTCTTCGTTTTATTCCCGATTATCAATACTGCTAAGGATGGCAATCTTCTCAGTCAAAAAAGAGTCGTCAGGATATTCTTCCAAAATCTCATCGAAAATCTGACTACGCACAATATAATCTGAATACATGTGCAGCTTCATTTCATAAGCTTCCAAAATGCGCTCGGTCCGCTTGATATTGTCATAAACAGCCTGACGGCTGACACCAAATTCTTCAGCAATCTCTGCCAAGCTGTAGTCATCAGCATAATAAAGCTCAATGTAGTTCATCTGCTTATCGGTTAACAGCGCAGCATAAAACTCAAAAAGGGCATTCATGCGATTGGTTTTTTCAATTTCCATAACTCATATTATAACAAAAAATTAAAAACCGCGCTACAATGGGATTTATTAGACTTTTAGATACTAGAAAACAGCCTAGTCAATCTGCTAAGCTGTTTTGGAATTATTTCCAAAAATACATGAATTCAAGATTTTATTTATTCGAAAAGTGAACTTCAAAAATCGTCCCCTTAGGTGTATTATCTTTGACTTCGATAGTTCCTTTTAGAGCGCTAGCGATTTGGCTTGCTAGAGACAACCCTAGACCAAAACCACCACTTTGACGCGTCCTAGCCTTATCGACACGATAGAAACGGTCGAAAATCTTTGTTTTGTCGCTATCTTTGATACCAGGACCATTGTCAGCGACAGTCAAAATCACTTGCTTATCAGTTGTTTTAACCGTAAAATCAACCACCCCATCCTCACCAGTATATTTAATGGCATTGTCAAAAAGGATAGTCATCAACTGTTTAAGAACAGCCTTGTCTGATTTGAAAGGTGCCGTCATAAGGTTGTGGGCATGGAAAGTTTTATCATTCTCCTCAGCAATCAAGCTATAATTTTCGAAAATGGCGTCAATATCTTTAGCAGTAATCTCAGTATAGACCAGCTTAATCCCATCATCGCGACGAGCTAAGTTGAGCAGATTTGTGGTCAAAATACGCATATTGCGCACTTCGTCCAGACTCGATGCGATGCTTTCGCTATTATCTAAAATCGTCGAATCCGGCTTTCTAAAGAGAGATTCTAGACGGTTCTGAAGCACGGCTAGCGGTGTACGAAGCTCATGGCTAGCATTTTCGACAAATGCTTTTTGCTTTTCATAACTTTCGATAATAGGCTTGCGCGTCCAGTTAGCAAGGTAGACGCTTGCACCAATGGAAATGAGCCAAAATGTTGCCATGACAACGATAATAATACGTTCATAACGTTCGTTGGCGGTTGCAAGCTGGTCAACGTTGATAATAACTGACATATATTTTACATCTGGATAGCTAATATTTTTTACTTTCACAGTAACAATGTGATATTTTTCCTCATGTCCAAAAATATTCGTTAAAGAAATTTCATATATTTTTGAAAGATATTTTTTATTAAGTTTTAGCGATTCCCAGCTAGCGAAGAAAATATTGTCAGCATTTAAAATCTTTCCATCATCCGAGAATAAAATGATGTCCGTATTTGCTACAATCTGCTCAGATAATTTTGGATTTAAGTTGTTTGATTTAGAAACTTCAGAGTCCTGATTAACTAGACTACTGCGCCCCATAACCATTTCAACATAATCATCTGTTTTGCTAGAAATACGACTTAAACTACTATCTACGTTGGAATAAAGTCCATTTCTCATAATTTGCAAAATGATGGTTGTCATGATGACGAAGATTCCAGTAAAAACTAGAAAAAAATGAATAAAATGGGAAAAACGACTAGATGAAATGATTTTTTGTACTTTATTATTCAGTTTCGACATTTTTTAGAATATACCCTACACTACGCAATGTTTGTAGATTTTCAGCAAAAAGAGTCCCTTTTAGTTTTTTACGAATTTTAGAAACATACACTTCAACAACGGAAACAGTCGTATCACTGTCAAATCCCCATAGACGGTCAAAAATTTGAGATTTTGGCAAAATCACATTTTGATTTTGTAGGAAATAAACCAATAAATCAAATTCTTTACCAAGTAGTTCAACGGGCTGGTCATTAACATAAGTGCTGTTTGTAGCAGTGTCCACACGAACATCGCCATAAACTGAGTTATTATCATCTAATTTTCCTGAACGTTTCAAAAGCGCCTGAATACGCATTTTTAATTCTTCAAGATAGAAAGGCTTAGTGAGATAGTCATCTGCTCCTAACTCAAAACCGTGTCCTTTATCGTCCAGACTTTCCTTGGCTGTCATGATAAGGACAGGCGTTTTAATTCCTTTTTCGCGCAGCTCTTTCAACACCTGAAAACCATTCTTTTCTGGCAACATCAAGTCCAGCAAAATAAGGTCATAGATACCGCTTTCTGCTTCGTACAGCCCTTCTTCACCATCAAAAACCTGCATAACATCTGCAAAATCATCTAAAAAGTCAAAAATAGAATTTGACAGACTTAGGTCGTCCTCAATCAATAATAATTTAATCATAACTTTCTCTCCTTAACGAACATATTTCTACTCTTAGCATTATATCACGAATTGTAACTAATTGTTCTTGTTTACACATAATAATGACGAGTTTAGCAAATATATCTTAAGGAATACTAAAAGAAGCAAGAATCTCTTACTTCTTTTAGTCTATTAGTTGATAGCTTCTTTAATTGCAGTGTTGACGGCTACTTTTTCAGCTTCAATGAGGGCTACGCGAGCAGCAATTTCTTTGATACCCATTGAAATGTTACGGCTGATTGCCATATCTGATAATTGTGGTTCAAAGAAGGCTTTGTACTCATCAAGACGTTGACTCGTTTTGAAAATATTGGCTGGATAGATAACAAATTTATCAAAACTCATATCACCACCGAGAGCAGCTTTAATCCAGTTCCAGTTTTCTTTAGCCCAATTCCAAACGGTTTCTTGAGCAAAATCGTTACGTAGGAATGTGTAATACCAGCTCATAGCGAGATCCTGAGGTTTAACAACATCTTTATCTTGCCACTTAGCGAGTAAACTAGCAAGTGTGTCAGCATCTTTAGTATTTGAAAGTGCATTGGCAATTTGACGTTTGAAGTTTCCGTCAGTAGTTGCGATGTAAGTTTCAAGGTAAAGAATTGTTAATTCCTTTGATTCGTGATGCTTGATTTGATTGTTCAATACTAATGCACGAACGGCCGCTGGGATATTAGCTAGATTGTCTCTGTGCTCATCAAAGATTTGGCTCGCCTTAGCAACGGCGTCTTCATTACCAGAGTAAAGAGCATTGGTCAAAGTAATTTGACGAACCATTTCATCTTCATCGCTTTCACCATCGTGTTTTTCAAAACCAAGACGGTCGTAGTTACTTTGGCTCAATTCACCGACTAATTTCTTGAAGGCAACTTCTTCTTCCGTATCAGATTCAACGAATAGCTCAAGACCGTTAAGAACGCTTCTGATTCCCGCTGCTACTAGGTATGATGTCTCATGAGCTAGCGCTTTAACTAGAGACACTAGGGCGCTGTATGAAATTTCGCCACTTTCTGCAAGCAAACGGCGCTCTTGAACAATTTGAAGTTTAGAAATGTTATCCAACTCAGTCAATTCATTCAAGATATTATCGAGCAACTCACCTTGATAATCAGTGATGTAATGAGCCGTATTTTCAGTGTTGAAACGAAGTGCACCAGTATTTTGACTAGCAAGTTGGCTATAGTTTGGAATTTCAATGCTTTCTTCAGTCAAAGTATCTGGAAGACCAGACCAGTTGCTGTTTAATGGAACATGCCATAAACGACCTTTTTCTTCGTGTTCACCGATGAAGAATTGTTTTTGAGAAATCTTGAGTGTATCATTTTCAAGACTAACTGTGACAACTGGGTAGCCTGATTGTTCCAACCATGAGTTCATGAAAGCAGCAACATCTTTACCAGAAGCGTCAGCTAGAGCATTCCACAAATCACGTCCGATAGTATTGCTATACTGATGTTTTGTGAAGTAAGCGTTAAGCCCTTTTGTAAAAGTAGCATCACCCAACCAACGACGAAGCATGTGCATGAGACGGCTACCTTTGGCATAAACAATGGCAGGATCAAATAGCGTATTGATTTCGTCTGGGTGGTTAACAGCAACGTGAACAGATTGAACACCATCTGTTGCATCACGTTTAAGGGCAAGAGGAACGCCACTTGTTTGGAAATCTTCGAAGATATTCCAAGTAGGTTCAATGGCGTTGATTGAAACGTATTCCATCATGTTGGCAAAAGATTCGTTAAGCCAAAGATCATCCCACCATTTCATTGTCACAAGGTTACCGAACCATTGGTGAGCAACTTCGTGAGCTACAACTAATGCAACTTGTTGGCGACTAGTAACAGTTGAATTTTCATCTACAAGTAGGTAAACTTCACGATAGGTTACAAGACCCCAGTTTTCCATTGCTCCGGCAGAGAAATCAGGAAGGGCTACGTGCAGTGATTGTGGAATTGGGTATTTAACACCGAAGTAATCTTCATAGAATTCGATGACACGCACAGCGATATCAAGTGAAAATTCTACTTCACTGAGTTTATGGGCTTTTGTCGCATAAGACCCTACAAGGGTACCATTTTTAGTATGAGCAGTTTTTCCATGAAGGTCTCCCGCAGCGAAAGCTAGAAGATAGGAAGACATACGAGGGCTTGTAGCGAATGTCCAGAGACCAGTTTCTTGACGACGCTCTGCATTGACTTCAGGCATGTTTGAAAGAGCAATCTCTCCCTCTTCTTGATCAAATTTAAGGCTAAGATCGAAAGTTGCTTTTGCTTCAGGCTCATCAATACTTGGGAAGACTTCACGAGCAAAGTGACTTTCAAACTGCGTTGAAATAACTTCCTTCTTAACACCTTCAACTGTGTAGTATGATGGGTACATACCTGTCATATTATCAGTGATTTTACCAGCAAATTCAAAGACAAGTGTCATGCTACCTGTTTCAGGTAATTCGATATGAAGTGCTTCATTTTCATTGTCCATTGTAAAAGTCAATTCTTGATTATCAAGAAGGACTGATTTGATGGCTAAATCTTTTTGATGGAATGAAACCCTATTGTCTAAAGCTTCTCCACTGACAGCAACATTACCCGAAAAAGATTTTTCAGCGCGGTTAATATCTAGAAAAAGGTTGTAATTTTCAGGCACAAACTTTTCTACAAAGTGTTCTACAGTTTTCATATAGCTCCTTAACTAATACTGATGATAGCTAATCATCAGCGAACGGTATTTAATGTAAAAACGGTCAATTACTTCTGCGGCTTCTACATTTTACAAACACTAATTATATCATAAATGAAACAAGTTTGCTATTTTAGGGTTGTCATAATAAAAAATCTGAGCATTTTCACTCAGATTTTCTGTATTATAATTCGATGATTTTACCTGTTTTGAGATAAACGACCCACTCACAGATGTTTTTAGCGTAATCTCCAATGCGTTCAAGGTGCATTAAAACTTGGAAGTACTCTTTCCCAGCAAATACAACATCGGGTTGTTTACGGATTTCATCCACTGCCAAAGTTTGAATATCACGGAAGTAATTATCAACGATTTCATCTTGTGCAGCAATTTCGTAAGCGTGCTTTTCATCGCCATTGATGTAAGCTGTCAATGCTTCTTCTACCATGGTTTTAACGTGTTTACCCATTGCGTTAATTTCTTTTTCGACAACAGGAATGCGCTCTTCGCCTTTCATACGAATAGTCGCTTTAGCAATTGATGTTGCGTGGTCTCCCATACGTTCAATATCACTTGTTGCTTTTAAAACAGTAATAACAGTGCGAAGGTCCTGTGATACGGGTTGTTGCAAGGCGATAATTTCAAGAGATTTTTTCTCTAGCTTTGTTTCAAAGTTGTTGATTTCTTCATCACCTTCGATAACTTCTTTTGCCAAGTCACGGTCATGGCTGACAAAAGCGCGGACTGTTTTATTTAATTGAGCAGCTACTTCGGTCCCCATTGCGTAAAATTGATTATGGAGTTTTTCTAATTCTTCGTCAAATTTCGATCTTAACATTATCTTATTCTCTTTCTTAACCTTATCCAAATTTACCAGTGATGTAATCTTCGGTTTCTTTATGTTTAGGACTCATAAACATTTCTTTAGTATTTCCATACTCAATTAAACTACCATCCAAGAAGAAACCAGTTCTATCAGAGATACGAGAGGCTTGTTGCATTGAGCGGGTAACCAAGAGCATTGTATAAGTATCTTTCAAACCATAAAGTGTTTCTTCAATCTTACCAGCTGATATTGGGTCAAGTGCTGATGTGGGTTCATCAAGTAGGATAATTTTAGGACTAGTTGCCAATGTACGAGCGACGCAGACCCGTTGTTGTTGACCACCTGAAAGCCCTAAAGCAGAGTCATGAAGGCGATCCTTAACTTCATCCCAGATAGAAGCCCCTCTGAGTGATGTTTCGACAGCCTCATCTAAGATTGCTTTATCTTTAATACCTTTTAGGCGCAAGCCATAAACAACATTTTCAAAAATAGACATTGGAAACGGGTTAGGTTGTTGGAAAACCATGCCGATTTCTTTGCGCAATTCAACTGTATCTGTACGTGGGCTATACACGTTATGTCCGTTATACATTACAGAACCGGTTAAAGTAACTTCAGGATTCAAATCTCCCATGCGGTTGATAGCACGTAGCAGAGTTGATTTTCCAGAACCTGATGGTCCGATTAGAGCTGTGATTTCATTAGGATAAAAATCCATCGAAACTTCTTTTAAGGCTTTCTTTTTATTATAGTAAACGGATAAATCGCTGATTTGTAAAATAGGTTCAGTCATTTGCTACCTCTCCTATCCAAAACGTCCTGAAACATAATCACTTGTTGATTGTAATTTGGCATTTTGGAAAATGTTATTAGTTTTATCATACTCAATCAAATCTCCAAGATAGAAGAATGCGGTATAGTCACTTGCACGTGCGGCTTGTTGCATATTGTGAGTCACGATGATAATCGTATAATTCTTTTTGAGTTCGAACATGGTTTCTTCCAACTGCATGGTTGCAATTGGATCAAGCGCTGAAGCGGGCTCATCCATCAACAAGATTTGAGGTTTAACCGCAATAGCTCGCGCGATACAAAGACGTTGTTGCTGACCACCAGAGAGGGTGAAGGCTGATTTATGCAAGTCATCTTTCACTTGGTCCCAGAGGGCGGCTTGTTTAAGAGACGTTTCTACGATTTCATCTAAGAGTTGTTTATCCTTCACTCCGGCCCGTTCGTAAGCGAAGGTAATATTTTTATAAATTGATTTTGCAAATGGGTTAGGGCGTTGGAAAACCATTCCGATTTCCTTACGCATTTCGTATACGTTGATATTTGGTGCATTAACATCGATGCCTTCGTACAGGATTTCACCTGTTACGCGGGCAATATCAATGGTATCATTCATACGGTTCAAGCTACGAAGGTAAGTTGATTTTCCGCAACCTGAGGGACCGATAAGGGCAGTAATTTTATTTTTTTCAAATTGCATATCGATTCCTTTGATAGCTTCCTTTTCACCATAATAGACGTGAAGGTCTTTGGTTGAAAGCGCAAGCTTTTCTTCAGGAAAAGTAATGATATGGCGTTCATCCCAGTTATATTCTGTCATGAGTTCTCCTTGTGTCACTTCTAAATTGATATGACATTAGTTTGCAGATGTGAGTTTAGAGTGAAGCTTTTTACCGATGTAACGAGCAGATAAGTTGAAAATAAGAATAACAACGAGCAATACCGCCGCTGAACCTGCTGAAACTTTTGTCGCATCAGGAATAGTACCTTCACTGTTAACCTTCCAAATATGAACAGCCAACGTTTCCGCTTGGCGGAAAATTGAGATTGGACTTGTAATGCTAAATAGATTCCAATTTGACCAGTCAAGAGCTGGTGCTGATTGTCCCGCTGTATAGATTAGGGCTGCTGCTTCACCAAAAATACGACCAGATGCTAGGACGATACCTGTTACAATACTTGGAAGGGCTTCTGGTACAACAACGTGAATAACTGTTTCCCAACGAGAAATACCAAGAGCTAAGCCAGCTTCGCGCTGTGTATGGTGAACATTTCGCAAACTATCTTCAACGCTTCGAGTCATTTGAGGCAAGTTAAAGACTGTTAATGCCAAGGCACCCGAAATGATTGAAAAGCCATATTGGAATTGCACAACGAAAATCAAGTAACCAAACAAACCAACAACAACTGAAGGGAGTGAAGATAAGATTTCAATACAAGTACGGACGAAGTTTGTTAAGCGCCCTTTTTTTGCATATTCAGAAAGGTAAATCCCCGCTCCAAGTGATAAAGGGATAGAGATAAGCAAAGTAATAACAAGTAAGAAAAATGAGTTATAGAGCTGAATCCCAATCCCACCACCAGCTTGGTATGACGAAGATTTCCCAGTCAAGAAATGCCAAGAAACATGTGGCAATCCCCGAAGAAGGATGTACAAAAGTAAGGATGCAAGAATAGTGACGATAATTACAGCAATACTATAGAGAATAATCGTCGCTAGTTTATCAACTTTTTTAGCGTTCATAGTTTTTCTTTCCTTCCCTTGTAATCAATTTGATGACAGTATTGAATGCGAGACTCATAAGTAACAAGACTAACGCTAATGACCAGAGAACATTATTTTGGACTGTTCCCATGACAGTGTTACCGATACCCATTGTCAAAACAGATGTCAGTGTTGCTGCAGGTGTTGTGAGAGAGGCAGGCATAACAGCAGAGTTACCAACGACCATTTGAATGGCTAAGGCTTCACCGAAGGCACGAGCCATTCCGAAGACAACGGCTGTGAAAATTCCTGGGCGAGCAGCATTAAGGATAACACGCCAAATGGTTTGCCAACGCGTTGCCCCCATAGCAAGACTTGCTTCTTTATAGTGACGAGGGACAGCTTTTAGGCTATCAACTGTCATGAAGGTCACTGTTGGAAGGATCATAACAAAGAGTACGAAAACCCCTGATAAAATACCAAAACCAGTTCCGCCAAAAATCGAACGAACAAATGGCACGACAACTTGCAAACCGATAAATCCATAAACAACTGACGGAATACCGACTAGCAATTCTACCGCTGGCTGAAGAATTTTAGCACCGTATTTTGGTGAAATTTCAGTCATAAATACAGCTGCCCCAATAGCAAACGGTGTTGCAATAAGTGCAGATAAGATAGTAACGATAAATGATCCAGCAATCATTGGTAGGGCACCAAATTCTTTTGAACTAGGCTCCCACTTTGTACCGAATAGGAAATCGGATAATTTCACGCCATCAACGAAGAAGGTTGATAGACCTTTTTGTGCAACGAAAACCAAAATCATTGCAACAATGAAGACAATTAAGGCTAGGCTAAGAAAAGTAATGGTTTTTCCAAATCTTTCCAGCCTTGAATTTTTTGAAGGTGAGGTTAATTTTTTAACCAATTCTTGATTTTTCATAACTCCTCCTGAGTTTTAGAAACGTCAATTATGCTATCCAGCATAGGCGTTTCAGACGATTAGACTTATTTCGCTGTTACAGTACCATCTGCACTCTTAACAACTTGCATGTTGTTGATAGAAATGTACCCCATTTTTTCAACAATCTTATTTTGGACTTCATCACTCAGCATAAAATCAAGAAATTCTTTTGTGAGTCCTGTAGCTTCTCCTTTAGTATACATGTGTTCGTATGACCAAAGCGTCCAATTGTTAGTCGCAACATTTTCAGCAGTCGGTTCAAAACCATTAAGTTTAAGCTGTTTGACGCTGTTATCAACATAAGCAAAGGCTAGGTATGAAATGGCACCTGGTGTCTGTGATACGATTGACTTAACCATACCGTTAGAATCTTGCTCTTGACTTTGAATGGCAGATTTACCCTTCATTACAATACTGTCAAAGGTCGCACGTGATCCTGAACTTGCTGCGCGGTTGATAATTGAGATTTCTAAGTCCTGTCCTCCCACTTCTTTCCAGTTTTTGATTTTACCTGAAAAGATATCACGAAGCTGGTCAGTTGTTAGATTATCAACTTTGACTTTGCTGTTTACGATAACAGATAGCCCTGCTACTGCCACTTGGTGATCAACTAGCTTACTAGCATCAATCCCGTCTTTTTCTTCGGCAAACAGGTCACTGTTACCAATTTGCACAGCTCCTGCCTGAACCTGAGATAAGCCAGTACCTGAACCTCCGCCTTGGACATTGACAGTCTTTCCAAGGTTTGTCATTCCAAATTCGTCAGCTGCAGCTTCAACTAGTGGCTGCAAAGCAGTGGAGCCAACTGCGGTGATAGACTGACCTTTATCAATCCAACTTGCACAGGCTGTCATAGTGAACATAGTTACGCTCACTAAGGCTAACAAAAAGACAAATTTTCTTTTTTTCATTTTGTTTTTCCTATTCATTATTAAAATAGCTACTTACTAGTGCACCTATTTATAGTAGGATTTTGTAGTAATGCACTGAAAGTATTATGGAAACTGAAAAAACAGTTTTCATAATTAAATATAACATAAGTTAACTTGGTTTGAAAAGTATTTGTTTTTCCTTTTTAAGGAAAATGTATTAAATAACAGTTAAACTCGGAAACGTAATCTTTTTGGATAATAATTTTTCAAGGTATTTCCCACAACTTTAGCAAAGCCTAGACCGTTGCCGTTTACAGTTACTTGATACCAACCATTTGGAAAAGTTTGAGTTAGAGGAACGACATTTCCAGAAACATAGATACCAAACTGCTCTATATCAATTTCAAGTGTCTGTACTAGGTCATTAGGGGATAGAGCAACCCCTAGTGCGAAAGAGGGCTCGAAACGTTTCTTTTTAAAAGCTCCTAAATGTAAGCCGTTTCGAGCAATTTTAACTTTGGACAAATCAGGTAGCCCTTCAGGTAATAAGTAGAGATTATCCCCAAATGTTTGTAAAGTCCCTTGAAGCTGTCGCTTTAGATGTTGGTTTGAAAAATCTTGCCATAGTGCCAACTGCTCTTTTGTAAGGTTAGACTTTGCAGATTTGACTTTGATAGGCTCTTTGGAACGTGTGTCTTGGAGTTTGGCGACAAACTGCCCCTCACCTTTAAAATGATGCGGATACATTCTAGCGACTTGAGGCAGATTAATTCCTGAAATCATACCATTGATTTTAGGAACATCAACGAGTTCCAAGTAATCATATTCTTCGAGTAGCCACTTCACTACTTCTTCATTTTCCTCAGGTGACCAGGTGCAGGTCGAATAGACTAATGTTCCTCCGACCGATAGCATCTTCATAGCTTCTATCAGAATCTCTTTTTGAAGTTTGGCGCATTCAGAAGGATAATCCTTATGCCAATATTGTGTAGCATCGGGGTTCTTTCTGAACATTCCCTCACCAGAACAAGGACCGTCAAAAACAATCAAATCAAAGTAACCTTTGAAGACTTTTGCCAACTTTTGAGAGCTTTCATTTGTCACAATAACATTTTCTGCACCAAATCGTTCAATATTTTCGACTAATATTTTACTGCGTTTGGTAGAAATTTCATTGCTAACAAGGAGTCCTGTGTTGTTAAGGTAGGCTAATAATTGGGTGGATTTCCCACCAGGTGCCGCCGCTAAATCTAAGACTCGCATCCCCTCTGTAGGAGCGGCTACTTGTGCTACCACCTGAGCGGCTGGTTCTTGTGAATAAACTAAGCCTGTCGCATGTTCAACCGACTTTCCTGAAACTTTGCCATAGTGGCCCCAAGGGGTGTTGGGGATAGGATCAGGAAAACTTTTCTGACTCGTTTTTAAAGGATTGGTTCTAAAACCAGCTACTGCTTCTTTTTGAAAACTCTCCAGAAAAGCCGATGCTTCATCGCCAAGAAGACTCTGATATTTATCAATAAATTCTTTTGGTAATTCCATGTCCTCTTTTCCTTATGTAAGATATTTTTGAATGGTTTCTAATTTGCTGACTGGGACGAGCATAACGGTTTGGCGAGTAGTCATGTCGGGGTCTTGTCCGTCTAAGGTTAATAAGCGATAGCCTATTTTTTTCCCCATAATCATAGCCGCCGCATAGTCCCAGGGCTGGATATAGGAAATATAGGCTAGGAGCTTGCCAGATAAGACTTTACTCATGCTGATGCCTGCCCCTCCATAGACTCGGACGCCTAAGGTTTTGTCAACCAAGTCATGAATGCCATGGTAGTTTTTGGCAAACATGGAGGCGTTGGAGCCAATTAGGCTGAGCTCCAATGGGGTATCTTTGTAGGGCGCTAACTTTTTCTCGTTAGCATAAACATCGAACGGACCCCCTCCGCTAAATAGGGTATCCGTCATTACATCATAAATCAGCCCAAATTGTCCTACGCCATCTTCAAAATAAGCTATCATGATGGCAAATTGTTCATCTTGAACGATGAAATTTACCGTTCCGTCAATCGGGTCGATTACCCAAACGTGACCGTCTGAAATAGGGTGACGCACATTGTTTTCTTCAGCAAAAATATGGTCATCTGGATACTTTTCTAGGATATGCTGAATCAAAAAGTCCTGAGTCGCTTTATCAACGCTCGTCACTAAATCATCAAAGCGCGTTTTCTCTTCGATTTGATAACTGTCAGTCATGTGCTCTTTGACAAATTGCCCTGCTTGACGGATGAGTTCCTTAGCAAAGGTAAATTTAGTTTTCAAGTGAAATAAATCCTTTCCCTTTTGCTTGGGCAACTTTGACTGTCTGGTAGGTCGAATAACCACTTGATTTTTCAAATTCACGGTCGATTTGTTTCTCTTGTGCCTTGCTTTTTACGACTGTTTTGAAAGCCTTATAACTTTCAAGAACTTTCTCCGCATCAACTTTACTTTCATAAGCAGACTCTACTTGATTCAAAAAATGAAGCACTGCGGTAATCTCGTCAGTGCTCCAAGTTAAATCAAGCGGATAACTATAATTATTAGCCATTTTTCCCCTCAATTTCTGCTCTAATTGTTGCTTGACGCAACTCTTGCTTTCGATAATCACGTGATAGGAAAGCACGGATTTCATCTTCATTGAAGCCAATTTGCATACGCTTTTTGTCTAAGATGATAGGGCGACGCAATAGGCTTGGATTTACTGCGATTAAGTCAATCAAGTCAGAAATGGATAATTCATCAACATCAATATCAAGTTTTTGAAAGACTTTTGAGCGAGTTGAAATAATATCTTCGGTACCGTTTTCAGTAAATGACAGAATTTGTAATAATTCCTCACGGCTTAAAGGACTTGTGATAATGTTGTGCTCCTGGAAAGTGACATCGTGCTTGGTTAGCCATGCACGCGCCTTTCGACAACTAGTACAACTAGGTGATAAAAATAAGGTAATCATGTAACCGCCTCTTTATTTTACTACCTATATTATACAAAAAAATAGAGTATTTGACTATCCCTTTTGCCAATTTAGGGCGATTTCTTTGTCGCTGTACAGTTGGTTGACCAAGTCATCAATACCACCAAATTTAACCATGTCACGGATTTTTTCTAGCCAAATAATTTCAATGGTTTCACCGTAAATATCATCTTCAAAGTCGAAAATATTTGCTTCAAGACGGAGTTCAGTTCCTCCGAAAGTGACATTTTTTCCAACACTGGTCATGGCACGATAGCGTTTTCCTCCGACTACAACATCTGTAACATAGACGCCATCAGCGGGCAAGTAGGTGCGGTCAATTGGGGCTAGGTTTGCTGTTGGAAATCCAATCGTTCGTCCACGCGCGTCCCCGTGCACCACCATACCACGGGTAGAAAATTCATAGCCCAGCAGCCTATTAGCTTCAGCAACATTTCCTTCCACGATAGCTTCACGAATGCGAGTAGATGAGATTTTATCACCATCCTCAGTCACTTCAGCAATCGCATAAATTTGACCATCGAAGTTACGAGCAAGATAGTCACTATTCGTCCGATTATGACCGAATTTATAATCGAATCCAACAACTACTGTTTTGGCATTAAGTCCCTTGATGTAGTCACGAATGAATTCGTCTGATGAAATTTTTGAAAATCGGCTGGTGAAATCTGTTAGGTAGAGGGTATTGACACCATACTCTTCAAATTTTGCATAGCGACTTTCAGGGTATGAGATATGGAGCAATAATTCTGGGGCGAAGTGGGCGAAGGCTAGTTTCGGTGATTCATTGAAAGTAAGAACTGTGATTGTTAGATTGTCGCGCGCAGCAATTTCTTTTGCTTTATCAAAAAGCGCCTTATGCCCTCGGTGGAGCCCGTCAAAATAGCCTAGGACCAGGACAGTAGGTTCATGACTCTGAAAGTCTGTGCTGTCATTGATGTGAATAATATTCATTGTTTTTCCTTATAATAAAACTTTTCGTGGTTTGTACTCATTGCCACGCTTCTCAAGAATGGCGACTACTTTGTCTTGGTAGAAGCTAGCGAGTAGGTCCTCTTCCCTATCGAGCTGAATACGACGACCAAAGCTAATCCCAATCTTCTCTTCCTCAGCAAGGTCGACGCGTGGTAAATCGAGAACGCCATACTCAATTGGTAGTAAGAAAGAAAAATCAGCTTGTGCTACTTTCTCACTAATCTCAACAAGCGTAAGAGCGGTATCTAAAGTTAGCCCTGCTGAGGCGGTGCGCTCTAAACGAGACATATGACTTGGATAACCTAGCTTAGCCCCAAGGTCAACTGACAAGGTACGAACATAAGTTCCCTTGCTACAAGCAACTCGGAAATTAAAGTGACAAAGGCCATCTTCAAAAATTAGGGGACTTGTCCGCTCAAAATTACGGATAGTAACTTGTCGTTGCGGACGCTCCACTTCTTGCCTCGCACGCGCATATTCGTAGAGTTTTTTGCCATTCACTTTGACCGCAGAATACATTGGCGGAATTTGAATGATATCACCGATAAAGGCTTGCATCGCTTGGTCTATACGTTCTTCTGACAAGTTCTCATCGACTGGTTTACGGTCAATGATTTCCCCACTGGCATCTTCTGTGCTCGTTGAGTAGCCTAGAGTGACCTCGCCTTCGTAGACTTTTCCCGCTTCTGTCATGTATTCAATAACACGCGTTGCCTTTCCTACGGCAATTGGTAGAACGCCAACAACGTCAGGGTCAAGAGTACCACCGTGACCGATTTTTTTCTCTTGGAGAATTTTACGCAGTTTAAAGACGGCATCATGTGATGTCATCCCTGCTTCTTTTTTTAAATTGATAATTCCTGTAATCATAATGACTATTATAGCAAGAAATAAATGGAAACACAAAAGAGCGAGATGGGAAACTCGCTCACTGATAGATTTATTCTAAATATCTCTGTTCATGTCTGTGTCAATATCACGATAGTCTTGAATATCTTGAACATATTCTAAGACACCTTGAAATTCACCTTCTTGGTCGCGGACAGCTGCATAGGTGACATGGACAAATTTTCCGAGACGGTCTGATTTGAACCACATGGTGACCTTATCGCGTTCTCCGCTACGTAGTAATTTGAAGATGGTCTTGACCTTATCAAGGACTTTTGGTGGATGACAGAGCTCGACATTTCGTCCCACCTGACTTGGTGTACGTTTAAAGACCATGTCCTTGGGGTCCCCCTGGTCATTATAGTATTGGAAAATATCGTCCTTATTGACAAAGGTTATTTCCATTGGGAGATGGTTGAGGATGAGGTTGGCTTGTTCTACAGATAGGTAGCCGTTTCCCATGTGCTGTGGTGTGGTGCGGTCAGCGACTGTTTCTTCTGTTTTAGGTGTGAAGGTAATGGTGAACTGACCTTCTGGTGTGTCGATAATGCGCGTATTCGGGGCTTGTTCTTCTGACAATTCTTCTTGCGTGGTGTCAGCTTGGGGCTCGTCCGCTACTTCTGCGCTAGCTGATTCTTCAAAAGACTCGCGGTGAGGTTCCCAAACTTTGGTTGTCTTGATAATTGCATAGCCGTAAGCATCGCTTTCTTGCGCGATTTGAAGCCAATCGTCTTGCGTGAAGGTTTCCAGCAAAATCATGAGGAGAATCGCCTCTTCCTTGAAAATCATCTCCTCAAACTCTTTGGCGAAGCGCTCAAAACTTTGGCTGACATCATCGATTGAGACTTGTGGAAGTTGGGAAATGAGCTGGCGCGTGTCTTTGAACATTGCCCGAATATCATCATCAACGCCCCACATCACCTTAGGTGGTGCATCATGTCCGTAACGTTCCATGATAGGGAAGAAGACCTTCTCCTTACGCGAATAATGGTTGTGGAACTGTCCGAGTAAATCCATCTGATGTTGCAAGCCAGATAAAATCTGGTCTTGGAATTCCTTATTCTCAGGTTTATTGTAGTTTTCAAGGATACGTCGGATGCGTAACATAGCTGCGCGAAGGGCGATGTTTTCCTGCTTGAAAACATAAACGGGGTGACCTTCTTGATCGGTGTCAGGCACCTCTACATCATCCACAGCTCCCTTGAATAAGTTTGCGTGGACATTGCAGAGCCCCATAACATCTTCAAAGGTGATGCCTGTATCTGAGGACATAAGTTCGTGCTCCATCATAGAAATTTCCAGAGCTGAGACACCTTTAAAATGTTGATTAAATTGCTCTTGAACAGATTCGGCAGTTGCACCTTGGTGCAAGTCTAGAAGGATATTTTTGAGAACATCGATGCGATCTTGACTCATTTATTCACCTCCTAAGATATCATAGCCATTGAAGATAAGAGTTTGTTTGATGGTTTCTAGTGGAATATTTGCTAATTTAGCGCCAGCCTTCAAAGTGGTTACACGACCAACGGTATTTAGCATAGCAGGATTGGCTAGGGGTTTGAATCCTAGCTGGACGAGGATATCTTTGAGTTCTGGATTTGCTGCAATCAGTTCTGCAACGGGTTTACTTAAATCTATTGTATTCATAGCATTGTACTCCTTTGTTGAGATAGTATTATTATAGCGAATTTTCAAGGAAATTACTTTAAAAGTTGACAAATTGGATATTTTATTAGAAAGTATAGTCAATAAAAATTTGTGAGGTACACTAATGACTAAAGGTTCATGTTTATGTGGTGCAGTGACTTATGAGCTGACTAGTTTGAGGGACCAATTATTTTTTGCCACTTTTGTCAAAAGGCAAACGGAACGGCTTTCTCAGCTAACGCTATGATTCCTAGAGATAATTTTCACCTTTTAACCGGTGAAGACAATTTAGTAACTTATGATTCGTCTCCAGGGAAAACTCGCTATTTCTGCGCAACTTGCTTCAACCCGATTTGGCACGAAAAAGCAGATCAACCAGAGCTTATCACTTTGAGATTAGGAAGTTTAGATCAGGTTGATGATACTAATTTCGATAACATCGAACGTAAGCATACAAATCTTGAATCTCAGCCAGCTTGGTTGGGTGATTGATAAAAAGGAACTGTGTTGGCTGAACACGGTTCCTTTTTTATGATGGGATGTCTGGATAGAATCTAAGCGATGGATGAGCTATCATGCTAGACCCGATAGTATCGTAAAATCTATTTTCGTTAGAATTTTAAAATGGCTTAGAGAAGGTTTAGATGGTCATTTTTAACTGATTTTTCATAAGCATGATATTCATTATGACTCCTTCAAGGCTTCAAATTTAGCTTTCATAGTCGGATTTTTACGCGTCAATTTTTTTACAGAGACATCTTCCAACTTATTATTAGCTAAACGGAGCTGATTTTCAGAGGTCGTGAGGGCTGCTTTAACAGCTTCCATGCGCTTGATGGCTTTGTCGATTTCATCGATTGCCTTTTGGAAATTCTTGCTGGCTGAATTGTAATTTTTAGCAAAAGCATTTTTAAAAATATCTAAATCTTCCTCAAAGTGGGTGATATCGATATTTTGCTCACGAACAAGCGCCAATTCTTGCTTATATTGCAATGAATTCATAGCAGCATTACGCAGAATACCAATCAATTGGATGAAGAACTGCGGACGCACCACGTACATTTTTTCGTACTTGTGGCTAACATCGACAATACCCGTGTTGTAGTAGTCGTTATCAGCTTCTAGCATAGTGACTAGTACCGCATATTCGCAGTCTTTTTCACGACGGTCCCTATCCAATTCCTTAAAGAAATCCTCATTTTTGTGCTTTTTAACCGTGTCATCCGCTTCATTTTTCATCTCAAACATGATGGACAAAATCTCAACGCCGTTTTCGTCCTTTTCACGGTAGATAAAATCGCCTTTAGAACCACGACTTGAAACGGTGTTATCTTTTTCAAAATAGGCATTTGGAAAGGCAAGATTGCGGACTTTGTTGAATTCAGTCTCGGCGTAAATTTCCAGACTTTCACCGATAGCTTTGGTGGATTGCTGCGCTTTAAAATTTTTATAGAACTCAACTTGCTCATTAGCTGCCTTTAGCTGACTCTCATAATCGCTACGTAACGTAGCTAGCGCCAGCTCATTTTCCTTCTCCTGAAGCGCCAATTGATTTTGAATAGCGTCACGCTGACGCTCCACATTTGATAAGGACTTTTGAAGTTGATTTTCATGCTCCAAACGCAATTTATCAAGCTGTGCCTCCAAATCACGCAAATGCTGATCTTTTTCGGATAGTTGCTCAGATAGACTCTGCTTCTGATCTTTTAAAAGTAAAGCCTTCTCTGTATCAAACTGCTGAATTTTAAAACTGAGATTAGCAATCTCTTGGTCTTTTTGAGAGAGGGCGGTTGCTAGTTCAAGGTCCTTTTCGTTGGTCAGACGGTCTAATTTAGCCCTAAGTTCAGCAGTTTCTTGATCTTTTTTGTCCATGTGCTCTTGAAGTTGATTTTTAGCTTTTTCATCGAGAAGCGCAGTTTCACGTGCCAGACGCTCATGCAGTTCCTTTTCAAACTCCTGACCACGGACTTGGTCTAAAAGTTGACTGTATTCAGATTCGTTGATGGTAAAAACAGTGCCACAGTGCGGGCATTTGACGTCATTCATTTAGTTCTCCTTGATTGTTAGTCATGTAGCATTGGTAGAAAGTCACCTTGAGTTGAAGG
Organism: Streptococcus sp. HF-1907; assembly: GCF_015594605.1. Taxonomy (GTDB): domain Bacteria; phylum Bacillota; class Bacilli; order Lactobacillales; family Streptococcaceae; genus Streptococcus. The sequence goes on along the minus strand of NZ_JADNQT010000001.1, from coordinate 86,951 downwards.
AAATGTTCCAAGTCATGAAGATTTTGGAATAGACGCGCGCAATTTTCAAATTCTTCACGTGTTTTGGGAAGTTCTCTCTGGCGAAAATCAGACAAGCACTGATTGATAGTCGTTAGCAGAGCTGTCGCTGGATTTTCTTGACTAAGTTGTTCAGCTGTCTGTCCAAATAATTCAGCCAAGATTTCTCCTTCATCACTAGCTAGCTGACAGTGATTCATATTGTGGGCAGTCAATCGTAAGACTTGATTTTGTTGCTGACGCATTTCAAAGTAGTGAGCTTCGTAGTTTGTTTGTTTGAAAACTTGGTTATGACGGTCTCGGTAAACCAAGGCTAAAGCTTCCTCTAACAGACTATCAAGTTCGTTGATAAGGCTGGCCTCATTTCGTCCACCGCCATCAAGTAAAAACTGATTGAATTTCAGTAGAATACTTTTTAGCAACTTCTCAGATTGTTGGTGATAACTCTGTACTCGCTTGTTATGGGATGGCATGTAGAGATTGGCAAGGAGGGCGACTCCTGCTCCTAAGATGAAAAGCGCCAGCTCATGACCCATAAAAGCCAAAGAGATAGTCCTCTCTACCCAGAGATGCGTCACCAGAACCGTACTCGGCGCAATACCAGCAGCTAGCTCCCACCCCAAAGCTAAGGGAATATAAAAGACTAGGTAGCAGGTAAAAGCAAGAAGGTTGAAGCCGAGCGACTGGAAGGCAATATAGGCAATAGCTAGCGCTAAAAGCGCAGACAAGAAGCGGTGATAGGTCATTTCTAAAGTTGAACGCCGTGTATCGAGAACACTCAAAATAGCGATGACTCCCGCCGCTGTTGCATAGGATAAACCGAGTTGCTGGGCAAGCGAAGTCGCAAGAACAGTTGACAGAATCATTTTAATACTACGTTGTAAGATAGACATCAAAATCCTCTCTTCTTAAAATAATTGTCGATTGATATCATCTTGAATACGTTGCCACTCCTGTTTAGCGCGTGAGATTTTACGCTGAAAATCTCCTAAACCTTGTAAATATCGGCTAATCATGTAGTCTTGTTTGACCAAAGGAATGCTTGGTATTTCAATATCAAGCAAAGAGTCTGTACTTAAATTGATAACGGATTGTCCATTATCAGCCTTGTCTAACTGTCTTCTTCCCTCTTTCGAATCCAAAAAAAGCTTGATGTAGTAGCCACGAATAGTGTCATTAGGACGAAGAATAGTAATATTAGCCGAAGCTATTGTGGGATAGTTTTGTTGCTCATAGACGGCTACTTTCTTAACAGTACCTTTTGAAGCAATCAGAACATCTCTTTCTTCGAGCAAGTAACGAGAGTATTGCTTTTCTGTCAAGTCGGCTGTTTTCAAGTTGGTATAATCGATTATCCCAGAGGCGCTTATATCACTTATATTGATAATATGAACGAGACCAGGCTCAAGCTTTGAGGAGATTGCCCGCCCTTTAAAGTGAGTGACTTGATCACCTAGTCGCTGTTGTGATGAATTCATAGGAGCTCCTTTGTAAGTTAGTAATAATAGTATATCACAAATATGAGTATTAGACTACTAAGATGTTCTGCTGTAACTCTGAATTGCTAAAAAGCCAGAAATAAGTCACTAGTACTTTGATATTCAAAAATAAAATTCCACTACTTTCTTGAGGCAGTGGAATTTCGTATTATTTAATTTTTTCTTCTTGATAGTCACAATTTTCATCCGAGCAGACGACTTGTTTACCACCACCACGGACTTTCTTCTCAACAAGGAAGTGTCCTGATTTAGGACAATCACGTCCAACAGGTTTATCCCATGAAGTAAATTCACACTCAGGGTAACGGTCGCAGCCATAGAAAAGGCGATTGCGTTTCGTTTTGCGCTCAATAACTTGTCCTTGGTGACAAACTGGACAAATGACACCAATTTCTTTAGTGATAGCTTTAGTATTATGACATTCAGGGAAATTACTACATGCGTAGAATTTACCATAACGCCCAAGCTTAATCACCATCGGATGCCCGCATAGGTCACAATCAAATCCTGCTGGTTCATCCTTGATTTGAATTTTTTCCATTTCAGTTTCAGCCTTGGCCAATTCTTTTTCAAATGGATGATAAAAGTCATCGATAACCTTTTGCCATTGTTGCTTACCCTCTTCAACCTCGTCCAGCTTACCTTCCATTTCGGCGGTAAATTTAACATCGACGATGTCAGGGAAAAATTCAACAATCAGACCGTTAACAATTTCGCCAAGTTCAGTTGGTTCAAAGCGTTTAGCTACTAATTTGACATAATAGCGGCGCTGAATAGTTTCAAGAGTTGGCGCATAAGTCGACGGACGTCCAACACCATTTTCTTCAAGCGTCTTAATCAGAGTTGCTTCGGAGAATCGTGCTGGCGGTTGTGTGAAATGTTGTTCAGGTTGAGTATTTACTTTTTTAACAATATCACCTTCTGCCATCTCTGGAAGCATCTTATTCTTGTCAGAGTCGTTATAAACGGCCATGTAACCATCAAATTTAACCTGACTACCATTTGCGGTAAACATAACACCGTTCTGTGTTAAATTGACTTTCATAGTGTCAAAGACAGCCGCAGTCATCTGGCTAGCCACAAAACGATTCCAGATAAGAGTATAGAGCTTCAGTTGATCCTTGTCGAGGAATTTGGCAATACTTTCAGGTGTATAATTGACATTTGACGGACGAATTGCTTCGTGGGCATCTTGTGCCCCAGAGGCATTTTTGACCTTGCTACCATGTTTTGAATAATTAGCACCAAAGCGTTCTGTGATGAAATTTGCCGCATCATTTTGGGCAACTGGACTGATACGTGTTGAGTCAGTACGCATATAGGTGATAAGACCTTGGTGCCCTGCTGACCCAAGTCCAATTCCTTCGTAAAGCTGTTGAGCAACCATCATGGTTTTACGAGTACGAAAATTGATTTTATTAGCTGCATCTTGTTGCATTGATGAAGTGGTGTAAGGAAGCGGTGCATTCCGACGACGCTCTTTCTTCTCAACCTTTTCAACAAGAAAATCATCGCTGGTAATTCGTGCTAGAACTTGTTTAACATCTTCGTTATTAGAAAGTTTCATTTTCTTGCCGTCTAAGCCGTAAAAAGAAGCTTGGAATTTACGTGTTCCCTTTTTGAAGGCACCGTCAATTGTCCAATACTCTTCCGGTTTGAAGACCTTGATTTCATTCTCACGGTCAATAATGAGCTTAAGCGCAACGGATTGAACACGTCCAGCTGACAAGCCTTTTTTGACCTTTTTCCAAAGAATCGGTGAAATCGAATAACCTACAATACGATCCAGAACACGACGAGCTTGTTGGGCATCTACTAAGTCCATATCAATCTGGCGTGGCTCGACAAAAGCGTTTTTAACGGCGTCCTTGGTGATTTCATTGAAGACGACACGGTTGTTGTCTGTCTCATCCAAATTCAAGATGTGCGCTAAATGCCATGAAATAGCTTCTCCTTCACGGTCCGGGTCACTGGCAAGATAGACTTTTTTTGCCTTTTTTGCTTCTTTTTTGAGGTCATTAATGAGAGGACCTTTGCCTCGAATATTGATGTACTGTGGCTCGTAGTTATTGTCGAAATCGATAGACATGCTTGATTTTTTCAAATCACGGATATGTCCAACAGAAGCGACAACCTTATAGTTTCGTCCTAAATATTTCTCAATAGTCTTCGCCTTAGCAGGAGACTCCACGATGACAAGATTTTTCTTAGGAGTTGCCTTTTTCTTCGTTGATTTTTTAGTGGTGGCTTTTGTTTTGGTAGCCGTTTTTGTTTTACTTGTAGTTGCCATAAGCGTCACTTTCTAATTCGTAAACTTATAGCATAATAACTTACTTTTCTTAAACTGTCAATAAAAAACTTTTTCCTATAGGAGAAAGTCTAATTTAGATTATATTCTGAAAGGACGTCAAAACCTGCTGTGATACACTTCGCGCCTTCTTTTATCAAATGATGACAACCATCCGATTTTCCGTCAATAATATTCCCTGGAATTGCAAAAATATCCCTTCCTTCTTCCAAGGCACGTTCACAAGTAATAAGACTGCCTGAACGCATTTTGGCTTCTGCTACGATGACTCCTTGACTGAGACCAGCAATAATCCGATTACGCTCTGGAAAATGGAATTTCAGCGGTTGCTCACCAGGTTCGTATTCTGTCAGAATGAGCTGGTTTTTGACCATGTATTCTTGCAGAGCTGCATTTTCTTTAGGATATGTGATATCAAGTCCAGTTCCGATGATGGCAATACTAGCTCCGCCGTTTTTCAAAGAAGCGATATGTGCAGCTGTATCGATACCGCGTGCAAGTCCGCTGACGATAACAAATTGATTGTTCAATTCTTTGATGATTTTGTGGACAGACTTAGTTCCTGTCTCAGAAGCTGTACGAGCTCCTACAACAGCTAGTTTAGGCTTGGCTAACAATTCTAGATTACCTTGATAAAAGAGCAAGACGGGCGCGTTATAGGTGTTTTTGAGTTCTTCAGGATAGTCTTTATCAAAAATGGAAAGACTTGAAAATTGGTTGAAACTCTGACGCAATTGTTTACTGTCCAGATTTTTATAATGTTCCATGAAGATGGCTGGTTTTTTGCATTTTGAGACGACTGCCATATCACGGAGTGACAGCGATTTTCCCACTCGTGCCTGATAGTCTAAAATATGGTGAATGTTAAGATTGGTTAAGCCAGCTTTTTTTAGTTTGTATAGTTCGAAATTGTTCATAGTTACCTCCCAACTATACTATTCGAAAAAAGAAGCCGATTTCTCAACTTCTTTCCTCATTTCTATAATTGTTTAATAACTCGTGCTGGATTTCCTGCGATAGCCACATTGTTGCCGAAAGACTTGGTCACAACACTTCCAGCCCCTACGACCACATTATCTCCCAGAGTAACACCAGGTAAGATAGTCACTCCACCACCCAGCCAAACATTGTCGCCGATGGTAATTGGCGCACCATATTCCAAACCAGCAATCCGCTCCTCAGCATCAAGCGGATGTAACGGTGTCAAGAGTTGACAATTCGGTCCAATCATGGCATTATCGCCGATGCGAATTTCACAGACATCTAAAAAGGTTTGGTTGAAGTTTGCATAGAAATTCTCTCCAACATGGATATTTGAACCGTAATCACAAACAAAATTTGGCTCCATCATGATATATTCACCTGTTGAACCCAACCAAGATTTGAGCATTTCGCTTCGTTTACTTCTATCTAATTCTTGATTAAAAGCCATAATTTTTTGACGAGTAGATAAGCGTTCACTCTTCAAATCGCTATCGCTAGCGTCATAAAGTTGACCAGCTAACATTTTTTCTCGTTCGGTTATTGCCATCTTTTCTCCTAAATCATTGATTTGATGGGCTCAAAGGTCTTGCGGTGTATTGGGGTGATTCCTTGTTCATCCAATCCTTTGAGGTGGTCTTTGGTACCATAGCCTGCATTTTTAGCAAACGCATAGCCTGGATATTTGTCATCATAGTCAGTCATCATGCGGTCACGGGTCACTTTGGCTACAATGGAAGCTGCTGCTATTGACAAGGAAGTCGCATCTCCTTTGATGATTTTGGTCTGTTTGATAGGCAAATCTAAGACCATGGCATCAATTAAGAGGTGCTGAGGTTGGATAGCTAGCTGCTCAACTGCTTCTTTCATGGCAAGCTTGGTAGCTTCGTAAATATTGACCTCATCTATCACTTGATTGTCCTTGATACCGATTCCTACTGCCATTGCTTGTGCCATAACGGTCTCATAGATTTCCTCGTGTTTCTTTTTGGGAATTTGTTTTGAATCATTGAGTCCCTTGATTTTACAATTCTTAGGTAGGATAACTGCTGCAGCTACCACTGGACCTGCTAGGGGACCTCTGCCCACTTCATCGATTCCAGCGATGAGGTCGATACCTTTAAGATAGAGTTCCTTTTCGTAGCGCAGCATATTTTCCAAGCGCTCATCCTCGTCAAGATCCGCTTGAATGGCTTTGCGACGCTGCTTGATGGCGGTTTGGACACCAGAGCGAGTATCACTCTCGACCTCAAGCCAGTAAGGGTCTGAAAAATCTGTCACCTCAGCTAAGCGATACTTGATTTCCTTAATCGTCGCCATCTGCTTCTCCTACAACATCAAGTGTGTAGCGACCAAGTTTACCATCACGAACCTCTTTGACAAAAAGGTTATAAAAACGGTCATAATCGTCTCGGAACCCAAGTTTTTGAGTTAAGGACATAATCATCTCAGGAGCCTCATCTTCTAAGTTAATAGCCTTAAAACGCTCTTGAAGACGTTCTGGATAGTATTGTTTAAAATAATTCAAACCGAAGATGGTTACTTCATCCATAGGCAAGAGTTGGTCTTTGATGGCACCAGTCAAGGCCAGTTTAAGCCCGACAAGTTCATCCTCAAATTTTGGCCAGAGAATCCCTGGCGTATCTAAGATTTCAAGTTCCTTGTTGGATTTGAGCCACTGCTGTCCCTTAGTAACCCCTGGTTTATTACCTGTTACTGCAATTTTTTTACCGGCCAGGCGATTCATGAGCGTCGATTTCCCAGCATTTGGGATACCGATAATCATAGTGCGAAGGGTTCCTTTCTGAATCCCGCGTTCTCTCAATTTTGCCAACTTATCAGTCATTAAACTTTTTGCTGCATCCGTCACTTTTTTTACGGTTGATTGTTCTTTTGAGTTGATAGCCAAGGTTGTGATACCTTGTTCCTCGTAAAACTGGCGCCATTCTTTGGTACAAACTGGGTCAGCTAAATCTACCTTATTCAAAATCATCAATTTCGGCTTATTACCAACAATTTTGGTCAGCATAGGATTTTGACTAGATAGAGGCAGACGAGCATCAACTAAAATTGTTACAAAATCAACGTGTTTAATATTCTCTTGTACCTGTCGGCGGGCTTTGGACATGTGACCTGGAAACCATTGTATTGTTGCCATATTTTCTAAATCCTTTCATATCAAGGGGTTGCACCCCTTGATTTACTGTTTTTTATCATTAGGCACCGAGCAGGCACCAAGAAAAATTGTCAATTCCATGTTAGGCGATACCCCACCACTTCTTGATTCGTTCCTAGAATACTTTGACATTGAAAATTTGGATAATGTTTTAACATATCTTTTTGCATCTTTGGAATAATATTTCCAGATATGTGTTTTGGTTGATATGAAGAGCTTAGGAGTAATTTTAGTGAGTAGGTAATCATCTCCTATAATTTCTCCCAATCGTCGTATAATAAGTTCTTCTCTCTTTATGGTTTGTTCTCTTACGGAAACACACAAGTTTCAAACCAGCTTTGCTTGAGTTGACCAAAAGTTTTTATTGTCGTAACAACATTCAAATTGATCCAATAAGTCATCTACTTTAGCCTTCAATTCTCGCTCAGCTTGTCTACAAGCTCTAGGGGGGTGTAAATGATACGACAGCTGTCCGCTACTTTCCAGTTAAAGGATCTTTATATTATATTTTTTTATTATTTCATATCGAACCTTTCCTTTGGCATTTTCTTTAGTTCTAAAATACATATTCCCTCTCCTCGCTACTAACCTTGAGAAGTTCGAGAATTATTTAGATAGAAACATTAACCGTCTTTCATTATAACATGATTTGCCTTATTTTACCGCTCCCTTTTGTTTCCATCGTAAAAATTCTTCAAAGCCTTCAAGATTTATAAAAACAAGTTTATGAGTAGGGTTGATCACATAATTTCTAAATTACTTATGGTTCCTCATTTCGCTAATCCAACGATTGAGTATATAGGGGTTAAGACCTTCCCATCTTACCAAAATACTCTTTTTGTCTCCCCACTCTGCTAATGCATTATCAACTGGTACATATTTTATTTTCATAGATTTCTAATCCAATCTTTTGTTGACCTTTAGTGGGTGTGATTGGTTAAATCACTCATGGGCATTTCACCCGCTGTCCTTTTGGCAATTGTCGGCTCTCCTTTAGAAGCTGGTGTCACTTCCCAATCAACTGGTAAGCCGCACTTAGTATCCGCAAATAAGTGAAGACGATACCCAAAATGCTTAATGGTTAAGACCTGGCCGTTAGGTAATTGCGTCTCTTTCTTGGAGAAATCAGCCTCTAAATCAGAGCGGTGGTCCCGTCTTTTCTTATTCTTTTGATACGGACTAGCGTAACTGTCTAGATACTTCCCGTCTAAGACCAAATGGACACCAAAATCAGGTAAGCTGTCATAGACCACGGTAACCGCAGTTTTAGCCCAAGCCTCTAAGTTGTCACGGACTTTCTTGAAGCTCCCATCTTTTAGAGTAACATAGTGAGTCTCGAAGCCACAGATTTGACGTAGCTGACTGTTACAGTTGAGTTGACGAATCAGTTGCTTGTCAGTTTGAAATTGAAGCACTAATTTGGCAATATAGGCTATAAAGTAAGACTCAACGCTATAGTCTTGACGCCCTCCCTTACGTTTGAATTCTATCTGTTCAAGTAGACCTGTCTCAGGAAGGCTATCAACCACAGCTAAAATTTTTTCTAAATCACCTAGTTCTGTCTCCTCAAAGAGGTTGAGTTGTGTTATACTTTTTCGCTATTTTTTTTACAATTCTATTATAACGCTGAAATCGGTTGATATAACTAATCTGGTGGAGTTCGGAATTGATTCTTGTTAGAGCAAGATATGATTCTAAGTTAGCTTAATTCATTAAAGTCCCAAACATCACTGACCCATCCTTCATAAAAGTCAGGTTCATGGCAGACCATCAGTACAGAACCTTTGTAGGCTTGCAAAGCGCGTTTGAGTTCGGCTTTAGCGTCGACATCAAGGTGGTTAGTTGGTTCATCAAGGACGAGGACATTGTTTTCACGATTCATCAGTAAGCAGAAGCGTACTTTTGCCTGTTCACCACCAGAGAGCACTTGAATTTGACTTTCAATGTGTTTTGAAGTTAGTCCACAACGAGCGAGTGCTGCTCGAACTTCGGCTTGATTGAGAGCTGGAAAGGCATCCCAAACAGCTTCAAGTGGGGTTTGACGATTCCCGCCTGCCACCTCTTGTTCAAAATACCCAAGATCAATAAAATCGCCACGTTCCACTTCACCAGAAATTGGAGGAATAATACCAAGCAAACTCTTCAAAAGAGTTGACTTCCCGATACCATTGGCGCCGATAATGGCAATTTTTTGATTACGTTCAAAGGTCAAATTCAAAGGTTTAGTCAATGGACGGTCGTAACCAATCTGTAGATCCTTGGCTTGGAAAATGAAACGACTTGGTGTGCGTGATTCTTTAAATTCAAAACTCGGTTTTGGTTTTTCAGCTTGAAGCTCAATAATATCCATCTTATCCAATTTTTTCTGACGAGACATGGCCATATTTCGAGTGGCAACACGGGCTTTGTTACGATTAACAAAGTCTTGCAGGTCAGCAATTTCTTTTTGCTGGCGCTCATAAGCGGCTTCCAACTGAGCCTTTTTCATGGCATAGACAGATTGGAAATTATCATAATCGCCAGAATAGCGAACTAAATCTTGATTTTCAACATGATAAACGATGTTAATCACATCATTTAAAAATGGAATATCGTGAGAAATGAGAACAAAGGCATTTTCATAATTTTGCAAATAGCGTTTGAGCCAATCAATGTGCTCCGCATCTAGATAGTTAGTCGGTTCGTCAAGAAGTAAGATGTCAGGTTTTTCCAGTAAGAGCTTAGCAAGAAGAACCTTGGTACGTTGTCCACCTGAAAGTTCTGTAACATCAGAGTCCATCCCGAAATCCATAACACCAAGTGCGCGTGCCACTTCATCGATTTTCGCATCCAAAGTATAGAAATCACGAGATTCCAAGCGGTCTTGAAGCTCCCCGACTTCTTCCATGAGAGCGTCAACATCAGCGCCTTCATCAGCCATAAACATGTAGATATCATTGATGCGAGCTTCGGTTTTGAAGAGTTCATCGAAAGCGGTACGCAAGACGTCTCGAACCGTTTGTCCGGCCTCAAGGACGGTGTGCTGGTCTAAATAGCCAGCAGTTACATATTTTGACCATTCCACTTTGCCTTCATCAGGTTGTAGATGGCCTGTAACGATAGACATGAAGGTCGATTTTCCCTCGCCATTGGCACCAACAAGACCGATGTGTTCACCTTTTAAAAGGCGAAATGACACATTTTCGAAAATTGCACGATCCCCAAAACCGTGGCTTAGATTCTTAACTTCTAAAATACTCATGATTTATCCTTTTTTTGTAAAATAGCAGAGCTGTTAAAAAGCTCATAGAGTCTCCCCTACGAGCTATCTGCTCTTATAACCTCTCTTAGTATATCCCAATATGATAGGCAAAGTCAACTTGAGTTTACTATTTTAATTTCTCAAAATGCAAGTGAACAGCTATCTGATCTGCGTAACCATTACGTTCCAAATCACGTTGCAAACGATAAGAGATATAATGCTCAGCAATACGGATAAAACCCGCATCCAACAAACGATTTTCCACCAAAGATTGAATCATGCTGATAGTTGGACGTTCAGCCCTAGTTTCTTCCAAATCAAGAACGACTTTTTTAGTTACCTGTGCTAAATCTTGACGAAGATCATCATCAAGAGCGTACACTGTCTGAGCAGCTTTCAAAATAGCTTGGTAAATTTTATCTGGATCAAATTCAACAACCTGACCATCACGTTTTGTAATTTGCATAGGCAACCTCCTTTATGACAACTATTTACATTTATTATGCAAATGTTTTCATAAATTGTCAAGTGAAAACGCCTAAAACTGGCCCTTGAACAAGAAAAAGGAGAAATCGGCTTTCTCCTCTATTTTCTATTTAATAATTTGGACGGATGACTCCTGTAACATATTGATAACTTTGGCGACCAAGAACGACATCGATGATATGATTAGCTTCGTCTGGCGTACAAGCCACTAGTGGCAAACGAAGCGGACCAACATTGAAACCTTGATAGTTCAAGACTGCTTTAACTGGAGCTGGACTTGCAACTGAGAAAAGAGCATTAACTTTAGGCAAAAATTGACGTTGCAATTTAGCTGCTTTTTTGATGTCATTAGCTTTGATAGCTTGTAACATTTCGTATAGTTCATCACCATTTGTGTGAGAAGCAACGCTGATGACGCCATCGGCGCCGAGATTCATCGCATGAAAGGCCTCGCCATCTTCACCAGTAAAAACAAGGAAATCTTCAGGTTTATTTTCAATGATGTAAGCCATGTTATCAAGGCTAGTACACTCTTTAACACCGATAATATTCGGGTGCTGTGCCAAACGTAGCATAGTTTCAGGTGCTAATTCGATAACAACACGTCCAGGGATATTGTAGATAATGATTGGTAAATCACTAGCTTCAGCGATAGCTTTAAAGTGCTGGTAAAGCCCTTCCTGACTCGGTTTATTATAGTAAGGCACAATAGCTAGACCTGCAGCAAAACCGCCAAAATCTGCCACTTCTTTGGCAAAATCGACGGAGTCTCGCGTATCATTTGTACCTACCCCAGCAATCAAAGGCACGCGACCGTTTACGATTTTTTGCACCGCTGCAAATAATTCAAGCTCCTCGTCGTGGGTTAAAGTTGGACTTTCAGCTGTTGTCCCTGCCAAAAGCAAGGCTTCAGTGTGGTGGTCCAATAGATGCTCAATCAATTTTGGTAGAGCGTCAAAGTTAATGGAACCATCTTGATGAAATGGTGTCACTAAAGCTGTGATGATTTTGACATTTTTTAAATCTTCAATCGACATAATAATCTCCTTTCACAATCCGTCATATGAAAATAGGAAAACCCGAAGGCTCCTACTCTCACTATTATTTCAATTCAAATTTCAATTCTTTGGTTGGACGAACAAGGTTACGTTCGTGGAGGGTTTCTGCGATTTGTACAGAGTTCCAAGCAGCGCCTTTAAGAAGGTTGTCTGAAACGACCCACATATGAATTCCTTTTTCAACATCCAAGTCTTTACGGATACGACCAACGAATGTTTCGCGTTTACCAACAGCGTTGACAGCTTGTGGGTAAACTTGTTGTGACGGGTTATCTTCGAGCACTGCACCTGGGAATTTAGCGATTGCTGCCTTCACTTCTTCGATTGGCGCTACTTCTTTTGTTTCGATGTAGACTGATTCAGAGTGTGAAAAGAGGACAGGGATACGAACACAAGTTGCTGAAACTGGAAGTTCAGGTTCTTCCATAATTTTTTTAGTTTCATTTGTCATCTTCATTTCTTCGTAAGTGTAATCATTATCAGTGAAAACATCAATTTGTGCTAACGCATTAAATGCGATTGGGTAGTGTTTTTTATCGCCACCAGCTGGAAGAATGTCTGCGTGAACATTTTTTGGTTCTACACCGTCATTCACCACATCTTTGATTTCACGAACAGTTTCGTTAATAGCAGATTGTCCTGCTCCTGAAACCGCTTGATAAGTGGAAACGATGACGCGTTCTAGCCCCCACTTTTGACGGATAGGTTCAAGGGCTACCATCATTTGGATAGTTGAACAGTTTGGACAAGAAATGATACCGTTGTGTTCTTCAAGTGCGTGAGCATTGACTTCAGGTACAACTAAAGGCACATCAGGATTTTGGCGGAAGTAAGATGTGTTATCAACTACCACAGCGCCAGCTTTAACTGCATAAGGGGCAAATTTTGCTGAAACAGAGCCACCCGCAGAAAACAATGCAATATCAACACCCTCAAATGAGTCTTCTGTCGTTTCTTCTACAACGATGTCTTGACCTTTGTATTGTAGTACTTTGCCTGCTGAGCGCGAAGAAGATAAAAGACGTACTTTATCGATTGGTAAAGTTGATTGTTCCAATTGTTGAATCATTCGAGTACCGACGGCACCTGTTGCACCGACAACTGCTACTGTATATCCCATAAAAACACCTCATTAGATTAAGATTGAACTGTCATTCAAAATTTTCAAAAAATTTTATGTAGGTCAATTATACTACATTTTTAATGACTTGGAAAGCCTAGTTTTGTATAAAAATAAAAAAGTCCTACTGTCAAAAGACAATAGGACTTAGGGCACTTCTAAAAAGTGAGATAAGCAGGTTCACACAACTTATCAAGGTCCGCTCCTGCGTTAATGACCTCCCTTGCGCAAAAATGGCAAAGCCACATTCGACTCATCGCATAGCAATAGTATAGCATAAATCGAAAATAAAGCAATAACTTTATTTTACAACAGCGGAGCGATGGTCTTTGTAACAGCCCCGATAACTTTTTGTGCTACTGGGAGTTCTTCAATCATCTTAGGAGTTACTAATTGTGATTGCTCCAAAGTCTCCATGTAATCTTTATAAATGTCTTTGATAGCTGGAACTTTGTAGAGATAGGTAGCACACTCAAAATGATGATAAAGGCTGCGATAATCTAAATTGATTGTCCCCACTACTGCTTTTGTATTATCGCTAACAAATACTTTAGCATGAACAAAGCCAGGAGTGTACTCATAAATTTTAACTCCTGACTGAGTGAGTGCTTTATAATAAGTTTTCGCCAAAGCATATGGAATAGGTTTATCAGGAATGCCAGGCATAATAATCCGGACATCAACGCCCCGTTCTGCAGCAAATCGAAGGGCGTGCTCCAACTCGCTGTCTAGAATCAAGTAAGGTGTCATGATGTAAACATATTCGCGAGCGTGGTTGAGAATATCGATATAGACATTTTCACCAACTTTGTCAGCATCAAGAGGGGAGTCACCGTAAGGGATGACAAAACCTTCCGATTTGATAGGCTCTCTATGTGTCCCAAGATAAGGCTGCACAACCATTTCTTTTTCAGTGATTGACCACATTTGCAAAAAGAGCAATAGGAAGCTATCAACAGCTTTACCTCTGAGCATGAGCCCAGTGTCTTTCCAGTGCCCAAATCGCTCAATGTAGTTGATGTATTCATCAGCAAGATTGACACCTCCCGTGAATCCAACCTCGCCATCAATAACGATAATTTTACGGTGGTCACGGTAGTTATAATAGGTTGAGATAAAAGGTGAAATCGGAGAAAAAGCCTTTGCTTTGATACCTAGTTTTTCTAGACGCTTGGTGTAATCGAAAGACAGCTTCGTGATTTCAACCATACCGTCGTAGAGGACACGAACTTCAACACCTTCTTCGACTTTCTTTTCAAGAATACTGAGAATTTCTCCCCACATGACTCCCTCTTCGATGATAAAGAATTCAAGGAAGATGTATTTTTTCGCTTTCAATAGCTGAGCTTTTAATTCTTTAAAGAAATCTTCCCCAGTCGAGAAATAGGTAGCCTGTGTATCTTGGTAGACTGGGAAATTACCATGACTCTTCTCAAAATATTGCACCAAGTGATAGGTTGTTGAAGTACTACTTTTCAACAGCTTCAGGGTCTCGGGGTGATCTTGAAGATAAGGCTGGCTTTCATTAATAAGATTTTCTAAACGGGATTTGAGGCCACGATAGCCCCAATCCAATTTTGTATAAATGAAAAACAGGGAACCGAGCAGAGGAGCAACCATGACCAAAATCAGCCAAGTAACACGAGACAAGGCATCCATTTCACTATTAACTAGATACAAAACGGTACCAATAGCTAAAACGCGCTCCACCACTGCTAACCAAACACGGTATTGGTCTAACCATGAAAATGAAGCGAGCAGGAATAAAATTTGAATGATAATCAGTACAGCAATCACAGTTGTACGACTAAAAATACCACGTAAAAAGCCCGCTCGACCTTTATTTAACAAACGGACGACATTATTTTTATTATTGATGACAGGACCTCCTTGATAAAGCTTATTACACTATTATAACACAGTTCTTGTCTGGAGTAGTGCACTTTATTTTTTAAAATAGTTAGCACGGACAAAAAACAAGAAGAACTAAACAGCTCTCCTTGTTACTAAGTAAGATAAAGTGAATTAGAATAGCCCCAAAGCGGTTCCGTCTTCTGCAACATCCATATTTAAAGCTGCAGGTTTTTTAGGTAGACCTGGCATTGTCATAACGTCACCTGTTAAGGCAACGATGAAACCTGCACCAGTTTTAGGGACAAATTCGCGGATGGTGATGTCGAAACCTTCTGGCGCACCAAGTAGGAATTGGTTATCTGAGAAGCTGTACTGAGTTTTAGCCATACAGACTGGCAATTTATCCCAGCCAAACTGAGCAAATTGTTTGAGTTGATTCTTAGCTTTCTTTTCAAAGACAACAGATTTTCCGCCGTAGATTTCAGTGACGATTTTAGTGATTTTTTCTTCGATAGTATCTTCATCAGAATAAAGACGCTTGTAGTCAGCTCCGCCATTTTCTACGGCATCGACAACCGCATGCGCCAAATCAATACCACCGTCAGCACCGTTTGCCCAAACGCTGGCCAATTCAACCGGCACATCAATCTCGGCGCAAAGTTCCTTGAGGGTTGCAATTTCAGCCTCGGTGTCAGCTACGAATTCATTGATGGCAACGACAACTGGAATGCCGAATTTACGCATATTTTCCACGTGACGTTTGAGGTTAGCAAAACCAGCGCGCACCGCATCTACATTTTCCTTAACCAAGTCCGCTTTGGCTACGCCACCGTGCATTTTGAGGGCACGAAGAGTCGCAACAACAACTACTGCGTCTGGAGTCGTTGGAAGATTTGGTGTTTTAATGTCAAGGAATTTTTCAGCGCCAAGGTCAGCACCAAAACCAGCTTCAGTGATGGTGTAATCAGCTAGTCGCAGAGCTGTTGTAGTAGCCAAAACAGAGTTACATCCGTGAGCGATATTAGCAAATGGGCCACCGTGAACGAGCGCTGGGGTCCCGTAAATAGTTTGAACAAGGTTTGGTTTAATGGCGTCTTTCAAGATAAGCGTCAATGCACCTTCAACCTTCAAATCTTTCACATAAACAGGTGTGCGGTCATAACGATAAGCCACAACGATATTAGCCAAGCGCTCCTTCAAGTCTTTGAGGTCAGTTGCCAAGCAGAGGATAGCCATGATTTCAGAAGCTACTGTAATATCAAAGCCGTCTTCACGTGGAATTCCATTGACAGGACTTCCAAGTCCGACTGTTACATGACGAAGAGCGCGGTCATTCAAATCGACAACACGTTTCCATATGATACGTCGTTGGTCAATGCCGAGTTCATTTCCTTGGTGGAGATGGTTGTCAATCAAGGCTGACAAAGCATTGTTAGCTGTTGTGATGGCATGCATATCTCCTGTAAAGTGAAGATTAATATCTTCCATTGGTAGCACTTGAGCATAACCACCACCAGCAGCTCCCCCCTTGATTCCCATAACTGGACCAAGAGAGGGTTCACGAAGGGCAATCATGGTTTTTTTACCTATTTTGTTAAGAGCGTCAGCTAGACCGATACTCATCGTAGATTTTCCTTCACCCGCTGGTGTTGGGTTAATAGCTGTCACGAGAATTAATTTTCCTGGCTTATTATTTTTAACAGCTTGGATTTTTTCAAATGACAGCTTTGCTTTATATTTACCATATAATTCGATGTCATCAAAGGTGATGCCAACTTGTTCGACAATCTTTGTGATTGGTTTTAATTCAACGCTTTGTGCAATTTCAATATCTGATTTCATGACGGGCTCCTTAAGTAATGTAAATTTATTATAGCAATAAAAATAGATTTTAGCATCTTTTTGATGATTTTTTTCAAGAATGTTCGGCATTTACTCTGTGTTCAATTTCAATCAATTAAAAAGTTAGGAAATTTGTAATCGTAGCAAAGGTTTTACGAAAGCGATTTTTTTGTGTAAAATATGGCTATGAGACTATTAATTACATCTGGTGGAACCACTGAAAAAATTGACAATGTTCGTGGAATCACTAATCATTCGACGGGACATTTGGGAAAAGCTATCGCTGAAAAATTTTTATCAGAGGGTCATCAAGTCACTTTGGTAACTACAAAGTCTGCTGTTAAACCGTCAGACCATCCTAATTTATCTACTCATTTAATCACCAATGTTGATTCTCTGATAACGACTTTAGAACCCTTGGTTAAAACACATGATGCCATCATTCATAGTATGGCTGTGTCAGATTATACGCCAGTTTACATGACTGATTTAAAAGAGGTAGAGGAAACTACTGACCTAGCGCAGCTATTGACCAAACGAAATACGGAAACAAAAATTTCCTCACAAGCGGATTATCAGGTGCTTTTTCTGAAGAAAACGCCTAAAATCATTAGCCTCATTAAGGAATGGAATCCTAACATTCAGCTCGTTGGTTTTAAGTTATTAGTCGATGTTACTCAGGAAGAACTTTTTCAGGTGGCGCGTGCTAGCTTGATGAAAAACAAAGCTCAGTTCATCTTGGCCAACGACCTTACTGAAATTACTGGGAACCAACACCACGCCTACCTGCTCAATCAGCACCAGGCTTTTGAAGCTTTTACCAAGGACGATATCGCTAATCTTATCTATGAAAAGGTAACTGAAAATGACTAAACGTATTACTCTTGCCGTATCAGGATCAATTTCTGCCTATAAAGCAGCCGATCTCACCAATCAATTGACCAAATTTGGCTATGATGTCCATGTCTTAATGACGCAGTCTGCTACGCAATTTATCACCCCATTGACGCTTCAAGTTTTATCCAAAAACGTTGTTCATCTTGATGTGATGGAGGAGGGTGACCCTCGCTTTGTCAATCATATCGAGTTAGCTAAGCGAACAGACTTGTATTTGCTTGCACCAGCTTCTGCTAATACTATCGCTCATTTGGCACATGGCTTCGCTGATAATATGGTGACTAGTGTTGCCTTGGCTCTGCCTCAATCAACGCCTAAATTATTTGCGCCAGCTATGAACACAAAAATGTATGACAATCCGCTAACACAGCGAAATATTGCTACTTTGAAGGAAGTTGGTTACGAAGAGATCGCTCCGCGTTCAAGTCTTCTTGCTTGTGGAGATGTCGGGCGAGGGGCCTTGGCGGATCTTACTGAAATCATCAAAGCTGTGGATGTACAGTTTCATTAGAAAGTTAGCCCTTGCATTGATTTGGTCAAACTTGTATAATAGGAGAAACTAATGTTAAGGAGTTATCATGCGTAGAAAACAAAAATCTTCTGATATTGCCGTTATCTCTATCTTTTTTGCAACGATGCTAGTTATCCACTTGATATCAACTCTCGTTTTTAGTGTATGGATCGTTCCAATTAAGCCGACTTTGGTTCATATTCCGGTTATCATCGCTTCTATTGTTTACGGTCCTAAAATTGGCTCGATTCTAGGTGGTTTGATGGGAGTGATTAGTGTTGTATCCAACAGTGTGACTATCTTACCAACAAGCTATCTCTTCTCTCCTTTTGTTGAAAACGGGAATCTCTTCTCCTTGATTATTGCATTGGTGCCACGTATTTTGATTGGTGTTGTTCCCTACTTCGTTTACAAATTGTTCAAGAATAGGTTTGGTCTTGGATTAGCTGGTGCTCTGGGATCTTTGACAAATACTGTTTTTGTTTTATCGGGAATCTTCCTCTTCTTCTCTTCTGTTTACGGCGGACAAATCAAGGTCTTGTTAGCCAGCATCATATCAGCTAACTCAGTTGCAGAAATGATTACCTCTCTTGTTCTGACCGCTATCATTACCCCAAGTCTTTTAAAATTGAAAAAATAGTTACAACTCAGTCAGAATAAGCTGGCTGATTTTTTTTGAAAGATTGCATGAAAAACATGGAAATTCATCATGAAAAGTGTTATAATGAAAGCGTTTAGAAAATATAAAGGAGTTGATTCTATGACTTACACTGAAAACTATCAAAAATGGTTAGACTTCGCTGAACTTCCTGACTATCTTCGTCAAGAATTGGTTGGCATGGACGAAAAAACAAAAGAAGATGCCTTCTACACCAACCTTGAATTTGGTACAGCAGGTATGCGTGGTTACATCGGAGCTGGTACTAACCGTATCAATATCTATGTTGTCCGCCAAGCAACTGAAGGACTTGCTAAACTGATTGAAACCAAAGGTGAAGACGTTAAAAAACGCGGTGTTGCCATCGCCTACGATTCACGTCACTTCTCTCCAGAATTTGCCTTTGAATCAGCACAAGTTTTGGCAAAACATGGTATCAAAGCTTATGTTTTTGAAAGCCTTCGCCCAACTCCAGAATTATCATTTGCTGTGCGCCACCTTGGCACCTTTGCTGGTATCATGGTAACTGCCAGTCACAACCCTGCACCATTCAATGGTTACAAAGTTTACGGTGAAGACGGTGGACAAATGCCACCTGCTGATGCTGACGCTTTGACAGATTTTATCCGTGCTATTGACGACCCATTCGCTGTTGAATTAGCTGACCTTGAAGAATCAAAAGCATCTGGTCTTATTGAAGTCATCGGTGAGGCTGTTGACGCTGAATACCTCAAAGAAGTTAAAGACGTTAACATCAACCAAAAATTGATTGACGAATACGGCAAAGACATGAAGATTGTCTACACACCACTTCATGGTACTGGCGAAATGCTTGCTCGTCGTGCTCTTGCACAAGCTGGCTTTGAATCCGTTCAAGTTGTTGAAGCTCAAGCTGTTCCAGACCCAGACTTCTCAACTGTCAAATCACCGAACCCAGAAAACCAAGAAGCTTTCGCACTCGCTGAAGAACTTGGTCGCAAGGTAGATGCTGACGTACTCGTTGCAACTGACCCAGACGCTGACCGTCTCGGTGTTGAAATTCGTCAAGCTGACGGTTCTTACAAGAACCTTTCAGGTAACCAAATCGGTGCCATCATTGCTAAATACATCCTTGAAGCGCATAAGACTGCTGGCACTCTTCCTGAAAATGCTGCACTTTGCAAATCAATCGTTTCAACTGAGTTGGTTACTAAGATTGCTGAAAGCTACGGCGCAACCATGTTCAACGTTTTGACTGGTTTCAAATTCATTGCTGAAAAGATTCAAGAATTCGAAGAAAAACACACTCACACTTACATGCTTGGTTTTGAAGAAAGCTTCGGTTATCTTATCAAACCATTCGTACGTGACAAAGATGCTATCCAAGCCGTTCTTATCGTTGCTGAAATTGCAGCTTACTACCGCTCTCGTGGCTTGACTTTAGCAGATGGTATTGACGAAATCTACAAAGAATACGGCTACTTCGCTGAAAAGACTATTTCAGTTACTTTGTCAGGCGTTGATGGCGCTGCTGAAATCAAGAAAATCATGGATAAATTCCGTGACAATGGACCAAAACAATTCAACGCAACTGACATTGTTAAATTGGAAGACTTCCAATTGCAAACAGCAACAACTGCTGCTGGCGTTGAAAAATTGACAACACCACCAAGTAATGTGCTTAAATACACTTTGGCTGATGATTCTTGGATTGCTGTCCGTCCTTCAGGTACAGAACCAAAAATCAAATTATACATTGCAACTGTCGGTACAGACCTTGCTGATGCAGAAGCTAAAATCGCAAATATTGAAGCAGAGATCAATGCTTTCGTGAAATAATAGTGTAAGACAAAAAGATTGAAGTTCGCCCTTCAATCTTTTTTTGATTTATGAAACCATTCAAAAAATTCCTCAAAAATACCATACAAAAGGCTAAAAATCAACCAAATAGATATCAACAGGGATAGAAAACCTAAAAAGATTGACAGTCCTGTTAGGCTACTTGATAATTGGTAACTGATGTAGGCTAGCAACAAAGTAGCTACTGCTAACAAAATGAGTCTTCTATTTTTCATGGGAAACCTCCTTGATTGTCATTATATCACAAGAAAAACAGCTTCCGCGAGGAAACTGTTTTTTGACTATCCAGCTTGCGCCGTTTGCATTTTGTAGTACATGCCCTTCTTAGCCATCAAGCTATCATGGTTACCGTATTCAACGATGTCGCCATCAACCATAACCAGAATGACATCTGCACTTTGAATTGTTGAAAGGCGGTGGGCAATGATGAAACTTGTACGCCCTTTCAACAACGTTTCAAAAGCATCTTGAATCAAAATCTCTGTCCGCGTGTCAATAGACGAAGTCGCTTCATCCAGAATCAGAATGTTAGGAATTTTGACGAAGATACGGGCAATGGTCAATAGCTGGCGCTGACCCTGTGATAAAGATGCCCCTGCATCCGCCAAATAAGTATCATAGCCCTGAGGTAATTGGCGAATAAAGAAATCAGCATTGGCTGCTTTTGCCGCTTCAATAACCTGCTCTCGACTAGCGTCAGGATGTCCATAAGCAATATTATCATGAACAGTACCGGTTTTTAACCACGTTTCTTGAAGTACCATACCAATTTGCTGACGGAGATCAGCCTTATCGTAATCAGCGATTGATTTACCATCCAATAAAATTCGTCCCTGACCCACTTCATAGAAACGCATTAAAAGGTTAATCAGTGTTGATTTACCAGCACCAGTCGGACCAACGATGGCTACTTTAGAATTAGCTGGAATGGTGAGGTTGAGATCCTTAATCAAAGGTTTTTCTTTGACATAGCCAAATTGAACATGCTCAAAGGTAACTTGTCCTTCTACTGGTTTATCATCAAAAACTTGACTGACTGGAAGTTGTGGATTTTCTTCATCTAAGATATTGTAGAGGCGATCTGCACAGGCAATGGCGCTCTGCATTTCAGATAGCACAGACGAAATATCGTTAAATGGTTTTGTGTACTGGTTGACGTAGTTCAAAAAGGTGGTTAATTGACCGACAGTGAAAGCTCCAGACATGATCCGAAGAGCACCTACTCCCGCCAACAAACCATAAATCAAACTATTGATAAAACGTGTTGAAGGATTAACTGTTGAAGAATAGAAAATAGCACCTTGTGAATAGTTAGCATAAGTCTCATTGATGCCTTCAAATACCGAGATGCTCTGCTCCTGAGCATTGAAAGTCTGTAGAAGACTTTCTTGGTTAATCATTTCTTCAATAAATTGAGTTTGTTGTCCCCGAGATTTGGTCTGGTTTTGATAAAACGTGTAACTTTTTGACGCGATAAACCGAGCAACAAAAAGTGACAAGGGAGTTAAAACAAGCACCAAAATCAGCATTAGTAAGTCAATTTCTGCCATGCTGACGATGGTAATTAAAATCGTTAATAAGCCGACAAAAAACTGATTGAAGACCATCAAAAGACCGTTACTCAGTTGTTCAGTGTCTGTTGTGACACGAGCAACGAGATCTCCGATACTTTTTCGATCAAGATAAGCTAGAGGTATCTGATCCAATTTACTCATAACACGTTGACGAATATCTGAAATATAAGCATAGGTGAGACGGTTATAAATGAGTGGGTTGAACCATTGAATCAAAGTATTGACAGCGATAACAAGGACCATCTTAGTAAGGATTGGTAAAATGAGAGCGATTGATTGCGGCTTAACCACAACATCAACAGCATTACCAATTAAAATTGGTAAGTAAACGGTCAAAGCAACCTGAATGATGGTTCCGATTGTAGCTAAAATAACGAGACGCTTTTGAGAAAGTAAATCTAAGGCGAGACGCTTACTAGTATTCGATTGATTTTTTGCTTTCAACTTAATCGTCCGCCTTTCTATGTTGTGAATAATGGATGGATTGATAAAGGTTGTTTGACTCTAACAAGGCTTTGTGAGTATCAAATCCTACCTGATAACCTTTATCGAGAACGAGAATCTTATCGGCTTGTTTGAGACTGTTTGTACGCTGTGATACCATGATGAGGCTTGTTCCCTTAAGTTTTTCAGAAATGGCAGTCAATAGCTTGGCCTCTGTCAGATAATCCAAGGCAGAAGTCGAGTCATCAAGAATCAAAAACGGTGCTTTCTGGACGATAGCGCGAGCAATGGTCAATCGCTGGCGCTGACCTCCTGAAAAATTACGACCAAACGCTTCAACAACCGTATCCAGTTGACCATCTTTTTCCTTAACAAAATCGCTGGCTTGTGCAATATCCAAAGCTTCCCAGAGCGTATCTTCGCTAACATTTTCCAGCCCAAGTAAGAGATTTGAACGAATCGTTCCTTGAAAGAGCTCTGCTTTTTGAGGAACAGTACGAACCCAGTTACGCCATTCACGAATACTTTCTGGAGACTTGCCATCTTTAAAAATGCTTAGCGTCCCATTTTGTGGAGTGTAGAGATGATTGATCAATTGAACAACACTCGACTTTCCAGAACCAGTCCCCCCAATGATCCCCAGAAATTGTCCAGGTGCGATAGAGAAATTCAAATTATTGAGTGCAGGCTCGGCAGCAAGTGGGTAAGTAAATGACAAATGGTTGACAACTAACCCTTGATCCGACATTTTCGTATCAATCTTAGCATCGACATCTTCATTCGTTTTATCAAAAACTTCCGTAATCCGTTGAGCACTGATGAAACTTTGGTTCAACGAGGTTACTAACATGGTCATTTTCAAAAGTTCTGTCAGAATTTGAAGGAGGTAGTTGACCAAGGCAATCAGCATCCCTTGAGACAGCCCGTTATGCGCAATCTGAAGATTTCCTTGCCAAATGACAGCAATCAAAGTAAGATTGACAACTAAATAAGTCATCGGTGTCACTAGACTTGAAAGACGCCCGGCATGCAGTTGCAAATCAGTATAATCGTTGTTGAGATTTTTAAACTGATTTTCTTCGCGGTAAATTTGCCCAAAAGCTCTAATCACACGCATTCCTTGCATCTGTTCACGCGTCTGATTGACAATCTTATCCGTTGCTTTACGAATTTGACTGTATACTGGTGCCAAAAGGCGTGACATAGTAAAAACGATGATAAATAGGATGACAACCATCCCTAGGAACCAAAGTGTCATTTTGGGGCTAATGGTGAAGGACATGATGATAGCCCCGAAAACAATAATCGGTGCACGCAAGAAAAGACGGAGAAATTGGTTGATACCAGTTTGAATTTGGTAGGTGTCGCTAGTCAGACGTGTTACCAAGCTCGAAGTGGTCAATTCATCGCGGTCTTCTTTACTGAGACGAATAATTTTTTGATAAAGGTCTTTCGTCAGTTGTTTTGTGTAACCCACTGCTGCTTTTGATGAAAAATATTGAGCAGAGAGCGAAACGGTAATTCCGATTAGAGCAAGACCGAATAAGGTAGCAATCATAAGTCCTAGTTGTCCCTTATTTTCATGAGGAATGACTTGGTCAACGATTCTAGCGATAATAATAGGAACGAGAAGCTCAAATGAGGCTTCTAATAATTTAAAAAGGGGACCAAAGAAAGTTTCTTTTAGGTACCCTTTAAAATACTGGCTTAATTGTTTCATTAAATCCTTCTTCTAAAATAAATTCATCAATTTCATCAAGTAGAGATTGAACTGCACTTCTCGCGAATAATAGATATTCCCACCATTTTTGTACAATTTTCCGCCTGAAATTAAAGCAAGGGGATGGTAGTAAAAATAGGTTTCACCGCTAGTATTTCCAAGACTTGGAGCAACAATATCACGAGAGTAAACCTTCGCGAGAGCGATGGTATTGACTCCTCCGTGCTTAGCAACATAGTCGATGTAAGATGAGCCAAAATTATAAGCTTGGACAGCCGTCCAAACGTCCACTCCAGCTTCATTGGCTGCACTGATATTTTCCGAAAGCAAGTTGACCCCGTGTTTGATACTAGTTTGGCTATCCGTTATGGTATTCATCGCTCCATCAACACTC
Organism: Streptococcus sp. HF-1907; assembly: GCF_015594605.1. GTDB lineage: Bacteria > Bacillota > Bacilli > Lactobacillales > Streptococcaceae > Streptococcus. Next base: position 62,331 of record NZ_JADNQT010000001.1, on the reverse strand, counting down.
TCACTAGACTGCATAACATCTAAGGAATTTCCACGCGTTTCAGTGTAAATGATAGCAAGAACCAAATCGACGTTGGTCGTAGAGTTATTTCTATCCAAAGTTTTGGAGACCAAGTTTTCATACTTCATCACGTTTTTCACATTTTGATGTGTGTGGTAAAGTTGGTAACCAATAAAAAGAATTAGAAGTAAGATTACCAGTCGTCTGAGAATTTTAAACATACTATTTGTTTTGAATATCCTGTATATTTTTGATGAGAATTGAGTAAGTGCCGTCATCGTTTTGAATGAATTCAACAGATTCGGCATCTTGATAAACATTGTTTGGGACAATCAGCTCGATTCCATTTGATAGCGATAATTTCTGACTCTCTAACTTTTTGATTTGGCGTGAACTATCAATATCTGAAACTTTAATCGAATTAGGAATACTTTCTTTTAGTTCATCGACAAAAGATAAGCGCGCCGTCAAGTTATCATCAAATAATTGATCTGCTAATTTTTCAGGTGACAATTCTTGCTCTTCATCCAGATTTTTAAAGATAGCCGACTTCATTTTCGATTGAAAAGCAAAATCATCTTGATTGAAATTTTCTGCGATTTTCTGAGCAGTTTTTTCAACCATTTTAATCGACTTTTTGACCGATTGCTCAGGCTCGACCTGTAGCAAGTTTTCTGAGAAGTAATTAGCGAAGCTACCATTATGCTTGATGCGTTTTTCAATCAAATAATAGTGATTATTCTGACGATTGATGACTAAGGCTTCATCTGGAGTTTGTGCAGCGCTTGGAAGATTGTTTTGAGTCACCTTGATGGGAGTATCACTAGAATCTCCAATGTGAGCGAAGCTTTCTTTCAAAGCAACGCGAAGGAAGGCAAAGTGCTCAATACCATCACGGTCAAATTGAATGAAAATCAAATCGTTGGTTTTCTGATCTTCAGAAATAACGAACTCTTCCTTCCACAGCTGAGCAATAGCCACAGAGGATGTCATCAAATTCTCTGTTAAATGACTCATGAAGACATTGTCATCAGAAAATGAACCACGCTTAGCATCTTCAGAAAAGACTTTGCTCAATTTTTTACGGAAATAATCATCAATTCTCGGTGTGATAACGACTGGCGCATCTGCAAAAATAAGCTCAGTATCATTTGGTGTAAATTGGTGAATGATAATTTGTTTAATATAAAAATCCATTATTGATTAAATTAATAAAGTGGGAAAGCGTCTGTAAGCTCTTTAACTTCAGATCGCACAGCTTCTAACACTTCTGGTTTATCATGATTTTCTAGAGTTTTAACCATGAGCTCTGCGATTTGTTGAGCTTCCTTGACACCCATGCCACGGCTAGTGATTGCTGGTGAGCCGACACGGATACCAGATGTTTTGAACGGAGATAGGGTTTCAAAAGGAATTGAATTTTTGTTTAAAGTGATATTGACTTCTTCAAGAATGTTTTGAGCTACCTTACCATTTTCAACAACTTTTGTGACATCAACAAGAAAGACGTGGTTATCAGTTCCGTCTGAAATGACATGGAAATTAGGGTGTTGATTGAAGACTTCAGCCATAGCTTGCGCATTTTCAATAACATGTTTTCCATAATCTTTGAAGGCAGGGTCTAGCGCTTCTTTGAGAGCTACTGCTTTCGCTGCAACAACGTGTTCTAACGGTCCACCTTGTAAACCTGGGAAAACAGCTGAATCAATCTTCTTAGCGATAGCTTCGTCATTAGTAAGAATCAAGCCACCACGAGGACCACGCAAAGTTTTATGAGTAGTTGTTGTAACAATGTGAGCATACTCCACTGGATTTGGATGTAGTCCTGCTGCAACAAGACCTGCGATATGCGCCATATCAACCATCAAATAAGCTCCAACAGCGTCAGCGATTTCTCTAAATTTTTCAAAATCAATGATGCGAGAGTAAGCTGATGCACCAGCAACAATCAATTTAGGTTGATGTTCTTTAGCAATAGCTAAAATGTTGTCATAGTCGAGAACTTCTGTTTCAGGGTCAACTGAGTAAGCAACAAAATGGTAGGTTTTTCCAGAAAAGCTTACTGGTGAACCGTGAGTCAAGTGACCACCTGCTGCCAAGTCCATACCCAAAACAGTATCGCCAGGTTGGATGAGTGCCATGTATACTGCTGCGTTAGCTTGGCTTCCTGAGTGTGGCTGAACATTAGCAAATTTAGCATCAAATAATTCTTTGGCGCGTTCGATAGCTAGGCGTTCAACGATATCGACACAGTCGGTACCACCGTAATAACGTTTACCAGGATAACCTTCAGCATATTTGTTAGTCAAAACTGATCCTTGAGCCGCCATTACAGCTTTTGAGACAACATTTTCGGATGCAATTAACTCAATATTATTTTGTTGACGAACCTCTTCGGCTTTAACAGCTTGCCAAAGTTCTGGGTCAAATGCTTGGTAGTTCTCGTGGTCAAAAATCATAATATTCTCCTTTTGTTGGCATGGCTCTTCTAGGGAGCAGGTAACACAATGTATAATAACCTCTATACTTCGAATTGAAGATTGGGGATGATAGCTAGGATATCTTCTTTAGTAATCGCACCTTGGCGTAAAATAGTAGCTTTTTCGCCAGAAAGATCTAAGATGGTTGAATCAACACCGGTAATAGCAGAATCATCCTCAATCCCATCAACATTATATTGAAATTGACCAAGTATATCTTTGAAAACAGTGCCACTGTCATGTCCAGAAATGTTAGCAGATGGTCCAATTAAAGGACCGTATTTTTTGATCATTGCTAGAGTTTCTGGGTGATTGGGCATTCTAAAACCGACGCTAGATAGCCCAGAATTGATCCAATATGGAACCTTAGGACTAGCCTGTAGGATAATCGTCAAGGGACCCGGTAAGAAAGCCGAGACAAGTTTATCTAAATAACGGGGTGGGTTAACAGCGTAATCGTAAATACTTTCAATATCAGCAATGTTTAAATTCATTGCCTTATCTTTTGGTCGCTGTTTAAGGCGATAAACATTATTAACAGCCTCTTCATCCAGAGCCTTGGCAAAAATCCCATAGACCGTTTCGGTTGGCATGATGATGGCTCCGCCGTCGTGCAAGGTTTCTTCTAAATTACTCATTATCTAATACGACCATTCTATCTTTTCCAAACACATCTTTTAACACGCGAACACGATGCTTGGGAAAGCTTTTAATTAGTAGCTCACGCAAACCCTCTCCTTGTTTGTAGCCAATTTCAAAGTAAAGCTTGCCTCTATCGGAAAGGTACGCAGCTGCATTTTCAATAATCTGACGATAAATCGCATAGCCCTCTTCCTCGGCAAAAAGTGCCAGATGGGGCTCGGAGGCAAGGACATTCGTGCCCACCTCATTCTCGTCGCTATAAGCGATATAGGGAGGGTTTGACACGATGATATCATAAGTCCCTGTGATATTAGCCAAGACGTCCGACTGGATGAAATCAACCGTAACCTGCTCGTTTAGAGCGTTCACTTTAGCAAGTGCCAAAGCGTCATTGGAAATATCGCTGGCGCTAACTGACCAGAAGGGACGAGACTTTTTAAGGGAAATAGCAATAGCCCCGCTCCCTGTCCCAATATCAAGAATCGAAAGATTTTTAGACGAATTTTCTGATAAAATCAGCTCCACCAACTCTTCTGTCTCAGGTCTCGGAATCAAAACTCGCTCATCAACTGATAGTTCTAGGTCTCTAAAATAAGCCTTCCCAGTAATGTATTGTGGCGAACGATGACCTTTTAACTGTTCAAGGATAGACAACAGTAACTTTTGATGATTCAAAGACACTTCTTGGTTCTGGTTGAGTAAATAATCAGTTGTCGTCCAGTCAGCTAGTTCTTTAAAGACATAGATTAGGTTTTCACTGTCTTCTCCAATGGATTCTAATTGTTCTTCGTATTGCCTAAAAAGCTGTGCGTAATTCATTATTTATTAAGCGCTTCTAGTTTTTGGGTTTGATCGTAAAGAACGAGGGCATCAATGACTTCGTCCATCTTACCTGACAAAATCGTATCCAATTTTTGCAAAGTTAAACCGATACGGTGGTCAGTTACACGGTTTTGTGGGAAGTTATAAGTACGGATGCGTTCCGAACGGTCACCGGTACCAATTGTTGATTTACGTTCAGCATCTTGCTCGTCTTGGGCGATTTGTGCGAAGTGGTCAGCAACACGGGCGCGGATGATTTTCATCGCTTTATCACGGTTCTTCTGTTGCGTACGTTCTTCCTGCATTTCAACCTTGATACCTGTCGGAATGTGAACCATACGGACGGCTGTCGCAACCTTGTTGACGTTTTGTCCGCCGGCACCTGAAGCGTGGTAGATGTCAACACGAAGGTCTTTTGGATCAATATCATACTCAACTTCTTCTACCTCTGGCATGACCAAAACAGTGGCTGTAGAGGTGTGGACACGACCTTGGCTTTCTGTGACAGGAACACGTTGCACACGGTGGGCACCTGATTCGTATTTCAATTTAGAATAAACAGATTGTCCTGAAACCATGGCTACTACTTCTTTGATACCACCGACGCCATTGATGGATGATTCCATAACTTCAAAGCGCCAGCCTTGGGTTTCAGCGTATTTTTGGTACATATTGAGAAGGTCTCCGGCAAAAAGCGCAGCCTCATCACCACCTGCAGCACCACGGATTTCTAGGATGATGTTTTTATCATCGTTAGGGTCTTTTGGTAAGAGCAAGATTTTGAGTTTTTCTTCGTACTCTTCCTTGGCTGCCTTTGATTCTTTGAGTTCTTCTTTCGCCATTTCTTCCAAATCAGCATCACCTGACGCGTCTTTAATCATCTCTTCGGCATCAGCAATGTTTTGGATGATTTGCTTGTATTCACGATAAGCTGTTACGGTGTCGCGGGTATTGGCTTCTTCGCGCGACAATTCCATAAAGCGTTTGGTATCAGATACCACATCTGGGTCACTGAGTAGCTCACCCAATTCTTCGTAGCGATCTTCAACAGCTTGTAGCTGATCATAGATATTCATTTTCTCGTTTTTCTCCTTTTGGGTTAATAGCAGAGCTTATAAGTCTGGATTGAAATAGTGCTTGCGGCAGACAGGAATGTAAGTTTCGTTCCCACCAATCTGAATTTGAGCGCCCTCGTAAACAGGTTTGCCATTTTCAGTACGAAGCACCATGGTCGCCTTTTTACTGCAGAATTGGCAGATTGTCTTGATTTCATCAATTTTATCGGCCAAGAGCAAGAGGTATTTAGACCCTTCAAATAATTCATTCTGAAAATCATTTTTCAAGCCGAATGCCATAACAGGAACATCCAATTCATCAACGACTTTAGCCAAGTCATAGACATTTTTCTTGCTTAAAAATTGACATTCATCAATCAAGACACAGTAAGGTTTTTCAGGCAATTCTTTAATGTAGGTCAAGATATCCATATCGTCAGTGATGGGAACCGCTTCGCGTCTCATCCCAATACGGCTAGACACCACACCAAATTCATCACGCGTATCCAGAGCACTCGTCATGATAACGACGGGCTTACCCTGCTCCTCATAATTGTGAGCCACCTTTAAAATTTCAATGGTCTTTCCAGAGTTCATAGTTCCATATTTGTAATACAATTGAGCCAAAATGGACTTTCCTACCTTCTACTAATGTCTTTCTATTTTATCATAAATTTTTGATATTTCCCAGCTCTCATGTCAGCTTAGAATTATTTCCTTGAGAATCTACCTTTTATGTTATAATAAAAATGAAAAAATTTAAGGAGGCTTACTATGCCATTTGTTAAAATTGATTTATTTGAAGGACGTACAGAAGAACAAAAAATCGAACTTGCTCGCGAAGTAACAGATGTTGTTTCTCGTATTGCTAAAGCACCTAAGGAAAATATTCACGTTTTCATTAACGATATGCCAGAAGGAACTTACTTCCCACACGGCGAAATGAAAAAGAAAAATTAGAAAACAACTATCCTGAAAGCATTGTTTTTTAGGATAGTTTTATTTTTGTTCAAAATTATCTGATCTTTTAAAAATGTAGTAAACACTTTTCTTGACTTTTCCAATTTTTGCAAATTTTCATTGATTTTTATGAAAGAAAACGTTATCATAGATATATAATCGATTTGGAGGTAAAACTTTGCAACTTTCTCATAGTATCAAGATGATGGGAACAACAATTGATATCATCATTGATTCTGATAAAGCGGACGAACATATCAAAACGGTTTGTCAACAATTGGAAGACTACAAGAATCGCTTTAGTGCAAACGATATGGATTCAGAGCTGATGGAGATCAATAACCAAGCGGGGATTGCACCTGTTAAGGTGGATCAAGAGTTGTTCTATTTGATTGCTTTGGGTAAGAAGCACAGTCTCTCTACTCCTTCCAATCTCAATATCGCGATTGGACCGCTGGTTCAAACTTGGCGAATTGGCTTTGCTGATGCTAACGTTCCCGAAGACAAACAGATTCAAGAAGTTTTGGCTGTCACCGATCCAAACCTCATCGAACTGGACGAGGGGAAATCAAGCGTTTTTCTAACTAAGAGAGGTATGAAACTAGATCTTGGTTCAATAGCTAAGGGCTACATCGCTGATAAGATTATCGATTATCTCAAAAAAGAGGCTGTCGCTTCTGCCTTGATTAATCTGGGAGGTAATGTTCTGGTTTACGGAGATAATCCTAAACGTGAAGATGGCTCTTGGTATATCGGCATACAGAACCCTCAAAAAAAACGTGGTGAAAATGTGGGAATTGTCAAAGTTCAAAATCAGTCCGTTGTAACATCTGGTATCTATGAACGCCATTTGACCTTTCAAGGTAAAGATTACCATCATATTTTTGACCGCTACACAGGTTACCCGATTGATACAGAGATGGCTAGTTTGACAATCGTTGCAGACCAGTCCGTTGACTGTGAGATTTGGACCACTAGATTATTTGGGCTTCCGATAATCGACGCTTATATGACAATCAATGAAACCCCTGGAATTGAAGGTATCATTATCACCCGAGATAATCGTATGCTTGTTTCAGATGGGCTTCAAAAAGATTTTCAACTACTTTATTCTTAAGAAAGAGGAATTGTTACATGAAACTTATTGGCATCGTTGGGACTAACTCAGCAAAATCAACCAATCGTCAATTATTGCAATACATTCAAAAGCATTATGCAGAAACAGTGGATATTGAACTAGTTGAAATAAAAGATTTGCCTGTCTTTAATAAACCGGCAGATAAAACTGTTCCAGATTCTGTTCTCGACATTGCTACTAAAATCGAAGCTGCTGACGGTGTCATCATTGGCACACCTGAATACGACCATTCTATCCCAGCAGCCTTGATGAATGCACTTGCTTGGTTATCCTACGGTATTTTCCCACTTCTCAACAAACCGGTCATGATTACTGGTGCTTCTTACGGCACACTTGGTTCTTCTCGTGCACAATTACAATTGCGTCAAATCCTCAATGCACCTGAATTGAAAGCTACTGTCTTGCCAGGTGAATTCTTGCTTTCACATTCACTACAAGCATTTGACCAAGAGGGCAATCTTCGTGACTTAGACACTGTTAAAAAATTGGATGCTATCTTTGATGATTTCCGCATTTTTGTTAAAATTGCTGGAAAATTGCAAAATGCTCAAGATTTACTACACAAAGAAGCTGAAAATTTTGACTGGGAAAGTTTATAAGAGTTTAGAAAGGGAATAATCACATGAAATTCGTAGGTATCGTTGGATCAAATGCAGAGCAGTCATATAATCGCATGCTCTTAGAGTTTATTCGTTGTCATTTTAAAACAAAATTTGAATTGGAACTTCTAGAAATTGACGAAGTTCCAATGTTCAACCAAGATCAAGATTGGAAAGAAAGTTTCCAACTTCGACTCATTTACAATAAAATCACTCGCGCAGACGGTGTCATCATCGCTACACCTGAACACAATCATACCATCACAGCTGCTTTGAAGAGTGTTCTAGAATGGATGTCATTTGAAGTTCATCCTTTTGAAAACAAACCTATCATGATCGTTGGTGCTTCTTACTATGACCAAGGAACATCACGTGCCCAAGTACACTTACGTAAAATTTTAGACGCTCCAGGTGTTAATGCTTACACACTTCCTGGAAATGAATTCTTGCTCGGCAAAGCTAAAGAAGCTTTCGACGATAAAGGTAATATCACAAATGAAGGAACCATTAAATTCCTTGAATCTTGTCTTGATAACTTCATCAAGTATGTAGAGGTCGTTTCTAAATTGAAAAAACCAAAGCCAATTGCTCCTGAAGACTTGGATTGTAACCATCCAATTTCAACAACTGTCACTGAAGTTGACCCTGATGATCCAGAATGGGTTGAAAAAGTCGCTGAAATCACAGGTGCTGTTTCAGGAGACACTTACGTTAAACTTGACCATGGTATCTTGACTGTTGACCAAATCAACATGTTTTTGAAATCAATGCCATTTGAATTGACTTATGCTGACGATAACAACCAATTCCTATACTACAACAACGCTCACCAAGATCCTGATACGATGTATGCTAAACGTGTTCCATCACAATCAGGAAGCCGTATGTCTACCGTTCACGCTTCATTACCAGCTAACCGCATGAAAAATGTTGAATGGGTAATTGGAACGCTCCGTAACGGTAATCAAGAGTACGTCCGTACCTTAATTCCGAATCCAAACCCAGCTGTCCTCAACACTCACAATTACCAAGCAATGTACTACGATGACGGTTCTTACGCAGGTATCAACGAAATCGTTTTCAACTTTAAACCTTGGTTAGACTGGTATCTTCAAACAACTGGTCAACGTTTGGTCGGAGGTTCAGGACCATTCGCACCTGCTGCTAGCGCTCCTAGTGCTGATGCTACTTCTGGTGCTTCTTCAAGCGACGGTGGTCATGCTAGTGCACCTGCTGCTGAAGCTGATGCCACTTCTGGTGCTTCTTCACACTAAACGATTGAACATTTGAAAAAGAGCTGAGACCTGCTACTAAGCCAGTCTCTCTCTTTTTTTGGGGAAATTTTAGGAAAATAATATTAAAGAGGTTGATTTATGACACCATTTCAAGAAAAAATTGCTGCCGCTTGTGCTAAAAAAGAAGCTCTTTTTGATGAGAGCTTGGGACGCTACGCGCTACGCTCAATGTTAGCTGGCGCTTATCTAACAATGAGTACAGCTGTTGGGATTATTGCTGCTGACGTAATTGGCACAGGCATCCCAGCCCTATCACGTTTTGCCTTTGCTTTCACTTTTGCCTTTGGACTGGCTTACGTGCTTATCTTCAACGGTGAATTAGCTACGTCGAATATGATGTATCTAACGTCTGGTGCCTACTACAAGTCTATTTCATGGAAGAAAGCTATTACAATCTTGCTCTACTGCACATTCTTTAATTTTGTTGGAGCTACTATTTTAGCTTGGCTATTTAACCAGTCCTTCTCATTTGACCACCTCAATCAAAATAGTTTTATGGTCAATGCTGTCCAAACAAAACTTGGTAAATCTAATTGGAATAATTTCTTCGAAGGAATCACAGCTAATATTTTTGTCAACGTTGCTATTCTTGGCTACATGCTTTTGAAAGAAGAATCTGCCAAAATCACCATTGCGGTATCTGCCATCTTTATGTTTGTCTTTTTAGTAAATGAACACTTGATTGCAAACTTTGCTTCATTCATGCTAGCTGCTTTCAGTGATATTCCAAATATCAAAGGGCTCAATGTTATGAATGTCCTCCGTCAATGGATTGTTGTCTTCTTTGGTAACTGGATTGGCGGTGGCGTCTTTATCGGACTAGCCTACGCTTGGCTCAATCAAACCAAAACTAATCATCGCGAAAATTAAGGCGACGGAACACATGAGAAAAGCACTTCAGATATCAAACTCTAAAGTGCTTTTTATTAGTTAGATTGTGAGTTATCAAGACCATTTAAAATAAGGTTTAGTACAACCGCGAAGACAGTTGCAATAACAATCCCGTTTGTCAAGAACATCTGAACTGTATTTGGCAAGCTAGTGAAAAGATTAGTATTATTAAACCCAACCCCTGCTGCAATCGAAACAGCTGCGATGATAAAGTTGTGTTCATTATTTTTAAAATCAACTGCACGTAGCATTTGCATTCCTTGAAGGGCCACCATTCCAAAGAGAACTAACATTGCACCACCTAGAACTGGGCTAGGAATCATTTGTGCCATGGCTCCAAATTTAGGAACCAAGCCAAGAACTACAAGGAAGCCAGCGGTGTAAGAGATTGGACGACGCGTTTTGATACCTGACAATTGAACCAAGCCAACGTTTTGTGAAAAACCTGTATAAGGGAAGGTATTAAAAATACCACCGAGTAAAACAGCAAGCCCTTCTGCACGATAACCATTACGAAGGCGGGTGCTGTCCAATTTATCATGAGTTAAATCAGACAAGGCAAGGTAAACACCAGTTGATTCAACCATTGATACTGTTGCGATGATACACATCATGACGATTGAAGTGATTTCAAATTTTGGGGCTCCAAAATAGAATGGTTGCGGAATGTGAACAAGCGGTGCTTGGGTAACAACAGAAGTGTCCACCAAGCCCATGAAGGCTGCAACAATGGTTCCACCAATCAAGCCGATTAAAATTGAAATGGACTTAATGAACCCCTTAGCGAAAATATTTACCGCTAAAACGATAGCAATTGTCAGCAAAGCTAGAATCATTGATTGAGCCGTTGGTTTATCAACATTATTCCCCATATTTCCCATGGCAACAGGAATCAGAGTCAACCCAATCGTTGTAATCACTGAACCTGTTACAATTGGTGGGAAGAAATTCGCAATTTTTGAAAAGATGCCTGAAATGAGAATAACGTAAATTCCTGATACAATCAAAGCTCCAAACATATAGCCTGAACCTTGTTTGGCACCAATGATTGATAACGGTGCTACCGATTGAAAGGCACAACCAAGAACGACTGGTAGACCAACTCCAAATTGTTTGCGGAGTTGTAATTGCAAGAAGGTGGCAACCCCACACATAAAAATGTCAGTTGAAATCAGATATGTCAGCTGAGCTGATGTGTAATTTAGAGCGCTAGCAATCATGATTGGTACTAGAATAGACCCTGCATACATGGCTAATAAATGTTGAAGTCCAAGAATGGCCGCCTGTGAATGTTTTTGTTCGTTAAATTCCATGATTATGCATCAGCCTCCGCAAAAATAATTGAGCCGTCTTTAAATTCTTGAATACGAGCGAGTGATGTCACAGGAACACCTTGTGCTTCAAGAAGAGCTCGACCGTCTTGGAAAGATTTTTCAATAACAATTCCGACACCAGCAACAGCAGCTCCCGCTTGACCAATAATCTCCATCAAGCCTTTGGCAGCTTGACCATTTGCCAAGAAATCATCCACGATAAGAACCGTATCATCTTCTGAAAGGAATTTTGATGCAATGGAAACTTGACTCATCACTTGTTTTGTAAATGAGTAAACTTCAGCAGTCAAGATGCCCTCGTTCATGGTAATATTTTTTGCTTTTTTGGCAAAAATCATTGGAACATTGAGCGCTTGTGCTGTATAGACAGCTGGCGCGATGCCGGATGCTTCAATAGTTACCACTTTTGTGATGCCTGCATCCTTGTATTTGTCCGCAAAGACTTTACCAATTTCTTGCATCAATTCAAAATCGACTTGGTGTGTCAAAAATGAATCGACTTTAAGAATGTTTTCACCGATAATATCGCCATCTTTCAAGATACGATCTTCTAGCAGTTTCATAAATAACCTCTTTTTCTAAAAATCAAAATAGCCTACCTTATCGCGAAGCAGAGAAAATAATGATTCTCTGCTTGCTATTTCATCAAATGAAAGCAATAAGGCAAGCTATGAGCTTACTTATTGTTAGACATTACGGTGTCTTGTAGAGACGCTGAACCAATTTTCAGCATAAATAAGTAATAGATATTAAATTTTTATTTGGGTATTTATTATAACATTTTGGCTTGATATTTCAAGCCATTTTTAAATGGAATTACCTTCACAAGACTCGTTTTTTGATGTTGTTTTACCCCCGTGATATAATAACATCAATTAGATTTATCCAAGAAAGAGGATGGCAATGGCATTTTTAACACGTAGCAGGCAATTTATTTTTGCTAAAGTCATGGGGCAACTCCCCTACAGACAAGAACTCCTTGTGGGGGAAGAAAAATTACTCGACTTGCCCAAGATACTAGTGCGAGATCAGATTTTACACGTTTTTGTGATGACCACGCCTGGCATGATCAAACGAGGTAGCTTGTCAGATTTCTTTGAGGGGCTTAATCGCAATGGCATTTCTTATACGACATTCACGTCTATTCAGCCTGACCCAACGACCGATAATGTTTTGGAAGCGAAAGAAGCTTGCCGCAAGCGTGGTACTCAAGCTATTGTTGCTATCGGTGGTGGTTCTGTACTAGATTGTGCTAAAATTGCTGGCGCTTGCATTGCCAACCTCAACTTTAATCCGAATTCACCTAGTTTTCTATCTAAGCCACTTCCGCCTTTTTATGCTGTGCCGACTACAGCGGGTTCTGGTTCAGAAATAACTGCTGGCGCTGTCATCACAAAACACATTGACGGCAAGCATATTAAAACTCCAATCAATGACCTTCGTCTAGTCCCTAAAACAGTTATTCTCGACCCCGTTCTCACGACAAGTTTACCAAGTTCACTAACTATTTCATCGGGCATGGATGCCGTCAGTCACGTTATCGAAGCCTACACTAATAAATTCGCTTCACGTAAAACACGAATAGCATCCGAAACCGCCTTCCCCTTACTTATCAATAATATTGAACTAGCCGTGAAGGAGCCACAAAATATGCAAGCCAGAGAAAACCTACTTGTCGGCTCTTACCAGGCAGGACTAGCCATCACAACTAATTTCGTTGGCTATATCCATGCCATTTCCCACGCTATCGGAGGACGATATGGCTTGACGCATGGTGTTATCAATAGTCAAGTTAATGCCTTTAGTCTTGAGACATTATGGCGATGCTATCACGGGGCCACTAGCCAAGCTGGCTGATACCATTCAAGTAGGACGTGATTTAGAACCTAGGGAAAAAGCAAAGCTGGTTATTGAGCGTTTAGAGAACTTACGGGAGCGATTTGGTATTTCTGGAAAAATAGCAGAGCTGTCATGCGAAGACTTCCCTGACCTTATTAAACAAGCAATGTCAGAAGCTAATCCTGCTTACCCTGTCCCAGTTATTTGGGACTATGAAGATTTTGAAGATATATTAACAGCTCTCTTGCTGGCATAACATGAAAAAGCACCTTAGAACAATTTTAGTTCTAAGGTACTTTTCTTATTTGTTAAGTAAACCTAATTTTTCGAAGGCATTATAGAGACCGTTATGTTCGACATCGTCTGTCACCATGTCAGCCATAGCTAAGATTTCAGGGCCACCATTCCCCATAGAAACACCGATATTACAGTATTCAAGCATAGGAATATCAACCTTGGCATCACCGAATGCGATGGTGTCAGCCTTATCAGCACTTAGATACTCCAAGAGAACATCGATAGCGTGCGCTTTGGTAATATCTTTGACCCCTAAATCACCGAAAAGGGCCAACTCACCACGACCACCCCAAGTACCAGCCTTCAAGTTTGGAAAGGCTTGAATGGAATCTAGATGGTCTTGATAAGATGATAAAATGAAACTAACTTTATTGAGGTCATCGCGATAGAGCTCACCGCCAAAGACCATGCCGTGCATGATGTCTTCAGCCTGCAAATCTTCTACTCTTCTGCTGTCTTGCCTTTTCCCATCATGTACTTTTGGAGTACAGGTCGAGAAGCTTCACGGAAATGCTCGCTGGCAAAAAGACCGTTGTTGCTTTCAAGATAAAATTCCAAGCCACGTTCATGCAACCAATCAACAATAGCATGAGCATCTTCTTTTGAAATCAGCTGATGCATCAAAACTTGGTTATGGTATTCGACATAGGAACCATTCCCACCAATCAAGCCGTCCAAGCCCATGTCCCAAAGTTCTGGTTGCATTTCGGCACGACTACGACCTGTACAAGCAAAAATAAGGTGTCCATTAGCTCGAGCGGTTTGAACAGCTTTAATAGCAGATTCAGGAAGACGATTATGATAATCAACCAAAGTCCCATCTACGTCTAAAAATACAATTTTTCTTGTCATTTTACTTACCTCGTTGAATTTTCTCATCTCTATTGTAGGCGTTTTCTAGTTATATTTATAGTAATTTACTCGGTAAAACTGATACTATCATCCGATGGTGAAAAGTAATTTTAGTTGCATTTTTCCATCAAAATCGTTATCATGACACTATGATGAAACCGATGACAATTCTTGCACTGGCAAAAACAGACCAACAGAAAGTATTTTTTCAAGAAATTAAAGAGCATTTTGCTTATCTGCTGACTCTGACCATTCGTTGCGAACTTCCTCAGGTGTTAGACTCGTTTGACGGTCTTTTTACATTTGAGGAAGTTCGTACTGATTTACCAGCTCAGCATTTTAGTTTTGAGAAATCCATTGACGGCTACCAAGTGACTCTACCTGCTCTGAGAAATATTGAGAGCACGCTGGCTCTCAGTCAGCTACTAAATCAATTCCAGCAAAAAGCACAGTTCTTCCTCTTAGATGCGCTGCCATTTCGCTTGCGCCTTCATGACCGCACAGGAAAAACCCTCTACTCCAATCATCGTCCCGAAGATCCCTTTGATTTCTTTGAGGATGATGAGCTGCCGCTGGATTCTTGGGTTATGTCTAGCCTGAAAGATAAGGACCAGCACCAGCTGGATATGCTGATACCAAGTGCTTCTTTTGATCACATTTTGATACAGCATTACCAAGAACTGTTTGATAAACAAGGCAAGTCTCTGGGCTACTTTGAATACATTCAGGACTTAAAACCGATTTTAGAGGCCTACTTAAAAGAATCTGGTCAGGCTCTAGTAGGCTGGTCTGATGTGACCTCGGGTGCGTCGATTTCTAATGATGATTTCGACTTTTAGTTGCAGTTTGATTGGGACTGATGAGGTTAAAAATGGTATAATGAAAGCACATTCAAGGAGAAATTGCCCATGTCTTTTAATATCACCAATTTCCTAAATAACGATGATATCATTGTCAAACAAACGAAAGGCTGTTTTTCAATTGTTGAGTATAAGCGTGATTTATCTGTTACACCGCTCAATGCGATGGCGGAATATTTCAACGGTCAAATGAATGTCCGCAAACGTCAGTTAGTAGCTCAATTGGACCGTTCTGCCATTACTCTACAACAAGGAGCCATGCAATGGGTTGTGGGAGATATCAATGCAACCACGGGACTAAAAGGTGCTGGGGATTTCTTTAAAAAAGCCTTGCGAGGCTCTGTGACTGGAGAATCCGCTATCAAACCAGAATATAAAGGGACTGGGATGATTGTCTCTGAACCGACGTACCGCCATCTGATTATTATTGACCTTGATGATTGGAATCGTGGCATTTTAGTTGAAGACGGTATGTATCTTGCATCTGACGCTGAGGTTGAACACAAGACCGTTATGCGCTCTACCGTCTCTTCTGCTACTTTAGGAAATGAAAGCCTGTTCAATTTGGGGCTGTTTGGGACAGGCTTTGTCGTCCTTGAGTCCGATGTCCCCGAAGAGGAACTGGTAGAAGTTGAGCTTCATAATGATACTCTTAAAATTGACGGCTCTCTAGCTATTGCGTGGTCAGAGTCATTAACTTTCACTGTGGAACGCAGTGGAAAATCATCGATTGGTTCAGCAGCTTCTGGTGAAGGATTAGTCAATGTTTATCGCAGAACAGGACGTGTTTTAATGAAACCAGTCAGTTGATATATGGATTACTAAAAATGAGGTTAGGCACTTATTGTCCTAACCTCATTTTTTAGTTTTCATCCCGATAGATGGGCTGTGGTCCAAAAGTTTGCGAAACCGGCATGATTTCAATTCTGTTAATGTTGACGTGAGCTGGTTGTGAGGCAATCCAAGCAACTGTTTCAGCGATATCTTTCGGTTGAATAGCGCGAGCCCCTTGATACAATTTATCTACTCGGTCATCGTCGCCTTTGAAACGAACATTTGAAAACTCGGTCCCTTCACAGAGTCCTGGTTCGATATTTGAAACTCGAATGTGCTTGCCAGCAAGATCTGCTCGCAAATTGAGCGAAAATTGTTTAACGAAAGCCTTCGAGGCACCGTAAACATTGGCCCCCGGATAAGGAACCGTACCAGCTGTTGAGCCAAGATTGATAATCAAACCAGTATCGCGTTTGACCATATCAGGCAAAATCTGACAGGTCAGATAAACAAGCCCGACAATGTTGGTGTTGATCATTGTCATCCAGTCTGTAAAATCAGCTTCATAAGCAGGTTCAAGTCCCAAAGCGAGCCCTGCATTATTTACTAGGATATCAATAGTCTGCCAAGGTTTTGGCAAACTGGCTAAAGCCTGATCGACGGATGCAGTGTCAGTAATATCCATCTGAAGTGGGAAAAATAAGTCCTCCCCGACTTCTTCTTGAAGCGCCTGCAATTTTTCCATCCGACGAGCAGCACCGATCACTTGATAACCTTCGCTGACAAGTCGTTTAACGATGGCTTGGCCAAAACCGGCTGATGCACCTGTCACTAAAGCAGTTTTTGTCATTTGATTCTCCTCAAAAGAAAATGAGACAGAAGTGACTTCTTTCTCGTTTTGCAATTTTTATTTTGCTTTGGCATCAATAGCTTGCGCAGCTGTGATGATGGCTAGTTTGTAAATATCTTCGGCACTTGAACCACGTGAAAGGTCGTTAACTGGTGCATTCAATCCTTGAAGGATTGGACCGATAGCTTCGAACATTCCGAGACGTTGAGCAATCTTGTATCCGATGTTACCTGACTGTAGATCTGGGAAGATAAAGACATTGGCTTGACCAGCAACTGGGCTATTTGGCGCTTTGATTGAAGCTGTTTCTGGAACAAAGGCTGCATCGAATTGGAGTTCACCATCAAGTGATAATTCTGGCGCTAATTCTTTAGCAAAGCGAGTGGCTTCTTGCACTTTTTCGGCTTGTGGAGCTTTAGCACTCCCCATAGTTGAGAAGCTTAGCAAAGCGATTTTAGGATCAATGTCAAAGATTTTTGCTGTATCTGCTGTATTTACAGCAATTTCAGCAAGCTCTTGTGCGTTTGGGTCGATGTTGATGGCGCAATCGGCAAAAATATAACGTTCATTTGTATTTTCACGGTTCATCAAGAAAACACCTGAAGTACGTGAAATGCCTGGTTTTGTTTTGATAATTTGAAGAGCTGGGCGAACGGTGTCAGCTGTTGAATGAATGGCACCTGATACCATACCATCGGCAAGCCCCATTTTAACCAACATGACACCAAAATAGTTAACATCACATAACAAGCGGTCGGCATCTTCTGGTGTTGCTTTTCCCTTACGGATGTCAAGGAATGCCGCTTTCATTTCCTTAAATTGGTCAAAATTATTGGGGTCAATTACCTTATAATCTTGGTCCATAAATCCAAGATGAGCTAAGGCGTCATGAACCTCATCCTTTACTCCCAAGATAATAGGATCAACAAGCCCTTCAAATTTCAAACGAGCAGCTGCACGCAATACACGATCGTCGTTTCCTTCTGGGAAAACGATTTTTACATAATTACTAGCAACTTTTTCACGCAAACTACCGAATAATGAACGCATAAATAAACCTTCTATCTAACTTTTTTGTAAATCTATGATAACGCTATCAAAGTCATCTGTCAAGTTAATCTCAAATTTGTTTTCATTTTTTGTAAACGGATCCGTGAATGTCAATGAATGACAATGCAAGGCTTGTCTTGTGATACCAAGATCCATCCGACCGCCATATAAATCATCACCCAGCAAAGGAAAACCAATGTGGGAAAAATGAACGCGGATTTGATGGGTACGTCCGGTATGGAGACGAATATCAACCAAATAAACGTCGTCTCCAAATTTTTGAACCACCTCATAGGACGTATGAGCGTATTTACCAGAAGGATGCACACAACGTGTGATGATGCTATCCTCAGGGCGCGCAATAGGCGCAATGATTTCTCCCTTTTCTTCTAGCACACCTTTTCCAGAAACCAAAGCATAGTAACGTTTCTCAATGGTTTTCTGTTGTAATTGTTTGTCAAGTCGCGCATGGGCGTAGCCGTGTTTGGCAAAAAGCATCAGACCACTGGTGTCCTTATCAAGTCGGGTAACAATGTGAACCTGCTTGTTAGGATAGTCTTGCTCAACATAGTAATTTTTGACGAAATTAGCAATAGTATTGGAGTGTAGGGCGCTGGGAATACTGGCATAGCCGTGAGGTTTGTTTAAGATCAAGAAGTTATCATCTTCGTTGACAATGTTGAGGTCGTGCTTGATTGGAATCAAGGTTTCATGAGGTTCTTCGTTAGGAATTTCGATGGTCACTACATCACCCACATCTAAAAGGTAAATGGCATTTTGCTCAATACCATTTACCCAAATATTACCACCTTTAAATTTCACCTTAGCCAGCAAGGCTTTAGAAACATCGTACCCTTTCAAGAAAGTCTTAACCTTACAGCGTCTGTCTGCTATAAACTCAAATTTCATGAATCTAATTCTCCAATAAAGGCATCCTTAACACGTTCCCAAAAGCTTGTGTGACTTGGCGTTGATACAAAACTAATTTTTTTACTATCTAGGCAGTATTCAATTTTAGAAACATTTTTAAAGTGCATGGTTTTATTATCAATAGCAATGGTGTAGAGTCCTTGACGTTTGGGCACTACTTCAATTCTTTCATCCTTTGGAATGATAACCGAAGAACCTAATGTTCGATAAATACGATTATTGAGACTAGCAATTTCGGTCAATTGTAGAGCTTCGATGGTTGGGTGAAGCACGGCTCCGCCAAGAGACTTGTTGTAGGCAGTGCTGCCTGTTGGTGTTGAAACTGAAATACCATCTCCACGAAAGCGTTCCAATTTGACCTGATTGATAAAGATATCCGTTACCATTGTCTTTTCAATACGTTTAACCGTTGATTCATTGAGGGCACGTCCTTTAATGATTCGCCCATCCTCTAAAGTGATTTTAACTTTCAAAATGGGATAGGAAACCTTTTCCCCCTTATCGTTTTTGAGATTTTCAATCAATTTGTCCACTTCAAAATCGCGGTAGTCCGTATAAAAGCCCAAGTGCCCTGTATGAACCCCCACAAAGCGCACACGGTCAAGGTACTTTTCATACATGTGAAAAGCCGAAAGGAGCATGCCATCTCCTCCAATTGAAATCACAATATCAGGATCCTTTTTTGACAGATAAAAATCCCTGTCGTCCTTAAAGGCAGCAAATAACTTTGAAGCCACGCGCTTACTCTGATACTTGCCATTAGCAATGATAGCCACACGTTGAGGTCTATCGGTAAAATTCGTCTGTGTCATCACTGTTTCCTACACCATCACTTAACTTACGACTCGCTGGGTCAAATAAAAGCTGCGCCTCGCGAATATCTTCACGGATTTTCCGCATCTCCTCATCCAGCTCTAAGGCAATCTTAGCTGTCGTTTCCAAACGTTTTTTAATCTCCTCAGGAAATTCTCCCTGATATTTATAATTGAGCGAATGTTCAATGGTTGCCCAAAAATTCATAGCCAGCGTTCTAATCTGAATCTCTGCTAACACTGTTTGCTGCCCATCAATTGTATCAACGGGGTATTCAACAACAACGTGGTAAGAACGGTAACCACTCTCTTTCATGTTGTTAATATAATCACGTTCCTGAACGATGGTCATATCTTTGCGTTTTCTCAGTAGCGCTAGCACTTCATCCACGTCATCGACAAATTGGACCATGATACGAAGACCGGCAATGTCTTGTAAATCCTGTGCTAGATTTTCTTCACGAATGCCACGTAAAACCATTTTTTCCTTGATACTCTCAACTGATTTCACGCGCCCCGTGACGAATTCAATCGGTGAGTGCCGGTTTTGCTTGCGAAATTGTTTGCGAATCCCGCGCAGCTTGATTTTCAACTCTCCAACCGTTTGTATATAAGGATCCAAAAATGGCTCCCAATCTATTGACATCTTTATTCAGTCCTCCTCAGATAATTTGATAAAAGGCCGGATACTTGTGCCCCATTCTTGTCAAATGTTCTATTTTCTTATAGAATTAACATAACAATTATTATACCAAAAATAACATACAAAAGGAATCTTTCATATGACTCACCTTGAAATTGAGTACAAAACACTCTTAACCAAAGACGAATTTAACCGCCTGGAAGCCCAATTTAAGCATGTGCAGCCAATTACACAGACCAACTACTATTTTGATACCAAGGATTTCGCTATGAAAGCTAATCGCATGTCACTACGCATCCGCACCTTGGCTGACCGCGCCGAACTAACGCTTAAAATTCCGGAAGCTGTTGGAAATCTTGAGCATAATCTTGATTTGACAATCGCTGACGCTAAAGACATGATAAAATCTGAACACCTGCCTCAAAATCATATCACGGACTTAATCAAGGCTGAAGGCGTTAACCCAGAGGAATTAGGTGTATTTGGGCACTTGACAACAACACGCCGTGAAACCATGACTCCGATTGGTCTAATGGCTCTGGATAGCAACCAGTATGCTAATATTAAAGACTACGAGTTGGAGCTTGAGGTTGAAGATGCTGAGAAAGGCAAGAATGATTTTGACGATTTTCTAAAAGCACATGATATCAGCTTTAAATATGCCAAAAGCAAGGTTGCTCGCTTCAGCGCCACTTTGAAAAATAGCTCGCGCTAGCAAAAATCAGGAATCCTGACTGAACGGATTCCTGATTTTTTTATTTGACATCCCGACGAGCACGAAGAGCAGATAAGATAGACACGGTATCAATAACCTCTTGAAAAATAGCCCCAAGCAAGGTCGGAATAATACCCGTGCTAGCAATTAACATCAAAATCATACAGATGAATAAGCCAAGTAAAACAGACTGTTTAGCAACTTTGATAGTATCTTGTGAAATGTCAACAACCGTTGAAAGGCGACTCAAGTCATCTTTCAGAATGACCGCATCTGCACTTTCGCTAGCAGTAGTTGAGCCGTGCGCTCCCATAGCAATCCCAACATCTGCTACTACTAGGGCAGGTGCATCATTGACACCGTCGCCAACCATGACTACTGGTCGGTCATCTTTACGAACTTCCTTCAAGTGCATGATTTTATCCTGTGGCAGACAATCAGCATGGATGGTTGTAATTCCCACTTCCTTTGCGACTTGCTTAGCGATAACGGCTTTATCTCCCGTCAGCATGAGCAAATTCTTGACACCGAGGGCTTTTAATTTAGCCATGGTATCTCTAGCTTCTGGGCGGATAGTGTCTTTGAAGGTGATGTAACCAAGGAAAATGTCATTTTCAGAGACGTAGATTGTTGTTTGACTTGTCTTGATGTCTTTGGGGACATCTGGGATTAGAGCTGCTTTACCGACGTAAACCTTATTTTGTCCGATTTTAGCTAAAATTCCCTTGGCTGTGATTTCAGTCGCGTTACTGACTGATTCCAAAGGAAGCCCACGGTTAGTGACGAAATTAACCAAAGACCGAGCAAGAATATGAGATGACTCTTGTTCGACACTAGCTGCTAAGCTCAGCAATTTTTCTTCAGAAATGCCATAAGGGAAAATACCGTCGACCTCTAGCACACCACTTGTAATCGTACCTGTCTTATCAAAAGCGACCGTCTTTGCCTTAGCCAACAATTCAAATGTAGTACCAGACTTAACAACTACCCCTTCTCGGCTAGATCGACTCATCCCTGCCACTAGCGCAATCGGAGCAGCTAAAATTAATGGGCAAGGTGATGCTACAACCAAAACTTGGGCAAATCGCATCGGGTCCTTATTGACAAACCAAGCAAAACCACCAATCACATAGGCCGCAATGGTAAATGGCACAGCGTAGCGATCTGCTAAACGCACAAAATGCGCAGGCTCTTCTTCCGATTGTCGTACTAAATTAACCAAGAGTTGGTATTGACTATCTTTGGCAAGTTTTGTGACTTTAAATTGAATGGCTTGGTCACCATTGATAGAACCAGAAAGCAACTCGTCTCCAATTGTCTTATCTACTGGAACAGATTCACCTGTCAAGGATGCTTCGTTAAGACTAGAGTTTCCTTTGATAAGAACACCATCAACTGGCACAATTTCATTGGGTTTAACCAAAACAATATCATCAATTTGAACTTGGTCAACTGGCACATCTACCACATTAGCATCGCGTAAGCAATGAGCTTGACGAGGAGAATTATCAAGTAAGGCTTGTAATTCACGACTAGCTTGCTTACTGGCATACTCTTCTAAGCTTTCGCCTCCTGTGAGCATAATAAGAATCATCAAACTGGCCCAGTAGTCACCAACAGCCAAGGTTGAAATGATTGCCGTAATAGCAAGAATGTCAACACCATATTTTCCTTCTCTAAGCGTTTTAATCATATCGATTAACATGATAAGAGCAAGAAAACCACCAGCAACTGCAACAATAAGATAAGCTATACCAGATTGATGAAAAATAAATTCAGATATTAAGGCAAAAGCCCCAACCATCAAAGTTAACATAAATTTTCTTAATCGCATGATAAAGCACCTTTATTTAGTATCATTCTAAATAACCTTCTTAATTAGAATGATACTAAATAACCTACAAAAATGCAAGGCTTTTTATTATTTTCCAAAGTGAAATTTTTCTTATTTTTTGGTAGAATAAGGGTATCAATTAAAAGGAGCTCACTTTTACCATGGCAGAATTATACGCCGACAAACAAATCAAACTCTTCTCGCTAACCTCAAATCGAGATATTGCTGAAAAAATCGCCCAAGTTGCTGGTATCCCACTTGGTAAAGTTTCTTCTCGTCAATTCTCTGATGGTGAAATCATGATTAACATTGAAGAAACTGTTCGTGGGGACGATATTTACATTATTCAATCAACAAGTTTCCCAGTAAATGATAACCTTTGGGAATTATTGATTATGATTGATGCTTGTAAACGTGCCAGTGCTAACACCGTTAACGTTGTTATTCCTTACTTCGGTTACTCACGTCAAGACCGTATTGCGGCTTCTCGTGAACCAATTACTGCTAAATTAGTCGCTAATATGCTTGTAAAAGCTGGTGTTGATCGTGTCCTAACACTTGATTTACACGCGGTCCAAGTTCAAGGTTTCTTTGACATTCCAGTTGATAACCTCTTCACTGTTCCTCTTTTTGCAGAATATTACATTGATCTTGGCTTGGTTGGTGAAGACGTCGTTGTCGTTAGTCCAAAAAATTCTGGTATCAAACGTGCTCGTAGCCTAGCTGAACATCTCAATGCACCAATCGCTATCATTGATTATGCACAAGATGACTCACATCGCGAAGAAGGCTATATTATTGGTGAGGTAAAAGGTAAAAAAGCAATTATCATTGATGATATCTTAAATACAGGTAGAACATTTGCTGAAGCTGCTAAAATCTTGGAACGCGGTGGTGCTACTGATATCTTTGCTGTTGCCAGCCATGGACTTTTTGCTGGTAGCGCAGCTGACATTCTTGAAGCCTCTCCTATCCAAGAAATTATCGTAACGGATTCAGTACTTTCTAAAGAGCGCGTGCCTGAAAATGTGAAATACCTTTCAGCAAGTCAATTGATTGCTGACGCTATTATCCGTATTCACGAACGCAAACCACTTAGCCCACTCTTTTCATACCATTCAGACCAAGAAGGATAAGTCATGATTTATCTTGATAATGCTGCCACTACTCCTCTGACGCCTTCTGTTATAAATAGCATAGCAGAAGTAATGACGGAGGATTTTGGAAACCCATCTAGCATCCACGCATTTGGTCGAAAAGCCAATCACCGTTTGCGACAAAACCGACAAATTATTGCTGATTACCTTTCAACAAATCCTCGTCAAATTATCTTTACATCTGGCGGGACTGAAAGTAATAACACCGCTATCAAAGGCTACGCCCTCGCTAATCAAGCTAAGGGTAAACATTTAATCACGACGGAGATTGAACATCACTCTGTACTGCATACCATGCAATACTTGGAAGAACGATTTGGTTTTGAAGTCACTTATTTGAAACCTGAAAATGGACGTATTACAGCTGACAGCCTCAAAAAAGCGCTTCGCGATGATACGATTTTGGTTTCAATGATGTTTGCAAACAATGAAACTGGCGACCTTCTTCCGATTGCTGAGGTTGGTCAGATTTTGAAAGACCATCAGGCAGTTTTCCATGTTGATGCTGTCCAAGCTTTTGGGAAAGTGTCTATCAATCCTGAAGAACTTGGCATCGATTTCTTATCTGCTTCTGCTCATAAGTTCCATGGACCAAAGGGTGTTGGTATTCTCTACACTACACCACTTCATTTTGACAACTTGCTTCATGGTGGCGAACAGGAAGAAAAACGTCGCGCTAGTACCGAAAATATGATTGGTATTGCTGGGATGGCACAAGCATTGTCGGATAGCCAGGCTCATCAAGCTGATAACTGGAAGCATATTTCACAGTTGAAAGAAACTTTCTTGAGTGAGCTTGAAGGATTAGATTTTTATGTTAATGCCACCGATAAGGTTATGCCATACGTTGTAAATATCGGGTTTCCAGGACAGAATAATGGCTTACTCTTAACTCAGCTTGATTTATCTGGTTTTGCTATTTCAACTGGCTCTGCTTGTACTGCTGGTACAGTTGACCCAAGTCATGTTTTGATGAGTATGTATGGCAAGGATTCTGCACGACTTCAAGAGTCTATTCGTGTTAGCTTCTCAGATGTGAATACCATCGAAGAAGTCACCCAATTAGCACAAAAACTAAAAGAAATTGTAGGAAAATAATATGGCATTTGAAAAAGAAATTGTATTACCTGACTGCCGTTTTAGCTATGCTATTAACCCTAACGTCAAAAAATTCACACTTCGTGACACCACTTTTACGCAAACGCATATCGGCAATTATGAATTGACACGACTTTTGGAAGAAGTTCCAAACTCAGGTGATGGATTCCCATTGAAAATCACTATCAATAAAGACCTCAATGGCTTTAAATTAGCGATTACTGATAAATCTGGTCTTCGTCTGGTTAATATTTTCAAATCAGAAAAACACAAGATTTTACAAGATAAATTCTATTTTCTTATGGATAGCCTTGTAGAACGTGATATCTTTACAAAAAAGGAACGTTAAGCTAAGTTCCATCATACAAAAAGACATGTCAAACTAGCATTAGTCTGGCATGTCTTTTGCGCTATTCATTAGAAATGAAAACAGGGTTTTCAGAAATATTTTTATGGATTTCCTATTCCTTTTGTTTTAAATTTCACAAACATTTTGATACAATAGTGATGCTTAGGAATTTTCCCTCACAGTTAGACTGCTAGTATCGCAGTCTCATATAAAGTAATTCTCAAAGGAGATGATATTGTGGCTATTGATAAATCTATTCCGAAGGCAACTGCTAAGCGGCTATCTATTTATTATCGTATTTTTAAACGGTTTAATACCGATAATATTGAAAAGGCTAGTTCTAAACAAATTGCAGATGCTATGGGGATTGATTCTGCAACCGTTCGTCGCGACTTTTCCTATTTTGGTGAACTTGGTCGCCGTGGATTCGGATATGATGTCAAAAAATTGATGAACTTTTTTGCAGATATTCTAAATGACCATTCAACGACCAATGTTATGCTTGTTGGTTGCGGAAATATTGGTCGTGCCCTACTTCACTACCGTTTCCACGATCGCAATAAAATGCAGATTGCAATGGCTTTTGACCGTGATGATAACGAATTAGTTGGCACAAAAACTGAGGATGACATTCCGATTTATGGCATTTCGACACTTGAGGAGCATTTGAATCAGACACATATTGAAACAGCTATCCTCACCGTGCCAAGTGCCCAGGCTCAGGAAGTTGCGGAGGCTTTAACAGCGGCTGGTATTAAAGGTATTTTAAGCTTCTCACCTGTTCACCTCACCGTGCCAAAAGATGTCATCGTCCAATATGTTGACCTTACTAGCGAATTGCAAACGCTACTTTATTTCATGAATCAAAAATAAGGAGACCTTATGTCCAAACCAGTCATTGGTATCACAGCTAATCAACGCATCAATAATTCTCAAGATAACACACTCTGGTCTTACGTACCAACTGATGTTATCAATAGTGTCGCAGAGGCTGGCGGTCTCCCTCTCATGCTTCCGATTGGGGATGTGACGTCTGCTATAGCTTACGTATCGATGGTTGATAAAATCATTGTCATTGGAGGGCAAAATGTTGACCCTTATATCTATGGTGAAGAAAATCACGCCCTTGATGATGATTTCTTAGAGGAACGTGACAACTTTGAACTAGCTATCATCAATGAATCTTTGGCAAGGAAAAAACCTCTTTTCACCATCTGTCGTGGGACACAGTTGATGAATGTTGCCTTAGGTGGCAATCTCTATCAGGACATCAAGGGGCACTGGCAACCTGAGGTGGCTCAAGCACCGTCGCATGAGGTCGTGTTTGAAGAAGGGTCTGTGTTACGTGATATTTATGGACAGTATTCAACTATCAATTCTATTCACCGCCAGAGTATTAAAAAATTAGCTACGCCACTGGAAGCGATTGCTTATGCCCCAGACCATACAATTGAGGCAGTCACATTCAAGAATCAGGCTTTCCCATTTCTTGGTGTGCAGTGGCACCCTGAATTGTTGGCGGCTAGTCGTCCTCAAGACCAAGCCCTCTTCAATTATGTTGTCAACAAGCTATAAAATATCCGTTTCTTCACGGAAACTATAATATTCAGACTTTCCAACGATGATGTGATCCAGGCAAACCAAGCCCAAGTGGTCGCATGATCGTTTTATTTTTTCTGTAAAGCGCAGGTCATTTTCGCTAGGGTAGGCTTTACCTGACGGGTGATTATGGATGATAATGACTGACGTGGCCATGTTTTTACAGGCATAGTAGAGAATTTCTCGTGGTTCTGCCACTGACCGACGGACTGTCCCGATGAAAATTGTTTTTTGCTCGATAATCCGATTTTGGGTGTCTAAATAAACAGCTACTAGATGCTCCTGCTTCTTATCCCCTAATTCTAACATCATTTTGCGAGCTAGCTGTTCGCTGCTTAGAATCTGCTCTTTTCGGTCGTATTCTGCCTTCTGAATGCGCTTGGCTAGTTCTAACATGGCTTTGATTTCAATCGATTTAACTTGCCCGATACCCTGAATGCTTTGTAATTCTTGTAAGGATAATTGTTGAAAATCTGCTAGGCTGGTTAAATTCTCCAAAATTTGTGTCGATATTTCTAAAACAGGCTTTTGCTTGGTTCCTGTTCGTAATAAGATGGCCAACAATTCTTGATTACTTAGCTGTTCTGCTCCCAAATCTAACAAACGTTCACGAGGCAACAGAGCCTCTTTTTTTAGTGCAATTGAATACATGTGATTACCTCCACTTTTATTATTCGCAGAAAAAAGGCAAAATAAAAGAGCCTGGGACAATAGTCCCTTTTTATGACTGAGAACTTTTTGTCCCAGACTCTTTGCTATATGACTTGACTTTTCTTTTTTTTAGGTGTAGAATGACCGCAACTAAGAGGAGGGAGACCATCTATGAAAAAATCACTAAAAGTTTTTGCCACTTCAAAATGGTTTGACCTTTTTGGTGTAGCTCTAGTTGTCGGCATTGCGATTACATCCGGCTATCTTAATTCAAGATTAGACAAGTTTGTTGATTGGGGACAATGGACTGCATTGGTTCCGTTTGGACTCATTTCCGTTACTAATGTTGGGATTTCAATGTTGTCCACTCGTTTTACTGGTAAATTGAGTAAATGGGGTAATTATTTCGGAATCGTCAATACAATCTTATCTGGTACCATTGATTATATCCTCGGAAATAAGGCTGCGATTATCACCTATCCCGTCACCTTTCTTATTTATACCTTTGCCATTAAGAAATGGGAAGCTTCACAAGAAGGTAGACCAAACAAAATGAACCAAAAACAATTGAAGTGGGCAGCCGTTATTATTTCAGTCCTAGCTTTCCTATTTGCCTTTGCAACAAACTATATTGGCTATGGGGGCAAGATGAATCTCCTTGCTTACGTCACAACGATTGCATTTGGGCTTTCATTGATTGCTAATGCCTTAAATGCTCTTAAATTAACAACCCAATGGGAATTTTGGTTGGTTTACAATTTCGTACAATTATCAAAAGCTAGTATCCAAGGTAATTTTGCCAATATTGGTAAATACATTTTTTACATCATTAATGCTGTAGGTGCTCTATTCGTATGGAATGATAAAGAGTAAACTAAAGAATCATTAATCTGTACCTTACTCAACCAACATACTGAGTTGTCAGGTCTAGCTTTGACAAACAAGAGCTTGGGACAATAGTGTCTCGATTTTATCAAAAAAGCAACGGATTTGCCGTTGCTTTTTTGCATGGTTACGATAGTCTTGGTAAAATAGAATTGCTCAATAAACCATTTAGAAAGGCTATCCCATGCACATTCACTATAACACAAATCAAACGACTTTACCACTAGAACTTGCTTGCATTTTACCACAAGACCATCTTGTCTTTACCATTGAAAAAGTGGTGAATACCTTGGAGGATTGTCACTTCCACGCCTTCTATCATGCCTTTGGTCGCCCGTCTTATCACCCTAAAATGCTTGTATCTACTCTTCTATTTGCCTATTCACAAGGGATTTTCTCTGGTCGAAAAATCGAAAAAATGATGATTGAAAATCTGGCTATGCAGTACCTAACAGGACAGTTGATTGTCAGCTATCGCACCATCAATCGTTTTCGTGTCGCTGAAGGGATGGAAGACCTCATTCGTGATCTTTTCATCGACCTCAATCTTCGTTTAAAAATGGAAGAGTTAGTGACCTTAGATTGTCTGTTTATTGATGGGACTAAGATTGAAGCCAACGCTAACAAGTATAGTTTCGTGTGGAAAAAGGCCACAGACAAGTTTTCCGTCAAACTTCAAGAACAGATACAGGTCTATTTCCAAGAAGAAATCACACCCCTTATCCATCAGGCGATTGCGCTGGATGAAAAAGAATCGATTACCTCAGAACAGTTGCTTGAATTCGCTCAAGTCCTTGAAGAAGAATTGGAAAAACTGAGCCAAGACATTGAGGAGACTCCCGTTAAAGGGAAGGACAAACGTAAACCTCAACGTCGGAAACTCAAGAAAGTCCTGCGTAAAGTCAAGGATGATTTTTCAGTACGCGCTAAAAAATATGAGAGCTATCAAGAGACATTTGACGGGCGTAACAGATTTTCTAAAACCGATCCAGATGCCACTTTTATGCGGATGAAAGAAGACCACATGAAGAATGGTCAGCTCAAAGCTGGTTATAATCTTCAAATCGCTACTGAAAACCAATTTGTTCTTCACTATGATGTCTTCTCAAATCCGACAGATACCAAGACTCTCCTGCCCTTACTTGAAACCTATCCACATGACGTAAAGACAGTTGTCGCAGATGCCGGATATGGAAGTGAAGAGAACCTCCTTCGTTTAGATGAAAATGAGGTGAACCATCTGATTAAATATGCCATGTTTGATCAAGAACAGAAGAAAGGGTATAAACAGTCAGCTAGAAACTTAGCAAATTGGCACTATGATGACAAGGAGGATAGCTACACACATCCTGACGGCTGGTGCTATCGTTTTCACCATACCAAACATCAAAAAACACAGACGGACTTTCAACAGGAAATCAAGGTTTACTACGCTGATGAACCTGAATCAGCCCCTCAAAAGGGACTATATATCAACGAACGCTATCAACACTTAAAAGCTAAAGAATGTCAGGCGCTTTTATCTCCCGAAGGTAGACAGATTTTCGCTCAACGTAAGATTGATGTGGAACCTGTCTTTGGGCAGATAAAGGCTTGTTTGGGTTACAAGAGATGTAATCTGAGAGGCAAACGACAGGTTAAGATTGACATGGGATTAGTTCTCATGGCCAATAACCTCATAAAATACAATAAGAGAACAATTCAAAATTAAAAAGCTAGAGTTCCACAATTGGAAATCTCTAGCCTTTTTTGTGGCTGAAAACTATCTTTGTCTCAGACTCTTTTGCACCTAGATAAGTTGAGCAAGATGCTGATAATGTTTGTAAAGCGCAGCATAGCGACTGCGATATTCTTTTTTCCAAGGTTTGTCTCGACCGCAGAAATGAAGAAAGACAGTATGTCCGATTACCCAGTCTAAATCCCAAATACCACCACTTCTCGCTTGATAGAGAATGCTGTAGCGAGCATCAAAATTGTAAATTTGGTCTGGGATTAACATAGTTTTGTGACCATAGAGTGCATTCAAAACATCCTGATCGGGCAGGACTAAGAGGTGGCCTTTATTGGCGATGTAGTTCAAAATATCTTGTCGCTTGACTTCCTTGCGGACGGCAGTGAGGTTGAGCATGAGAACACCAGAATTAAAATAGCTCCCCGCTTCATAATTTCCTAGGCGCAGCTTATTGACTAAGTCAGGAATATTAGAGTCTGAGATATGGCTGGCCGCCGCATAGAGCTTGTCCCCAAGATCGGTCTCATAGAGGGGAAGGATGTCATTCAGGCACAGGATGTCAGCGTCCATGTAGAGAATCTTGTCTAAATCCTGTGGCAGATATTCATGGGCCAGCAGGCGATAATAGATGGTCTCTGGATAGCGGTCCGTGGTCGGTGCATCTGAAAATGCCTCTTCCCCGATGACAACGGGATGGTAATGAATACCCAATGTCTGACAAAATCGCAATATTTCCTCATGCTTTGACAGAAGTGTTTTTTGCAAAACGTAGACGTGCAGTTGCTTCTGCGATGACATCTGATAAACCGAGTAGACGGTCACTTTAAACTGGTCAACGTAGGCATCATCGATGGAATAGAGTAGGTTTAGTTTAGTCATAAGATTATTTTAACATTTTAGGAATGAGAACAGCGAAAAAAAACTAGGAAAATCCTAGTTTTGATCCAATTTTTTCAATTGTCTTTTGGCAACATGATCTTTGAGCATTTGATAGAGACTGGCTGATAGGGGGACTGATATCATCATGCCAAGGATTCCTCCAAGCGAAGCCCCAATTGTGATGGATAAAAGCACCCACATTCCAGGCAAACCGATTGAGCCACCGACAACACGCGGATAAATCAGATTGCCTTCAAATTGCTGAAGGATGACCAAGAAAATCACGAAGAAAATAGCTTTTGAAACGGATACCGTAGCAATCAAGATAAAACCTATGGTCACCCCAATATAAGCGCCCACCACTGGAATTAAGGCTGTGAAGGCAATCAGAACGCCCACCGTTGCAGCGTAGGGAAGATTAAAGATGGTCATACCGATAAAGCTCAGTGTCCCTAAAATCATAGCTTCTAGCGTCTGTCCAACAAAGAAACCATGAAAACGGCGGTGAAGAATTTGTCTCACGTAATGAAACTTAGAACTGTGTTTGCCAAGATAAGTATCAATGACTAGATTAAATTGACGTCCCAACTGCTCCTTACTTGCCAGCACATAAACTGAGAAAATAAGGCTGATAAATAAATTCATCAGAGTTGAAGCGACTGTCGTCACGGATGTTAGTAGATTAGTCAAGACAGAGAGAACCTGCTTGAGGACTTGTTGGCTGTATCCTGTCAGGGTTGAGACCAAATCTTTGTCTGAACCGAGGTACTGCATGGCATTAGCAACTTGTTTATTATCGTTGACTTGATTGATGAATTTGGTGATGGCGCTAGCATCGATGGTCAATAGGCGACTGATACTTGATATCAAGTCTGGGATGACGATTGAAAACAGCCAGATGATTAAGCCAATAAAGGTTGCGTAAGCCAAAAGCATTGAGACGGCTCTTTTGAAAGCCATCACGATTTTAAATTGTCCAAATAATCTGGTGTAGAGTGACTCGTAGGCAGACATGACAATATTGACAATATAGGCCAAGCCTGCGCCCATCAAGAATGGAAAACCTGCTTTATAGATGGTTGAAATCAGGCTAGCGCCAGCATTCCAATAAGAAATAATAGCAAAACAAATGATAAAAGCAAGCACTAAGGAATAGACTTGTTTTTTCTCGAATTTCATAGGAACTCCTTCATAGTAACTACGGTCTATTATACACTATATTGGGTGGATTAAACAATCTTTAACAGTCCAAAAAAGCCAGGACTAGCCCAGCTTTTTATCACCCACTTAATCAAGTTCAGTACCGTTACTTGCAATGACCTGTTTGTACCAATCAAATGATTTCTTCTTAGAACGTTTGAGCGTTCCCTTGCCTTCATTGTCACGGTCGACATAGATGAAACCGTAACGTTTTTTCATTTCACCCGTACCAGCTGATACAAGGTCGATACAACCCCAAGTGGTGTAGCCCAAGAGTTCTACACCATCGACATTGATAGCATCATTCATAGCTTTCACGTGTTCGCGAAGATAGTCGATGCGGTAATCGTCTTCGACATAGCCATTTTCATCAGGCGTGTCCACTGCACCAAGTCCATTTTCAACGATGAACATTGGTTTTTGATAACGGTCCCAGATGGTATTCAAAGTGATGCGGAGCCCAAGTGGATCAATTTGCCAACCCCATTCAGAAGCCTCAAGATATGGGTTTTTGAGCGAATCAAAGATATTTCCAGCTGTCTTATCCGTCAAACTTGGGTCTGCTGAAGCCACGCGACTTGAGTAGTAAGAGAATGAAATGAAATCAACGGTATTTTCTTTGAGCAATTGCAAATCTTCATCCGTAATTTCGAAGGAAATACCATCGCGTTCCCACTGCTTCTTAGCATAATTTGGATACTCACCGCGCGCTTGTACGTCAATGAAGAAATAGTTAGAGCGGTCTTCATTCATGGCTTGCCAATAATCCTTTGGATTACATGTATTTGGGTAATATTGCCCTGCTGCTAACATACAACCGACCTTGTTTTCAGGGTCAACTTCGTGGGCAATCTTAGTCGCCAAGGCTGACGCTACCAATTCATGATGGGCTGCGAGGTATTTGGTTTCTTCAACATTTTCACCTTCTTCAAAGTAAAGCCCGGCCCCCATAAAAGGTGCATGAAGAATCATATTGATTTCATTGAAAGTCAACCAGTATTTAACAAGTCCTTTGTAACGAGTAAAGAGAGTACGTACCAAGCGTTCATAAAACTCAATCATTTTACGATTGCGCCAGCCACCATAATGCTCAATCAAATACATTGGACAGTCAAAGTGGGTGATGGTAACAAGCGGTTCAATACCGTATTTATGGCATTCCTTGAAGACATCTTCGTAAAATTCAAGCCCTTTTTCATTTGGTTCAAGCTCATCCCCTTTAGGGAAAATACGTGACCAAGCGATTGACATACGGTAAGTCTTGAAGCCCATTTCGCCAAATAAAGCAATGTCTTCTTTATAGTGGTGGTAAAAATCAATAGATTCTTTAGCTGGGTAGAAATACCCAGCTTCAAAGTCAAACATTTTCTTTTGACCGGAAATGATTGGAAAACGGTCTTCACCGATTGGAACCACGTCCACATTAGCTAGCCCACGTCCGTCAACATTATAGGCCCCTTCACATTGATTGGCTGCTGTTGCACCCCCCCATAAAAAGCCTTTTGGAAATACTGAGTTTGTCATAATCATTCTCCTTGTGATATCTTAGTGATACCTACAGTATAGCAAGAAAAAAAACCAGTTGCTGGCACTATTCTGTCAAAAACTGGTACTATCCTTTTAAAACTCAGTTCTCAATTTCTTGTAAATAGACTTCAATAGTGCGAAATACACCATTCTGAGAGTTACTTGGAGCAATAGCTCGAGCGACTTGTTTGACATTGGCCGTCGCATTAGCCATGGCAAATGAATGACCCGCTAATTTCAGCATTTCAATGTCATTGCCACCATCGCCAAAGGCCATGAGCTGACGCGAATCAATACCTTCTTTAACCATCAACTGCTCTAGTCCCCAACCTTTATCAATTCCCTTTTGAATAAAGTCAACAGTATCAAAGCCGCTTGTGATGGCTCTCAAATTTCCAGTAAATTGTCGGTTAAACTGTTCTTCAACTCTTTGACAACTCTCTAAATCTGCCATCATGAAAATTTTCATAATATCATCATTCATCAAAATATCACTTAAATACTCAACTTCTTGAACAGAATGGATAAAAATCTCAGCTTCTTCTGGTGTGATTTTACTGGTATCAACCTTAAAGCTTGTCCCTTTTACCATATAAGTTCCATTGATACCCGTCAAGGTAATTTTCAACTCTTGATACTGCCCCTCAAAATAATCTAGAAAAGCTGTCACATCACTTTTTGACATCTGATGACGCGCAACGGTTTTTCCATTTACGAGAAGGTGAGCACCATTTTCAGCTACAAAATCAAGCTGGTTTACTAAATCACCAAACATCATTCGTAGTCTTGGTATACTATTTCCGCTTGCTACTACAAACGAAATATCTTGAGCCCTCAGACGTTTTATTAACCGATGGAACTCTTCGTGGTCATAACTTCCTGAGGCATCTAGAAATGTTCCATCCATATCACTTGCAATCATTTTTATCATATCAATCACCGTTTGAGTTTCTTTGGTATCGAAATACTAAATATATAATTTTAAGACTTCCGAGATCAGTTCATACCCCCTCTGGTTCAAGTGCAGACCGTCTGTCGTTATTGCTGGAGCTAGCTGACCAGTGTCGTCTAATAAGATTGGATACAAGTCAATAAAGTCTATGCCTGGTAATTGAGATAACTGAATATTAAGAAACTGAATTGTTATATTTCTTCTAATTTTGACCCGTTCTGCATAGTCAGGTGATTCATTGACCGGAAGCACGGATAATAAATGAATGTGTGTATAAATCGATTCACTACGGATAGTCTCAATTATTTGTGAGATATTCGCTAGAATTATTGATTCATCATATCCCAATCCGATGTCATTGGTGCCAATCAATATAAAGACTTTTGCCGGCTCTAATTCCCAGACCTGTTCTTTAAGATGGTCTAACAGCCACTGGCTGTCAGCGCCAGCAATACCACGATTAACCAAAGGGAGGTCGTGACCGAGATGCTTTTTCAAGGGAAAAAATTCAATGATGGAGTCTCCAACGAAGATAATACTATCTTTAGGAATTTTAAGATTTTCTCTTTGAAATCGTAACAAGCGCTGATTTTGATAATCCATGAGTGTCTGGTCCATAACTTCTAACAATGCTTTTCTCCTGCTAGTATTTAAATACCAATAGATTGAGATTAGCTCAACCTATTATTTTAGTCTAAATCTCCGCCATTTGATGCGATAACCTTCTTGTACCAGTAGAATGAATCTTTGCGTGAGCGCTCAAGACTACCCTGTCCTTTATCGTCTACATCGACATAGATAAATCCATAGCGTTTACGAATTTCTCCCGTACCAGCTGATACAAGGCCGATACAACCCCAGGTTGTATAACCTCGGAGATCGACACCATTTTCAATAGCAGCTTCCATCGCTTGAATATGTGGACTATAATAATCGATACGGTAATCATCATGAATGCTACCATCTTCTTCTACTGTATCAAATGCACCAAGTCCATTTTCAACCACCATAATCGGCAATTCGTAGCGGTCATACACTTTTTCGAGATAGTATTGTAATCCTAGTGGATCAAGTCCCCATCCCCAATCTGAATAGGTGAGGTAGGGATTCTTAGCACCTGTTGAGAAGTTCCCAGCAACTTGCTCTTGATCCGCATGAGTTGTGACATTATTTGACATGTAGTACGAGAAAGTATACATATCAACAGTACCTTCTTTGAGGTCTTCTAGGTCTTGCTCTGTAATATCCAAAGCAACATTATGTTCCTTCCAAAGCCGTTTAGCAAAAGTTGGGTATTTTCCTTTTGTTTGAACATCACCACAATAATAAATCCCCTGCTCCCATTTATGACGATTTGCCAGGACATCCTTAGGATCACAGGTCGCTGGATAGAACGTGATGCCGCAAATCATATTACCGATTTGAAAATCTGAATTGATGGCATGACCTGATTTCACCGCGCGGGCACTTGCTACAAATTGGTAGTGTAACTGTTGGTAGCCATCTTGGAAGGCTTCATCGCTAGCGCTAGCACCAAACATATCCAAGAACATGACCGTGTTATTGATTTCATTGAAAGTCAACCAATATTTCACCAAATCTTTGTATTCCGTAAAAATAGTCTCTGCATAATGAACGTAGAAATCAATCAACTTACGGTTGCCCCAACCACCGTAGTTTTCTTCTAAATATAGCGGTGTGTCAAAGTGCCACATGGAAACGAGCGGCTCAATACCGTGTTTATGACATTCTTCAAAGACTTTTCGGTAGAAGTCAAGTCCTGCTTGGTTCGGTTCTGTTTCGTCCCCATTTGGGAAGATACGAGACCAAGAAATTGACAAACGGAAAACCTTGAAGCCCATCTCAGCCAATAATGCGATATCTTCCTTGTAACGATGATAGAAATCTACTCCCAAGTGGTTTGGATAATACTCATTATCTAGCACAGCATATTTAGCACCTTCAGGAATAATCCCGTTGTGTCCCATTGCTGGCGCTTTTCCTGGATTGCCATCTTTATCAATGTAAGTTACAAATCGTGGTGCGTCAACGCTACCACCTGTGGTAACATCTGTTTTTGCAGGACCACGTCCATCGACATTCCAAGCACCTTCTGCTTGATTAGCAGCGATTGCGCCACCCCATAAAAAATCTTTTGGAAATGAACTTGTCATCCTATTTACCTTGCTTTCTTTGCGTTATGGTTATAGTATAACCGTTTTTGAAAACCTTTTCTTACACTATCTTGCTAAAAACTAATACTATCCACCGATATGTCTACAAATCATTTTCAATCGTCTTTATGAATCTAGCTGGTATGCCACCGACGACACAGTTATTAGGGACATCTTTAGTTACTACCACACCAGCAGCAACGACAACATTATTACCAATGATCACTCCCGAAAGGATGGTAACATTGCCACCAATCCACACATCATCTCCAACGATAACGGGCTCTGCCATTCTCAAATGTTCCCTACGACCTCGAGGAGATAAGGGGTGCCCAACTGTTGTAATCAAGGTGTTGGGACCAATCATGACATGATTACCAATGGTCACTGGTCGAATATCCAAAATCGTCCCGTTATAGTTCATCAAAAAATCGTCTCCGACATGAATATTTTTACCATTATTACAATTAAAAACCAGCAAAACATTGGGATTTTCTCCCACGCTACCAAATAGCTCTCGAATTGCTGCTTGGCGCTCTGCTATTTCTAAAACGCTAATCTGATTCAGACGTTGACAGCCTAAGACAGCGTTCAGTTTACGTCCGTTCACTTCGGAATCCGTAAAATCATAAGGCAGACCTACCTCCAATTTTTCAAGCTCTGTCATCCTAATCCTCCTCAGTCAAAAATGCTTCCAAGACCGACAAAACACCATCATCATTTGAAGGAGCCAGATATTTTGCTTCATTTTGCACCAATAGCGGAGCGTTTGCCATAGCATAGGACTGACCAGCAAGTCTCAGCATTTCAATATCATTACCGCCATCGCCAAAGGCCATCAATTGATTGGAGCCACACTACCAATAATCCAGTAAGACTTGCAATCCGACAGACTTGTCCATATGAGTTGGAATGATATCCAAACAGCCAAAGCCACTCGTCGTTGCGGACAAGCCATAAACTATGAACTGTTCATTTATTTCAGCTTGAATGTGTTCTGTCAATTCATCAGGAACCAGCAAAGTCATTTTGAAGAAATCATCATCTGGAATTGGATGTAGATTATTTACATAAATTAATTTAGGTAAATAATATTCTAATTCTTTCCGTGCAATACTGTTAGTTGATTGAGGAAGATACGATGACTACTTTCCAGCCAAGTTGATAACCGCCTCTGGGTAGTTGAACTCCATATAAGTGACCAACTTTGAAATGGCTTCCTTGCTGATAAATTCTTCTAACAGGGTTTTTCCTTTGACGATAACGTGACCTCCATTTTCAGAAACGAAGCTGATACGGTCTTGATAGTCAGCAAAATGCTGCAAAAGATGGCAGTGCTGATTGCCACTAGCCACCACAAACTCTATCTGATGCTCTGCCATTTTTCCTAAAAGTCCTTCAAAACGGGGTCTATCAAAGGTTTTGTCGCTTCTCAAAAATGTGCCATCGATATCTGTTGCAATAATTTTAACCATAAATCGCCCCTAAAGCTTTATATAATCAATAAATGTCACTAAAATCATAGTGACATCTTAAATAGAATGGTGACGAATATGAGAGCCGATAAAGCAAATAAGCTCCGCGACATCACAACCATCTCGGGGACAGTCGCTAAAATACTGGCCGCTAAAATGAGTCCCAGAAACAGGACGGTCAGCACAAAACGGTTAACCATTTTGTTGAGGGTTTTCATGCGATTGTTGTAATCGTAAATGTCATGATTGACCAAAATCCGACCGTTTAGAATTTGTTCCAAGAGTTGGCTGAGTCGTCGGGGGACATTTTTCCCGTTTTTCAAGAGGTAAAACAGCTCAATCAAGATGGTCTCTTTATTGAGAGCTTGTTTAAGCATGTCTGGTCCCATATTTTCTAGGAAATAATTCTTGGCTAGGGTCATCAAGTCAATTTTTGGCGCTAGCTCCCTGAAAATCCCCTCAACTTGTAGCCCTGCTTTTTCCAAAATTGTAATTTGAGCAGAGGCTTTGAGGTGGTTGTTGACAAAAACTCTGAGCAAATCTTCCAGCAGATCCGTGATGGACAAGACGCCTAAGTCAAGGCTAGCATACTTGTTCATCATGCGCTCCACATCTTGCGTCAGCTCAGCCTTATTCATGCTCGTCTCAAAACTGGTCATTGCCAAAATTGCTTGTGTCATGCCATCGACATCTTGAGCAGTAAAACTGTATAGAATGTCATTTAGAGCCGCCCGCATGCCAGTTTCCAATCGTCCCATAATCCCAAAGTCGATAAAATAAATCTTATTATCCGCAATCAAGAGATTACCTGGGTGGGGGTCACCGTGAAAATAACCGTCTTTAAAGACCTGCTTGATGAAGCTCAGCATCAATTTTTTACCGATATCTTCCAAGTTATAGCCCGCTTCAACCAGATCTTGATAATGATTGATGGGAATCCCCTCGATATATTCCTCGACAATCATGTGAGGCGTGGTGAATTGGTCATAAATTTTTGGAACAGCGATACAGCGGATAGCTTTGTTTTTTTCTTCAAAGAGATGCATTGCTTCCGCTTCATTGCGAAAATCAATCTCAACCAAGAGAGACTCTTTCAGCTGCATCAAGACATCTGGCAAATCCACCATGGGAAATAGGTGACGGGGAACATGCCGCGCTAGTCGAATCAAGAGACTGATGTCCTCCTCAACAATTTCCGCCAACCTTGGTCGCTGAATTTTAACAATCACTTCTTCACCAGAAAAAAGTTGAGCCCGGTGCGTTTGGGCAACCGAGCCACTAGCCAGAGGCTTTTCTGAAATCGATTGGAATGCTGATGAAAGCGGTGCTCCAATTTCTACCTTAATGGCTGACATGACCACTTCTTTTTCCAGGGGTAAAACGTCATCTTGGAGCTTACTCAACTCTTTAATATAGGCTTCTGGTAATAAATCGCTACGGGTCGATAAAATTTGACCGATTTTGATAAAGCTAGGTCCCAATTGCTCGAATGCAGATTTTAATTTCTGGGGTCCCAGGCGATCCTCCATCGGTTTACGATTTTCTTTTAGGGTCGTTAAGCCGACTGAGCTGAAAACTGCTAGAATTTCTCGTAAGCGCTTATTTGCCATAAACTTCCCTATTCATCTTTATCCTGTGTTAGGCTACTAAGCACTTTGTTCAATTTTTCTTCGAGACGAGTGACATCTTCCTTGGTTGCGTATTGGACAGCCTGTGTTTTTTGATTAAGGTTATTTAGAATCTCTTGAGCTTCCGCTTCACCCTTGCGCTTCAATTCGCTCTGCAATTCCTTACCTTCATCAACAGTCAAACGTCCTTTTTCAACCAAGTCTTTGACAAAAGCATCCGCCTTTTCCATGGTCATTGAAGTCAATCCAATGCCTGCAAGTAATACTTTTTTCAATTCATTCATGATGTCTTCCTCCTTTTTTCATACCTTTATTGTAGCACTTTCATTGGAAAATAAGTGAAAAATACTGGATTTCTCTGAAAATAAAAAGCCATGCAGGAACAAGGAGATTAGGAGTTCCCATAAGGCTCTAAGCTTTTTCAAAAACGTTTTAATTGTCTTGTTTGAAGGGAAATCGTGTTTGCAAACGTTTTCTTTACATCCTTATTATATTCCCAGATAAGCTTTTTTACTTGTATTATCCTGTCAAAAAATAATACTATCCTACGATAGATGACCTTTTTAGAAGTTTTTGATATAATAATACTATCCTATGTTTTAGAGAGGCTAATCATGACTTTATTGGAAGATGCGATGACGCATGATATTAAGGACAACAGGCACCTATTCCCTTACGAATTTTCTCATTCTGAAGTGAAAAATGGGCACCCAGACGTTCTCTTTCATTGGCATCCGGAGCTTGAAATTAACTATATTTATGAGGGAAGTGCACGCTATCATATTGATTATGATTTTTTTGATAGTCAGGCAGGTGATATTATCCTTATTCGTCCCAATGGTATGCACTCTGTCCACCCCTTGGAAAATCAGCCTCATGTGACTGATACTTTTAAATTTCATTTAGATATGATTGGTTATTCCATTATTGACCAAGTGAGCTTGCGCTATTTGCAACCATTGCAGACCAGCACCTATAAATTTGTGCCACGTATTCAGCCAGATATGGCAGGGTATGATGACATCAAGCAATGTTTGATGACTATTTTTGAGATTAGTCGTGAGGAAAATCGACACTTTGAGCTTCTTCTAAAATCTAAATTGAACGAACTGGTCTATCTCCTCTACTACCACCGCTATGTTCTCCGCAAAAATACCGACGATACTTACCGTAAAAATGAAAAAATTCGCGAGCTGATTGATTATATCAACAACCACTATCAGGAAGATTTATCCATCGAATTTCTTGCCAATTACATCGGCTATAGCAAAACGCACTTCATGACTGTTTTCAAGCAACATACCGGTACTTCCTGCACCGAATTTGTCATCCAAGTCCGACTCAGCAAAGCCAGCGAGCACTTGATGAACACCACCATGCCAGTTATCGATATCGCTAACGCTGTTGGTTTTAATAACCTATCAAATTTCAACCGACAATTTAAACGCTATTTTAAAACTACACCGAGCCAATACCGCAAACAATTTACTAATAAAAAAGATGGTCGTACTCTGATTCATCGCAATATTAAAACCAGCTGAGATTTTCAGCTGGTTTTTTTGACTACTGACGAGCATCAATCGGTTTGCTGAACCAACGACCGTTCAAGACAGTTTGGTTAAGGTCTGATTTCACTTCATCAGATAAGGTTTTGTCAGCGTTCATTTTAGCTAAAATATCAGCTGCTGTTTCTGTATCCGTTGTCGCTGTAATATTAGCTTTTTTCTTGCTAGCCGTAATTGATAAGACTGGTGATTGGTCTGACCATTTTTGCCATTTAGTCAAGTCTCTTCCGTTGGGATTCCCTTTAGCTAAAAAGTTTTTTAGGTAGGTTTTGACTTCCGCAGACATTTCTTTGGCACCAGATGTTTCAAAATCTTTACCAATAAATGCCTTGTAATTTGAAGGTTTTTGAAGCATTGGTTCAAAAATACCATGGAATGCCCCTAAAGTTTTACCTAAAGAGCTTGTCTTATCACCGTATGATATTTCTCCAATATAAATCGGTGATTGGTAGCTGTCAGCCATCTGACGGGCACTATCAACTGTGTTTGATAGACGATATAGTTGGCTACCATAGGTTTTTGCATAGGTAAACTGAGCAAGCTTGTCTTTGTCTTTAAAAAGATTACCACTTGAAAAGTCTGCAATGAAGCGATTATCATAAGCTGCAAACATTGAAAATTCACTAGTACCAGTCATTAGCATCAGAGGAACATCATTGTATGTTGCTCCTTCAAAGCCATCTTTAGGAATCACTGTTCCATCCTTGTAAAGGTGAGGGAAAACACTCATACGTATACCTGCATTTCCCATAAGTGCTGCTAAACGTTCAGCCGATAAACCGTAAAGATAATCGTGAACATCACTACCATCGGTCAATAACCAAGATTTCGCTTCTTCTTCAGTTGTTTTTACACCATCTTCGACAACCAGTGGCGCGATAGCTGAAGCAAAAATATCCTGACTTTCCGTTTCATCCGCTAAAGTCATTCCCTCACTAAAAGAAATAGCTTTCTCATATTTACCTTTAAAAATTGGAGAAATTAGACTAGCCATCACATCACGCCCGCCAGCTGAAAATCCCGCTAGGGTTACGTTATCTTTGTCTCCACCAAAGGTTTCAATATTTGCCTTAACCCAATCTAGTGCCGCAGCAATGTCTAACAAAGAATAATCTCCTGAATTTTCTTCTGTACTTCCTGTCTTAAGAGCCGTAAGTGGATTAAATCCTAGAGCCCCAAGTCGATAATTAACTGATACGTAAACTGTATTTAAATCATTAGCAAAGGTATTTCCCTTAATTTCTTGTGCTGTTCCTGTCTGGTTATTCCCACCATGAATGTAAACCATTACAGGTAAATCTTTTTTGGTATTATCAGGACGAACAATATCCAAATTTAGTGCATCTTCTGAACCTGTTACTTTCCCATTCGATAACTGAATGAAGCTAGCTCCTGCTTTGGTTGCATCTAGTGTTTTATCCCAATCAGTCATTTCTTTCGGAGCTTTCCAACGTAGGTTACCTTTTGGTGCTTGGGCGTAAGGAATTCCTAACCACTGGATGACTTTATTTTTGGTGTCTTTGACACCTTTAATCCTTCCATGAACTGTTTTTTGAGTAACTTTGGCATTAAATTGTGCAGCGGATACGTGACTGCTTGTCAGCAAACCTCCTCCTAAAACGATGGCGATAGTTGTAGCGATTGCAGTCGATTTTAATACTTTTTGCATGATTTCACCCCATCTATTTCTTCACTTGTGCATTCATCCAATCGTAGACGTTATGGTAAGTCTCACCGTCAACTTTGGCGCTAGCTGAGCCACCGTGTGTTTTGTTGCTGGCTTCAAAGCCTTTTAGTCCTTTAGCTTTTTTGATGGCGCTAGCATTTTGGACGCCAGTCACTTTATCGTTGAAGAAATAAGTCCATGACCAGTGACCGAGATAATTGGTATTCTTCATGTCAGAACCCTTGACAGATTCGAAATATGAGAACCACTTGTTTTTTGCACCATTGTCAACGAGAGCTTTGTAGACTGGAAGGGCATAATTTTTAGGGTTAACAACTGTGTCATTTTTGGCATGGATAAACCACATTGGTTGATTTTTGAGAGCATTAATCTGGTCTGTCCCAAAATAAACATCATCCTTGCGAATCGCTGATACTCCTGATAAACTCTTTTCGTCTGGCTGAGTCTTGTAAGTACCGTCGTCGTTGCGTTCATATTGGTAGTAAGAATAGGCTGCCGCTTGAGGGACAAGGGCTGCAAAATAATCAGGATAATGGACACCCATATTGATGGTCATGTAACCACCATTAGAGCCACCGGTAAGGTAAATTCGGCTAGTATCAACATCTGTATGCTGGTCGACATAGTCCTTGATAGTATCCATCAAAGCCTGTGTATAACGTGAATCTCCTGCACCTGAATTCGTACCATCGCCCTCATCCATCCAATAAGTTGGCGTTTGAACCGCAAGCACGTAGGCACCCGATTGATTGCCAGCGAGGAAATGCTTTTGAACAGATTTTTGAGCCAAGGCAACCACTTCATTTCGGCTCTATAATTTCTGTAGTGGGTAAATCTACTACGGAGATTATGGAGCTTTTTCAGTGTATCAAAAAAGCTCCATAAGACTTATAATGAAAAGCGACTAAACAACTCATTAGAAAGACCTTATGGAACAACTTAAGAATTCCACAGAACTCATCGGATTAAAAGACAAAAATATCAAAATCAAGACGGTTTTTAAGGCTGATACTCATATCTTGATTGAGGCTAGCCTAGACTATCAGCCTCCACTCTGCCCTCACTGCAAAAGTCAGATGAGCAAGTACGACTTTCAACGAGCCTCTACCATCCCAATCCTTGATGTCCAAGGCATGCCAACGGTCCTCAAACTCAAGAAGCGACGCT
This sequence comes from Streptococcus sp. HF-1907, assembly GCF_015594605.1. Classification (GTDB taxonomy): domain Bacteria; phylum Bacillota; class Bacilli; order Lactobacillales; family Streptococcaceae; genus Streptococcus. The sequence continues at coordinate 17,934 of NZ_JADNQT010000001.1, read as the reverse complement.
TTCAATGTAATGGCTGTCGTCGTGTGACGGTTTCTGAGACTAGCTTAGTCAAGAAGCATTGCCAAATCTCGAAGCCTGTCCGCCAGAAAATCACACAATACCATACCGAAAAGTTAACTAATACTGCCATCGCTAAGAGACTCCACCTTTCAGTATCTCTCGTCCAACGTCAGCTGGAAGCTTTCACCTTCAAGGAAGATTTTACTCGTCTTCCTGAGGTTCTATCAGTAGATGAATTTTCTCGGAACAGGGGACAACTGGCTTTCATCGCTCAAGATTTTGAGACCAGAAAGATTGTCACTCTCCTTGAAAACAACCGACAAACCACCATCAAAAACTACTTTTATCGCTATCCTAGAACTATTCGTGAGGCGGTTAAAGCCGTTACTGTGGACATGTCTGGGTCTTACATTCCAATCCTAAGACCACCCTTCGCTTTCCTATTTTTAGGCTCAGGCTGAAACAGTCTCTCCCCAGACTGTTTCACTCCCCAAAGCTAAAATTGTGCTCGACCGCTTCCATATCGTCCAACACCTTGGCAGAGCTATGATGAGAACTCGAATTGCCATCATGAAGAGCTTTGATAAAAAGTCTCTCCCTTATCGAGCCATGAAGAATCACTGGAGAATTCTGCAAAAGGACAGTCGCAAACTCTCTGACAAACGCTTTTATTCACGAACCTTTAGGCAAACCTTGACTCCGAAAGAAATTGTCAAGAAAATTCTAGATTTATCGGACGAATTCCGCTATTATTATGAGCTGTATCAACTCTTATTATTCCATTTTCAAGCGAAGAATACCGACCATTTTATGGCACTGATTGACGACAACCTTCCCTTTGTCAATCCTATATTTACCGCTGTCTTTAAGACCTTCAAGAAATACAAATCCTACATCGCAAACGCCCTGGAGCTCCCTTATTCTAACGCCAAGCTAGAAGCTACTAACAAACTCATCAAGGACATTAAGCGTCAAGCTTTCGGCTTTCGAAACTTCAAGAACTTTAAAACAAAAATTCTCATCGCTTTGAACATCAAAATAGAGAGAACCAATCTGATTCTCTCTAGATGTTAGTGATAAGTCCCACTACAGTTGACAATGAGCCGATTTTTATCTATGTCATTAGTAATTCACGAATCTTGCTAATTTCTGGTTCATTGACTACCAGATAAATCGTGTCCCCCGAATGAAGAAGGGTTGAGCCAGAAACAACTTCTGCTTGTCCCTGATGGATTTGCGTTGTAATCAAAACGTTTTTAGGTAAAACCAAATCACGGACACGTTTTCCAGCAATTTTATCGGAAACTGTGAGTTCAATCAAGGTAGGTTCAACGACTGTATGTTCGACTGTTGGCTCCATATTAGCCAGCATGGCTTCATAGACAGGTTGCCCCTTGAGAATGTCCATAACAATGTAGGCAACCAAAGTAACTACACCGATTGCCATCAGTTGCTTCAAATTTCCCACCATTTCCGTCACCAAAATCATAGCAGTCAACGGTGCTTTTGAGACTGCCCCGAAATAACCTGCCATCCCAAGCACGACAAATAATGGAAGAGCTGCATGCGAGACCAGCTGGAGATTAACCATTCCTAGTCCAAAAACCATGCCAGCTAGAGACCCTAACGCTAAGATTGGCAGGAAAATTCCTCCAGGAACACCACTACCATAACTCAACATACTCCAGATAAAACGGATGACCAAATAGCTAAGCGCTGTCCAAAATGTCAGATTACTAGTTGGCAAACTAACAATCATACCGTTCCCTCCACCCAATAATTGTGGGTAGAAATAGCCGATTGGCAAGATGAAAATCATAGCTAAAATAACATAAAGCGGTGCTGAGAGGTGTGTCAATCGACCGAGAAAATGATACAATCGACCAATATTTAAAATGATTTTTTCATAGAAAAAGCCTAGGAGCCCTAGAAAAATACCCATTAAGACCAAAATCCAATATTGACTGAGATTTAAAAATGGAAGGTCTTTGGGCATAGCCAGTACTGGGGTTCGTCCAAAAATGTTTAGAGAAACAAAATTTGCAACTAGACTAGCCACCAAGGCCGTAACCCAGACCATACGTGAAAAATGGTGATAGACTTCCTCAACAACAAAAAGTAAGCCTGCGATGGGAGCATTGAAAGCTGCTGACAAACCAGCTGCCGCCCCACTAGCGATTAACACCCGTTTCTCTGTACGACCAGCACCAAATGCTTTAGCAAGTCCCTTACCTGTCATCGCACCGAGTTGGATACTTGGACCTTCACGTCCTAGCATCAACCCTGATGAAATGGCAAGGACACCACTAATCCATTTTTTCCAAAGGACAGACCACCAATTCGGATGCATGAGCCCTTTTAACTCGCCTTCGACATGAGGGATACCAGAGCCTTTAATATCACTGTCTGAACGAATCATGAATCCAATAATAATTGCTACAAGCAAACTAACTACAGCAATAGGAACTAACAGAATAGGCTTATCATGCGCTTGAATATAGACTCCTTGAACCTGTTCAAAAAGTTTTTCAATCGAAAGACGGAAAAATCCGACAACGATACCCGCTACCAAACCAACAACAATCCCTCGATAAACAGGCTTCCAAAGAGATTCATTGGGTAGTTTGTAATCAGCTTTATGACTATTCATAACCTTCTCCTTTGTCCACTATTTTATCAAATTTTAAGTGAATTTTCGAGATGATTTCCACTATTTGCCAAAGAAAAATGATTGAGACTAGCCCAATCATTTTCGATACATTTTGAATTGTAGGTACATATCATTGTAGATTCCCAACCATTCTTGTCCCAGATTGTTGTAAACTTCAAGGTTTTTGATTGTTTCTTCTGAAGGATAGAAGGCTTTATTAGCTTTGACAGATTTTGGAAGCAGAGCTTTGGCTGCTTTATTTGGGGTCGCGTAGCCGATGTACTCTGCATTCTGCGCTGCATTTTCAGGTTTTAACATGAAGTTGATAAAAGCATAGGCTTTTTTCTCATGTTTAGCCGTCTTGGGAATAACGATATTGTCAAACCATAGGTTAGAGCCCTCGCTTGGAACAACATAGCGGAGGTCAGGATTGCTACTGAGCATCTCACTGGCTTCACCAGAGAAGGTCACACCAATAGCTGCGTCGCCATTAATCATGTAGCCCTTCATCTCATCCCCAACAATTGCCTTAATATTAGGTGTCAATTGATTCAATTTAGCTGCCGCTTGGTTCAACTCTTTACGTTTCTTGGTATTAACACTGTAGCCCAGCGAATTAAGTCCAAATCCCATAACCTCACGAGCACCATCTACCAGCATAATCTGATTTTTGTACTCTGAATTCCAAAGGTCATTCCAGTGTTGAGGGGCAGTTTTGACTAATTTAGTATTATAAATAATCCCAACGGTGCCCCAAAAATAAGGTATCGAGTAGGTATTTTTTGAATCAAAACTAAGTCCCATAAACTGCGGGTCGATGTTATTCAAACCTTTGATTTTATATTTATCTAGTTTAACGAGAAGATTTTCCCTCTTCATCTTATCAATCATGTAATCACTCGGAATAGCGATATCGTAAGTCGTTCCGCCTTGTTTAATCTTGGTGTACATGGCTTCGTTGGAATCAAAGGTTTCGTACTGCACTTCGATACCAGTTTCCTTAGTGAATTTTGTCAGCAGAGCTGGGTCAATGTAATCTCCCCAGTTGTAAATGACCAACTTATCCGACTGAACAGATGAGCTGCTCTGCCTTTTCATAATAGTCACGCCTGCAAACAAGATAAGAATAATCGCAAGCACTCCAGCAATAAATGAATAGAGTTTACGCATGTTTTTCCTCCTTGTCTGTTGAAATGTAGTAATATCCAATCACAAGTAGGATGCTAAACAGGAAGACAACTGTCGATAAGGCATTGATTTCAAGAGAAATTCCTCGACGCGCCCGCGAATAAATCTCGACAGACAAAGTTGAAAAGCCATTTCCTGTGACAAAGAAAGTCACGGCGAAATCATCCAAAGAATAGGTGAAGGCCATAAAAAACCCTGAAATAATCCCCGGTGTCAGATAAGGAAGCATGACTTCTCGCAACATTTGCCACGGCGTAGCACCTAAGTCATAAGCTGCATTAATCATATCATCGTTCATTTCTTTCAAACGGGGCAAAACCATCAGGATCACAATTGGAATCGAAAAGGCAATATGGCTAAGAAGCACTGATACAAAATTCAGCTGGAAACCGAGCGCTGTAAAGAGCAAGAGGAAACTAGCACCAATCATGACATCTGGCGCAACCATGAGGATATTATTCAGCGACAAAAGCGTGTTTTGATATTTCTTGCGCGTTTGGTAAATCCAAATGGTACCAAAGGTCCCAATAGCTGTCGCTAGCAGGGCGCTTAGGAATGCCAAGAAGAAAGTCTGCACCAAGATAAGCATTAAACGACTATCTTGAAACATAGTAACATAGTGGTCTAAAGTAAACCCTGTAAAACCATTCATATCACCACCACTATTGAAAGAATAGAAAATTAAATAGGCGATAGGAATATAGAGCAAGACAAAAACTAATCCTAAATAAGTATTGGCAAATTTCTTCATCGTGTTCTCTCCTTCGTCAACCACATGATGGCAACCATGGCAAGAATCAAAATGACACCAATGGTTGAACCCATCCCCGTATTTTGCGTTGTAAGGAAATGCTGCTCAATAGCTGTTCCCAGCGTAATGACACGATTCCCCCCTATCAAGCGGGTCAACATAAAGAGACTCAAACTTGGAATGAAGACTGATTGAACACCTGAGCGTACGCCATTTAAAGAAAGAGGAAAAATAACCTTGCTGAAAGTCTGCCAACCACTTGCCCCTAAATCATAACTAGCGTTGATGAGGTTATGATCAATATCATCAAGGGCATTGAAAATCGGCAATATCATAAAGGGCAGTTCGATGTAAGCTGCTACAAAAATGAATGAAAAGTCTGTGAACAAGATCTGCTTAGGACCCAAGCCCATAAACATCAAAAATTGATTAACTCCGCCATGCTGACCAAAAATTCCCATAAAAGCGTAAGCCTTTAACAAAAGATTAATCCAAGTCGGCAAAATAATGAGCATCAACCATAACTGCTTGTGCTTTAATTTCGTTAAAAAATAGGCAGCAGGATAGGAAATAACCAGCGTCACCAAGCTAATAATGCCCGCGTATAAAACTGAATTGACGGACATTTTCAAGTAAGTCCACGAACTAAAAAAGGTCTGGTAATTGGCCAGTGTCATCTGACCGTGGATATCAAACAGTGATTTCCACAGCAAGAGAAAGACTGGTGCGATGACAAAGAAAAACATCCATAGAAGATAGGGAAGAGAAAAGAGATTAGAGGTTTTCTTCATTTCTCTCCTCCTCAATGGCGTTAATCAAGCCGTCTTCGTGCTCTTCAACTTCTACATATTCTTCGATACGAGCATCGAATTCTTCTTCTGTCTCGTTGAGACGCATGATGTGAATATCCTCTGGAGCAAAATCAAGTCCGATAACTTCTCCTTCAATGGCTTTGCGGGTTGAATGAATCATCCACTCATTTCCAAGCTCATCGTAGGCGATAATTTCGTAGTGAACCCCACGGAAAAGTTGCGTATCAACCTTAACTTGAAGTTTACCTTCTTCTGGCAAGGTGATTTGTAAATCTTCTGGGCGAATAACCACTTCGACAGCCTCGTTGGGTCTCATCCCACCATCGACAGCCTCAAATCGTTTGCCGTTGAATTCTACCAAATAGTCCTCAATCATCTTACCTGGTAGGATATTAGATTCCCCAATGAAGGTCGCGACAAAGTGATTGATAGGCTCATCGTAAATATCGACTGGTGTTCCAGATTGCACGATTTCACCGTCATTCATGACAAAAATCCAATCACTCATGGCTAGGGCTTCTTCCTGGTCATGGGTTACAAAAACAAAGGTAATTCCCAAGCGTTGCTGCAATTCACGTAACTCATATTGCATTTCCGTGCGTAATTTCAAATCCAAGGCCGACAGCGGTTCGTCAAGCAAGACAACTTTTGGCTGATTGATAATAGCTCGCGCGATAGCCACACGTTGGCGTTGTCCGCCAGAAAGCTTTTGAATAGGGCGTTTTTCAAATCCTTCCAAACGAACCATTTTCAAGGCTTCTGTGACGCGTTTTTCGATTTCTTTTTTGTCCACCTTTTTTAATTTCAAGGGAAAGGCAACATTTTCAAAAACATTCATATGCGGGAAGAGGGCATAGTTTTGGAAAACGGTATGGACATCGCGTTTATTAGTTGGTACATCGTTGATACGTTTACCATCAAGAATAACATCGCCTGACGTAGCATCAAGCAAACCTGCAATGATGTTTAGGATAGTAGATTTTCCGCTACCAGATGCTCCCAAAAGGGTGTAAAATTTACCTTCTTCAAGCTCAAAATTGATATCCTTTAGGACTACAGTTCCACTGTCTTCAAATACCTTTGACACATTTTTAAATGTAATGATTGGGTCAGTCAATTCTCATAAATCCTCCATGATTTCTAGTCCTTTGATAAATGGCTAGCGCTAGCCCAAAGGAAAATAAATCCTAGCTCTGCTATTTTTCTAGAGCATCACCGATAATACGAACCTCTGGTTCCAAACGCACGCCTGAATTTTCCTCAACCTTAGCAATGACATCAGCAATCAAATCTTCATAATCTTTGGCTGTCCCCTTGTCAATATTGACCATGAAACCAGCGTGTTTTTTACTGACTTCAACGCCACCGATACGGTGCCCTTTCAAGTTAGCCTCACTGATGAGAGCTCCGGCAAAATAACCTTGAGGGCGCTTGAAAACTGACCCACAAGATGGATACTCAAGTGGCTGTTTCAATTGGCGTAAATGCGTCAAACGAGCCATTTCTTGGCTGATGACAGTATGGTCGCCTGGTTTAAGACCAAACTTGGCAGAAATAACAACATCACCACTGTCTTGGACCACCGAGTGACGGTAACCAAAGAGCATATCACGCGCTTCGATAACCTTTACATCCCCCTCTTTGGTCAAAACCTGAGCAGAAATTAAAACGTGAGCGATTTCACCACCGTAGGCGCCAGCATTCATGAAAACAGCACCTCCGATACTACCAGGAATACCGCAGGCAAATTCAAAACCAGTTAGGCTATGGAATTTAGCCACTTTTGTCGTTTCAATCAGGTTAGCACCCGCTTCCGCTTCGATGACATAACCGTCAACAGTAATCGAGTTTAGCTTGTCGAACATAATCACAAATCCGCGAATGCCACCATCACGAACGATGATATTACTAGCATTACCCAGCACCATCCAATCAATCCCTTGACGGTTAGCGAATTTCACGATGCGTGACAATTCATATCGGTTACGCGGGAAAGCTAAGTAGTCAACCGGTCCACCAACCTCGGTATAGGTATACTTACTTAGGGGTTCGTTAAATCGGATATCAATTCCGTTCAATTCTTCTTTTAAAAGTTCTAACATTTTTTCTCTATTCTAATCATTTTGTGTCCAAACCATAAGCTAATCAGACACTAAAAAATCGGCATAAAACCGATTCTTATTATATCAAAATTCAGCTAAGTTGACGATAGAAAAATCATTTTCTTAGTCAAAGGGCTTGGTAACTTTAATATCTGCAACATCTAGCTGGTTAAGATAATCGATCACAGCCCTGCCATTAGGCAAGGTTAGTTGCGGACTAATTTCCTGCAAAGGCACCAAGACAAAGCCACGCTCCGTCATGTAAGGATGAGGCACCTTGAGATTCTCCGTCGCAATGACCTCCTGACCATAAAGCAAGATGTCAATGTCGATAGTCCTCGGACCCCAGTGCTCATGACGAACACGATTGAGGTCGATTTCAATCTTTTGACAATAGCTGAGCAGAGCCTGAGCATCCAGCTCTGTTTCAAGTTGACAGGCTAGATTAAGAAAATCGTCTTGATCCGTTTTTCCCCAGGCAGCCGTCTCATAAAAAGACGACACCTGAGTGACCTGCGTCTGCGGTAGAGTCTTGAGAGCAGAGATTGCCTTTCGTAAATAAGCCTCGCGGTCGCCAATATTAGACCCTAAACTCAAATAAACAACTGTCATGGGCGGACACGCTCCAATTCGATACCAACCGATTCATAATGACCATTGATTGGGGGATTATCCTTAGTAATTTTTAAAGTGATAGCCTGCACTGACGGAAATTGTTGAAAAAGGTCATCGACAATCACTCCAGCCAATTTTTCAATCAACTGATAGCGCTCATTTTCAACATGGTCTTTGATACAGTCGAAAACCATACCATAATGAACAGTATCTTCTAGCTGGTCTGATTGTGAAGCAGCGGTCAGGTTAACAGAAAGAACTGCATCTACTTGAAAGATTTGACCCAGTACATTTTCTTCTGGAAAGGCACCATGATAGCCATAAAAACGACATTTATTCAAATAAATCTTATCCATCTTACACCAACTGACTAATAACAGTGACCACATCGGTATTCAGGTCAACATTATGAACGCGAACAACTTGACACCCCTTTGCTACCGCCCAAGCTGACAAAGCAGCTGTTCCCAAATCACGCTCTGCCATGCTACGATTGCCACCAAGGAGATAATTGACCGTGCGTTTGCGAGAAATCCCGAAAAGAACGGGATAACCAAGCTGACAAACCTTATCCAAGCCCTTGAGGAGCTCAATATTTTGGTCTTCGGTCTTAGCAAACCCGTAACCAGGGTCAATCCAGATATTTTCTTTAGGCACACCAGCGTTAAGAGCAGCTTGTGCGCGCTCTGTCAAGAATTGGCAGACATCTGTTGTGATGTCCGCATAGACTTCGTCTTTTTGATTGTGCATGAGAATGATTGGTGCTTTTTTTTCAGCAGCTAGCGCCAGCATTTGGTCATCGTAAAGTCCTGCCCAGACATCATTCAAAATGTGGGCGCCAGCGTCAAGTGCGACACGGGCTACTTCTGTCTTGTAGGTGTCAATAGATAGCAGAGCTTGTGGATAGGTCTCGCGGATAGCCTTGATAACAGGTACCACTCGTGCAATCTCATCCTCTGCAGTGACAAACTCAGCTCCAGGTCGAGTTGATTCGCCACCGATGTCAATGATTTTAGCCCCTTGTGTCAACATTGTCCCAACTTGCTTGAGGGCAAGGTCAACTGTGGTATAACTGCCACCGTCTGAAAAAGAATCGGGGGTGACATTTAAAATCCCCATGACACAAGCCTTTCCTTCAATATCGTATTGTCCAATTTTCATAATCTACCTCAGCTATGTTGAATGAGTGAAAGAATTTCTTGTCGTTCAGCACGATTTTCTTTATAAAGACCACGCGCAACAGTTGTGATGGTCTTGCTGCCTGGTTTTTTAATGCCACGCATGGTCATGCACATGTGCTCTGCTTCAATCATGACAAAAATCCCCTTTGGAGCAAGCGCTGATTCTAAAGCGTCAGCCACTTGAGCTGTCAAACGTTCCTGCAATTGTGGACGCTTGCTAGCTACTTCGACCGCGCGAGCCAATTTACTCAAACCAGTCACACGACCATCGCTAGGCAAATAAGCAACGTGAGCCTTGCCGTAAAATGGCACCAAGTGGTGCTCGCACATGGAGTAAAAAGGAATATCCTTGACGATAATCACCTCGTCGTGATTTTCAGTGAAAACAGCTGTGAACTGGTCAGCAGGGTCTTCGTTGAGACCTGAGAACATTTCCAGATACATTTTTGCCACACGTTTTGGTGTGTCTAGAAGACCCTCACGCTCAGGATTTTCCCCCAAGGCTTCTAGAAATTGATAAATGGCAGCTTCCATTTTGTCTTGATTTGGCATGGTTTCATCCTTACTTTCTTTGATTACTCTATTATATCATAAAACTGACCTAGCAAAATGCTAAATCAGTTGTCAATTATCTTTTTAAAAACGCTTTGCGGACCTGTGAGATGAAGTAGAGTGAGCCTGTGATGAGGTAGAAATCATCTTCGCTGTCAAGGTTCATCTGCTCCAACCAATCTTGCCAGTTTTCGACACGAACATAACCTTTAGGATAGTCTTCTAAAGCTAAGGCACGATAATCTTCAAAAGTTGTCACTGACACTTGCCCAACTGCTTCAAGTTGTTTTAACATGGCATCGGCCGGCTTGGTGTTGATTGCTGCAAAAAGCACATGAACCTTCTTATCTGCGTAGGCTTTCATGACCTCAACCAAGGCGTTGATGCTTTCATTATTGTGGGCGCCGTCAATCATGAGATTATTTTCCAAAAGTTCAGTTCTACCGGCCCACGCTGTTGCTTCTAAGCCTGCTTTGATAGTAGCTGGCGTTACTTTTGGAAATTGCTGCGCTAACAGGAGACTTGTTGTGATAGCGAGACTAGCGTTAGACACCTGGTGTTGACCTGGCATGCGCAAATGAATATCCTCAATCTCACCAAGTTGACTTTGATAATCAAAAGTATCGCCATGAAGAGCTGTACTGAAATCGCGTCCTAATTTGTAAGTTGAGCTCTTGGTTTCTTGGACTTTTGCTTGAAAAACAGCCTCAACGTCTGCTTGATTATTGGCGTAAATAAATGGAACAGCTTCTTTGAGTACTCCCACTTTCTGCTCTGCTATTTGACTGTAGGTCTGACCTAAAACCGCCTGATGATCCAAACCAATAGACGGACAGACGACCGCTAGCGCTTTGAACTGGTTGGTGGAATCGTAGAGACCGCCCATGCCAGCCTCAACGATGGCAATATCAACGGGATGCATGTGTCCAAAATATTCAAACATAAGGACGGTGATGACTTCAAACTCTGTTGCGGGTTCGAGGTCGGTTTCATGGTGCAGACGCTCAACCACAGACTGAACACGCTCAACCAAGGCAACAAAATCACTTTCGGTAATCATTTGACCGTTGAGACTGATGCGTTCACGAAAATCAACAATGTAAGGAGATGTAAAAGTCCCGACCTCATAGCCAGACTGGCTAAAAATATGCTGTAAATAGCTAGTTGTAGAACCTTTTCCGTTGGTTCCGACCACATGTACCGCCTTCAGATTTTCTTGAGGATTACCTAACTCAGCCAACATCCAGGCCATGCGTTCTAATCCTGGTTTGATTCCAAAGGTTAATTTACTGTGAATCCATTCTAGTGCTTCTTGATAAGTCATTTGGACGCCTTCTTTCTAAGTGAATTAACTTGTCCTAAACTAAAAATAATGATGGCTAGCCAGATAAAAGCAAAGCCTGACAGCTCGCCCTGCGTGATTCCTTCGCCAAACAGGAAGATGGCTAGGAGCAACTGAATCGTTGGGTTGATGTATTGGATAAATCCAATGATGTTCAGCGGTGCCCGCTTCACTGCTTCCGCAAATAGCAAGAGTGGAATAGCTGTGACCACACCTGAGATGATTAAGAGGGTATTTTCCATCGCTGAATAATCAACCATAGATTCTTTAGCAAAAAAGATAAGGTAAATTAAGGCAAATGGTGTAATAACCGCCGATTCAACCAACATGGCAACATCACTTGACAGGGTCACCCCTTTTTTCAAAAGCCCATAAATCCCAAATGACAGCGCCAAAGTTACCGAAATCAAAGGAAGATGACCTGTGTTGTAAATGAGTACCCCAACCCCGACAAGCGCAACGAGAACAGCTATGACCATGCTGCGACTCAAATGCTCATGCAAAACCGCCAAGGACAAAACAATTGAAACTAAGGGCATGATGTAATAGCCTAGGCTAGCTTCCGTCGCTTGACCATGCGACACCGCAAAAATATAAGTCAACCAATTGATAGCAATCATAATACTAGCAAAAAGTATGGCACCCAAGGCTTTTTTATTATGAAAAAGTTGCCTAAGCTCAGTCTGATATCGCTTGGTATTGCCCGATAAAACCATATAAATCAGCATGGTAATAACAGTAAAGACGATGCGATAAGAAAAGGTGTTATACGAATTAACACCTGATAATAATTTCCAAAAGAGGGAAAGAAATCCCCACATGAGGTAGGTAATCAGACCGATCAAGAGACCAAGATTAGTCTTTTTCAACCTGAACACCCTTTCTATCAACCGCAAGGGCAACAACTTGACCATCCAGCTTCAAGGACTCCAATTGTGCCATCATATCTGCTACTTTATCTTCTGAAAGCAAGGTCATAACTGTCGGACCTGCTCCTGAAAGGTAGGTCGCATAAGCTCCTAACTTATGACTAAGTTCTTTAATTTGTGCAAATTCCTTAACCAATTTTTGGCGGTATCGTTCGTGGAAGAAATCTGATTCGATGGCTTGACCCGCTTTAACCATGTCACCAGCTAGCAAAGCAGCGATAGCAACATTGGCAATAGAACTGGCAGCGACGGCTTCTTTATAATCAAAAGTTGATGGTAGAACCCCACGGCTGTCACTTGTTTTCAATTCGTAGTTAGGAATGAAAGCGACAAAGGCAGTTTCAGGAAAATCTGCAACAATGCTATTGACTTTTTGGTCCACATAGCTTGCCACAACAAGATTTCCGAAGATTGCTGGCGCCACATTGTCAGGATGCCCTTCAATCTTGGTCGCCAAGTCCAATTTTTGGTCGTCAGTCAAATTCAAATCTGCCAACTGATTAGCTAGCTCAATTCCCGCTACAATGACAGACGAAGATGACCCCAAACCACGTGCTAGAGGAATATCCGACGTCATTTTCAAGCGATGAGGTTTCAAATCTGGTGCAACTTGCAAAGCAGTTGTGAGCAAAAGATTGTTTCCATCACTAGGAATATCACCTAAATCATGCTCGATAAACCAAGCATCCGCTTCTTTCAAAACATCAATGACAAGGTATTTTGACACGGCTACACCGACCGAGTCAAAACCCGGTCCGATGTTAGCACTGGTCGCTGGAACAGTAATTTTCATCTTATTCCCCCAAAACTTTGAAGTTGTTGAGGAGTTCAAACTCTTCAATCGCTGTCAATTTTGCTATTACATTAGCCAATTGTGTCTTACTCATTTGGTGAGTGATGATGACAACACGCGCCTGTTGACCATTTGCTTTTTGTTGCAAGACCTGCTCAAATGAAATGTCTTCTGAGTTGAATAATTCAGCCAAGCGAAGCAATTGACCTTTTTTATCTGGCGTATTGATGGCAAAATAGTAGTTGCTCTTAACATCATCAGCGCTAGCCAATTTTGTTTGACGTTTAAATTCGTTAAATGGTTTACCAACATTGCCGTCTTTTATGCGACGAGCGATACGAACAATATCTGCCGTTACAGATGTCGCTGTTGGTTTTTGACCAGCACCTGGTCCGTAGTACATTGACTCACCGATACCGATTGACTCAACAAAAACAGCATTCATAACACCATTGACACTTGCAAGTGGGTGTGCTTTTGGCAAGAAAGTTGGTGAAACTTCAGCAGAAATACCTGAAGCTGTTTCTTGAACATCACCGACCAGCTTGATGACATATCCCAATTCTTGAGCGACAGCAACATCGTCTGGCGTGATGCCTGAAATACCTTTGTGAGCCACGTCGTCAAAATCAACGGTCATTCCAAAACCAAATTGACTTAAAATGACAGCTTTATAGGCTGCATCAATACCTTCGACATCGTTAGTTGGGTCTGATTCGGCATAGCCAAGGGCTTGCGCTTCCGCAAGTGCCGCTTCGTAAGTCCAACCTTCATCAACCATTTTAGTCATCATGAAGTTTGAAGTACCGTTAAGGACACCAAGGATGCGCGTCACCTTATCAGAGGTCAAAGAGTTAGCAAGGGTACGCAAGATAGGGATTCCTCCAGCTACCGCAGCTTCATAATAGAAGGCCACTCCCTTTTCTTGTGCCAAGGCAATCAAGTCTTTACCATGAGTTGCAATCAAGTCCTTGTTAGCTGATACCACATTTTTACCAGCTTCTAAAGCTTTTGTGATAAAAGTACGCGCTGGTTCAATTCGTCCTATCAATTCAACAACAATATCGATATCTGCATCAGATAAAATCTCATCAACATTTGTGACAAAGTTATAATCGTTTCCTGCAGCGACTAGACGGCCTTTTTCAGCATCATCTTTTACCAATACTTTAGCAATTTCAAGCTGAGCACCTGATGCTGCAACAATCTTGTTTCCATTTTCTTTCAAAAGAAAAGGAATACCACTTGCAACTGTACCGAAACCAAGTAAACCGATTTTAATAGACATAGACAACTCCTTTGATTGTATTTCAAGGATTTTTCCTTAAAAGCATATAATATGCTATATTATATCAAATTTTATTCAGAATTTACAGAAAAATGTTATTATTTTCAAAAAATTTAGGGTAATTTTTAGGAATTTTCTTCCCATTCGTCCTAAAATGATGGTAAAATAGAGTAAAAAGCATTGGAGGTTCTTATGGAAAAGAGACGTCAAGATAAAAAACACCGTCATCCCCTAGTAATTGTGAACATTATGCTACTGTTTGCCTGTATTTTAGCAGTGATTTTCTTGGTTGTTACGGCTAAGCAGAAGCATTTTGATTTGTCTATTAAAGGTATTCAGTCTGCACTGCAACAAACTAGTTCTGAGCAGGCAAAAACTAAGAAAAGTACCACAAGTACATCTAAGGAGTCACAACAGACAAGCAGCGCTAGCCATGCTTCTAAAACCAAGACAACTTGGACCAAGCAGACCGACCCAGTCAAGGTGCCAATCTTGATGTACCACGCTATCCATGTTATGGATGCTTCAGAATCAGCCAGCGCCAACCTCATCGTGGACCCTACCACTTTTGAGAGCCATATCAAGCGCCTCGTAGATGAAGGCTACTACTTCCTATCTCCAGAAGAAGCCTATCGTGCCCTCACCAAAAATGAACTACCTGCAAAAAAAGTCGTTTGGCTAACCTTCGATGATGGTAATGAAGATTTCTACACGATTGCCTATCCTATCATGAAGAAATATGGCGTCAAGGCAACTAATAATGTCATAACCGGTTTTGTGCAAGAGGGACGAAACTCTAATCTGACCATTGACCAAATGCTAGAAATGAAAGCTAACGGCATGTCCTTCCAATCGCACACAGTTAACCACCCAGACCTTTCAACCAAATCTGCTGACAGTCAAGCTAGCGAAATGTCCGAGGCTAAAAGTTTCCTTGACGAAAAACTATCACAAGATACTATTGCTATTGCTTATCCATCAGGTCGTTATAACAGCGATACCCTTACTCAAGCTGCTTCCTCTTACAAATTAGCGGTCACAACAAACGAAGGGATTGGCGAAGCCAGTGATGGACTCTTGTCACTAGACCGCATCCGAATCCTGCCAACCACAACCGCTGATGATCTTATTTCAACGATTTCAAACTAAGATTTAAAGCGAGTGCTGACAAGTCTGAATTTATTCTTGGCAGACTTAGACTAGCTTGAAACTAGCAGATACTATTCGATAAGAAGAGTCCTATCGGTTCATTCTGATGGGATTTTTCTTATCGAATATTGTCCATTGTAGCCCTACAAATACTTAAAACAAACTTGCAAAATACTTCTCCCCTTAACACACCTGCAAAAGGGTGTTGTATACCTACAAATGCCAAAATCAAGCCTGCAAATCATTCTTGTAAGGCTACAAAGCTCTTAACTGAGTATGAAAAAGAAAATGTCGCTTTTATCAAGGCTAAGATATAGTAACTGAATTATTAAAAATAGGAGCTAAGCTCATCGCCTAGTTCCTATTTTTATGATGATGTTGATAAATCAAGAAAGCAATATTGACCAGCAAAAGGCAAGACCAAATCAAGCTAATCCCCCAGTTTCCTTTAAGGAGATTATAAACGACACCTAAGGCGTATAGGGTCATGTAAAAAATTGACATGGCTAATTTCGATTTCTCTGGTGACATGATTTCCTCCTCTTCATCAGATGTCATCTTATCATACACAAGTAAAATTGTCTACAGACTACCAAGTCCCTAAAAGTGACTGCATCAGCAAACTCATGATAGCAATAGCAATCCAACAAGTTGCACCGAGACCGATAGCTTGACCGCCACTTTTAACTAATTTGACAACATTAGTATTCAAACCGATAGCTGTCATCGCCATGACAATAAAGAATTTTGACAAGGTTTTTAAGGGTTCAAAAATTGCTGTATTGACTCCAAGTAGGCTAAGCAAGGTTGTTAGGACAGAAGCTAGGAAAAAATACAGAACAAACATAGGAAAGGCGCGTTTGAAACTGAACTGAGAGGATCCTTGTCCGCCAGCACGTTTGACTTGATACATGCGGTAAAATGATAAGCCTAAAGTGATTGGGATAATGGCAAGCGTGCGCGTCAATTTGACAATCGTTGCTCCTTCAAGTGTACGACTGTGGTGAATGGCGTCCCAAGCTGCCGCAGTTGCAGTTACAGACGATGTATCATTGACAGCTGTTCCTGCAAATAAAGCGAAGCCATGGTCTGAAAGACCCAAAAGTCCGCCCAAAGTTGGAAAAATAAGAGCTGCTAAGATGTTGAATAAGAAAATGACAGAAATCGACTGTGCCACTTCATCATCTTTGGCATCAATAACAGGTGCTGTCGCTGCAATCGCAGACCCACCACAAATAGATGACCCAACTCCAATCAAAGTTGCAATGTTAACATCCAGCTTAAAGGTCTTCTGTAAACCGTAAGCCACTAGCAAAGATGTCGTAATGGTTGTCAAAATAATCGGCAAAGATGTCACACCGACAGACATGACTTGCGACAAATTCAGACCAAATCCTAGCAAAACAACCGCCCATTGTAAGATATATTTAGATGTGTAAGCAATACCCGCTTGCGTTGACTGGCGCTGCTGGTAAAAACTTCCCACTAACATACCGATAAAAATAGCAAAGACTGGCGCACCAATCAGCGGCAGCCATTGCCCTAAAAACCAAGCTGGAATAGCTAAGCCTAAACAGAGCACAATCCCAGGCAACTTTTTCTTCAAGTCTTTCATGAGACCTCCTTTTCTACAAACATTATAGACCTTTAACAAAAGTTTGTAAAACTCCGTTTTTATGGAAGTTAGACTTGCTAAAAATCAGCTTTTAGAGTAAACTAGAGAGAACTACGTTTCCAAAATAGAAAGGTTGAGACACATGCCTAACCCTTCGTTGAAAGTTTCCGATTTATTTCAGTATGGCACCGAAGTCCACTTCGATAAGGGCGATGTCATCGTTCAATCCCTAGCTCAAGGGGACATGGACCTCTACATTTTAGCTTCGGGCGTCTGTTCCCTATCATCCATTTCTAGTGACGGGCAGGAGACTGTTTACCGCTACTACCAGCATCACAATATGCTCAATTTTCGCCCACTCATGACCGATATGCACCTGCATTCTTACGGCAAAAAATCCTTCAGCGTCATTGCCAAAACACCTTGCCTGACCTATCACATCAACGCACGCCAATTTGAAGAACTCTTGACTTTTCCTTCAGTTATCTCGCTTATGTTTGAAATGCTGGCGCGAAATAATCTCTACCTCCTAGAGCATTTTCATAGCAGCAAAAATGAACCAGCTTTAGTCCAGCTCTGCCGCTTTTTACTAGACCAAGCAACCGAAAATGAGCAGGGAGAATTAGTCCTCGATACCTTCTTCACCTATCAAGAAATGGCTAATTATCTCGGAATGCACGCCGTAACCGTTGCTCGTATGATAAAAAGCCTCAAGTGCCATCAAATGATTGACAAAGACGGGCATCAGATTCATATCATCGACCCAGATAAAATGGCT
Source organism: Streptococcus sp. HF-1907 (assembly GCF_015594605.1). Lineage (GTDB taxonomy): Bacteria > Bacillota > Bacilli > Lactobacillales > Streptococcaceae > Streptococcus. Next base: position 189 of record NZ_JADNQT010000001.1, on the reverse strand, counting down.
AAACTGATTGTCAGCGAAGAAAAGATTGATTACTAAAAACGCTTATCTCGAAATAACTGAGATGAACTGCACCCCAAAAGTTAGACAGAAAAAATCTAACTTTTGGGGTGTTTTATAATGAAATTAACTTATGAAGATAAAGTTCAAATATATGAATTGAGAAAGCAAGGAGAGAGCTTTAGACAGCTT
>NZ_JADNQT010000019.1 GCF_015594605.1 Streptococcus sp. HF-1907 | reverse complement strand
AGTCGCTTAGCCATTATCCGGCATAGCTCAGTTGGTAGTAGCGCATGACTGTTAATCATGATGTCGTAGGTTCGAGTCCTACTGCCGGAGTCATATAGAACTTTGAAGCGTTGAGAGGTCAGCGCTTCTTTCATTTTGGCTTCAATTTTTTAATGGAATAAGAGGAGTTGATACAAGTCATAATAATAGCGGAGTTCGTCCGATAAATCTAGAATTTTCTTAACAATCTCTTTCGGAGTCAAGGTTGCCTAAAGGTTCGTGAATGAAAGTGTTTATCAGAGAGTTTGATATACTCCCCCCTATAGTGGACGGTGAAAAAACAAAATTTACTAAAAGCTACAAGGGGAGTTTTCGTATGTCCAAAAGAAGTCCAAAATTAGTAGAAGAGAAATTAGAAGTTGTCCACTTATTACTTAATCAAGAGCAGTCAGTTGGCCAGCTTAGTAAACAGTATCAAGTCAGTAAACAAACCATCCAATTTTGAAAAATGAAGTATGAGAAGTCTGGCATTGATGGCTTAAGGGAATCTAGGATTTGGAAAAACTATTCGTCTGAGTTGAAGGGACAGGCTGTTTTCGACTATCTTGATAGCAAAGGCTCTCTTACTGATATTTGTCAAGAGTTTGATATCTCAAGCCATTCTGTGATTTCTAAGTCATTTTTCCATAAATAACGTGTGATGATAATAATGGAGGGGAAAAGAAAATCCAAACAAGCATCTCAGTTTGGATTTTTTTACAAAGGAGTTAGGTAAGTTTTTTATTTTATGGTAAGTTTCACCACAGCCTCTGTTCTTGCTGTGTGGGGGAACATGTCGACGGATTGGATGTAGTTGACGGTGTAGGTTTGGCTTAGTTTGACGAGGTCTCTTGCTAGGGTTGAGGTGTTGCATGAGACGTATACCATTTTTTCTGGTTTTGATTGGAGGATGGTCTTTAGTAGTTTATCATCCAAGCCTGTTCGTGGTGGGTCAACAATGAGGGCAGTTGGTTTGAATCCTTCTTCATACCATTTTGGAATAATATCTTCTGCTTTGCCTGTTTCGTAGTGGGTGTTGGTGTAGCCCATTAATTTTGCGTTATGCCGAGCATCTTGGATGGCTTCTGGTATGATATCCATTCCTCGGACTTCCTTGACTTTTTTGGCAAAAGAGAAGCCTATTGTCCCAACGCCACAGTAGGCATCGATGAGTGTGTCATTTTCTGTAACGTCTAGAGCTTTGACGGCTTCGGTGTAGAGTATCTGGGTTTGCTGTGGATTTAGCTGATAAAATGCTCGTGGTGATAGGGAGAAACTGTAATCCAGAACTTCTTCTTGAATGCTATCTTGTCCCCAGATAATCTTGGTTTGTTCGCCATAAATGTCACTCGATTTGCTAGTATTAAGATTAAGGGCGATAGTCTTGATTTCTGGGAATGACTTAATCAATTCGATGACGATATCATCTAAATCAATGATTTTGCTGGTAACAAAGATGAGTTGGACTTGGTTGCTAGCTTGGGCACGTCGAACCATTACTGTACGGATACCCGCAATTTTACGTTCATTGTAGATTGGAAGCTTGTATTTTGCTAGTAAATCAGTGACCTTATTGATAATTTTTTGAGTAGTTTGGTCTTGTACGTAACAGTCCTTGATATCAATGAGTTTATGGGAACCTTGCGCATAAAGACCAGATTTAAGGCTGCCTCCGGAATGTCTTACTTGAAACTGGAGTTTAGCGCGGTAATGACTTGGGTTGTCCATGCCTAGTGTTGGTCTAACATCATAGTTTTCATAGCCTTGTGGTTTAAACTTATTGAGGGCTTGCTTGATGATGTCGGTTTTGTAGTCTAATTGTTTGTCATAACGCAGGTGCATAATTTGGCAACCGCCACATTCTTCATAGATATGACAGGCTGGTTGGACGCGAAATTTTGAAGCTTTATTGATTTTTAGGACTTTAGCTTCAGCGAAGTTTCGTTTGATAGCGGTGATTTGGCAAAATATCTCTTCACCTTTCAGCGCACCGGGGACGAAAACAAGGGTTTTCTTATAAAAACCAATGCCTTCACCGTTGATTCCCATGCGTTTAATTTTGAGCGGAATACGTTGTTTGATTGTTAAATTCATTGTTTGAAGAGTGCTCCATCTTGTTTAATCTTTGCTAGCGCAGCTTTTCCAAAACCGGGAAGGGCAAGAAAATCTTTTTCGCTTAGTTGAGAGAGGTCTTGGATAGTGTAGAAGCCAAGTTCCATAAGGTCGTCAATCTGACGGCTATTTAGGTGGCTATCAGTAATAAAGGTCTGATTGGCAAAAAGAAGCTGGCGCAGGCTACCAAGGATGAACGGGAAGGCTGAGGTCATGACTGGCGATAGCTTTGCCATCATAACGAGGATTGATTCGCGTGAGAAAGAGAGATAGCTTTGGGAATCGGTGAACCAAATGATTTCTTGAACAGCCGATTCTGGATTGAAGAGGATGTCTTTCATATTGGCATTTGTCTTGATGATACGGTCTAAGTAGTCTTTTGTAGCGTCAAGCTTATCTTGAAAAAGGCTTGCAATCGTCATATAAACCAGCATTCCTTCGTCTTCGGCAAAATAGTCTTGGCTATCAAAGAAGGCTTGAAGTGCCTGCCAATCTTGTTTGAGTAGGTAAGTCGCCATCAGTTGGTAGCGTAGTTTTAGAGGGTCGTTGGTATCAAGTTGGTAGATTTCTTGGAAAATAGCTAGCGCTTGGTCGTAGAGGCACATTTGCTTAGCGATAGTGGCATGATTACAGGCCAGTGCTAAGTAGTCACGCTCATCAAGATTTAACCAGCCGTGAGGTCCTTGAGCCAGCCAAGCAGCTCTGCCATTTTCCAAAAGTCGCTTAGAATCAAGATATTCTTGGTAAATACTATCGATTAGAGGCAGATTGTCCCCAATCGTGAAAGGATTTTCAGAGGGCAGTTCATCGTCAAAATCCTCTTCAAAAATATCGCCAAAGATATCATCAAAATCTGGAAATGAATCTTCTGAAAAGTCCTCTTTTTTCTTGCGGAAATCACCAAGTGAAATAATTTTATCAGTCATCGGGCACTTCATCTTCTTATTGCTTCTATTTTATCATTTTTGTTATAATAAAAACTATGAAAATAACCAAAATTGAGAAGAAAAAGCGTTTGTATCAGGTGGAATTGGACGGTGCTGACAGTCTTTATGTGACCGAGGATACCATTGTTCATTTTATGCTGTCTAAACAGATGGTCATCAGTGAGGAAGAGCTTGCTGATATCAAGCAGTTTGCAAAGTTGTCTTACGGAAAAAATCTAGCACTTTACCACATTTCCTTTAAGCCTAGGACGGCCAAGGAAGTTCGTGACTATCTGCAGAAGCATGAGATTGATGACAAACTCATTCCAGAGATTATCAAACAACTGAAAGATGACAAGTGGATAGATGAGTCACGCTTGGTGGAGCTGACTATTGAGCAAAATCTTAGTTCGGGTGATAAGGGGCCTTTTGTTTTGAAGCAGAAGTTGATGCAGCGTGGGATTTCATCTAGCATCATTGAGCCGATTATGGAGCAGTATGATTTTACGGATTTGGGGCAAAAGCTGGCGCAGAAATTGTATAAAAAGTACCAGACTAAATTGCCCAACCGTGCTCTCAAGGATAAGATTATCCAATTTTTAAATAATAAGGGTTTTGATTATCAACTATCTAAACTTGCTGTAGAAACCTTGGCGATTGAGCGAGATGATGAGTTGGAAGAAGAACTAATCTATAAGGAATTAGACAAGCAGTATCGAAAATATAGCCGTAAATATGAGGGCTATGATTTGAAACAACGACTAATCCAGGCTTTAATGAGAAAAGGGTTCGGTTTTGATGATATTAAGTCCGCTTTGAGGGAATATTTGTAGGATAATTGATTTAAAATCGTGATTTTTTCAGAAAATTATGATAAACTATCATAGATAAGTTTTAATTGTAGAAAGTTGGTAAGCCATGAAATTACCTAAGGAAGGCGACTTTATTACAATTCAAAGTTATAAGCATGATGGTAGTTTGCACCGCACTTGGCGCGATACTATGGTACTAAAAACAACTGAAAATGCTGTTATTGGTGTTAATGATCACACATTGGTAACTGAGAGTGACGGGCGACGTTGGGTCACACGTGAGCCCGCGATTGTTTACTTTCATAAAAAATATTGGTTCAATATTATTGCTATGATCAGAGATAATGGTGTTTCTTATTATTGTAACCTTGCAAGTCCACATGTCATGGATGAGGAGGCTCTCAAATACATCGATTATGATTTAGATGTTAAGGTTTTTGCGGATGGCGAAAAGCGTCTATTGGATGTTGATGAGTATGAATTGCACAAGAAAGAAATGGGTTACTCGCCAGATATTGACTATATTTTAAAGGAAAATGTCAAGATTTTGGTTGATTGGATTAACAATGGGAAAGGTCCGTTTTCTCAAGCCTACATTAACATTTGGTACAAACGTTATCTTGAACTGAAGAATAGGTAAAGTTGAAAAGCACCCGGTGAGGGTGCTTTAGTACTTATTTCGGTCAATCATAATAATTGAATTTTTGTCCGATTTTGGTTACAGTATAGTCAGTAGGGAAATCTTCTTGATTAAAATGAAGATGGGATGGCTGATTTTGGTCTGATGAAAGGAGAAACTTGTGGCATTTGATAAAACTAGAGAGAGGTATGCTAGTTTTGGTATTGCGACCAGTTTGCCTCATCAGATTATTGATACTTTTTGGGATTTGTTGGATAATTATTTGAAAGGTGTTGTTCCTTTGGATGATGTGCTGACTTTTCACTTGGTCAATCACAGAGATAATTTGCGCTTTCGCTATATGGATAGTGAGCATGAGATTGTCATTGATTTTGATTATAAGACACCCTTTGACCCCTTTTATCCTGAAACAGTTCATGTTGTGGACGACTTGGGGATTGAGACGATTTTGCTACCGCATGAATTTGATTTATAGAAATAACCTTCTTGACTTGCTGTCAGGAAGGTTTTGTTTTGTTGAACTGTTTGCGATATTGCTTGGGAGTTAGTTGCAGGTAGTGCTTGAAATGGCGATTGAAATTGGACAGGTTATTAAAGCCAACTTGGCTGGCAATGTCTTGAATAGGCATCGTAGTCTGCAAAAGTAGTTCACAGGCTTTGTTAAGGCGGACTTGGAGAATGAAATCAAGGCAACTACTGCCAGTATGCTGCTTAAAAACTGTCATAAAATGAGCTCTGCTATAGCCAAAAGTATCAGCTAAATGAGGGATGCTGAGTGACTCCTGATAGTGATGGTTAATGTAGTCGATAAGTTCTTTGAGCTTTTGGTATTTTTGGTAAGTGTCATCAGTATAGTGGCGGTTGACGTGGCGATATTTGAAAAGATAGTAGAGAAATTCGTGGAGTTTTGACTTGAGGAGGATATCATAGTAGAGGGATTCTTCCTTGACCAAATTAAAAATGGCAAGGAGGCAATCTTTAAGCTTTTGATAACCAGGCATGTCTACTTGAATGAGTGGTGTCAGTTCAAAATGCCCATTTTGCAACGGTTGAAGGTAGCGCTGGCTGTATTCGTCAATGATAGCTCTGCCGATGTGGTTCAAATGAATCCGAAAAGTTTCACTATCCTGCTCCTTGTGGGGAAGAGGGTGGATGGACTGCATATGTTCGGATTGAATAATGATGATATCGCCGGCTTGGCTATTGAAATGGTGTCCGTTAATATGATAACGGGCACTGCCTTTATGGACGTAGATGAGTTCCAAATCTTCATGCCAGTGGTAAATGGTATCGGGCTGACTGTCTGTGAGATGGGTTCGATAGTATTGGTAGGGAAAACCCGAGGGATTGTCCTTAATGTATTGCTGATTTGCCATAAATTGTCCTCTTTGTGATGACCTTATTATAACATAAAAACCTGCTGGACCTTTGAGTCAGCAGGTTTAGTAATTGTATTTGTTCTCTTAGGCTTTGTGGCGTCTGTCGTAGATAACAGTGAGGGCAAAGCCGATGATAGCTAGGATAATGGCGAGATAGAAGGCTTGGCTGTAGTTACCGTTATTTGCGCCAGCGATTTTAATGGTAAGTCGTGGTGCAAAGAAGGCAGCAAGTGAATAGCCTGTGAAGACGATACCGTAGTTGACACCTTGATTGGCTGGACCATAATTTTCCATAACGATTGATGGGAAGACACCCATGACACCACCAAAACAGATACCAAGTCCAATGATACCAACGGTAAATCCGATTTGGCCAGGGACGAGGTTTAGGGTGAGGAGGGCAAGAGCTACAACGGCATAGATAATCATGAGGGTTTTACTGCGTCCGATTTTATCAGAGACAGCTCCCCAGATGAAGCGTCCGCTTGAATTGCTGATTGAATAAAGGCTGACAAAGAGGGCTGCTGTTCCAGCTGATAGACCAAACATGGTTTGTCCGATGGTTGCTGCTTGAGAGGCAATCATAAGACCTGAGAAGGCACCGATGAAGAACATAGATATGATAAGGTAGAAGACTGGTGTTTTGAGCATATCTTTCCAAGTTTTGTTCTCCATAGCTTTTTGTTGGTTAGTGGCAGGTTTCCAGCCAGCTGGTTTGTAATTTTTAGGTGCTGGTTTGATGAAAATACCTGCGATAAGAACGATGACAATGTAGGCAAGTCCGATAGCACGGAAGGCGAATTTAGCACCATGGGCTTGGATAAGGTGGCTAGCAATTGGAGAGGCAATGACAGCAGCGAAGCCCATTCCTGCGGTTAGGATACCTGATGCTAGTCCACGTTTGTCCGGGAAGAATCGGATAGTATTGCTGAGGGCACCTGAGTAGGCAAAACCTTGACCGAGCCCAGCAATCAAACCATAGGTAAGATAGAGCATGGCAGGGCTATTGGCGTAGCCAGTGAGGAAGAAGCCTCCGGCAAATAGCAGAGCTCCTAAGACGATAGTCCATTTGACATAGCCTTTGTCGACCAAGTAACCACCGAAAATCATAGGAATTGGTCCGATAGCATTGTTGAGGGTGAAGGCTAGCATGATTTGAGGCATGGTCATGCCAGTTTGGTGACTGAGTGGTCCAGCAAAGACGCTGAAGGCATAAACAGCACCGGTGACGAGTAGGATGGCGGTAGATGCAATGATAACCTGTCAACGATTGATTTCTTTTGTCATAGAAAACACTCCTTGTTTGTTTTTTCACAAAGACTATATCATAGTTTTGAAAGCGATGTCAACGATAATTAGCTATAAATTGAAAAAATCATTGAAATTTTCTCAAAAATTATACAATTGTTCTAAAAACTAATAGGATTGTTTGAATATATAAGAGATAGCGTTTACAAAAAATAGAAAAGTAGTATAATCGTATTGTAGTAAACAATGTGAAAGAGGTAACAATATGAAATTAGTTGCAATTGTTGGGACCAATTCAGGTCGTTCAACCAACCGTAAGTTGCTTAAGTTTATGGCTAAGCATTTTGCGGATAAGGCTGATATTGAGGTTCTCGAAATTAAGGATTTACCTGCTTTTGATGAGCCAGAAGATAAGATAGCACCAGCAGAAGTGGCTATTTTTAGTCAGAAGATTACTGAGGCAGATGGGGTCATTATTTCGACACCTGAGTACGACCATACCATTCCAGCGCCGCTTTCAAGTGCTCTTGAGTGGATTGCTTATACCAGTCGTGCTTTGATTAACAAACCAACTATGATTGTTGGGGCTTCGCTTGGTCTTCTTGGGACTTCTCGTGCGCAAGCGCATTTGCGTCAAATCCTAGATGCACCTGAATTGAAGGCGCGTGTTATGCCTGGAACGGAGTTCTTGCTGGGTCACTCTGAACAAGTTTTGGATGATGATTTTAACTTGAATGATGCAGATAAGGTTGCAGAGCTGGAAGAACATTTTGCAGAATTCCAAGACTTTGTAACCTTGACTAATCAATTGGTCAAGCAGGCTGACACGGACCGTAAAAAAGCCTTTGCTTGGGAAGTAGAAGAGTAGGAGGACAAGTAGATGAAATTAGTAGCGATTGTTGGAACCAATGCCAAAAAATCTTATAACCGCATGCTCTTGGATTTTATGGCTAAGCATTTTGCTAATAAGGCAGAGATAGAAGTACTCGATATTGCTGGTGTACCAATGTTCAACGAAACAGATGACCAAACCAGCACTGCCGTTATCCAAAACTTCAATGCAAAAATCACGGAAGCCGATGGGGTGATTATTGCGACGCCTGAACACAATCACACCATTCCGTCTAGTTTGAATAGCTTGCTTGAATGGTTGTCTTTCAATATTCATCCGCTTGACGGGAAGCCTGTCATGATTGTTGGGGCGTCTTATTCTGAACAAGGGTCTTCTCGCGCACAGTTGCACTTGCGTCAAATCTTAGATGCCCCTGGTGTCAATGCGACGGTCATGCCTGGTAGCGAGTTCTTGCTTGGTTTTGCGCCTAAGGCTTTTGATGCCAATGGTGACCTCAAAGACGAACGCACAGTTGATTTCCTTGATTCATGTTTCTTCCGCTTCCTTCGTTTTGTGGAAGTGGCTAATCAATTGAACATTCCAGAGGAAATCAAGTTTGAACCTGGTACTTACCAAGTGACTACTGAAGGGCACAATGGTAAATTGCCAATGGCGGTCACTCTTTCTGAAGAAAAAATCGAAAAAATTGACATCGATTCTTCTGGGGAAACTTCTGGGATTTCAGATATTGTCTTCACTCGCATTCCTAACGAAATCATCGAAGGGCAAACCCTTAATGTCGATGCTGTGTCTGGTGCATCAGTAACTTCAAACGGAGTCCTTGACGGAGTTGCGCGTGCGGTTAAATTGGCTGGCGCTAATCCAGACGTCCTCAAAAAACGTCCAAAAGCACCTTCTGCCCTTGACCATGAAGATAAAGACTATACAACCGATGTCGTCGTTGTCGGTGGTGGTGGTGCAGGGCTTGCAGCTGCAGCAGCTGTTCTTCAAGAAGGTAAACAAGTCATCGTCCTTGAAAAATTCCCAGCGCTAGGCGGAAATACGGTCCGTGCTGGTGGTCCTATGAATGCGCCAGATCCTGACTGGCAAAAAGGCTTTGCCGTAAATCCTGGCGAAGCCCATAACCTTGAAGAACTCATCGCAACAGACCTTGAAAAGATTGACCCTGAATACCGTGACGACTTTGTGGCTCTTCAGGCTCAAGTCAAGGAATATCTCAAGGATCCGACTTTCTTGTTTGATTCTAAACTTCTCTACCGCATCCAAACTTATCTTGGTGGTAAGCGCGTGGACCTTAAGGGCAATGAGATTCACGGTAACTACGACTTGGTGAAAATCTTGACAGAGCACGCTTTGGATTCTGTGCATTGGTTGGAAACTATTGGTGTGGAATTTGACCATTCTGAAGTGACCATGCCAGTTGGTGCCATCTGGCGTCGTGGTCACAAGCCTAAAGTGCCAATGGGCTATGCTTACATTTCAGTACTTGACCGCTATGTTCGTGAGCAAGGTGGGCAAATTGTGACGGATTCTCCTGTTAAGGAATTGATTGTGGAAAATGGTCAGGTCAAAGGTGTTATCGCGACCGGACGTAATGGTCAAACTATCACGGTTCATGCCAATGCAGTAGTGCTTGCATCAGGAGGTTTCGGTGCCAATACCAAGATGCTGCAAAAATATAACACTTACTGGACTAAAATTGACGATGACATCAAGACCTCAAATTCACCAGCTATCACAGGTGACGGTATTATCCTAGGTCAATCTGTCGGCGCAGACCTTGTCGGCATGGGCTTCACCCAAATGATGCCAGTTTCTGACCCAAATACCGGTGCCCTCTTCTCAGGTATTCAATGTCCACCAATGAACTATATTATGGTCAATCAAGAAGGCAAGCGTTTTGTAGATGAATACGCTGGCCGTGATACGCTCACCAAGGCAGCACTTGAAAATGGTGGTCTTTTCTATCTCATTGCGGATGAAAATATTAAAAATACTGCTTACAACACCACTCAAGAATCGCTTGACCGTCAAGTGGCAGCAGGAACCCTCTTCTGTGATGATACTTTGGAAGGTCTGGCTAAGCAAATCGGCGTTGACCCAGAAACCTTCGTGACAACTATCAAGAACTACAACTCTTACGTTGATGCGGGTTACGATCCTGAATTTGACAAGGGTGGCTTTGACCTCAAGTGTGAAAAGGCGCCATTCTACGCAACCCCTCGTAAGCCAGCTGTTCACCACACCATGGGCGGACTCAAGATTGACACCACAACCCATGTTATCAGCGAGGCTGGACAAGTCATCCCCGGTCTTTACGCAGCGGGTGAAGTGGCAGGTGGTCTCCACGCCGGCAACCGTCTGGGCGGAAACTCCCTAACCGACATCTTCACCTTTGGTCGCATTGCAGGACAAACGGCTGTAGATGAATATTGCTGAGCTGAAAAGGAGAAGTGATGACTAAGCTCAAAACGTTTATATCTGTCTTTCTAGTAACTGGGCTAGCGCTTTGCATCTGGCGTTGGATGACTACAGGCTCCCCCCTCCATGAATGGGAACTGAGTCTCTTCATCGCCCTACTAGTCGGATGCTTATCCATCATCAGCTCAACACTGACAAAATGGTATTAAGTATGAAAGCAGGGCAGCTTGCCTTGCTTTTTTGCTTGGTTATGGTAAGATAGAAAATGATTTAATAATTGGAGTGGAGCATGAAAATCTTATTAGTTGGCAGTTCTGGGGCGGGCAAAACGACTTTTTCTCGTCAATTGGAGGCGCAGCTTGGCTTGCCTGTCTTGCATTTGGATACGCTCTGGCATGCTGATGATTATTCGGACGAGGCCGCGCAGCGATTTACCCAAAACATCAAAACCTTTATGAGTCAGCAGGAGGACTGGGTCATTGATGGCAATTATAATGGCAGTTTGGATCTGCGTCTGGCTGAGGCTGATGTGGTGGTTTGGTTTCAAGTGCCGGTCTGGAAGGCTTTGTGGCGGGTCATCAGGCGGTCGCTGTCCTTTCGCAAGAACCGTGCCAGTCGTCCTGAGATGCCAGCCGCATTTAGCGAGCGCTTTGACAAGGACTATCTGGACTTTCTCAAGTTCATATGGCATTTTCCTAAGAAAAATAATCCGCAAATCCAAGAAAAGTTGGCAGACTTCTCTGGTCAGGTCTATATTGTCAAGAACCAAGCAGACTGCCAGCAAGTTCTAGCCCAGCTGAAGCTCACTAAATGAAATCTATAAGGTATGTTTCCTCTATTCGATAGGACCGATGGGAGACATGCCTTTTTCATTTTCTGATGAAGAGAGCAAACCGCGTTAACGGGCCAACTTTTCTCAGAAGTGGAACGTCAATCGCGGTAACGGAGCTACTTTTCCCAGAAGTGAGTCAAAATAGTAGTATTCGCGTTCACTTTTGGCAGAAGTGAATCAAAATAGTCTTATGTGAGGAGACTATTTTGATTTTACAAGGCTATCGAGCTGACAAAAAAGAGGCTGGAAAACCCAACCTCTTGACTCTGCCACCACCGAGAATCGAACTCGGAACGGAGCATTACCATTGCTCTATTATACCATTTAACTATAGCGGCGATTACTTATCTATATTACCATGAAAGTGACAATGTGGCAAGAAAAATATCTTGACACATACAAATAGCTCTGCTATTTTTCAAAAGCCCTTCAAGTATGCTATAATGTTGAAGATATCAAAAGGAAAGAGGATACCATGTCTTACGAACAAGAATTTTTAAAAGACTTTGAAGAGTGGGTCAACACTCAAATCATGGTTAACAATGTGGCCATGGAACAAGCGCAAAAGATTGTCGAAGAGGACAAGGATGAGCGCGCAGCTGATGCATACATCCGCTACGAAAGCAAGTTGGATGCTTATCGTTTCTTACAAGGAAAATTTGCCAATTATCATGAAGGTAAAGGGTTCCACGACCTGCCAGCCGGCCTATTCGGTGAGAGAAAGTATTAAAAAAGAGGAGGATTTTCGTGGCTAAAGTAAAAAATCGCAAGAAAGAATACAAACGAGGACTTAAACGTCAGGGTCTTATCAAGACGACTGTGACGGTCAAAGAGACAAGTCCAGCAAAAGAAGCAGTGCAGAGCGCAGCCGTATTGAGCTTGGAAGAATTTTCAGCCCTTGGAGCGGTTGAAGGCATCCGCGCCAACCTAATTGCAACGCTTTACCAAGCGGGTATTCAATCCATGGTCGATTTTAAACAGAAAACCAAAGAAGACCTCTTAGCCCTCAAAGGCATTGGCCCAGCTACTGTTAAGAAACTTGAGGAAAACGGCGTCAGCTTTAAAGCTTAGTAACAATTGCCATTTGGCACCACCTCACTTCTTGTTTAAGTGGGTTGGTTTTTTATGTTAAATTAAAATTGGTATTTTGATACTTTCTTAAATAGTGCGGACGCAAGCAAACTCCTAGCGGAGTTTCATTGCTAATTTTCGAACCCACAGTCTCGAAAATCTCGTTCTTAGCAACATCTTCGTTGTTGCTAAGAATACCACTACGGCGAAAGTATCCGGGAAGGCTCACTCCGTTCGCTATTATAATAATTATTTTCCAAAGGGATATTTTTAATCTGTGGCAGAACGTTAAAATTTATGACAACCAGCCGCAAGTTAGGTTCAGCCCGTCAAATTTTTTGCCGCCCCCCGCACATTTTTCAATGGCTGTCAGCATTGCAGACAAGTTGCCTAAAGTTCTAGGAAACCTGTCTCACGTGTTGCCAGCTTGCCTAGAGTTTCCGAGAAGCCGTCTCAACTGTTGTCAGCTTGTCACTGTTTGACCACATCTCGTCCGAGCCACCGAGGAGAGGTTAGTGAATGAGATGATTGCAAGAAAGTGAAATTGATGGTTTGCTTTCTGCCCTGATTTTTGTTAAAATAAGACCATTCAGAGGTGTTTTGAATTCCATTTGTCACAGGAAGCGGTGTTGCTGAGAAATCCGCACAAATGTCAAGGCTGGTTGCTGATGTCACAATCAAAGAAATGAGTAGCAGACGCCCGACGTCTGAAACAGTGGTGGTACCGCGGATACATATTCGTCCCTGTCATGGTTATGGCAGGGATTTTTTATAGCTTTTAAAGAACCAAGACCGAAGGTCGCAGGTGAATTTAGAGATATTGATTCAGACGGAGCGAAAGCGAGGTCTACGTTCCTATCAAGGGAGGGTGACATGAAGCAATCTTTTGAGACCAGTAAATTGTACTATGGTTTTCCCATTTTTATCTTGGGTTACCAGGACCAGACCTATGGCTATAATGTGACGACTTGTAGTTCTTCTTATAGTCTAGGAGATTGGCTCGTTATAGGGGTTGGTAGTGAGGAAAATGCGGCAGACCAGATTAAGCATTATCAGAAGTTCACAGTGAATATTCCTGATGAAAGTTTTATGCTGAGGATGGAGCAGGCTGAATTTATTAGTCGTCGTGAGAAGATTGCTAAACTCGGCATAGATTTTCAACCTTCTGATTTGACACAAGCACCTATCCTGAATGCCTGTCCAGTCGTTCTGGATTGTGAGGTCGACAGAATTATTGAGGAAGATGGTATCTGTCATACCTTTGCTAAGATTCTTGATCGGCTGGCTGATCCAGAACTCTTGGACGATAAAGGCCATTTTAAAAATGACTGCTTTGCTCCAACTTACTTTATGGGGGACGGCCATCAGCGTGTTTACCGTTATCTAGATGACCGAGTTGACCCCATGGGAAGCTTTATCAAGAAAGCGAGGAAAAAAGATGACAAGAGCTGAGTTACCTGAACAAATCGAAACGGAGCGACTCGTCTTACGAGTCCGTACAGTGGCGGATGCGGAGGAAATCTACGCCTACGCTAGTCGTCCAGAAGTCTCCTACCCAGCAGGTTTCCCACCTGTTAAGACCCTCGAAGAGGAAATCTATTATTTAGAACATCTCCTCCCTGAGCGTAATCAAAAAGACAACCTCCCAGCAGGCTATGGCATTGTGGTCAAAGGGACGGATACGGTCATCGGATCTGTTGATTTCAATCATCGCCACGAAGACGATGTATTGGAGATTGGCTACACCTTACACCCAGACTATTGGGGACGAGGTTATGTCCCAGAAGCGGCGCGTGCCTTGATTGACCTAGGTTTTAAAGATTTAGGCCTTCACAAGATTGAACTGGTCTGCTTTGGCTACAATGTCCAAAGTCAACGAGTTGCGGAAAAACTTGGCTTTACTCTTGAAGCTCGCATCCGGGATCGGAAAGATGCCCAAGGCAATCGCTGTGATGAGTTGAGATATGGCTTGCTGAAGAGTGAGTGGGAAATGAAGAGATAATTGAAATTAATATTTAGGGGTGTAGATAATGAATGAAAAAATAATCTATTTTGATGCAAGTACGATTGGTTATAACGGTAATAACGATAGAGAACAAACTAAAGTAAATGTTTTGGACGAATCAAAAACTCCATTACTTTTAAGTTTAGATTTATCAGAATATTCTACTAGCCTGTATGGTGTTGAAAGCGTTGATGAGGAAAGTGGAATAGCAATTTTAAAAGAGGGATTAACAAATAATCATGGAGAATTATTAGCACTATTCTTTGCTATGAAAATCGCGGAACGGATTCAAGCAAATGTTATTTGTGGAGACAGTAATATTGCAATTCAATATTGGTCAAAAGGACAGTACAATCAGAAGAATATCAAAAATTCTGAAACTATTGAATTGATAGGCAAAGTAACTAAACAACGTGAAAATTTTGAAAAATCTGGGGGAGAAATTAGGAAAATTTCAGGAGATTCTAATCCCGCTGATTTGGGATATCATAGATAAAAGGAGAACACACATGTCTAAAGAACTTTCACCTAAATACAATCCAGCCGAGGTTGAGGCTGGTCGTTACCAAAAATGGCTTGATGCGGATGTTTTCAAGCCTTCAGGCGACAAGAAGGCACACCCTTATTCTATCGTTATTCCACCACCAAATGTAACTGGTAAGTTACACCTTGGTCACGCTTGGGATACGACTTTGCAAGATATTATTATTCGTCAGAAGCGCATGCAAGGTTTTGACACGCTTTGGTTGCCAGGTATGGACCATGCCGGGATTGCGACCCAAGCTAAGGTAGAGGCTCGTCTTGCGGAATCTGGCGTCTCTAGGTACGACCTTGGTCGTGACAAATTCCTCGATAAAGTCTGGGAATGGAAAGACGAATATGCTTCAACTATCAAGGAGCAGTGGGGCAAAATGGGCATCTCTGTTGATTACTCACGTGAACGTTTCACCCTTGATGAAGGATTGTCAAAAGCGGTCCGCAAGGTTTTCGTCAAACTCTACGAAAAGGGCTGGATTTACCGCGGTGAGTTCATTATCAACTGGGATCCTAAAGCCCGTACAGCCCTTTCAGACATTGAAGTCATCCACAAAGATGTTGAGGGGGCTTTCTACCATATGAATTATATGTTGGAAGATGGCTCGCGCGCTTTAGAGGTGGCAACAACTCGTCCAGAGACCATGTTTGGTGATGTTGCCGTCGCAGTTAACCCAAATGATGACCGTTACAAAAATTTGATTGGTAAAAATGTTATCCTTCCAATCGTTAACAAGGCTATCCCAATCGTCGGTGATGAACACGCAGACCCAGAATTCGGAACTGGTGTGGTTAAAATCACGCCTGCACATGACCCTAACGACTTCCTCGTTGGTCAACGTCACAACCTCCCACAAGTCAACGTTATGAACGACGATGGTACCATGAACGAACTTGCTGGTGAATTTAAGGGTATGGATCGTTTTGAAGCCCGCAAAGCTGTTGTGGCTAAATTGGAAGAACTTGGTGCCCTTATCAAGATTGAACCAATGACACACTCAGTTGGTCACTCAGAACGTACAGGTGTTGTGGTTGAGCCTCGCTTGTCAACTCAATGGTTCGTTAAGATGGATGAGTTGGCTAAGAATGCCATTGCCAACCAAGAAACCGACGACAAGGTGACCTTCTACCCACCTCGTTTCAACGATACTTTCCTTCAATGGATGGAAAATGTCCACGACTGGGTTATCTCACGTCAGCTCTGGTGGGGGCACCAAATCCCTGCTTGGTACAATGCTGAGGGTGAAATTTACGTCGGTGAAGAAGCTCCTGAAGGTGACGGTTGGACTCAGGACGAAGACGTCTTGGACACTTGGTTCAGCTCTGCTCTTTGGCCATTCTCAACTATGGGTTGGCCTGATGAAGAGTCAGAAGACTTCAAACGTTACTTCCCAACATCAACCCTTGTCACTGGTTACGACATCATCTTCTTCTGGGTGTCACGCATGATTTTCCAATCCTTGGAATTCACTGGTCGTCGTCCCTTTGAAAATGTCCTTATTCACGGTCTTATCCGTGATGAGCAAGGTCGCAAGATGTCTAAATCACTTGGTAACGGTATCGACCCAATGGATGTTATTGAGAAATACGGTGCAGATAGCTTGCGCTGGTTCTTGTCAAACGGCTCTGCTCCTGGACAAGACGTGCGTTTCTCATACGAAAAAATGGATGCCAGCTGGAACTTCATTAACAAGATTTGGAACATTTCCCGTTACATCCTCATGAATAATGAAGGGCTCACGCTTGAGCAAGCGTCAGCTAATGTTGCCAAAGTAGCTAATAGCCAAGCTGGAAACGTGACGGACCGCTGGATTCTTCACAACCTCAACGAAACTATCGGCAAAGTCACTGAAAACTTTGACAAGTTTGAGTTTGGTGTGGCTGGTCATATCCTTTACAACTTTATCTGGGAAGAATTTGCCAACTGGTATGTTGAATTGACTAAGGAAGTGCTTTACAGCGACAATGAGGACGAAAAAGCCATGACACGCTCTGTCCTCCTCTACACTTTGGACAAAATCCTTCGCCTCCTCCACCCAATCATGCCTTTCGTAACCGAAGAAATCTTCGACCAGTATGCGGACGGCTCAATCGTGACAGCAGACTACCCAGTGGTTAACCCAGCCTTTGAAAATGAAGCTGCGCACACTGGCGTGGAAAGTCTCAAAGACTTGATTCGTTCTGTGCGAAATAGCAGAGCTGAAGTGAATGTTGCGCCAAGCAAACCAATCACAATCTTGATAAAAACAGCTGATAAAGAGCTTGAAGACTTCTTTAACAGCAACGTCAACTACATCAAACGCTTCACAAACCCAGAAACACTTGAAATCTCAAGCAATCTTTCTGCCCCAGAATTGGCAATGTCAGCCGTTATCACAGGTGCAGAAATCTTCTTACCACTCGCAGACCTCCTCAACGTAGAAGAAGAGCTCGCCCGCCTCAACAAAGAACTCGCCAAATGGCAGAAAGAACTAGATATGGTAGCCAAGAAACTCGGAAATGAGCGATTTGTTGCTAACGCCAAACCAGAAGTTGTCGAAAAAGAACGTGAGAAACAATTGGATTACCAAGCTAAGTATGACGCTACTGTTGAGCGGATTGCGGAGATGGAAAAACTTGCTAAATAGCGTAATAAGAGCACAGTCGAGAGGCTGTGTTTTTTGGTATATTGTTAGTGTAAAATAAATCTCGGAAAAGTCTTTACAAAATGAAAAAAGCCCTATATTCTAGGGAAACCAGGCTTTATAATTTCTGTAGTGGGTAAATCCACCACAGAGATTACTGTACGAAAAATTATTTAGTAGGTTATTAGAATTACGAAATAGTGTACCGAGTTTAAAAAAATATGGATAGTTTTTAAAAATTTTGATCTTTACATCCTCCAAATTCTATTAGAGTTCTATCGAAGAGATGGGACTATTTTTTATGAATTCAATCTTTGAGATTTAGTTGTTGCAGTTAATGAGATCTATTTTTATTAAATAAGTCCGATAGCTTATGTCAAAAGCTGAACTAGGAAAGTCGAAGTCAACTACCAAGCCAATATGACGCGATAGCAAACCTTATTTATGAGATGGAGAAGCTTATTAAATGGCATAATATGAACACAGTCGAAAGGCTGTGTTTTTGGTATGCTCTCAGTAAGTAAAATAAGGAGATACAAAAACAGCTATTCTTCCTCCAACCCACTCCTAGCACAGGAGTGGGTTGGTTTAGGCTGCTCCTACAGTAGGAATGGCATTATCTGGCGAGTTTAACTCACTCCGCTAGGAGTAGATTTTTCTGATGAGTTAGAGTCATTCCTACGTTAGGAGAAAATTTTTCTGGTGAGTTCAGCTCGCTCCCATGGTGGGAAGAAGATTGCTGGGTTAGTTTAAGCTCAGTTAGCTACTGCATCCCTGTTTATATGACTTGAAGAGCTCTCTGATTATTAAATGAATTAAGAGCTTCCTTGTACGATATTCAGACAAGTTCCCGCCGATAAGAAACGATCCATCCAAGTTTCGGATAAGTTCCTGCAGTTGAGAACACTCCGTTCGACATTCAGACAAGCTCTTGCAGCTGAGAAACGCTCCGTCCGAGCTTCGGATAGCTTCCTCCACCAATAAATCTCCCCCAAAAGTCATCGCTTGATGGCTTTTCTGCTATAATAAAACTAAATAGGAGGAAGACGATGTCTTTAGAATCAGATTTTTTCAAGAAAAAGCGCGTGCAGTTTAACCGCCTGATTCCATTTGGTTTTGTCAAAACTGGCGAGGATTATACTTATCAAGAAACGTTTATGGACGGCGACTTTGAAGCTATTCTCACCATTTCAAATGGCGGTGAGGTTTCTGGTCGGGTTATAGATTTGGCCTTGGGTGAGGACTACCTGACCCTGCGTGTGGAGCGCCAGCTGGGGACTTATGTGGGACAGGTTCGCGCTAGCTACATGGAGCTTCTGGGGCGCATTGCGGATGCCTGCTTTGAAGCTCTGCCATTTGCCAAAGACCAGACAAACCGCATGGTTAAGCACTTTGAGGAGGCTTACGACGACCAGCTGAACTATCCCTTTGCTAAGTTCCCCCAGTACGCTTCCTTCCGTGTGGCGGGCAAGTGGTATGCTCTTATTTTCTCCATCAAGATGGCTAAGTTGGGCGATTTTTTGGGAGAAATGGCAGAGCGAGATGTCGAAGTTGTCAATATCAAAGTTGACCCCAAGAAACTGGATGACTTGCTAGAAAGAGACGGCATCTACCCATCCTATCACATGTCCAAAGAATCATGGGTGTCCGTCGTTTTGGACGACAGCCTGTCAGACGCAGAGCTTTTCGACCTAGTCGCAGCTAGCCGTCAGCTAGTAGTATCGAAGAATAAGGTCAGTACTGGTCCTGAATTTTGGATTATCCCCGCCAATCCCAAATTCTATGACATCGACACCGAATTTGCCACGCACAAGATTATAGACTGGACACAAAAAGGTAAAATCGCTGTTGGAGACTATGTCTTCATCTACATCACCGCACCAGTCCGAGCGCTCCGCTATGCTTGCCAAGTTGTGGAAAGAGATGTGGACAAAAGTGACTATTTAGACAAGCCTGATGTGGATAAGTTTATGAGGTTGAAATTGTTTAAGCGGTTTGCAGATGATGACTACCCTATTGATTTTTTAGCTGAGCATGGGGTCAAGACCGTTCGGGGACCTAGACGGATGACAGAAGACTTGATTGAGAAAGTAAAGAAGGAGTTGAAGGATGATTCGACCTGTTCGATTAAGCGATGCCCCAGCTCTTCATATCCTAAATCGGCAAGAACTGGGCTATGACATTGCGCCAGAAAAAACGCAACAACAACTAGCAAAACTCATGGCAGACCCGCAGCATATCATTTTGGTAGTTGAGGAGAATGACAGAGTGGTGGACTACGTTCATGCACAACTTTACGAAACACTCTACTTTGAGCCTTTATGGAATCTCATGGCCTTGGCTGTCGATGCTCATTTTCAAGGACGAGGGCTCGGACGCCAGTTGCTAACTTGTTTGGAAGCGCAAGCTAGGCAGTCGAATATTGCGGGTATACGTGTTAATTCAGGGATAAGTAGAAGCGGCGCGCACGCTTTTTATCAAAAGTGCGGTTATGAGCTTCGTCCTGACCAGAAGCGTTTCTTGAAGCTACTGTAGGCTAGAGAATTCAGTTCATGTTAGAAAATCTGACAATAAAATCAAAAAATATAGAAAAAATTCAAAAAATTTGCAAAAAAGCCTTTCTTTTTGCTTTTCATAAGTGTATAATAGCCCTATCATATTTGAAATACATAAGGAGGAGCATATGAAGAAGAGCTTTATTCATCAACAACAGGAGATTTCTTTTGTTAAAAATACTTTTACTCAGTATCTAATTGATAAGTTAGACATCGTTGAAGTGCAAGGTCCGATTTTGAGTCGGGTCGGGGATGGTATGCAAGATAATTTGAACGGTATTGAAAACCCAGTATCTGTTCACGTTAAGAAAATTCCTGATGCTCAGTTTGAAGTGGTTCATTCATTGGCTAAATGGAAACGCCACACCTTGGCACGTTTTGGTTTCAATGAAGGTGAAGGGCTCTTTGTTCATATGAAAGCCCTCCGTCCTGACGAAGAAGATTTGGACCAAATCCACTCAATCTACGTTGACCAATGGGACTGGGAAAAAGTCATTCCAAACGGTCGTCGTGACATTACTTACCTTAAAGAAACGGTTGAACAAGTCTACAAAGCTATCCGCTTGACAGAATTGGCTGTTGAAGCTCGTTTTGACATCGAAGCAGTTTTACCTAAGAAAATCACTTTCGTTCACACCGAAGAATTGGTGGAAAAATACCCAGACTTGACACCAAAAGAGCGTGAAAATGCAGTTGCTAAAGAATTTGGTGCAGTCTTCTTGATTGGTATCGGTGGTATCTTGCCTAACGGTGAACGCCATGACGGTCGCGCTCCTGACTACGATGACTGGACAACAGAATCTGAAAATGGTTACCACGGTTTGAACGGTGACATCATTGTTTGGAACGAAGCGCTTGGCTCTGCTTTTGAATTGTCATCAATGGGTATCCGTGTTGACGAAGAAGCCCTTAAACGCCAAGTTAAAATCACTGGCGACGAAGACCGTCTTGAATTGGAATGGCACAAAGCTCTTTTGAACGGACTCTTCCCACTCACTATCGGTGGCGGTATCGGTCAATCACGTATGGCTATGTTCCTTCTTCGTAAAAAACACATCGGTGAAGTGCAATCAAGCGTTTGGCCAAAAGAAGTTCGCGAAGAATTTGATAATATTTTGTAAAAGTAGAAGGGAGTTGAACGTAATGTTCAGCTCTTTTTAGTTGAAGGAGTCCACTGATTGGGTAGTAGGCTTCTATGAAATTAGGGAAAATTGAAGCGTAGCTAAAAAAAGATGAAGTCGTTAGACCTCATCTTTAATGATATTTGATATTAAACTTAGTTGATTACCATGGTAATCCAGCCTGGGAAATTTCAGCTTTTGAAGCGTATTGACCGTTTGAACGATGCCATCTTCCTCTGTAATCTCTAGTATATCCAGAACCGGAATTAACTTGCGATTGCTGCTGATCCACCGCTTGACTTTGGGCTTGTTGCGCAGCTTGGGCTGCTGCTTCCTGTGCTTCGCGGGCGCTGATTGCATTGGAAACAGCGCTGATGCGGGTGTTAAAGGCAGCTTTTTGATTGTCGTCTGTAAGGGCACTAACCTTATTTTGAGCATCTGTGATATTGTCGCGGGATTGATTTTTCTCTAGATTAGCGACAGCGGCTTCGGCACTTGCAGTGGCTTCTTGATCTTTTTTCTTTTCAACGTCTGCTTTGACAGCATCAATGCGTTTCTGGAGCTCCGATTTTTTACTTTCATCGGTTAGAGCAGAAACTTTTTGATTAGCATCATCAAGTTTGGCAGAGCTATGGTCGGCTTCCAGTGCCTTGACAGCTGTTTCTGCTTCTTGGATAGCTTTTTGGGCTTGCTCTTTCTTTTCAATGTTTGTTTTAGAGCTATCGATTTCCTTTTGAAGCTCGGCTATTTTATCAGTGACAACCTTCAACTGTGCATTGGCTGAGTCAAGGTTGGTGCGTGTTTCATCATCTTTTAGAGTCTGGACAACATCTTCTAGCTTTTGAATAAGCTGAGTGGCTTGATCTTTTTGCTCAATCAGTTCTTGGACGGTATCGATGCGTTTTTTGAGCTTTTTCCTTTCTTTGCTGCTTTTGACATCTTTTAGACGGTCCTTGGCAACACCTAAAGCCTCATGGCTCTGCTCATCTTCAAGAGTACCAACAGCCTTTTTAGCCTTGTCGAGTGCCTTATCAGTTTTTTGCGCTGCTAAAACAGGTGTCGGTGCTAGCGGATTAGGCGTAGCCTGACTAGGACTAGCAAAAGATAGGCTAGCGATGGCAAGCCCAGTTCCAAGCAGGGTCATCCATTTCTTTTTCATAAAAAGTCTCCTAAATTATTTTGTTTTATCAAACTATATTATATTACTTTATCATTGATTTGTAAACCCTTTCAGGAAATCCTTTGCGTAGGAATTTAAGCCAAATTTTTCATTTTTTTGCTATAATAGTCCATATGAGAGTAGTAGCAGGAACATTTGGTGGGCGTCCTTTGAAGACGCTGGATGGAAAGACGACTCGTCCGACGACCGATAAGGTTAAGGGGGCTATCTTTAATATGATTGGTCCCTTCTTTGATGGCGGGCGTGTCCTTGATTTATTTTCAGGTAGTGGAAGTTTGGCTATTGAGGCTATTTCCCGTGGTATGGATGAGGCAGTGCTGGTTGAAAAAGACCGCCGTGCGCAAGCCATTATCCAAGAAAACATCAAGATGACCAAGAGCGACAAGCAATTTAAGCTTTTGAAAATGGAAGCTAATCGTGCTTTGGAACAAGTGACGGGAACCTTTGATTTGGTCCTTTTAGACCCACCTTACGCTAAGGAAGAAATTGTCAAACAGATTGAGGTCATGGACGAGAAGCAACTCTTGTCTGAGGATGTCATGATTGTTTGTGAGACGGATAAGGCTGTTGTTTTACCAGAAGAGGTGGCTTCTTTTGGTATTTGGAAACAGAAAGTTTATGGGATTTCGAAGGTAACAGTTTACGTCCGCTAGGAGGTTAACATGGATATCAAGTTGGTGATGATTGTACTGATTGTGGTACTTTTAATCTATCTTTTGTGGCGACTTCGCAACTTAGAAGAGCTGGTTCGACGAACGCACTTTAAAAATGACGAGGGTGTAGGCTCTTTGTCGCGAACACGAAATCCATTATACTTTTTACTAGCGGTCATTTGCTTTTTGCCGATTTTGATTAGTTGGCTAACGAACGGCTTCACCCCAATCAGCTTTTATGGCTTGATTCCAGTAGCCTTTTTCCTATGGCTAGCCTGTAACGGAGACGATGACGAATGACAAAAATTGGTTTATTTACTGGCTCATTTGACCCTGTGACCAAGGGACATGTGGACATCATTGAGCGCGCAAGCAAGCTCTTTGACAAGCTTTATGTCGGTATTTTTTACAATTATAAAAAGCAGGGCTACTTTGATGTTGCGGTGCGGGAGCGGATGATGATTGAGGCTGTCGCCCACCTGGACAATGTTAGCGTAGTGGTAGCTCAGGATGCATTAGCGGTGGACCTGGCAAGAGAGCTTGGGGTTGGCTATTTTGTGCGTGGACTGCGCAATAGCCAAGATTTCGGCTATGAAGCTAATCTTGAATTTTTCAATAAATATTTAGCTGAGGAGATTGAAACGATTTATCTGGGGACGAGGTCTGACCTTGTCCATATCTCGTCCAATCGTGTGCGCGAGCTCATTCACTTTGGAGCGCCAATTAAGGACTTTGTACCCCAAAGTGTTTTAAAGGAAGTAGAGGAAGAAAGTGTCGAAAGAAAAGAAAAAAAATAAGGTTTGGGCGTGGGTTAAGAAGGCTAAGTGGTGGCTACTTAGTGGTTTCCTCTTGGTCTTTTTGTTATTTAGTGTCTTTGTGCCCCTGCCTTACTATTTGGAAATGCCTGGCGGTGCCTATGATATTCGCTCGGTTTTGACGGTTAATAATAAGGAAGATAAGGATAAAGGATCCTATAATTTTGTAGCGGTGTCGGTTAGTCAAGCAACCTTGGCACAGCTAATTTATGGCTGGCTGACGCCTTTTACGGAAATTTCAACCGTGGAGGAGACGACTGGTGGCTATAGCAATGCGGACTACATGCGTATCAATCAGTTTTACATGGAGACTTCCCAAAATGGTGCTATCTACCAAGCCTTGACCTTGGCTGGTAAGGACGCTAGTCTTGATTACAAGGGCGTCTATGTCTTGAATCTGGCTAAGGATTCCACCTTCAAGGGGATTTTACATCTGGCTGATACGGTGACGGGAGTTAATGATAAGACCTTCAAGAGCTCTGGGGATTTGATTAAATACGTGGCAAGTCTCAAACTTGGTGACAAGGTGACGGTCCAATACACAACCGAGGGCAAGAAAAAATCAGCTTCGGGCAAGGTTATTAAACTAAGCAATGGTAAAAATGGTATTGGGATTGGCTTGACAGACCATACGGAGGTCAAATCAGATAGCAATGTGACCTTTAGTACGCAAGGTGTTGGAGGACCGAGTGCTGGTCTCATGTTCACGCTTGATATTTTGGATCAAGTCAACAATGAGGACCTTCGTAAGGGACGCAAGATTGCAGGGACTGGTACCATTGAGCAGGACGGCTCTGTTGGTGATATTGGCGGGGCTGGTCTCAAGGTTGTTTCAGCTGCTAAGGCGGGAGCAGAAATTTTCTTTGTGCCTAACAATCCTGTCTCTAAGGCGGTTAAAAAAGCAGATCCAAAAGCTCAAACCAATTACGCAGAAGCCAAGGCAGCTGCTAAGAAACTAGGAACTAAGATGAAAATTGTTCCTGTCAAAACGGTTCAAGAGGCTGTGGATTATTTGCGAAAAACTAAATAGAAAAGGACTCGTTAGTCGCTACTAGCGAGTTTTCTGATTTCAGACAATTATAATGGAAAGTGTTACAATGAAGGCATGACAGAATATTTACGGATTTTACATCTCAATGATTTGCATTCTCATTTTGAAAATTACCCCAAGGTCAAACGTTTTTTTCAAGCAGAAGTGCTTGATACCATCGAAGTGTTGAAATTGGATCTAGGAGATAATATAGATAAAAGTCATCCCTTGACCGATGCGACCGCTGGTAGGGCAAATGTTGAACTCATGAATGAACTTGGAATTCAATTTGCCACGATTGGTAATAACGAAGGAATTGGTCTGGCTAAGGCGGAGCTTGATGTGGTCTATGACCAGGCTAATTTTCAAGTCATTCTAGGCAATCTTAAAGATAAACGTCAGCAACCTGACTGGGCGCAGCCTTATTTCATTTACGAGACTAGGCAAGGGACTAAAATTGCGCTGCTAGCTTACACTTTTCCTTATTATGCAACTTATGAGCCTAATGGTTGGACGGTTGAAAATCCTCTGGATTGTCTCAAAGCTGATTTGGCGCGTGATGAGGTGGCTTCAGCTGATGTGCGGATTCTCATGAGTCATCTTGGGGTGCGTTATGATGAGCAGATTGCAAGGGACTTTCCCGAGATTGACCTGATTATCGGCTCGCATACCCACCATCTTTTTGAAGAGGGGGAAGTGGTTAATGGAACTTATCTAGCTGCGGCAGACAAGTACGGTTATTATGTGGGTGAAATCAATTTGACCTTGGACAATCACCAGCTTCAAGAGGCTTCGATTGTGGCTCACGCGACCAGCCAAATGCCTAGTGATTGGCGGGACCAAGACTGGATAGAGCAGACCTATAAGCGTGGGCGCCAGCTCTTGTCCCAAGAAAAAATCATCGACTTGCCCCGAGATTTGAGCTTAGCAGAGTCTTGCCAGCTGGTTATGGAGGCCATGATGTGCTACGCTGACGCGGATGTTTGTATCATGAATTCCGGCTTGGTGGTGACGCCTTTTGAAAAGAATCTGACCAAGGCCAGCTTGCAGACGGCTCTCCCTCACCAGATGCGCCTAGCTAAGCTGAACGTGACCGCTAAGGAGTTGGCGGATATTTATGAGGATATTTGGACCAAAGGCCAATTGCTGGCGCACCAAGAGATAAGAGGCATGGGCTTTCGCGGCAAACAATTCGGAAACGTTTTACAGGCGGGCTTTGCTTACAAAAATGGAAAAATAGTGTATAATGGAAAGGCTATTGATGAAAAGAAAGAACTTCATCTAGTCCTTGTTGACCAGTATGCTTTTGCCTCTTATTTTGATAAGGTAAGACAACATCAGGCAGAGCTACTTTTCCCAGACTTGTTGCGAGAAGTGGTTGCTAATTATTTGACTGGTCACTTAGAGCCGTAATAAATTAGGATGGAAAGGAGATTTATGCGAAAAGAGATTACACCGGATATGCTTAATTACAATAAGTATCCTGGCCCGCAATTTGTCACTTTTGACAATCATGTTAAGAGTGATGAGTTGGAATTTTTGATTTTGGAAAATGAGAAAAATGCCTTTGACGCTACTGTCTTTGGTCAACGCTTTTCGGAAATCCTTTTAAAATACGATTACATTGTTGGTGATTGGGGCAATGAACAACTGCGTCTCCGTGGTTTTTATAAGGATGCCAGCTCGGTTAGAAAATCCAGTCGTATTTCTCGATTGGAAGATTATATCAAGGAATATTGCAATTTTGGCTGCGCTTATTTTGTTTTGGAAAATCCTAATCCTAAGGAAGTGGTTTTTGAAGAAAAGAAATCTCCGCGTCGTAAAAAATCCAATCGTTCTAAAAAGCAAGGTTTCCAAAAACAGGTTGGTGCTAATAATAAGACGACAGCCAACAAGCATTTCACAAGTAAGAAACGCAAGGATGATAAACGTCGTCAAGAACGTCAGTTGCGAAATGAAGAGGCGCGTGAGATTAAGTCAGCCAAGCAATATTTTGTGATTCGTAAGAAAGAAAAATAATCTAGTTCAGCTATTGATGCTAGTCCCGAAACAGATTCTAATTAAACTTGTTATGGATATTCCGCGAACGAAGTGAGCAGAGACTGAGATTTTCGCCGTAGTGTCACTGATGATGAAATTTTTGAGACTTTGGCTCAAAAATTAGGAATGAAACTCCTTGGATTTCAAGAAATCATCCACTGGATAATTTCTTCTTCCGTCTGCACTACTTACTAAAATAGTTCAGTAGATTGTTTTAGGTCTGAGCCTAGAATAAAGAAGCGAAGAAAATGTCAGAAATTTGATTTTTAATTTTAATGAATAAAAATAAAGGAAATAAAATGCCAAGAAAAACTGAAACACCTGATTACAAACCTTCTATTTATAGCCTTACTCGCGATGAGTTGATTGAATGGGCTATTGAACACGGTGAGAAAAAATTCCGTGCTACTCAAATTTGGGATTGGCTTTACAAAAAACGTGTCCAATCTTTTGAAGAAATGACTAATATCTCAAAAGATTTTATCGCCGTTTTGAATGAAAACTTTGTGGTTAATCCGCTTAAACAACGTATCGTCCAAGAATCAGCTGATGGTACGGTTAAATACCTTTTTGAATTGCCAGACGGTATGCTCATCGAGACTGTTCTCATGCGTCAGCACTATGGTTTGTCAGTCTGTGTGACTACACAGGTTGGTTGCAACATCGGTTGTACTTTCTGCGCCAGCGGTTTGATTAAAAAACAACGTGACTTGAACAATGGTGAGATCACTGCCCAAATTATGTTGGTTCAAAAGTACTTTGATGAACGTGGTCAGGGCGAACGCGTCAGCCATATCGTTGTTATGGGTATCGGTGAGCCTTTTGACAACTATGATAACGTGCTTAAATTCCTGCGTACGGTCAATGATGATAATGGACTTGCCATCGGTGCCCGTCACATCACGGTATCAACATCAGGTCTTGCTCACAAAATCCGTGACTTTGCCAACGAAGGCGTTCAAGTTAACCTTGCCGTTTCACTTCACGCACCAAACAATGAGCTTCGCTCAAGCATCATGCGTATCAACCGTTCATTCCCACTTGAAAAACTCTTCGCAGCTATCGAGTACTACATCGAAACAACCAACCGTCGCGTGACTTTCGAGTACATCATGCTTAACGAAGTCAATGACACGCCTGAAAATGCACAGGAATTGGCAGATTTGACTAAGAAAATCCGTAAATTGTCTTACGTCAACCTCATTCCTTACAACCCAGTTTCAGAGCACGACCAATACAGCCGTAGCCCTAAAGAACGCGTAGATGCTTTCTATGATGTTCTTAAGAAAAATGGCGTAAACTGTGTTGTTCGTCAAGAGCATGGTACAGACATTGATGCTGCTTGTGGGCAATTGCGTTCAAATACCATGAAACGTGACCGTCAAAAAGCCATCGCTGGCGCTGCTAAATAAGATGTTCAAAACTTTCATTGATGACAGGATTGAATTAAAGCCAGCTGGTCGCCGCTTGGTCTGGGGTTTGGTTCTGATTTATGCCTTGATGATTTGCTGGATGTGTTTTGGTCCCCAGCATGTGATTGATGGGGTTGAAACGCCTGGAATTCAGCACTACGGTCGCTTGGTTGTCCTACTGACACCTTTTAATTCCTTTGTTCATTTTGGACAATTGCAGAGCTGGTGGCAGATTTTCTGGGTTCTGGGACAAAATGCGGTCAATATTCTCCTCTTGTTCCCCTTCATTTTGGGTCTACTAGCACTATTTCCAAAATTGAGAGGATATAGGAAGATTTTGCTGACAGCATTTATCATGTCTCTCTTCATCGAATGCACGCAGTTGGTCCTAGATGCTCTTATTGATGCTAATCGTGTCTTTGAAATTGATGACCTCTGGACCAACAGCTTGGGAGGACCATTGGCACTTTGGGTTTACCAAAAGCTTAGCCTTCATCTAAAAAATAGTAGTCAAAAGAGTTGATTATCAGTCAACTCTTTTAATCATAAGTCGTCTGACTTGACCTTCCCCCTGGGTGGCGGGGTATAATGTACTAATATTAAAATTAATTTTTTGTAAATTGTATTCTTACTTCACTTTTGAGAATGGCGAACGAAGTGAGCTTTCCCTGATAACGGGATTTTTGAGAGAGTAACAGTCCGAGAGACTGTAAGAGGTTGGAAATAGGGAAGCGAAGCTTTTCTCATTCATCATAAGGAAGCTGCTTGCGTCTGCACTACTAACGACATAGAGGTTTCAAAATCGATACTATTTTGAAACTGTAATTAGTAAGGTAGCTAGGTAAGTCGCTATAGCGACTTACCGTTTATCAGTGATTTTAATCATTGATAAACTTGCTACGTTGGAAAATATCAAAGTAAATAAATATAAAACTATTTCAACACAAGGACAGAGGGTGAGCTTGCTCAGCCTCTGTCCTTGTGTTAGGGCAAATGAGTCTGGAGATTTCCAGATGATCTAGAAAGGAGCTTTTTAGCGACATGTCAATTATTCGCAATTTATGGTGGTTTTTCAAGGAAGAAAAACGCCGTTATCTGATTGGAATCTTATCGCTCAGTTTGGTGGCGGTTTTGAATTTGATTCCACCCAAAGTTATGGGGAATGTCATTGACGCCATAACAGATGGCAAATTGACGACTCCAAAACTCTTGTGGGGGCTCTTATGGCTGATTTTGTCAGCGTTAGCCATGTATGGTCTTCGCTACATCTGGCGCATGTACATCTTGGGGACATCTTATCGTCTGGGGCAAATCGTCCGCTTTCGTCTCTTTGACCATTTCACCAAGATGTCGCCGTCTTTCTACCAGAAATACCGCACGGGTGATTTGATGGCTCATGCTACCAACGATATCAACTCCCTAACTCGTCTTGCTGGTGGTGGGGTCATGTCTGCTGTCGATGCTTCCATTACCGCCTTGGCGACTTTGATTACCATGTTCTTCACCATTTCTTGGCAGATGACCTTGATTGCTATTATTCCGCTTCCGCTAATGGCTTACGCTACCAGTCGACTTGGTCGCAAGACCCATAAAGCCTTTGGTCAATCACAAGCTGCCTTCTCTGACCTCAATAATAAAGTGCAGGAAAGCGTGTCAGGTATCAAAGTAACCAAATCCTTCGGCTACCAAGAAGACGAAATGAAATCCTTCCAAGAAGTCAATGAAATGGCCTTTCAAAAGAACATGCACACCATGAAATACGATGTCATGTTTGACCCCTTGGTGCTCTTATTTATCGGGGCTTCTTATGTCTTGACCTTGGCTATGGGTGCCTTTATGGTTTCCAAAGGACAGGTGACGATTGGAAATCTGGTTACTTTTGTGACCTACCTTGATATGTTGGTTTGGCCTTTGATGGCTATAGGTTTCCTCTTTAATTTGGTGCAGCGCGGGACAGTTTCTTATGACCGTATCAATAATCTCCTTGCGCAAGACTCTGATGTGCAAGACCCAGCGCAGCCATTAGAGACCATTGAAAATGGTCGCTTGGAATATGATATCGACCAATTCAAGTATGAGAATGAAGAGACTTTGGCTGATATCCACTTTGCGCTTGAAAAGGGGCAGACGCTTGGATTGGTTGGTCAGACGGGATCTGGTAAGACGACCTTGATTAAACTCTTGCTCCGTGAACACGATGTCAATCAGGGGGCTATTAGGATCAACGGGCACGATATTCGTGATTACCGCTTGGCTGATTTGCGGAGTTTGATTGGCTATGTGCCACAGGACCAGTTCTTGTTTGCCACATCTATCTTGGAAAATGTACGCTTTGGAAATCCTGACTTGAGCCTTGAAGCAGTAGAAGAAGCGACCAAACTATCTCAGGTTTATGATGATATTAAAAACATGCCTGACGGCTTCAATACCTTGATTGGTGAAAAGGGTGTTTCCCTCTCTGGTGGTCAAAAGCAACGTATCGCCATGAGTCGTGCCATGATTCTCAATCCAGATATTCTGATTTTGGATGATTCTTTATCAGCAGTTGATGCCAAGACTGAGCACGCCATCATCGAAAATCTGAAAGAAACCCGTCAATCAAAAACCACCATCATTTCGGCTCATCGTCTGTCAGCGGTGGTCCATGCTGACCTCATTTTGGTTATGCAAGATGGGCACATTATCGAACGTGGTCGCCATGAGGATTTGGTTGCCCAAGGTGGTTGGTACGCTGACACTTATGAGTCACAACAATTAGAAATGGAGGAAAGTCATGTCCAATAACAAGAACCAATGGGCTGTCTTCAAGCGTCTCATGTCTTATTTGAAACCCTACAAGTGGCTGACTGTCCTTGCTTTGGGCTTGCTTCTGTTGACGACGGTTGTCAAAAGTTTGATTCCCCTGATTGCCTCACATTTTATTGACAATTATTTGACAAATGTCAATCAGACGGCAGTCATGATTTTGATTGGCTATTACGGCATGTATGTGCTTCAAACCTTTATCCAGTATTTCGGGAATCTCTATTTTGCTAAGGTATCATATAGCATTGTGCGCGATATTCGCCGTGATGCCTTTGCTAATATGGAGCGTTTGGGCATGTCTTACTTTGACCGAACGCCTGCGGGGTCGATTGTTTCGCGGATTACCAATGACACGGAAGCTATCGCTGATATGTTTTCGGGGATTCTGTCTAGCTTCATTTCAGCGGTCTTCATTTTCACAGTGACCCTTTACACCATGCTCATGCTGGATGTGCGTTTGACGGGACTGGTTGTTCTTTTCTTGCCTTTCATCTTCATTTTGGTTAATGTTTATCGCAAGAAGTCGGTGGCTGTTATTGCCAAAACTCGGGCGCTTCTTAGTGATATCAACTCCAAACTGTCAGAATCCATTGAGGGCATCCGCATCGTTCAAGCCTTTAACCAGCAAGAACGTCTCAAGGCTGAATTTGAAGAAATCAATGCCGAACACGTCGTCTACGCCAACAAATCCATGGCTCTGGATAGTCTCTTTCTCCGCCCTGCCATGTCCCTCTTGAAACTCCTAGCCTATGCCCTTTTGATGACTTACTTTGGTTTTCGCGGTATGAGCATTGGGATTTCGGCGGGTCTCATGTACGCCTTCATCCAGTACATCAACCGCCTCTTTGACCCCTTGATTGAGGTGACTCAGAATTTCTCTACCTTGCAGACTTCCATGGTCTCAGCTGGTCGCGTCTTTGATTTGATTGACGAGGATGGCTATGAGCCTCTTCAGGAAAATAGCGGAGCTAAGGTGCAAGAAGGCAATATTGAGTTTAAAAACGTCAGCTTTTCTTACGACGGCACTCGACCAATACTAGATAATATCTCTTTCAAGGTTAATAAGGGTGAAACCATTGCCTTTGTCGGCTCAACGGGGTCAGGAAAATCATCTATCATCAACGTTTTTATGCGTTTCTACGAATTTGCTTCTGGGCAAGTCTTGCTTGATGGTAAAGACATCCGTCAGTATTCTCAGGAAGAATTGCGTAAGAATGTCGGGCTGGTCTTGCAGGATCCTTTCCTCTATCATGGGACTATCAAGTCTAACATCAAGATGTATCAGGATATTTCTGATGAGGACGTGCAAGCGGCAGCGGAGTTTGTGGACGCGGACCAATTCATTCAGAAGTTGCCTGAAGGCTACGATGCACCTGTTTCAGAGCGGGGCTCAAGTTTTTCAACTGGTCAGCGCCAGCTATTGGCCTTTGCCAGAACCGTAGCAAGTAAACCCAAAGTTCTCATCTTGGACGAAGCGACGGCCAACATCGACTCAGAGACTGAGCAAATCGTGCAGAATTCCTTGGCCAAGATGCGAAAGGGGCGGACGACCATCGCCATTGCCCACCGCCTATCGACCATCCAAGATGCCAACTGCATCTACGTGCTGGACAAGGGGCGCATCATCGAGAGCGGTAGTCACGAAGAGCTTTTGGCTAAGCGTGGCACCTATCACAAGATGTATCAATTGCAGGCTGGGATGATGGATTAGGGGCTAGTTAAAATGTATGATAAGATGACGAAGTAGATGATAAAGCAGAAACGATACTGTCACAGTTTAGTATGTGCTAAAGATTAGTCAATCGTTTATAATGAAAATAGAAAAAGGAGTTGCGCTAACAACTCCTAGTGTAAATCCGTTTAAGACGGTAGCTCAGTTTATAGTTAAGAAATAATCGTCTAACCTGCTAAAGTTAAGAGACGGTTATTTCTTTTTGTTGTTAAGCATTACAAGACCAGACAGCCTCTAGATGATTTCTTCTTTCAGTTGATTGAGAAAGGAAACACCGACTTGCCGTCACTTAGGAAATAATCCTACTCAAAAAGCGCTGGTCATGAACTGCACCCCAAAAGTTAGACAGAAAAAATCTAACTTTTGGGGTGTTTTATAATGAAATTAACTTATGAAGATAAAGTTCAAATATATGAATTGAGAAAGCAAGGAGAGAGCTTTAGACAGCTT
>NZ_JADNQT010000018.1 GCF_015594605.1 Streptococcus sp. HF-1907 | reverse complement strand
AACGGTAAATTAGGCTTTTTAAAAACTAGCGGAATTTAGTCTGAGACAGATTTCCACTAGTTTTATCATTTCTTCGTAGACTAAGTTCCACTTCTAAATATAGTGGAACTTACTTTGCGAAGTTACCAAGAAACTATTGATTTCAGAAAACTATTTTTCATAAATTTTGAGTTATTTTTTATAAAATAGTGCTATAATGTACTCGAAAACGGGTACTGTTGAATGAAAAAATCTAGATATCTCGATAATTCTCAGGAAACTTTCATAAAAATGCATACGATGAAAATTGAAGTTGTGCACATTTTCTTCATGCGTTTGTCGTGATAACATTTGAGAAAATATTGACTTTATACAATTTTTGTAATATTATAAAATTTGAAAAAATATTTTGGAGATAGATATGAATCGAATTTTTAGCGCGTGGAATCGCGCCAGTCTCATTAAACGTATCGCAATAGGAGTTGTTGTTGGATTAATTTTAGGAATACTTATTCCTAAAATCTCAGCAATTGGTTTACTAGGAGATTTATTTGTCGGTGGTTTGAAAGCAGTTGCTCCGCTTTTAGTTTTCACCTTGGTTGCCAGTGCTCTTTCCCAACACCGCGAGGGAACGCAAAACAACATGAAAACAGTTGTCTTCCTCTATCTTTTAGGGACTTTTGCAGCAGCTTTGGTCGCTGTTTTGGTGAACTATATTTTCCCGTTGACTTTGGTTTTGAGCAAGTCTACCAAGACTAATTTGTCAGCTCCGCAGGGGGTTGCAGAAGTTTTCCAATCATTGTTGCTAAAAGTTGTGGATAATCCAATAAACGCTATTGCTCAGGCTAACTATATCAGCGTGCTCTTTTGGGCAGTTGTCTTCGGTCTAGGAATGCGCTCAGTCAGTCAACACACCAAAGATTTGATGCAAACTTTTGCTGAAGTGACTTCAAAAGTGGTTCGTTGGATTATTAATCTAGCACCGTTTGGAATCATGGGGCTGGTCTTTACAACGATTTCTGAAAATGGTATCTCAGTTCTTGCTAAATACGGTCTTTTGATTTTGACCTTGGTTGGTACCATGCTGTTTGTGGCATTGGTGGTTAACCCGATTATTGGTTTTATCGTGACACGTGAAAATCCTTATCCTTTGGTTTTCCGCTGCTTGAAGGAGTCAGGAGTTACAGCTTTCTTCACACGCAGTTCAGCAGCCAATATTCCTGTTAATATGAAGTTGTGCGAAGACTTGGGCTTGAATAAAGATACTTACTCAGTGTCTATTCCTTTGGGGGCTACGGTCAATATGGCTGGCGCAGCTATTACCATTAATGTCTTGACCCTCGCTGCTGTTAATACTTTGGGAATTACAGTCGATTTTCCAACAGCTTTTCTTCTTAGCATTGTTGCAGCTATTTCTGCTTGTGGTGCGTCAGGGGTTGCAGGTGGTTCCTTGCTCCTTATCCCAGTAGCATGTAGCTTGTTCGGTATTTCAAATGATATTGCCATGCAGGTTGTCGGTGTCGGGTTTATTGTGGGAGTCATCCAAGACTCTTGTGAAACAGCCCTCAACTCATCAACAGACGTTCTTTTCACAGCTCTTGCTGAAAAGTCTGTTTGGGGTAAAAAGAAAATGTTATAATAAGATGGTTGGGCAAAAGCTCAGCCATTTTTAGCTATAGTTTTTACCTATAGCTTCGCTAATAAAGAGACAATTACAAAAAACTTGCTATCTATGGTAAAATAGGAAAATCATAAAAAGAAATAGGTGAAGTTTGAAAAAAGATAAAAGCTAATTGATTTATTGTTTACCCTGATTTTGAGCACACTAAAGAGAGGTCTTGAGACCTGATTTTTGACATTAATTGACATTGAATCCGTGTTGTTGTGCAAAACGAATAGCATCTTGAATAGACATTGTTTTGTCAGGATTTCGTATTTCGGTTAGCCCTTGTAGAAGAGGATTGTAGTCTTCTTGTTTTCGTAGCACTTGGTAATAGAAACGAGTAATCTTCGACAAATAGCGATAATTGCTTTTCGATGCCTACGCCGTCTCTTGAGTTTAAGATACTTATTTCTCAATTCTGAATGCTTGTCAGACTTGACGACAGCGTTGGCAATTTGAACAAGGAAGGGTTTGAGGTATCTACCACCTTTAGAAATACGAGTAGAATATTTCTTTCCGATACTTTCATTGTTAGCTGGTACTAAACCTGCCCAGGAACAAAGTTTGCCAGCTGATTCAAAGACTGTCATATTGCTACCAATCTCTGAGATAACTCGAAGGGCAGAAAGTTCCTCTTTGAAATCAGAAACGGTTTGGATAAGTTTAACCTCTTGGCTATATTCAGCCCCTAGTTCCCAAATCATCTGCTCTAGGTCCTTTTTACAAATAGCGAGAGCATTGTAATGAACTTTGATAACTTTAACCTTCTCAGCTTGTTTGGGTGTCACATCGCCATCCATAGCGATTTCTAAGTCTTGAACTTTATTCTTCATTCTCTTGTGAACCAGCTGCTCAATGTTTGGTTTGTTTTCCGGATTGTCACGGATGCTTTTGATAATAGCTTGAGCACTTTTTCCGAAAACATCGGAAACGACACTTGCAATTTGGAGGTTAGACCAAGCGAGACAATTCTGATAGCGATTTTTCTCACTGACTTGAAGTTGTGTTAACTTCATGCGATAGCAAAAGAGGTCGGTCATCCATTGAGCAT
This sequence comes from Streptococcus sp. HF-1907, assembly GCF_015594605.1. Lineage (GTDB taxonomy): Bacteria > Bacillota > Bacilli > Lactobacillales > Streptococcaceae > Streptococcus. The sequence continues at coordinate 30,905 of NZ_JADNQT010000018.1, read as the reverse complement.
CTTTCTTGTCGGTCTTCTTTCCTCGAATCGCTTTGACATACTTGGGATGAGCCAAGCAGATATTGCAGGATTCTTCGAGGATATTGAAAACAGGAATCCAGTACTTACCAGTTGATTCCATACAGACATCAAAGCAGGAATAGTATTCCAACCAATCTCGTAGCTGAATGAGACCATTGGTAAAGGTTGAGAAGCGTTTACGATGGTACTCAGTGATTCCTTGCTTGTTGGTGATGACAATAACCGCTACGACAAAGGTTTTATGGACATCAATCCCACAACAATTAGGGTAAACAAGATTAACATGAGGGGTCTCCCTTCATCATATTTGAGAAGTCCCTATCCCTTGACTGTTCTTCCTTTTCACAAACGAGTCGTTTATCCAATTATAAGTTTACGTGCTCTTAGTCACAGTTAGTTGTGCTTGATAGGAAGAACTACACCTGTAAACATGCGAGGTAGTGGTGTACCACTCACTTATTCACCTCCCCGTGATTTGTAGTAGTGATAGGGCTTCTCAACTCTATTGTAAACTAAAATAAAGAGCACAACACCTTTTCATTTAGTGTTGTGCCTTGAGTGAAACGAAAGGAATGAATTATAAGTATGACTAATAATTTGTTGGTGCTGCAATCGGACTTTGGTTTGGTTGACGGTGCCGTTGCTGCTATGTTTGGGGTGGCTTTGCAGGAGTCAGCTGAGTTAGAGATTCACAATCTGACCCACGACATCACTCCCTACAATATTTTCGAGGCTTCCTATCGTCTCTTCCAGACGGTTGAATATTGGCCGCAGGGGACAACATTTGTTTCGGTTGTTGACCCAGGTGTGGGCTCTAAGCGGAAGAGCGTCGTAGCTCTGACAGAAAGTAACCAGTTCATCGTAACGCCTGACAACGGGACGCTTTCTTACATCAAGAATCATGTCGGTATCAAGGCTATTCGTGAAATTTCTGAAGTTAAAAACCGCCGTCAGAACACCGAGTATTCCTATACTTTCCACGGCCGTGATGTTTATGCCTACACGGGTGCCAAGCTGGCTAGCGGTCATATCACTTTTGAAGAAGTTGGTCCAGAGCTGTCTGTCGATGATATCGTAGAGTTACCAGAGGTAGCAACGAGGATTGAAGACGAGACAGTTTTCGGAGCTATTGATATTCTGGATGTTCGCTTTGGTTCACTCTGGACCTCTATCAAGCGTGAGGAGTTTTATACGCTGGCGCCAGAATTCGGAGACCGTTTCGAAGTGACTATCTACAATAATGATATGTTGGTCTATCAAAACCAAGTCACTTATGGCAAATCCTTTGCGGATGTCCGCATCGGTCAACCCATCCTCTACATCAATTCACTTTATCGCCTTGGTCTAGCCATCAACCAAGGGTCTTTTGCCAAGGCTTATAATGTTGGTGTCGGTTCAAACTGGCGTATCGAAATTCGTCGCATTGCTTAATCAATCATTCACATAAAGGAGAACTCATGAAAAATAATTCTATCAAAACGGTTGTCGCAACAGGTATCGGGGCAGCCCTCTTCGTTATCATCGGTTTGTTTGTTAACATTCCCGTATTTTCAAACACTAGCATCTCACTTCAATATGCCGTCCAAGCACTATTTGCTGTCATTTTTGGTCCAGTTGCTGGCTTCTTCGTTGGTTTCATTGGTCACATGATTAAAGACATGTTTTCAGGATATGGTGTTTGGTGGTCATGGGTCTTGCCAAGTGGTTTGGTTGGACTTGGTATCGGTCTTTTGAAAAATAAACTTCAAATTGAAAAGGGTAAACTTTCAACGAATGATTACGTCTGGTTTAACCTTGTTCAAATTGTGACAAACTTTATTGCCTGGGGATTGATTGCTCCGCTTGGTGACATCGTTATTTACAGTGAACCAGCTAAGAAAGTCTTTACTCAAGGTGTGATTGCAGCGACTTCAAATGCTTTGACAATTGGTATCGCAGGTAGTATCTTGTTGGCTGTCTATGCCAAGACTCGCACACAGTCTGGTAGTTTGTCTAAAGACTAAACTCCTAGCTTAAGGAAGAATTTGATGACTAACTTTATTGCATTTAAGGACTTTACTTTTAAATATGATGCTCAGGCAGAGCCCACTTTGAGAGATATTAATCTGTCTATCGAAAAAGGGCAGAAGGTCTTGATTGTTGGTCCGTCTGGTTCTGGGAAGTCCACTCTGGGGCAGTGTCTTAATGGCATTATCCCTAATATCTATCATGGTGAGAAGTCTGGTTCTTTAACCATTGATGGCAAAGATGCTTTTGACTTGTCTATTTACGACAAGTCTCATTTGGTTTCTACGGTTTTGCAGGATCCAGACGGTCAGTTTATTGGACTGACTGTGGCTGAGGATTTGGCTTTTGCCTTGGAAAATGATTGTCTTGTCCTTGATGAGATGAAGGGAAAGGTTGATTATTGGGCGGACAAGCTAGATTTACTTGACCTGCTTGAACAACGTCCACAGGATTTATCTGGTGGGCAAAAGCAGCGCGTCAGTTTGGCAGGGGTGCTCATTGATGAAAGTCCTATTTTGCTCTTTGATGAGCCTCTGGCTAACCTTGATCCCAAGTCTGGGCAGGCAACCATTGACCTGATTGACCGCATTCACGAGGAGACTGGTGCGACGACCATCATTATCGAGCATCGCTTGGAGGATGTTTTCTACCGTCGGGTGGACAAGATTATTTTGGTCAATGATGGGCGTATTCTCTTTGACGGTGAGTCTGATCAGCTTTTGCAGACAAGTCTTTTAGCTGAAAATGGCATCCGCGAACCTCTTTATGTGACTGTTTTACGTGATTTAGGGTTGAATCTTGATTCTGCGCAGCACCTGTCCAAACTCAGTCGGATGGACTTAAGTCAGATTAGTTTCAATGAAAAAGCTTCAACAGCGCAGCCATTACCTAAGGAAAAACTGCTGGAAATTAAGAATCTAAACTTTGCCTATGAGCTGGGGCAGCCTATTCTTAAGGATGTGTCACTGACTATTCATAAGGGCGAGCGAATTTCTATCGTCGGGAAAAATGGGGCTGGCAAATCTACCTTGGCCAAGTCTCTTTGCCAATTTATCCCAGTGGAAGGCCAGATTCTCTATCAAGGACAGTCTATTGCCGAGGATTCCATCAAGGAGCGTGCTGAGCGCATCGGTTATGTCCTGCAAAATCCTAATCAGATGATTAGTCAGGCCATGATTTTTGACGAGGTGGCACTAGGTCTACGTTTGCGCGGTTTTGATGAAGCGGAGATTGAAGAACGTGTCCATCAGACGTTGAAAACTTGTGGGCTCTATGAATTTCGTAAGTGGCCCATCTCAGCCTTATCTTTCGGTCAGAAGAAGCGCGTGACCATTGCCTCAATCTTAGTATTAAATCCAGAAATCATTCTCTTGGATGAACCGACCGCCGGTCAGGATAAGCGCAACTACACTGAAATTATGCAATTTTTGGATGAATTGAACGCAGCTGGCCATACCATTATCATGATTACCCACGACATGCAGCTCATGCTGGAATATTCGGATCGCAGTGTCGTAGTCTATGATGGGCAAATCCTCGCGGATGACAGTCCTGTCAATATTTTCAACCAGGATGATATTTTGGAGCGGGCTAATTTGAAGAAAACCAGCCTATTCGACTTGGCACAGCAGTTGAAGGCGGATCCGATTGCCCTCACCCAGTACTACATTAAACAGCAAGGAGGACAGCATGGCTAATCAACTCATTGGTTATCAAGACGGTGACAGCTTTCTTTACCGTCTGTCGGGTGCCAGCAAGCTTCTTTTCTTTGTCCTAGTGTCGATTGCTTGTATGACCACCTATGATACGCGGCTCATTATTTTTATTGGCTTGCTGTCACTTTATCTCTTTAAGCTGGCCAATATTCACTGGCATCAGGTGTCCTTCGTCGTCAAATTTATCAGCTTTTTTGCCTTGATTAACGTTGTCGTTGTTTATCTCTTTGCGCCTGAATACGGTGAGAAGATTTATCAGGCTAGGACATTGCTCTGGGCTGGCTGGGGAAGGTTTTATCTGACTAGTCAAGAACTCTTTTATCTCCTGAATTTGTCCCTTAAATACTTTTGTACGGTGCCATTGGCGGTGCTCTTTCTCATGACAACCCATCCTAGCCAGTTTGCTTCCAGTCTCAATCAGATTGGGGTCCCTTACAAGATTGCCTACGCTGTCAGCTTGACCCTACGTTACATTCCAGATGTGCAGGAAGAATTTTATATGATTCGTATGTCGCAGGAAGCGCGTGGTTTGGAACTGTCAAAGAAGGCTAAGTTGGTGGACTGTATCAAGGGTAATCTGCAGATTGTCATTCCTCTGATTTTCAGTTCACTGGACAGGATTGATACGGTGTCAACTGCCATGGAATTACGCCGTTTTGGTAAAAATAAAAAGCGGACTTGGTATACTTACAAGGCATTTTCAAAGCAGGACATGTTGACTATTGTCATTGCCATGCTTATTTTGGCTGTTAGCCTTGCACTCTTTTACATCAATCACGGTCGTTTTTACAATCCATGGTCATAAATGAAGAATAGGAAAAGCCCTCCGAATTTCGGAAGGCTTTTTGCTTAGTCAAAATAACCAAGATAATCATACTTTTCAAAGGTATTGGTATTGGCAATGGCAACAATGACTGTCCCCTCTTTAAGTGGGTGATTGAGGGAAAAATCAGTTTTGAGCGTTGCATTCTTAGAATCGCGCGTGCCGATAAGATTGAGTTCGAATTTCTTTCGAACATCTAGCTGAACAACGGTTTTACCAACCCAAGATTTTGGAACTTTAAATTCAACCACTGAGATTCCTGATTCAATTTCAAAAATATCTGTAATACGGTGACGAAGTAAACTGGAGGCAACATAGTGACCAGATTCTCGTTCTGGAGAGATGACTAGGTCTGCACCGATTTCGTAAAGGACTTCTTCGTAAGTGCTGTTGCGGGCCTTAGCAATGACTTGTGGCACCCCAAGCTTCTTGCAGTGCATGGCAGCTAGCACCGAACTTTCAAGGCTATTTCCTGTTGCGATGACGACAGAATCACAGTCTTCAATACCGATGTGTTTTAAAAAATCAATATCGGTAATGTCCCCGATAACTGCTTTGGTCACAAAGTCAGAGACGGCCTGGACATTGTCAGCCCTATTGTCAACAGCGATGACATCCTGTTCAAATTTACTTAATTCTTGTGCTACGGTTTGACCAAAAATCCCCAAACCCAGCACGCCAATAATTTTTGTTTTCATAGAAAATTTTCCTAACCTAAAATAATATCAGTTTCGGCATATTGAATGTCTTTTTTTGTCTTTTGCATGAGAGACATTAAAACCGTGATAGGACCGACACGTCCCAAAAACATTAATACCATAACGACCAGGCGACCTCCAGTTGACAAGTGGGTTGTCACATTCATGGTCACCCCGACAGTGGCAAGAGCACTCGACGCTTCAAAGAAAAGGGCGAATGGGTTTAACTGTGGCTCTAATTCGAGCAAGAGCAGATAGCCGACGATGAGAGTGCCAAAGAAAAAGACAAGGACAGTCAATGTCTGACGCACCAGCCTTGAAGAAATGACGCGGAAATGATAGGTCACCTGACTTTGTCCGCTTAATTCAGCCTTAAAGAGCAAGAAAATGATGGCTGCAACAGTGATTTTAAATCCCCCAGCGGTTCCTCCAGGTGCCCCACCAATCAACATTTGAATGATATAAACAAGATTAGTAGAAGCATCTGTTTGTGTGTAATCCAGCGTTGAAAAGCCAGCCGTACGCATGGTTACCGTTTGAAAGAAACTCACCAAACCTTGCTGGAAAACGTTCAGCTGACCGATTGTCTTTGGATTCCCCAATTCCAGAACCCAAGACAGCACCGTCCCACCAACCAGTAGCAGGCCAGTTGTTTGCAAGACCAAGCGAGAGTGATTACTCAAAGCTCTGCTGAACGTTTTGCTTGTTTTAGGACCTTTGGTCAATAGCTTGCGCCCAGCAGCCAGCAAATCCTTCCAAACCCCAAAACCAAGTCCTCCAGCGATAATTAAGAAGGAAATAACCAAATTAACAAGAGGATTTAATTTAAAGGAAGCAAGGCTGGTAGACCCAAAATTGTCAAAACCTGCATTACAAAAGGCAGACACAGCAAGAAAAATACTATTGAAAATGCCATGACCAAGCCCAAAACGAGGAATAAAGTCAATCATGAGTAGCGATACAGCAATCCCCTCAACAGCAAATGTTACCTTGAAAATGAGAAAAAGGTAATCTTTGAGCTGATCAGCCGTATCGTAGATAATAGCCGACTGGAGCAAACTTTGTTGCTTCAGAGACATCTTTTGCTTGAGAGCATAGTAGGACAGGGATATGAGCGTTACGAGCCCCAGCCCACCAATCTGCATGAGCAGCATACAGACGACTTGCCCCCAGCCATTATAAACATCTCCAACTGCAAAGACAGATAATCCTGTCACACAAACCATGGACACTGTTATAAAGAGATGGTCTAGGTAAGTCGTGTGCGGTGCATTGGTATAATGGAAAATAGGAAGAGAGAGCAATAGACTACCAATCAAAATAACTGCCAAAAAGCTGAAACTGAGTTTACGTGTAATTGGCATGGTCTTCAAATTGAAAAAATCTTTCATAGCAATTACAAGGGTTTCTTATTAGGGGTGCCAGCTTTACGGGGATATTTGTTGGGCGTTTCCTTCTTCTTATCCACGATAGTGATATTGCGTCCGTCACCATTTGGAAGGTTGTAATTTTCGTTAAGACTGACTTGTGAGAAGAGTAGACGAAGCGCATTGCTAGCGTCAGCGATTTCTTGGTCAGCTGCGGCGGCTTTGAGGGCAATGAGGCGTCCGCCAACTTTCAAGAAAGGAATGGTCAACTCAGACAAGACCTGCATACGGGCGACAGCGCGTGCGGTGACAATGTCAAATTGTCCACGAAATGCCTTATCTTGTCCAAAATCCTCAGCACGCCCATGGTAAAAATGCACCCCAGTCAAACCAAGCTCATCAGCTAATAACTTAAGGAAATTAATCCGCTTGTTGAGCGAGTCAATGATAATCACATCAATCTCAGGGCAGATGATTTTCATCGGGAGGCTAGGAAAACCAGCCCCAGCCCCGATATCCAGGAGACGGATAGGTTCATTTGTGATATGCCCCTGTAAAACGGGAGCAACAGAGTCATAGAAGTGCTTGAGATAGACTTCTTTCTTGTCTGTGATGGCTGTCAGATTGATTTTTTCATTCCATTCAACGAGGAGTCTGAAGTAGGTTTCAAACTGCTCTTTTTGTTGCTCAGATAGGCTGATATTAAAGGCTTCAAGTGCCTGATAAAATTCTTCTGGTGTCATAGTAACTCCTTACATTCTAATCGATTAAAATCCTTTTCTATTCTATCATAAAACTAAAGAATCATAAAAGCATAGTCTTTACTTTACATAAGTTCTTTAAAATTGCTATAATGATAAAAACAAAAGGAGACAACACTTATGATGTGGATTATTTTAGCTATTATTGTTGTTCTAGTGATTTGGGTAATTACTAGTTACAATGGTCTTGTTCGCTCACGCATGCAGACCAAAGAATCTTGGAGTCAGATTGATGTTCAATTGAAACGCCGTAATGACCTCATTCCTAACTTGATTGAGACGGTTAAAGGCTATTCAAGTTATGAAGGTAAGACGCTTGAAAAAATTGCAGAGCTTCGTGCCCAAATCGCTCAAGCTAAGTCACCAGCGGAAGCTATGGCAGCTAGCGACCAATTGACCAAACAAGTTTCAAGCATTTTTGCAGTCGCTGAAAATTACCCTGACCTCAAGGCTAATGCCAGCTTTGTTAAACTACAAGACGAGTTGACTAATACGGAAAATAAAATTTCTTACTCTCGTCAGTTGTACAACACAACAACATCGAACTACAATATCAAATTGGAAACTTTCCCAAGCAATATCGTTGCCAAACTCTTTGGCTTCAAAGCAGCAGACTTCTTGGAAACACCAGAAGATGAAAAAGAAGTTCCAAAAGTATCTTTTGACTTTTAATCAGAAAGGAAGCAATCATGCTGTATGATCAAATTGCTAGTAACAAGCGTAAAACGGTCGTTTTGCTGATTGTCTTTTTCTGTCTCTTATCAGCCATTGGCGCAGGCGTCGGTTACCTCTTCATTGGTAATCTTCAATTAGGGGTAATCATCGCCCTTATCATCGGGATTATCTATGCAGCCAGCATGATTTTCCAATCGACTGATGTTGTTATGTCCATGAACAACGCCCGTGAAGTGACGGTTGACCAGGCACCCGACCTTTATCACATCGTTGAGGATATGGCTATGGTAGCTCAGATTCCCATGCCTCGCGTTTTCATCGTTGAAGATGCCTCTATGAATGCTTTTGCAACAGGTTCAAGCCCTGAAAATGCAGCAGTCGCAGCCACAACAGGCCTTCTTGCGGTTATGAATCGCGAAGAATTGGAAGGGGTTATCGGGCATGAGGTCAGCCATATTCGTAATTACGATATCCGTATTTCAACCATTGCGGTAGCATTGGCTAGCGCCATCACCCTGATTTCAAGTATTGGAAGTCGTATGATGTGGTACGGTGGTGGCAGACGCCGAAATGATGACAGAGAAAGTGAGGGAGTAGGCATTTTGTTGTTGATTTTCTCTATTTTATCAATCATCCTTGCTCCCCTCGCAGCTACTCTAGTTCAATTAGCCATTTCACGCCAACGTGAATATTTAGCGGATGCTAGCTCAGTTGAGCTGACTCGTAATCCCCATGGAATGATTAGAGCCCTAGAGAAATTAGAACAATCAAGCCCTATGGAACATCCTGTTGATGATGCCAGCGCAGCACTTTACATCAACGACCCTATGAAAAAAGACGGCTTCAAGCACCTATTTTACACCCATCCACCGATTGCAGATCGTATCGAACGCCTTCGTCAAATGTAAAGAGATATCGACATGGTTGCTTGTCACCAAATTGATAAAAATTAAAGGACAAGTTAAGAAAAAGTTGTTATAATAGAAAAGGACATCACAAAAAGAGGATTATTCATGCTATTATTAACAGAAATTAAGAAAAACCTTGATGGGATTACTTTTGACCAAGACCTGTCTATTAAAGATAGATTATTAGAGCGTAGCTCAGAAATTTTAGATATCGCAAATGTCCTTGTAAAGGGGACTGTTACCTATGATAATGGTCTCTATTTGCTGGGGTATCAGCTCAACTATGATATTACCCTGCCTTCAAGTCGCTCAATGAAACCTGTTACTTTGAGTAAAAGCCAATGGGTTGACGAAGTTTTTATTGAAGCAGCTAACGCTGATGAAAAAGCTGATTTGGTTGAGGAGAGTCTTGTTCTTTTATTAGAAGGCGATGCCATTGACCTTGAAGAAAGCGTCATTGATAATATCTTATTGTCCATTCCACTTCGAGTTCTCGCAGAGGATGAGTTAGAATCTGATGAGATGCCATCAGGGGATAATTGGTCAGTGTTAACGGAATCACAATTTGAAGCCCTTCAATCAGAAAAGAAAAAAGAAAATAACCCATTTGCAGCATTAAATGGATTGTTTGAAGAATAAAATAAAACAGTTTAGTCAATTCTCTATTGAAAAATGTTCGTTTTTTGGTATACTTTTGTAGTGACATTAGAAAATAAAGAATCAATGGGTTTTTAATTTTAGAAAAAAATGACAAACTGGTAATAGATTGTTATGAATGATTTTAAAATTAAGAATAGTAGGGTATAAGATATAATGAGTAAGAAAATTTTAATCATTGAAGATGAAAAAAACTTAGCACGTTTTGTTTCACTAGAGTTGTTGCACGAAGGTTATGAAGTTGTTGTAAAGCATAGTGGTCGCGAGGGTCTTGAAACTGCTCTGGAAAAAGATTTTGATTTGATTTTGATGGACCTTATGCTTCCAGAAATGGATGGATTTGAAGTGACACGTCGTCTCCAAGCTGAAAAAACGACTTATGTAATGATGATGACAGCACGTGATTCAGTCATGGATATTGTGGCCGGCTTGGACCGTGGCGCTGATGACTACATTGTCAAACCATTCGCCATTGAAGAATTGCTTGCGCGTGTTCGTGCAATCTTCCGTCGTCAAGATGTAGAAGCTAAGTCTAAAATTGAAGAACCTCTCGGTAGTTTCCGTGATTTATCACTTAATGTTCAAAATCGCTCAGCAATCCGTGGTGATGAAGAAATTTCATTGACAAAACGTGAATTTGACTTGTTGTCAGTTTTGTTGAATAACATGAACCGTGTCATGACACGCGAAGAATTGCTTGCTAATGTTTGGAAATATGATGTTGCAGCAGAAACTAATGTTGTCGATGTTTACATTCGTTACCTTCGTGGGAAAATTGACCTTCCTGGTAAAGAATCTTACATTCAAACAGTTCGTGGTATGGGGTATGTGATTCGTGAAAAATAATACTGAAGTGAGCCGAGTGAGACAGACTTTGTCTCGAAAATTGTCAATAGTTGTCTTCACCTTGTTCTTCAGTCTATTTACCATCTTTTCAGTGGTTGTTTATTTTTCAACGACGCGTTTCATGCTTCATCGGGAACGTACGAATGTAGCAAAATCAATAGAAAATATTAGAGTCCGTTTAGCACAAACGGGCTCTAATTTGACCTTGGACAATATTAGTAATATTATCCAAGCGCAGCTGAAGGTAGATAGATTTTCCAAAACAAATGGCTCCACTTACATCTACCGTACTGGTCAGACTTTTGACAGCATGCTTTATTTCAATCAAGAAATGACTTTGTATGACAATAATAAGCGTGCGATTTTAACAACAGTTCAAGATAGTGTTCCCAAAAAGTTAAACGGGTCAGATATAGATACTGTCCAGATTGATAATTTAGGTAAGGATAAGGGCTTTTTCCAGTCTGAACCGATTTACTCGGAGAAAACTGGTAAATTGATTGGCTATGTTCAGGTTTTCTATAATCTCAATCGTTACTATGATATGCGTCGTAATTTAATCATTTTCTTGGTTTTTATTGAAACGATGGGGATAGGAATTGCTCTCATGATTATCATTTTGACGACGAGACGGTTTGTTCATCCTTTTGAAAATTTGCATGATGTCATGCGAAAAATTGCCGATAATCCAAGTAATTTAAAATTGCGAAGTCATATTAAGTCAGGTGACGAGATTGAAGAATTGTCCATGATTTTTGACAATATGTTGGACAAATTGGAAGGTTATACGGAGAGGCAGTCGCGTTTCATCAGCGATGTCAGTCACGAATTGAGGACACCCGTTGCGGTCATCAAAGGGCATGTTGGCATGCTACAACGCTGGGGTAAGGATGATGCGGAGCTTTTGGATGAGAGCCTAGCTGCCACTTATCATGAAGCGGACCGCATGTCGATTATGATTAACGACATGCTGGACATGATTCGCGTGCAAGGGAGTTTTGACCTCCACAAAGGTAAGGTTGCCAACCTTGAAAAATCGATAGAAACCGTCCTTGGCAATTTCAAGGTTTTGAAAGAAGATTTTACATTTACTTTTGATAATAAGGCTGGCGCGTCTGTCGTGGGGAAAATTTATAAGAATCACTTTGAGCAGGCTATTATGATTTTGATAGATAATGCTGTTAAATATTCCATCAATGAAAGAGTCGTTGCCGTTACTTTAGATGTTAAGGATAATCATGCCATCGTTTCGGTCAAGGATTGGGGAGAAGGAATTGCTGAGGAAGATATCAAATTTATCTTTGACCGCTTCTATCGAACCGATAAATCTCGCAATCGAACAAGTACGCAAGCGGGTCTGGGGATTGGTTTGTCTGTTTTGAAGCAGATTGTTGATGCTTATGACTTGGAAATTGATGTTAAGAGCAAGGTCAATGAAGGGACAGAGTTCCTCTTGACTATTCCTTTGGATGATACTAACGTTGAGAACTGAACCAAGTGTTCGGTTCTCTTTAATTTATCTGTCTAAGGTGTGCGAATTGATTCTGATTCTTTTGTTATTGGCGGAATTATGGTAAAATAGTATACTGAGTAAATTGGATAGATAGGGGTGTTTATATGCGTTGTCCCAAATGTGGATACAATAAATCAAGTGTCATTGATAGCCGTCAAGCTGAAGAAGGGACGACCATTAGACGTCGTAGAGAATGTGAGCAGTGCCATGCTCGTTTTACAACCTTCGAGCGCTTAGAGGAGGTTCCTCTCTTGGTTATCAAGAAAGATGGCACGCGTGAGCAATTTTCACGTGATAAAATTCTTAACGGAATCATTCAAAGTGCTCAAAAACGACCTGTTTCTAGTGAAGATATCGAGTCGGTGATTTCCCGTATCGAACGCGAGATTCGCAGCGAATATGAAAATGAAGTTTCTAGCGTTGTTATCGGCAATCTTGTCATGGATGAATTGGCAGAGCTGGATGAGATTACTTACGTGCGTTTTGCCAGTGTCTATAAGTCTTTCAAGGATGTTGATGAGATTGAGGAACTCTTACAGCAGATTACTAACCGTGTCCGTAGTAAGAAGAAAAACGGTGTGACAGATGAGTCCCATTGAAGAATTTTCTTATCTGAAGCATAATAGTATCAGTTACGATAGCGCCAGCCTCATTCGCCTCTATCAGCCTATTATTGGTAATGATGCGACCTTGATTTATCAGTACTTGGTGCAGTTTTTTGATGATGGGCGTAAGAAACATAAATTTAGCGAGATTTTAAATCATATCCAATTTGACATGCGTCGCTTTGAGGATGCCTTGGTTATGTTGACTGCTATTGATTTGATTAAGTTGTACCGTTGGTCAGGGGCTTATTTGATTAAAATGCAGCCAGCTATGACCAATGAAGCTTTTCTAGCGAATCCTATCTATCGCAGCCTTTTAGAGCGCAGGATTGGTGAGGTGGCAGTGGCTGAATTAGCCTTGACTGTTCCTGAAAATGCACGTGACCTTTCAAAAAAATTGACAGATGTCTTTCCTGATCTGGAGAATAATACGGCAAGTCCCGTGACAGCAAAGACGGATTTTGATTTGGAGAGTTTTCGTCATCGGATGGTGCGTGATGGCTTGCGCTTTAACAATGAAAAAGATGATGTCCTAGCCTTGTTTGCTGTCGCTGACCGTTTTAATCTGAATTGGTTTGAGACTTATGACTTGGCTAAGCAAACGGCTATTGGTTCAACCATTAGCCCCAAGCGGATGAGGGTGCAAAAAGAAGAAGCTGGGCATCTGACAGAAGCGCCAGCTGGTACGGACTTCAGTCAACAAGAGACAGTCATCATCCGTGAAGCCAATAAGTCAACAGCTCTGCTATTTCTTGAAAAAATCAAGCAAGCTCGTAAGGCTGTGGTGACTAAGAGCGAGCGCGACCTGCTAGAAGAACTGGCCAACATGGGCTTTTTGGACCCTGTCATCAATGTGATGGTTCTTTATACCTTCAATAAAACCAAGTCGGCTAACTTGAACAAACCCTATCTGATGAAGATTGCTAATGATTTTTCTTATCAGAATGTCACAAGGGCAGAAGATGCTGTTTTGAAAATGCGGAGCTTCAATGAGCGTAAGCAGGCTCAAAAAGTAGCGCAAGCCCCTAAATCAAATGTTCCTGAGTGGAGTAATCCCGATTATAAAGAAGAAACGAGTCCTGAAAAACAGGCAAATTTAGAGAAATTTAGGTCAGATGCTTTGAAACGTTTGGAGCGTCTTGGAAAGGATGGTGACTAGATGCAATCAATTGGACAGGCTTTGGAGCAATCAGGGCGTTTTTCCCGCGCAGCCAGTGCAGATTTGGCTCAGACTATTTTAGCAGACCCAGAAATTGCTGCCTTTATCAAGGCTAATCATCTAACAGAGCGTGAAATTAAAATCAGTTTTTCCAAATTCAATCAGTTTCTTGGTGAGCGTCAGAAGTTTCGAGACGGTGACCCGACCTACAGCGCCAAGGGCTATCAACCGATTTTGGTCATGAATGAAGGCTATGCGGACGTCTCTTATTTAGAGACTAGTGAGTTGATTGAGGCTCAGAAAAAATTAGCTATCGCTAACCGCATCAATCTGGTTAATTTACCTAAGTCTTACCGCAATATCACCATGGCAGATTTCGACATCAATAATGAAAGCCGCATGATTGCCTTGTCAGCCCTATTGGATTTTGTAGAAGCCTATCCTGCAAATGGGCAAAAAGGGCTTTATCTTTATGGTGACATGGGTGTCGGCAAGTCCTATCTCATGGCTGCCATGGCGCATGAATTGTCTGAGAAGAAGGGTGTGGCAACGACCTTGTTGCATTTTCCTAGCTTTGCCATTGATGTCAAAAATGCGATTTCAGACGGTTCTGTTAAGGATGAAATTGATGCTGTGAAGAAGGTGCCTGTGCTCATTATTGATGATATCGGTGCGGAGCAGACAACACCTTGGGTTCGCGATGAAGTGTTGCAGGTGATTTTGCAGTACCGTATGCTAGAAGAGCTTCCGACTTTCTTTACGTCAAATTACAGCTTTGCTGATTTGGAAAGAAAGTGGAGCAATATTAAGGGAAATGATGAAACTTGGCAAGCTAAGCGCGTTATGGAGCGCGTGCGCTATTTGGCAAAAGAGTTTCACTTAGAAGGCGTTAACCGCCGTCAATAATTAAGAAGATTTTGGGAGTATCCAGATAGAGAAGAGGAGTAAGATGGTATTACCTACAGTTGCTATTGTTGGTCGTCCAAACGTTGGAAAGTCAACATTGTTCAACCGAATTGCAGGAGAGCGCATCTCAATCGTAGAAGATGTTGAGGGTGTGACGCGTGACCGTATTTACACAACCGGAGAATGGTTGAATCGTAAATTTTCATTGATTGATACGGGTGGTATCGATGATGTCGATGCACCTTTTATGGAGCAAATCAAGCATCAAGCTGACATCGCTATGAATGAAGCAGATGTCATTGTCTTTGTGGTGTCAGGTAAAGAAGGCGTGACGGATGCCGATGAATATGTCGCTAAAATTCTTTACCGCACTAACAAACCAGTCATTCTAGCTGTCAATAAGGTTGACAATCCGGAAATGCGTAACGATATTTACGATTTCTATTCACTTGGTCTTGGTGACCCATTCCCAGTATCATCTGTTCACGGGATTGGTACTGGTGATGTTTTGGATGCTATCGTTGAAAATCTTCCAGTTGAGGAAGAAGAGGACAATCCAGACATTATCCGCTTTAGCTTGATTGGTCGTCCGAATGTTGGAAAATCAAGTTTGATTAACGCTATTTTGGGTGAAGACCGTGTGATTGCCAGTCCAATCGCTGGTACAACGCGTGACGCCATTGATACTAACTTCACCGACAGCGACGGTCAAGAATACACCATGATTGATACGGCTGGTATGCGTAAATCTGGTAAGGTTTATGAAAATACTGAGAAATATTCCGTTATGCGTTCTATGCGTGCCATTGACCGTTCAGATATTGTCCTCATGGTCATCAACGCCGAGGAAGGTATCCGTGAGTATGACAAGCGTATCGCTGGTTTTGCCCATGATGCTGGTAAAGGAATCATTATCGTTGTTAATAAATGGGACCTTGTTCAAAAGGATAACCATACAGTTGCTAAATGGGAAGCAGACATCCGCGACCAGTTCCAATTCTTGAGCTATGCACCGATTGTTTTTGTCTCAGCTGAAACCAAACAACGTTTGCACAAGTTGCCTGAGATGATTAAGCGCATCAGCGAGAGCCAAAACAAACGCATCCCATCTGCTGTGCTTAACGACGTTATCATGGATGCCATTGCCATCAACCCAACACCAACGGATAAAGGAAAACGTCTTAAAATCTTCTATGCAACACAAGTTGCCGTTAAACCACCAACATTTGTTATCTTTGTTAACGAAGAAGAGCTTATGCACTTCTCTTACCTCCGTTTCTTGGAAAATCAAATTCGTCAGGCCTTCGTCTTTGAAGGAACGCCAATCAATTTGATTGCCCGTAAACGTAAATAATTACCGAAGAACTGAGTCAGCTTGGCTTGGTTCTTTTATGTTGACCTGATCGAAGCTCGCCGCCGGGCGGAGTAGTCCATGTATTTTTGCAGGAAGTCCACTATCGGGCGGAGCAGTCAATGCATTTTTGCGGGAGCCTCACCGCCCAGCGGACGGGATAAACTAATCAAGTCAGGGTTAATTGTGATGTGAGTGACCTTGTTGCCGAATTTAAAGCCTGTGAAATGGGTGTAGTTTTTGATGTTGACTTAGTATTAACCCTTCAGATTTAGCGCTGCCATTTTTTCAGTAAATCACACAGTTTTTACCGTTTTTGCAAGAAAATCCTTGGTAAATTTGCTATAATGAAGTGATAAGATAAAGGTGGTATGACGATGAGTAGAATGATACCTGGACGAATTCGTAATCAAGGCATTGAATTGTATGACCAAGGTTTGGTTCAATTAGTGTCTAAAGAAGATGGTGTGCTTGAAGTCACGGTTCAAGAGCATCGTTTGACCTATGCTTTAGAAGATGAGCGTGTCACTTGTGACTGTGATTTTTTTGCGCGAAAAAATTATTGCGAGCATCTAGCAGCCTTGGAATATTATTTGAAGAATGACAAGGAAGGCAAGCAATTATCTGAGCAATTGCAATCAAATAAGGAATCACACCAAGAAACGCAAAAAATGACATCCTTCGGGAGTGTTTTTCTTGATGGGCTTGTGCTAAATGAGGATGATACGACTAAATATCGCTTGTCTGCCCAAGGAAGTCAGAGCCCCTATTCGTCAGATATTTGGTGGACTTTAAAAATCAATCGCCTGCCAGATGAAAGGTCTTATATTGTTCGAGACATCAAGGCCTTTCTTGCGACGGTTCGCAAGGAAGCCTACTATCAAATTGGGAAAAACTATTTTGAACCCTTGTCGCTATTGCAGTTTGATGAGGCTAGTCAAGACTTAATTGAATTTTTGTGGCGCCTCATTCCAGATAATGACCGCTTGGATTTGGAATTTCTCTTACCCAACCACGCCCGTTATTTAAATCTACCGAGAGGATTTTTTGAAGAAGGTGTGACCTTGATGTCGGCTCTCTATGATTTTTCATTTGATAGCGGTCAGCAAGCTTTTAGCCAGGTTTCTTTCAGAGAATTAGATGGTGACGATGCCCTTTTCACCTTTAAAGTGACTGTTCATCGTCAATCGATTGAACTAACGATTGTTGAAAAGACGGTTCAGCTCTTGTTTGATGCGACTTATTTGCGTTATCACAACACCTTTTATCACCTCAATTTAAAACAGACCAAGATTGTAACAGCCCTTCGCAGTTTACCAATTGATGCCGACTTGGCTAAGCACATCCATTTTGATTTGGAAGACCAGGCCAAACTAGCTGCTAGTCTTCTGGACTTCCAAGCAGTCGGTCGTGTCGATGCACCCAAGAGTTTTATCATTCGTGATTTTGGGGTTAAATTTTATTTAGAATTGGCTAGCAATCAGGATATTCAACTCAAACTGGTCTTTGATTATGGGCATGGCTTGACGGTTTCTAGCCGTCAGGAACTGGAAAATCTGCCCTTTGCCAGTCATTTCAAACACGAAGAGAAAATCTTTAAGGTTTTGGAAAATAATGGCTTCGCTCCGCAATTTCAGTCACGCCACCTACCGCTCATCGGAGAGGACCTCTATGTCTTCTTTACCCAAACACTCAAACAATTAGAGCGCCTAGGTGATGTTTATTTATCTGATGAGCTGGAGGAGCTCCGCTATTCAGAGCAACCGAGGGTTTCTGTTCAGGCACAGGGTGGTTTGTTGGACGTGTCCTTTGATTTTTCAAGCATTTTTGAAAATGACATTGACGATGCCCTAACAGCTCTCTTCAACAATACCCCATACTTTATCAGTAAGTCTGGTAAATTGGTGGTCTTTGACGACGACACGCAAAAGGTCAGTCATACCCTGAAACAACTTCGAGCTAAGCAACTTCAAAATGGTCATTTGCAACTGGATACCATTGCCGCTTTTCAACTGTCAGAACTTTTTAAAGACAGTAGCAATGTTCAGTTTTCAGATGCCTTCAAGCAGTTGGCCTATGACCTTCGTCATCCAGAAGCCTTCGCTATTCCGACATTGACTGTCAAGGCAGACCTCCGTGATTATCAGGTTGCGGGTGTTCGTTGGTTGTCTATGCTTGATAACTACGGTTTTGGCGGTATTTTGGCTGATGATATGGGACTTGGCAAGACCTTGCAGACCATTAGCTTTTTGAATAGCAAGATTACCAAAGAATCGCGTGTCTTGATTTTGTCACCGTCAAGCCTGATTTATAACTGGAAGGATGAATTTAGCAAATTCGCTCCTGATTTGGATGTGGTGGTTTCTTACGGCTTGAAACCTGTCCGTGACGCCATTATTTCTGAAAATCATCAGGTGGTCATTACCAGCTATTCTTCTTTCCGTCAGGATTTTGAAGAGTATCAGACCCAGTCTTTTGATTACCTCATTTTGGATGAGGCACAGGTCATGAAAAATACCCAGACCAAGATTGCACAGAGCCTTCGAGCTTTTGAGGTCAAAAATTGCTTCGCCCTTTCAGGAACACCGATTGAAAATAAACTTCTGGAAATCTGGTCGATTTTCCAAATCGTTCTCCCAGGCTTGCTTCCAAATAAAAAAGAATTCTTGAAATTGGAACCTAAGCAAGTTGCTCGCTACATCAAGCCTTTTGTCATGCGTCGCCGTAAGGAAGATGTCTTGCCAGAATTGCCAGACCTCATCGAAATCAATTACCCTAATGAAATGGCGGACAGCCAAAAAGCTATTTACCTAGCCCAGCTTCGTCAGATGCAAGAAAGTATCCGCGGAGTATCGGATGCTGATATTAACCGCCGCAAGATTGAAATCCTGTCAGGCATTACCCGTCTCCGCCAAATCTGCGACACGCCGAGTCTCTTTATGGATTATGATGGTGAGAGTGGTAAGCTAGATAGCTTGCGCCAGCTCTTGGTCCAAATCAAAGAAAACGGACATCGTGCTCTCATCTTCTCGCAATTCCGTGGCATGCTCGATTTAGCAGAGCAGGAAATGGAAAAACTTGGCTTGACCAGCTATAAAATTACAGGTTCAACGCCAGCGAATGAACGTCAGGAAATGACCAGAGCCTTCAATAATGGGTCTAAGGACACCTTCTTGATTTCACTGAAAGCGGGTGGGGTTGGGCTTAACCTGACGGGAGCTGATACAGTTGTCCTCATCGACCTCTGGTGGAATCCAGCTGTGGAAATGCAGGCTATCAGCCGTGCCCACCGTATTGGACAAGAGGAAAATGTGGAAGTTTATCGCCTCATCACACGAGGTACGATTGAGGAAAAAATTCTTGAATTGCAAGAAAGCAAGAAACATCTGGTCACAACAGTTTTGGACGGCAACGAAACGCGTGCCAGCATGACCATTGATGACATCAAGGATATTCTAGGTATTCAAAATTAGTTGTGACAGAGTCAATCCATGGAACAAGAGCGTTCTAGGGTTGGCTTTTTCTATATTCTCATCTCGTGAAAAACTTTGAAAAATAGATAGAATTAGTTTATAATAGGACTGTTACAGGAAGGAAGTGAGACCGTGAAGAAAAGCTTGAGACAATTTCCCTTGGTGCCAGATAATGAACCTGTTATCACACAAGCGCGACAAATGGCTCTGTATGATAATAGCGATTTAATCAACAATATCAAGGGGCATTATCAAGAGAGAGATTATGGGCACGAGCCTGTTTTAACGGAAAGTGCTATATCACCTGTGAACCAGCAAAAGTCAGAAGCTGTTGTGCCAACGGTCTCTCGTCCGACAGAGGCTTCCTTAGCACGCCAGCAGGCTAAACAAGATGTTCGCCAAAAGAAACAAGCTATCTTTAAGCAAGAGGTCAAAAAGCCTTCAAAGGGAGTCTTTAAGCACCAACTCAAGGCGACAGCACCTAAACCTAAGGCTGGCCTCCCTAAAACGGAGTTCAGTGACTTGTCGGAGAGATTACGTCAAGAACATTACATCTTGGCTGAAATTCCAGTAACTTATCAAGAACCGAACAACAAACCATCGGCTAAACGCCGAAAAAATAGTTATGACTTCTTGAAGCGTAGCCAGATTTATAACCAACAACAAGAGTCTTCTAAGGATCACCGTCCTGCTCAGGAGTTGAATATGGCACGCTTTGAAGACATCAATTAGAGGAGAAATCATGTCAAAAACTTATCATTTTATCGGAATTAAGGGTTCAGGAATGAGTGCACTTGCTCTTATGTTGCATCGAATGGGGCATAAGGTTCAAGGTAGTGATGTTGAAAAATATTACTTTACTCAACGTGGCTTGGAGCAAGCGGGGATTAAAATTCTTCCATTTTCACCAGACAATATCACTGAAGACCTTGAAATTATTGCAGGAAATGCCTTCCGTGAAGATAATAATGATGAATTAGCCTATGTGATTCACCAAGGCTACACTTTCAAACGTTACCATGAATTTCTTGGTGAGTTTATGCGTCAATTTACAAGCATGGGTGTCGCTGGGGCACACGGCAAAACATCAACAACAGGTTTGTTATCACATGTTTTGAAAAACATCACAGATACATCTTACTTGATTGGTGATGGTACAGGTCGTGGTTCAGCTAATGCCAAATACTTTGTCTTTGAGGCTGACGAATACGAACGTCATTTCATGCCATACCACCCAGAATATTCAATCATCACCAACATTGATTTTGACCATCCTGATTACTTTACAAGTATTGACGATGTCTTTGATGCTTTCAATGATTACGCTAAGCAAGTTCAAAAAGGCTTGTTTGTCTATGGTGAAGACCCTTACCTTCGTAAGATTACTTCAGACGCTCCGATTTATTACTATGGATTTGATGACAGCAACGACTTCGTTGCTACGGATATCACACGTACAACCAGCGGTTCTGATTTCAAAGTGACTCACAATGGTGAAGTTATCGGTAACTTCCATGTTCCTGCCTTTGGTCGCCACAACATTTTAAATGCGACAGCGGTTATTGCAAACCTCTATGTCGTTGGAATTGATATGGCACTTGTTGCGGAACATTTGAAAACATTCTCAGGTGTGAAGCGTCGTTTCACTGAAAAAGTGATTAACGGTACCGTGATTATTGACGATTTTGCTCACCATCCAACAGAAATTATTGCGACTTTGGATGCTGCGCGTCAGAAATACCCTTCAAAAGAAATCGTCGCTATTTTCCAACCTCATACCTTTACTCGTACAATCGCTTTGCTTGATGAATTTGCTGAAGCCTTGAATCAAGCAGATAGTGTTTACTTGGCACAAATCTACGGCTCAGCGCGTGAAGTTGACCATGGCGATGTTAAGGTTGAAGATTTGGCAGCTAAAATTGTCAAACAGGCTAAGGTTGTTACCGTTGAAAATGTCTCACCACTGCTTGACCATGATAATGCTGTTTATGTCTTTATGGGAGCAGGAGATATCCAACTCTACGAACGTTCATTTGAAGAACTTTTGTCAAATTTGACAAAAAATAGACAATAATACTTAATAAGTGGGGCTAAGATGCCCTGCTTCTTTTTGTAATAGAATTGAGGAAAAAGATGCTTATAAGACAGGCGACCACGGAGGATTTAGATGAAGTTTTAGCCATTGAAGAGAGTAATTTTTCAGCAGCTGAGGCTATGTCTAGAGAGGCTATTGACAATCATATCAGGAAAATTCCAGACACTTTTTTGATCGCTGAGATTGATGGGGCTGTTGCTGGTTATATCGAAGGTCCTGTAGTTGCTGAAGCGTTGCTAACAGATGATTTATTTCTTGATGTGGCACCAAATCAACCAGTAGCTGGTTTTGTTGCGGTGACGAGTCTATCGATTCATCCCGACTTCAAAGGGCAAGGGATTGGAACCGCTCTGCTTGCTGCCATGAAGGATGTCGTTGCTGCTCGACAAGGGAAGGGTATTGTTCTGACTTGTCACGATTATTTGATTGCCTATTATGAAATGAATGGTTTTGTGGACCAGGGGGAATCTGCTTCAACCTATGCTAATGAGGTTTGGTATGATATGCTGTGGCTAAATGCCTAAAACGGTTTCATTATTATTAAAAATGGATAACATTAAAGGAGATGAGTTGATTTTAGGTGCCATTTAAGTTATAATGGCGGTTGACTACTATTAGGAGGAATTCGCTTTGACCGAATTTAACGACGATAAGCAGAAGGCTCAGAAAAAGAAGAGTTTTAAAGAACAGATTCTGCGAGAGTTAGAAGAAGCTAACCGTCAACGAAAATTGCGCGAAGAGGAGCTTTATCAGAAAGAGCTAGAAGCCAAAGCGGCAGCTCGTCGAACCGCTGAGCTGATGGCTGAGTATGAAGCCCAGCGCCTAAAAGAAGAAGAGGAAGCAAAAGCCTTGGCTGAGCAACAACGCTTAGAAGCAGAGGCTAAAGCACTTCTTGAAAAGCAAAGACAAGAAGAATTAGAACAAAAGCGTTTGGAAGCTGAAAAAGCGGCTGAATTCGCTCGACGTCAAGCTGAAGAAGTAGCTCTGGCAGAAGCAAAGGCTAAGCTTGAAGAGGAGAAAAGACAGCTGGAGTCAGAAAATTCTTTACAGAAGGATAGTTCGCAAAAAGTAGCTGTTGAATCTGAATCGGAGCAAGCTCCGAATTTCCAAGAAGAAGTCGAACAGACTCTAGAGAATATTTCAGAAACATTTACACCAACTATTGAAAAAACTGGTGAAGTTGAAGCTCCTCTTGATAAGGATGAAACGCAAGAGATTTTCTTAGTCCGTTCAACAGATTCTGTGACGGTTCCTGAAGAGGAAGTATCTGTTGAGAAAGAGTCGGTGGTTGATGAACAACCAGTGGCAGAAATTGCAGAACCAGCTGAGTTTAAAGAAACTGAGGTGGAAAAGGTTACGAAACAAGAACGACTTAAGAAAGCAGACAACATTGCCAAACGAATTGCTCTTGCCTTAATCATCATTATCGTGGCTGTCTTATTGTTGACGGCATTCTTTGGTTATCGTTATGTTAACAGTGCTATCAATGCTGTCGATAAGAAGTCCACATCCTATGTTCAAGTGGAAATTCCAGCAGGTTCTGGGAATAAGCTGATTGGACAGATTTTGGAGAAGGCCGGTCTTATCAAGAGTGCGACTGTCTTTAATTATTATTCTAAATTCAAGAATTACACTAATTATCAGAGTGGTTATTACAACCTTCAAAAGAGCATGGATTTGGATGAAATTGCGGCAGAGCTTCAAAAAGGAGGCACTTCTGAGCCTACAAAACCGACTCTTGGTAAGATTTTGATTACCGAGGGCTATACGATTAAGCAAATCGCAAAAGCTATCGAAGTTAATAGCAAGAACAAAAAAACATCTGCAACACCGTTTAAGTCAGAGGATTTCTTGAAATTGATTCAAGACGAAACCTTCATCAAAAAGATGGTTGCTAAATATCCAGACTTGCTTGGTAGCTTGCCAGACAAATCATCAGTGACCTATCAGCTGGAAGGCTATCTCTTCCCAGCTACCTACAATTACTACAAGGGAACGACCTTGGAAGAATTGGTTGAAGATATGATTTCAACTATGAATACTAACATGAGTTCCTACTATGCGACAATCAAGTCACAGGGCAAATCAGTCAATGACATTTTGACCTTGGCCTCTCTAGTTGAAAAAGAAGGTTCAACCGATGATGATCGTCGCAATATCGCTAGTGTTTTCTATAATCGTTTGAATGCTGGACAAGCCCTTCAAAGTAACATCGCCATTCTTTATGCTATGGGCAAACTTGGTGATAAGACAACTCTAACGGAAGATGCCTCTATTGATACAACGATTGACTCCCCTTACAATGTTTATGTGAATACTGGTTTGATGCCTGGTGCAGTTGACAGTCCTAGTCTATCAGCTATTAAGGCAACGGTAAATCCAGCTTCGACAGACTACTACTATTTTGTAGCAGATGTTAAGACTGGCAAGGTATACTACGCCAAGGACTACGAAACACATCAAGCAAATGTTGAAAAATATGTAAACAGTCAAATTAATTAATACATCGAGGCTGGGTGATAGCTACTCAGCCTCATGCTTATAATGATATTGATTTTTAAAATAAAAATATAGAAAAGAGAAAAGAAAATGGCAGAAAAAACTTACCCAATGACCCTTGCAGAAAAAGAACAACTTGAACAAGAACTCGAAGAGCTAAAATTAGTTCGTCGTCCAGAAGTTGTTGAACGCATTAAAATTGCTCGTTCATACGGTGACTTGTCAGAAAATAGTGAGTACGATGCAGCTAAAGACGAACAAGCTTTCGTTGAAGGTCAAATTTCGACCCTAGAAACTAAAATCCGTTACGCTGAAATCATTGATAGTGATGCTGTTGCTAAAGATGAAGTAGCTATCGGAAAAACAGTTGTTGTTCAAGAAGTTGGGACAACTGATAAAGATACCTACAGTATCGTAGGTGCTGCGGGTGCAGATATCTTCTCAGGAAAAATTTCTAACGAAAGCCCAATCGGACAAGCACTTATCGGTAAGAAAACTGGCGATTTGGTTACCATCGAATCTCCAGCAGGAAATTACGACGTTAAAATCCTCAGCGTTGAAAAAACAAACTAATCACTCATTAGTATTTTTGAGTCTACTTTTTAGTATGGAGTAAAAAGGCAGTTAACTTAAAAGTAGAACAAATCGAGTCAAGAAAGTATGAAATAAACGACATGACGATAAATTATTAAAGAGCCCTTGAAGTTTCTGCTAGTCTTTTTCTATTTCCTTGTAGTAGACTAAAGCTAGGAGGTAAAATCAGATGTCTAACCTTATCAAAAATCAGTTACTCCATTGTGTGAAACAAATCACCTCATATGCAGCAGATTATGTCTAATCCCTCAAAGGATTTCACGAGAAGTCGCAAACTGGGTTTTGACCAAGTCCTGCTTACCTTATTAAAAAGGCTCATTGTCAACTGTAGTGGGTTGAAGAGTAACCGTCCAATAACTAGGTATATTAAAAACTTCCAAAGTCAACTGACTATGGAAGTTTTCATTATCTACAACTCTGTTGTATTTGTTCTGCCCAAGGCAAATAAGCCTCTAGAACATCCCTGTTTGCGAGCAACTCCTCGTTTGGGAGATTTTCCAGAAGATAGGTCATATATTTTTCACTGTCTAAGCCATGTCCTTAGAGGTTTCTAAAAGCGACATGATGATAGCAGTTGATTTTGCTCCCTCAAAACTCTGGGAGAAAAGCCAATTTTTTCTTCCCATAACCAAAGACTTGATAGCTCGTTCAGCCATGTTATTGGATAAGACAAGGTTGCCATCTTCCAAAACGGTTTTGAACGTCTCTTCATACTTAAGACTATACTCAATCGCTTCTTCCCAACTTAGAGCCTGGAAGAACAGCTGGGTCACGGCACCAATCAAAAAATTCAGTCATTAAAGGAGCTAACTCTGCTTGACATTTCTTGAGGCGATCTTGTGGTGGTAAGTCAGCCCATTTCTCTTTAAGCGCAAACATCCGATCACAATACGTCAAGCCTTTGAGACCAAGAGAGACCTTATCAGCCTGTTTAGGAGTTGCCTCAAAAAACTTCCGCCTCACATGTGCCCAACAAGCAACTAGCTTGGCATTGGCTAATTGTCGATAAGCCGACCACATATCACAATGAATATAGCCATTGTAGTCACCTAGAGATTTTTACACCACTAAGCCACTACATTTCTTATCATGATGGTAA
Source organism: Streptococcus sp. HF-1907 (assembly GCF_015594605.1). Lineage (GTDB taxonomy): Bacteria > Bacillota > Bacilli > Lactobacillales > Streptococcaceae > Streptococcus. Next base: position 5,133 of record NZ_JADNQT010000018.1, on the reverse strand, counting down.
AGGGTTATTCCTTTACCATCATGCTTGCCAGATAAAAAGGCACAGTAATAGGTCAGCTGAGTGTCACTTTCATGAACTTTGTAAGAGGTCTCATCCGCATGGAGAATCGGCTGCTCCAATAGTTTCTGACGGAGCAGATTTATAGATTGGCTCGAGGTAATACTGACTCACCTTAACATGCCGGTTGGCGATTTCCTTACGACTAATGGATAGTCCTAACTTATTCCAATCCTCTTCCTATCTGTAATTAGGAACCTTGAGGTTAAATTTTTGATGAATGGTGTGAGCAATGATAGAAGCTGAACCCAAACTATGTGCTAATGGCGCCTTGGAAACAGGAGCTTTGATAATCTTGTCACTGAGAGTCGTCTCGCTACAAGACTGGCATTTGTAAGCGTGTTGCACATGGTCAATGCGTTTCAATTGTGCAGAGATAAAAACTAACTCTTATCGTTGAATAACTGAGCCAATTTCTTTCAATTCTTCATGACAATCTGGACAAAGGGAGTCTTCTCCTGTTAATTCATGATGAACTTTTTCAGGAGTAAACTGACTCAGAATAGCTTGGCGTTTCCCTTTAGCTTTCTGATGCTTGTAGGTGATTTCCTCCGTTTCTACTGGGTAAGTCATCTGCTTCTTCGGGAAACTCCTCTTGGTCAAAGAGACTAAGTTGACCAGTCATGGGAGCCGTTTTTTCAGACGATTTCCCATAGAGTTTTTGGGTTAAATAAGCCATTTGTTCACGCAGGAGTGCTAGCTCGTTAGACAGACTTTCAATGGTTTTAACTTGTGTTTCAATGATTTTCTCTAAGGCTGACATGGTACTCTCCTCAAACTTGCTCATCTGCCCTTGGCAATGAGGGCAGAGTGGAGGATGATAGTCTAAGCTGGTCTCAATCGAGATATGAGTATCAGCCTTAAAGACAGTCTTGATTTTGATATTTTTGTCTTTTAATCCGATGAGTTCTGTGGTATTCTTAAGTTGTTCCATAAGGTCTTCCTAATGAATTGTTTAGTCGCTTTTCATTATAAGTCTTATGGGGCTTTTTTGATACACTGAAAAAGCTCCATAATCTCCGTAGTAGATTTACCCACTACAGAAATTATGGAGACCTTTTTCTATTATTTACGTTTACGTTGCTGTTTACCAGCGTTGCGTCCTTTTTTAGTTGTTGTAATAGCTCTTTGGTTTGTTTGCTTAGCGGATGCTGTGACATCTTTACGTGGATTTGGTGATTTATAAGCTTTAGGTGGATTTTTTTCAAATTCCGCAGCCACTTTTTCACGTAATTTTGGTTTGAGGATGTACATCGTAATTAACTGTTGGATGATACTTACGATACCACCGACGAACCAGTAGAGGGCAACACTCGCTGGAAGGCTGATTGACATGAAGACCATCATAAGTGGCATCATGAACATCATGTTTTTCATTTGAGAACGCTGTTCTTCAGGAACAGAGAGGGTTGACAACCATGATTGTACGAAGTAAAGGGCTGCGATGATGATGGTCAGAATGAGATTTTGCTTACCAAGATCCATTCCGAGGAAGGCTGCATTTGAGACACCAGGAGCATAACGTGCTGCAAAGTAGATGGCTGAGAAGAACGGCATTTGAATGAGCAGTGGTAAACATCCGATGCCACCGAGCATGTTTACACCGTTTTCACGCTGAGCTGCCATGAGCTCTGTTTGAGCAGCAAGTTTTTCTTCTTGAGTGCTTGCATTTTTCATGCGCTCATTGATTGGCTCAAAGATAGGTTTGAGGAAGGCCATCTTTTCAGATTGATAGCTGGCTTTCCAAGATTGGTAAAGACCAAGTGGCAAAATGATAACACGGACGATGATAGTCACAATGATAATAGCAATCCCAAAACCTAGCCCTTGATTTTTAGCGAAGAAAGTGATGAGATTGGCCATTGGAACGCCGAGTGTATTCCAAATAGCTCCGTAAGGTTTTCCAGTGCTTTTGTCAACACTAACACATCCAGTTAGTAGCATTAACATTGATAATGCTAGCCCTGAAAATAAGACACGATTTAATTTCTTTTTCAATGCTTTCGATCCTTTAAGATTTTTTAATATACCTATCTATTTTACTGTTTTTTAGGTAATTTAACAATAGTTCTTGAGACTGATTTTTAATTAGCCATTCGAAAGTCCTTATAATCTTCAAAGTTGTCCATTTTAATATCGACGTAAGTGACTTTTGACCATTGGCTTGGTCCCTTTCGGATACCTTGGATAAATTGAGCCATCTTGGCATTATCATTGGACTGGGCGAGGATTTCAACAGTGCCATCATCATTATTCCAGATCCGCCCGTAAATATCACCAATTTCTAGCGCCAGATTGTAGGTTGAATAACGAAAACCGACTCCCTGAACTTTCCCAGAAACAATCATATGAACTTTTTTCATAAGAGCCTCCTTTTTTGATATAATACTCTTATGACTATTATAACCTCAAAATCAAATAATCTCATTAAAAAGACTAAAAAACTATTACAAAAGAAGTATCGCAAGACCTCATACCTGATTGAGGGCTGGCATTTGTTCGAGGAGGCGCAAAAGAGTGGGGCGACCTTCCTTAATATTTTTGTCGTGGAGGACATGGCAGAGCGACTTGTTGGCTTTGAACGAGTGACTGTGGTTAGTCCAGAAGTCCTCAAGGAATTGACTGACTCACCAGCGCCGCAAGGCATTATTGTTGAAGTTGCTCTGGAAAAAACGGACTGGACCCAGCTGTCAACTGGACGCTTCTTGGTTTTGGAAGATGTGCAAGACCCAGGAAATGTTGGGACAATGGTTCGGACAGCGGATGCGGCTGGTTTTGATGCGGTTTTTCTGTCTAACAAATCAGCCGACCTTTATAATCAGAAGACGCTTCGTTCCATGCAGGGCAGTCATTTTCACTTACCAATTTTCCGGGTGGAGATGGACAGTTTTTTGGACTTTTGTCGCGACCAGCGTCAGCCAGTCATTGCAACCACCCTTTCAGACCAGTCGGTTGACTATAAGACCCTTCCTCGTCTAGACAGCTTTGCCCTTGTCATGGGAAATGAGGGACAAGGTATTTCTGAAAAAATGGAGAAGCGGGCTGATTACTTGGCTCACATCACCATGCCAGGGCAGGCGGAGAGTTTGAACGTAGCTGTGGCGGCAGGTATACTTATTTTCAGCTTAATTTAAGCTGGTGTGTTATAATGGACTCAAGAGGTGATCTGTATGGAAAAATATGAACAAGACAAAGAATTTATGGACTTGGTTGGTCATTTGATTGCTCATCCTCGTTTCCAAAAATTGGACAATATCACGCAACACCACCATTCGACCCGCTTGGAACATTCTATCAATGTCAGCTATACCAGTTACAAAATCGCGAAAAAATTTGGTTGGGATGCTAAGTCAACTGCGCGCGGTGGGCTCTTGCACGATTTTTTTTATTATGACTGGCGTGTGACCAAGTTTAATAAGAGCCATGCTTGGGTTCATCCGAGAATTGCCGTCCGTAATGCGCGCAAGCTTGTTAATTTGAATAAAAAAGAAGAGGATATCATCCTTAAACACATGTGGGGTGCCACTATTGCCCCACCTCGTTATAAAGAAGGCTACATTGTGACCATGGTGGACAAGTACTGGGCTGTGCGTGAGGCAGCGCGTCCTTTGGGGCGTTATATTCGTAAGCCACGTCGATTTGGTCGCAAATTATTGGGTAGTCATCATCATTAGAAAGAATAGGTTTTTATGAACGATAATGTGATTTACACGCGGTCCGATGCAGGGCTGAATCGCTTTTTTGCTAAGGTTTATAGTTTGGTTGGTATGGGGATTGGTCTGTCAGCGTTAGTGTCAGCTATGATGCTTTACATGTTCCCAGATAATATGATTGCTATCATGACCAATCAACCTTGGATTTACTACGGAGCAACTTTTTTGGAACTGGCTCTAGTTTTTGTAGCTAGCTCGTCAGCTCGTAAAAATACACCTGCTGCTCTGCCAATTTTCTTGGTTTATTCAGCCTTAAACGGCTTTACTTTGAGTTTTATCTTGGCTTCCTATGCGCAAGCCACAGTTTTGCAGGCGTTTGTTTCATCAGCCTTGGTCTTCTTTGTCATGGCCATTATCGGTGCAGTGACTAAGCGAGATTTGTCAGGCATGAGCAAGGCTCTTATGGCAGGTCTTATTGGTATTTTGATTGCCAGCCTAGTCAATCTTTTTATTGGTAGTGGTGGCATGAGTTTTATCATTAGCATTATTTCTGTCTTGATTTTCTCAGGATTGATTGCTTATGATAATCAACTGATTAAGCGCGTTTATGATAGCCAGGGTGGTCGTATGGTCAATGGCTGGGCTATTTCCATGGCACTTAGCCTCTATCTTGATTTTATCAATTTATTCTTGAGTTTGCTTCGTATTTTTGCACGAAATGATTAATAAACTTTTAGACTAGCGACTAGCTAGTCTATTCTTGTCTCACGAAAACCACTAGCTGTGCTAGTGGTTCCGAAAAGCTTTTAGCGATGTATCAAAAAAGTCCTCCTAAAGTGTTATATTAGATAAGGTTTCCCGACCACTAACTAATATACAAAAGGAGGACCCCTGATGAGACAGGATAATAATAGTTTAGCACATACTACATGGAATTGTAAGTATCATATTGTTTTCGCCCCAAATATAGACGTCAGATAATTTATGGGAAATACAAAGCAAGTATTGGTCAAATATTACGGCTATTATGTGAAAGAAAAGGCGTTGAAATTCATGAAGCAGAAGCATGCCCAGATCACATTCACATGTTGGTGAGTATACCACCGAAACTAAGTATTTCCTCATTACGCTAATTTAAAGTATAAATATGGGAATCGCAAATTTTGGTATCGAGGGTTTCATGTTGATACGGTTGGTCGAAATCAGAAGCAAATTGAAGAATATATTCGTAACCCGTGGTGCTAGTTAATTTCAAAATACCATAAAAAGCCCAAAAGGACTATACTGTAAGTGACTAAACAAACAGAGAGGACGTCCTAATGAGCTACTTACAGTATACCGCAAAACCCCATCACTTACAATGGAATATCAAGCAATTATCAAAACTTTGCCATCAGCTATATCGTGATTATTGTCCTGAATC
>NZ_JADNQT010000017.1 GCF_015594605.1 Streptococcus sp. HF-1907 | reverse complement strand
AAGCTGTCTAAAGCTCTCTCCTTGCTTTCTCAATTCATATATTTGAACTTTATCTTCATAAGTTAATTTCATTATAAAACACCCCAAAAGTTAGATTTTTTCTGTCTAACTTTTGGGGTGCAGTTCATTCAAACCATCGACGTTTTTGTGTTGGTATCAATAAGTTGTAAGCTTAAGCTCTTTTAGGCTTTTGATGACTTAAATTCAAGCCAAAGGGAACGAGATTTTCAGTTTTAGACTGAATACGTTTCATATTATCACGGTGGCGAACGATGATAATGCTAGCAATTAGAATGATGAGAATGGTGAACAACCAGTCATAACTCTGCAATAGAAAATGGAAACTTGGGAAAATCAGCACGCTGAGGATACCGACGACTGAAACCGTAACGCTAGACAGAGAAATCATGCTGAATAAGTACAAAGTCACAAGGAAAACTACTATCAAGAATACCAGAAATGCTGGCGCGTAACCGAGCAATACTCCCGCGCTAGTTGCGACAGCTTTTCCTCCCTTGAACTGAGCAAAGATAGGAAGTGTGTGCCCGAGAATGGCAAAGAAGCCGATGAGAAGTGGCGAAACGGTTGTCACCCCCAATAAGCCAGGAAGCACCGTCGCTAAAGTCCCCTTTAAAATGTCAATCGTCAGCGTAACAATCCCAGCCTTGAATCCGAGAATCCGAAAGGTATTGGTCGTCCCAGTATTTCCACTCCCATGCTCGCGCAGGTTGGTGTGGTAGAAGTATTTTCCAATCCAGAGTCCCGTTGGAATGGAACCGAGAAGATAAGCAATTAAAATCAATACAAAAATTTTCATGTTTCTATTATAACATAATCGGCTCCCAGTCAAAAAATCTTTCGGGAAAAGTCCAAGAATATTTTGCAAAATTTCTCAAAAACTTGTAAGATAGAAAAGATGAATACATTGGAGGTCAATTTTGGCTAAAAAAGAAATTTCAATTAAAAACTACAGCGATGATGCCATTCAGGTTTTGGAGGGCTTGGAAGCTGTTCGTAAGCGTCCAGGAATGTATATTGGGTCAACCGACGGCACAGGGCTTCACCACTTGGTTTGGGAAATTGTCGACAACGCTGTCGATGAGGCTCTCTCAGGCTTCGGTGACCAAATCGATGTGACCCTAAACAAGGACGGTTCGGTGACGGTGGCTGACCACGGACGCGGGATGCCGACTGGGATGCACGCGACTGGCAAGCCGACAGTAGAAGTCATCTTCACCGTTCTCCACGCAGGCGGTAAATTCGGTCAGGGTGGCTACAAAACCTCAGGTGGTCTCCACGGGGTTGGGTCTTCCGTCGTCAACGCCCTCTCGACTTGGCTTGAGGTGGAAATCACTCGTGACGGCGCTAGCTATAAACAACGGTTTGAAAATGGTGGTTACCCTGCAACAGGCTTGATTAAGACTGGCAAGGCGCCAAAGAGTCAATCAGGCACCAAGGTTACCTTCATGCCAGACAGCACCATTTTCTCAACGGCGGAGTTTAAGTTTAACACCATAGCAGAGCGACTAAAAGAGTCAGCCTTTCTCTTGAAGAATGTCACCATGACTTTGACGGATTTGCGTGGAGATGAGGAAGTTTCTGAGAGTTTCCATTATGAAAATGGAGTACAGGACTTCGTTGCTTATTTGAACGAAGATAAGGAAACGCTAACGCCAATCATTTCTATCGAGGGGCAAGACCAAGGTTTCCAGTTGGAAGTGGCCATGCAATACAACGATGGTTTCTCAGACAACATCCTCTCCTTTGTTAACAACGTCCGCACCAAGGACGGTGGAACACATGAGACAGGTTTCAAATCAGCCATTACCAAATCCATGAACGACTACGCTAGAAAAACAGGTCTGCTCAAGGAAAAGGACAAAAATCTGGAAGGCTCTGACTACCGCGAGGGCTTGTCAGCCATCATTTCTCTTCTCGTTCCTGAAGAACACTTGCAGTTTGAAGGACAGACCAAGGACAAGCTTGGTTCACCGCTAGCCCGTCCTGTGGTTGACGGCATTGTATCTGAAAAGCTGACCTTCTTCCTCATGGAAAATGGAGACGTGGCTGCCAACCTCATTCGCAAGGCCATCAAGGCGCGTGATGCGCGTGAAGCTGCCCGCAAGGCGCGTGATGAAAGCCGCAATGGCAAGAAAAATAAAAAAGACAAAGGGCTGCTTTCAGGGAAATTAACTCCAGCCCAGTCTAAGAACCCCAAGAAAAATGAACTGTACCTAGTTGAAGGGGATTCTGCTGGAGGTTCTGCTAAGCAAGGCCGTGACCGCAAGTTCCAAGCCATTCTTCCTCTGCGTGGTAAGGTTCTCAACACTGCCAAGGCTAAAATGGCAGATATCATTAAGAACGAAGAAATCAACACCATGATTTACACCATCGGAGCTGGTGTCGGCGCTGACTTCAAGGTGGAGGAAGCCAACTACGACAAGATTATCATCATGACCGATGCCGATACCGACGGTGCTCACATTCAGACCCTGCTCCTGACCTTCTTCTATCGCTACATGCGCCCGCTGGTCGAGACTGGCCACGTCTACATTGCTCTGCCTCCATTGTACAAAATGTCCAAAGGTAAGGGCAAAAAAGAAGAGGTTGAATACGCTTGGACCGATGGGGAATTGGAAGAGCTCCGCAGGAAGTTCGGCAAGGGTGCTATGCTTCAGCGCTACAAAGGTCTGGGCGAGATGAACGCCGACCAACTCTGGGAAACCACCATGAACCCTAAAACCAGAACCCTCATCCGCGTCACCATCGAAGACCTAGCTCGCGCAGAACGCCGCGTCAACATCCTCATGGGCGACAAAGTCGAACCCCGCCGTAAGTGGATTGAGGACAATGTTAAGTTTACCTTGGAGGAGAGTACTGTTTTCTGATGGTTAGAAAAAATTATTTTGAAATCTTAGATGGTATGAATTTTAACCCGAGCACGGAATTTGATAATCTCCGTATTTTGTTATCGAATGGATTGTTAGAGGAACTAAATCATAAATTTCTTAATTATCAAAATCGTAGAACTTTTATAGATTTTGGTGAGTTCTTAGAGTTTTGCTTATCTCAAGCGGATAATGAATTAGAAAAACTTTTTATTTTTGCTGAGCTTTTAAATGATATGTTGTCGATTATAAACCCGAATCATCACTTTTTAAGGGATAATGTGTATGCTGTTAGAGAAAATATCAACAGAATTCTAGATTTATCGAATCATGAGTTTCTTACTTTAGAAAGTGGTCGTCAAATCATCGTTGAAAAGAACATTTACGCTTCTGAAGCTTCTCAGATTATCTCTGAAACTAGTATTCAAAATGCTATTAAGGTTCTTGAATATAACCACTTTGCCAATAAAGGGGATATTCAGCGTAAGAAAGAAATACTTATTACTTTAGCGAACTACCTTGAGCCATTGAGAAAAGAACTGAATAATTCTGAGGAATTAAAGGAGGTGTTCAAAGTTAATAATCAAAAGATTATTGCGTTTGAAAAGCTTTTTGAAATGTATAATAATTTTGGTCTAAGACACAATAATTCAAATCAATATCATCTTGATTTGACTGACGATGAACTGGAACAATGGTACGATGACATCTATACTTCGACTTTATTTGTTATTTTAAGCATGGATGAATCTAGAATTTTGTCGAAATTAAAAACTTTGAGAGAAGGATAGCTAAATCTTTTATAATTGATTAACTATTTTAACTTGAGAAATAGTGTGCTAATATACAGGAATATCAAATGAAAAACAGGTATTAACATGAGAAGTGAAACAGAAATGCTCGATGTAATTTTACAGACAGCCCAAACTTTACAAGTCGACGCTGTCGCCATGTCCGGTTCACGGACAAATTCAAAGTCTCCAAAAGACGAATTTCAAGACTATGATGTTGTTTATATCGTGGACAACTTAGATAATCTGACGAGTGACCTTGCTTGGTTGGACTCCTTTGGCAAACGTATCATTGAGCAACATAATGTTCTAGGCAACCGTCGTCTTTATCTTATGCTCTTTGAAGATGGCAATCGGATAGATTTGACTCTTTGTCCCAAAGACCACATTCAAGAGTGGGTGGATAGTGAAGCCGATTATACAGTTTTGAAAGATGAGAAAGGCTTGTTTGAGTCCTATACTACAAGTCCAGAGCGTTACTGGACAAGTCCAGCTAGTCAGACAGATTTTGAAAAAGCCGGCAATGAATTTTGGTGGGTTTCCGCCTATGTGGTCAAGGGAATCTGTCGCAAGCAACTTCTCTATGCCACTGACCATCTCTACGGTATTTGCCAACAAGAACTCTTGAAGGTTTTGGCTTGGCAGGTTGCAAGTGATAGGGGAACAGTCGATATCGGTAAGAACTATAAGTATCTTTTCCAGTATTTACCTACAGAGAAAGAGAAGGAAATCTCTGCTCTCCTTGATTTTTCAAGTGTAGAAAAACTTACTCAGTCATTGTTTGCTACGATGCAACTTTTTCACAGGGAAGCTCAAATCCTTGCTCAAAAGATGGGATTTGATTACGATAAGGAAGTGGCGGAGCAGATGATTGAGTATGCTAAGGAGAGACTCGAAACAAATGAAATATTTGCAAAATAATAAGATAACAAAATTTTTACTGATTAGTTTTCTCATTTCTTGGGGATTTGGTTGGGGATCGCTCGCTTTCCTGACGCAAATGAGCCTCTTAAGTCTAACAAGTCCTCTGGGAGTTTTTCTCCATCTGCTAGGAGGTTTCGGTCCAACCATTGCAGCCATTTCTTGTTTGCCTCAAAAATCAATTAAAAGCATAGTTTCTTTTATCTTAGGGGACTCAAAGAAATATATTTTCTTATTTCTTTTACTAATTTTCGTGCAGACGGGTGTTATTGCTTTCTCGTCTAAGGAGATTAATCCAGCTTTTCCACTAGGAAATTTATCTGTTATTTTTTTGAGTGCAGTCTGTGTTTATGGTGGAGAAGAAGAACTGGGATGGCGAGGCATCTTGCAACCAACTTTGGAAACTAGATTCTCCTTTTGGATTTCCAGTTTGATAACAGGTTGTATTTGGGCAGTATGGCATGTACCTTTATGGTTTGTGATTGGAAGTTCCCAAAGTAGGATGCCTTTTATATTATTCAGTCTATTTGCAATTTATCTCAGTATTCTCCTAGCTGCTGTTTTCAAAAAAACTAACTCGGTCTTCTTTTGCGCCATTTTTCATGGTCTAATGAATACCCTACTTAGCTTATTTGTTATTAAAATTAATCTTTTATTCATTCTAGGATTAGTAGGATTACTCTTCTTTTCTCACTACCTACAAAGAAACAGTTAAATTTATAAAATATAGATTTACTTTGCAACAAAACAATAAAAAGAGAATTATTATGTCTAATATTCAAAACATGTCCCTCGAGGACATCATGGGAGAGCGCTTTGGTCGCTACTCCAAATACATCATTCAGGAGCGTGCGCTTCCTGACATTCGCGACGGGCTTAAACCCGTTCAGCGCCGCATCCTTTATTCCATGAACAAGGACGGCAACACTTTTGAGAAGGGCTTCCGTAAGTCTGCTAAGTCTGTCGGTAACGTCATGGGTAACTTTCACCCCCATGGTGACAGCTCCATCTATGACGCCATGGTTCGCATGTCTCAGGATTGGAAAAACCGTGAAACCCTGATTGAGATGCACGGAAACAACGGTTCCATGGACGGTGACCCAGCCGCTGCCATGCGTTACACCGAGGCGCGTTTGTCTGAGATTGCTGGTTACATGCTGCAAGACATCGACAAAAACACCGTGCCTTGGGCTTGGAACTTTGACGACACCGAAAAAGAACCAACCGTTTTGCCAGCCGCCTTTCCAAACCTCTTGGTCAATGGGGCAACAGGGATTTCTGCAGGTTATGCGACTGACATTCCGCCCCACAATTTGGCGGAGGTTATCGACGCCGTCGTTTATATGATTGACCACCCCAAAGCTAAGCTAGACAAGCTCATGGAGTTTCTGCCTGGACCAGATTTCCCGACAGGAGCTATTATCCAAGGCAAGGATGAAATCCGCAAGGCTTACGAGACTGGTAAAGGTCGCGTCGTTGTCCGTTCCCGCACAGCTATTGAAGAGCTTCGCGGCGGCAAAAAACAAATCGTTGTCACCGAGATTCCTTACGAGGTCAATAAGGCGGTGCTGGTCAAGAAAATCGACGATGTTCGCGTCAATAACAAAGTTCCTGGTATTGCCGAAGTCCGCGACGAGTCTGACCGTGACGGTCTGCGCATCGCCATTGAACTCAAGAAAGACGCCGACGAACAGACCATTCTCAATTACCTCTTCAAGTACACCGACTTGCAGGTCAATTACAATTTCAACATGGTGGCTATCGATAATTATACGCCACGTCAGGTGGGCATCATTCCCATGCTGACCAGCTACATCGCCCACCGTCGCGAGATTATTGTGGCTCGCTCCAAGTTCGACAAGGAAAAGGCTGAGAAGCGCCTGCACATTGTCGAAGGCCTCATCCGCGTCCTCTCTATCCTAGACGAAGTCATCGCTCTTATCCGTGCGTCAGAAAATAAGGCTGACGCTAAGGAGAATTTAAAGGTTAGCTATGAGTTTACCGAGGAACAGGCCGAAGCTATCGTGACGCTGCAACTCTATCGTCTGACTAATACCGACATCGTGACCCTAGAGAATGAAGAAGCGGAGCTGCGTGACCGCATCACGACCCTCAAGGCCATCATCGGCGATGAACGCACTATGTACAACGTCATGAAGCGCGAACTCCGCGATGTTAAGAAAAAATTCGCCGATCCGCGCCGTTCAGAATTGCAAGACCAAGCTCAGACTATTGAGATTGACACCGCCAGCCTCATCGTTGAAGAGGATACCTTTGTCAGCGTGACCCGTGGCGGCTACATCAAACGCACCAGCCCACGTTCCTTCAATTCCTCAACGGTAGAAGAAGTCGGCAAGCGCGACGATGACGACCTTATCTTTATCCAGCAAGCCAAGACCACCCAGCACTTGCTGCTCTTCACCAATCTGGGCAATGTCATCTATCGTCCCGTCCATGAATTGGCCGACATCCGTTGGAAGGACATTGGTGAGCATTTGTCACAGAACCTAGTTAACTTTGCTTCCAACGAAGAAATTTTACGTGCTGAGTTGGTAGATGATTTTGGAACGCAGACTTATTTCGCGGTGACCAGACTCGGTCAAGTCAAACGCTTTGAGCGTAAGGAGTTCACTCCTTGGCGCACTTACAAATCAAAATCAACTAAGTATGCCAAACTCAAAAATGATGAGGATTACATTGTGACCGTGGCACCAATTCAGCTGGAAGATGTCATGCTGGTGACCTACCAAGGTTACGCTCTGCGATTTAACATCGATGAAGTCCCAGTTGTGGGAAGCAAGGCTGCTGGTGTCAAGGCCATGAACCTCAAAGATGGCGATACCATCGTGTCTGCCTTTATCGTCAACACCGCTAGCATGTATCTCTTGACCCAGCGTGGTAGCTTGAAGCGGATGGCAGTTGACCAGATTCCAGCGACCAGCCGTGCTAAGCGCGGTCTCCAAGTTCTGCGCGAACTCAAGACCAAACCTCACCGCGTCTTCCAAGCAGGCGCTGTTCAAATTGAGGGTGAAGCAGTGGACTTTGACCTCTTCGCTAGCATGGAAGAGCCTAGCGGCAATCGCCAAAGGCTAGAAATCATGTCAAAAACTGGAAAGACATATGCCGTCTATCTTGACCAACTCGGCCTCTCTGAGCGAACAAGTAACGGTTCCTTCGTTTCAGATACCATCTCAGACGAAGAAGTTTTCTCAGCCAAAATACTCTAATATACTGAAGTCTTCGGACTTCTTTTTAAGAAGAATTTTCAGAATTTTACAAAAAGACCTTGAAAAATTACGGAAAAAGCGTACAATAGAAAAAAACAAAGAAAGAGGAATTTACTATGACAGTCGATTTAAATTGGGAAAATTTAGGATTTGCCTACCGCAAACTACCATTCCGCTATATTTCATACTACAAAGATGGAAAATGGGACGACGGACAATTAACAGAAGATGCAACGCTTCACATTTCTGAAGCCTCACCAGCACTCCACTATGGACAAGAAGCCTTTGAAGGATTAAAAGCCTACCGCACTAAAGACGGATCTGTCCAACTCTTCCGTCCAAACATGAACGCTGAGCGTCTCCAACGCACCGCAGACCGTCTCTTGATGCCACAAGTGCCAACAGACAAATTCATTGATGCTGCAAAACAAGTCGTTCGCGCTAATGAAGAATACGTTCCACCATACGGCACAGGTGCTACACTCTACCTTCGTCCGTTGTTGATTGGGGTCGGGGACATCATCGGTGTTCACCCAGCGGATGAATATATCTTTACTATCTTTGCCATGCCAGTCGGCAACTACTTCAAAGGCGGTTTGGCACCAACTAACTTCCTCATTCAAGATGAATACGACCGTGCTGCGCCACATGGTACAGGTGCTGCCAAGGTTGGTGGTAACTACGCAGCCAGTCTCCTTCCAGGACAAGTTGCTCATGAGCGCAAATTCTCAGACGTTATTTATCTTGATCCAGCAACTCACACCAAGATTGAAGAAGTAGGTTCAGCTAACTTCTTTGGTATCACTAAGGATAATGAATTTATTACACCACTTAGCCCATCAATTCTGCCATCAATTACTAAGTATTCATTGCTTTATCTAGCTGAACATCGCTTTGGCATGAAAGCCATTCAGGGCGATGTCAAATTGGACGAATTGGATAAATTCGTTGAAGCAGGGGCCTGTGGAACAGCAGCCGTTATTTCACCAATCGGTGGTGTTCAACACGGAGATGATTTTCATGTCTTCTACAGTGAAACAGAGGTTGGTCCAGTCACACGTAAACTCTATGATGAATTGACTGGTATTCAATTCGGTGATATTGAAGCACCAGAAGGTTGGATTTATAAAGTCGACGAAGATTAAAAATTAAAGGCTTGCTCTTGCAAGCTTTTATTATTTTGTGTAAAATAAAAAGACGAAAGTAATTTAAGAGACGGAGAAATATCGTGAGCAAAAAAGATAAAAAAATTGAAATCCAATTAGCCGATGGTCAAGTTAAAGTCAATAATACAACAGTTGATGGCTATCAACTCGTTATCGGTAAACGCTTAGTTGGTGAAATTGTAGAACTTGATGGAAAATTTGCCGTTATCAAAGATGCTCAAGTTGATAGCTTTTTCAAAACGCTAGACAAAGCAATGGAAAATATCATTGAAAATTACAATCTAAACCACTAATTTTTATTAAATGACTTGCAAACTCACAAAGACTATGCTAAAATAGTCTTTGTTGTTATGGAAAGATAGCGAAGAGGCTAAACGCGGCGGACTGTAAATCCGCTCCTTCGGGTTCGGGGGTTCGAATCCCTCTCTTTCCATTCATTGGGGTATAGCCAAGCGGTAAGGCAAGGGACTTTGACTCCCTCATGCGTTGGTTCGAATCCAGCTACCCCAGTCAAAGGTATCAAGCTTAGCTTGACACCGTCAAAGAGATGTTTTTGTCCTTGCGGGTACCTTGAGAAAATATATTGTTATCAAAAGCTAGCATAAGCTAGCTTTTGTTGGAGGATTTTTTAGAATGAATGAATTTGAAGATTTGCTAAACAGTGTTAGCGAAGTGAACCCTGGTGATGTTGTCACTGCAGAAGTTTTGACAGTTGATAACGGTCAAGCAAACGTTGTTATCGAAGGAACTGGTGTTGAAGGTGTTTTGACACTTCGTGAATTGACTAACGACCGTGATGCTGACATTAACAATTTTGTTAAACCTGGTGACACTGTTGAAGTGCTTGTTCTTCGTCAAGTTGTAGGTAAAGATACTGATACAGTAACTTTCCTTGTGTCTAAAAAACGTTTGGAAGCTCGCAAAGCATGGGACAAACTCGTTGGTCGTGAAGGTGAAGTTGTTACTGTTAAAGGTACACGCGCTGTTAAAGGTGGACTTTCAGTTGAATTTGAAGGAATCCGTGGATTCATTCCAGCTTCAATGATTGACACTCGTTTCGTACGTAACACTGAAAAATTTGTTGGTCAAGAATTTGATGCTAAAATCAAAGAAGTTGATGCAGCAGAAAACCGTTTCATCCTTTCACGTCGTGAAGTTGTTGAAGAAGCAGCTGCAGAAGCTCGTAAAGAAGTCTTCTCTAAGATTGAAGTTGGTTCAGTTGTAACTGGTACAGTTGCTCGTTTGACAAGCTTCGGTGCTTTCATCGACCTTGGTGGTGTTGATGGACTTGTTCACGTTACTGAATTGTCACACGAACGCAACGTTTCACCAAAATCAGTTGTTTCAGTTGGTGAAGAAGTTGAAGTTAAAGTTCTTGCTATCGATGAAGAAGCAGGACGCGTATCATTGTCACTTAAAGCTACAACACCTGGACCATGGGATGGCGTAGAACAAAAACTTGCTGCAGGCGATGTTATCGAAGGAAAAGTTAAACGTTTGACTGACTTCGGTGCTTTTGTTGAAGTATTGCCTGGTATCGATGGACTTGTTCACATCTCACAAATTTCACACAAACGTGTTGAAAATCCAAAAGATGTTCTTTCAGTAGGTCAAGATGTAACTGTTAAAGTTCTTGAAGTTAATGCTGATGCAGAACGTGTATCACTTTCAATCAAAGCTCTTGAAGAACGTCCAGCACAAGCAGAAGGTGATAAAGAAGAAAAACGTCAATCGCGTCCACGTCGTCCACGTCGTCAAGAAAAACGTGATTACGAACTTCCAGAAACTCAAACTGGATTCTCTATGGCTGACTTGTTTGGTGATATCGAATTGTAATCTATGAAAAGAGGCTTGCGTTTGCAAGTCTTTTTTGTATTTTTAGTAAATTTATGGTATAATATAGTTCCTGTCCACCTTTAGTGTAATGGATATCACGTAAGATTCCGGTTCTTGAAATGGGGGTTCGATTCCCTCAAGGTGGATTTAATAGAGCTAAAAACCCCTGTATATCAAGGTCTTTTGTTGTAACTGAGTCAAATTCGCCTCAATTTTAGAAAATTCTTCGTATCTCGTTGACTATTTTATCATTCTTTTTTGCCAAATAGATGTGAGCATGTTTTCAATGTTTCAGTCGCATCTTTATAATCAAATAGTCGGGCAATAGAGGCTACTTTGCAGATCGGCTAACTAACGTATGTCTGTAGACCCTAACTGTTTTAGTAGTGTCTTTATAGGCACTTAAATTATGAAATTAACCTAGTATATAATTTGTCTGTATTCAAAAATCCCCACTTTACCATGAGGAATGAAGTGGGGATTTTTTACTGTTTAATTTAATCCAACTTGAGTTTTACTAGTCAGTTGTCCGTTTTCAAAAGTGAGTGTGATATTTGGGGTAGATGTACTAGATTTGATACCACTTGTCCAACTTGCTTGGAGCTCGGCTTTGTCTGATGAAATTGCTTCAGATAATGTGTCTGGTACTCCAAGTATATCTTTTGCTTGAGTAAAGCTAATGCCGTTCTCTAATTTGTTATATTGTTTTTGAGTGATTTTTGCATCACGTACAAATTGAAAATTATTGATAGTGCGGACGATAGTGCTGTCTTCGAGAAGTTGTGCTGTAACAGAGACATTATCAAATGTCCATGTATAGCCCTTGAGTGTGACATCTCCAGCTGGGGTGTCAAATTGTTTAGCGGGTTCACCAAAGAGGGATTTTAATTCAGCAAGGCTTGAACCACCTTTGAAATTTTCATCTTTTGATCCGACTTTGATTTTATCAACATTAAAGCGAACGTCTTGGTGTTTGGCTGTTTGGAGTTGTGTAGTAGATGTAGTGGTTTCAGTTTTGTTTGATTGAGACTGGCTTGAGCAAGCACCTAGCGTCAGTATCGTTAAACAGAGACCTGTAATAATACTAATTCTTTTCACGATTACCTTTCCTATTCTAGTTGGTTAAATTCATTATACCATAGTTGGACAGATTTTAGTATTGTGGTTATTTAAGGATGATTTGAGCGATAATTGGGCTGATGAAGACGTACATGATACCTGTGATACCGATAGCAAGTCCCGCCATGGCACCTTCAACGTATCCATATTTTAAAGCGGCGCCAGTACCAACTGCGTGACCGGTCCCTCCTAAGGAAAGTCCGATTGCAACTGGGTCGGTAATACGTAGCAATTTTAAAATAACCGGTCCTAAAGCACTGGTCAAGATACCAGTAATGACTACGACGACAAGGGTAATCGTAGTGAGACCACCCATTTTTCCAGTAATCCCGATAGCCATAGCTGTTGTGACAGATTTTGGAAAGAGTGAAATAGCGAGGAAGTATTTCATACCGAAGGTTTTGGCGATGATAGCTGTGAAGCAAGTGTTGACGACACAAGCTAAGAAAATACTGATGAGGATACTTCTGATGTGGTGTTTCATGAGGTGAAAGGTTCGATAGAGAGGAATCCCCAGAGCGACAGTAGAGGGACCAATAAGCATATTTAAATAGCTTCCGCCGACATAATAATCTTTATAGGAAATATGAGTGACCTTTAAGAATACAATCAGTATGACGGTCGCAATGAGAAGTGGGGTGGTGAGTGGATGTGGTAAGCGTCTAAAAATCATCATCCCAATGTAGTAGGCAAAGATACTGA
The DNA here is from genome assembly GCF_015594605.1 of Streptococcus sp. HF-1907. Classification (GTDB taxonomy): domain Bacteria; phylum Bacillota; class Bacilli; order Lactobacillales; family Streptococcaceae; genus Streptococcus. Next base: position 22,188 of record NZ_JADNQT010000017.1, on the reverse strand, counting down.
CAAAAATACCGAAAATCGGATTAGACGTTAATTGGCTCATTTGTGGCCTCCTTTTTCTTCATAATCGCCTTCGAAGCGTCTTTTGATAAATTGGACGACCAGGCCGATAACTGCCATATTAAGGAAAAGAGGACCAAAGATGATAATAACAATGCCTAGAAGGTAGGGTTTAATGTCATTATAATGCTCCATAACACCGACTGCGGGTGGAAGAAATAGGATTGTCATGTTAGCTAACAAGAAATTTCCCACGGTATCAATATGCCTAAGGCGAATCCATTTAAATTCGAGCGTAAGGAAGAGCAAGACTAAACCAATAATACTCCCAGGAACAGGTAGGTTTAGTAAGGTGGATAAGGCTTCACCGACAAACGAAAACATTAAAATAATCATGAATTGGATGTAGAGTTTCATAATAGTCTCCTTCAATAATAGTTTACTACTATGAAAATAATATGCAAGATGTATAAACGTTTTCATTACATTTTCATGACTGAAAATAGGAGTGTGACAAATTTTGAAGATTGATTTTTTAAACTTTCTAAGTTGGGACTGCAAAATTTTGAAATTCTCCCTAGTCACTGGAATTATAAAAAGAGGCTGAGTGCTTGTCTCAACCTCTGTCTATTTATTCACTCTTGTCAATATCATTGCGAAGAGCTTCCAAATCTAATTTTGCATGCAGGTAATTGCGGTCCTGGACTGGGAAACGTTGGTCAAGTTGGTCAACAGCACCGAGCTCAATTTGGCCGTATTCTAGGGTGTAGTCCATGATATGGCCTCCAAAGCTAAGGTCATCAGAAATGAAGTGGAGGTGGTAACCTGCAACGCTGATACCATGGAAGATTTTCGGTGTCCAAATACCTACGATTGTTCCAGAAATATCTGTTGCAGAATGCTCTGGTTGGTTGTTGGCAACTTCAGCAAATTTAGTATTGGTCTCTGATTTAGGAATCATACGAACGTGCATATTGCTGAAGTGCCCTTTAATTTTAATAGAGCGGAAAAGATTTTCGCCATCGTAAAAGGACTCCATCTTTTTGGCTAAATCTTGATCGTTGATTGGGTCGTATTGATTGAACATAACCTCAGTTTGATGAGGAACGACCGCAGCATAGGGACTTTCTCGTTAGGGTCAACTTCAATAACCTGAACCTGACCATTTTCACTCTTTGTTTGATAGGCTTTGCCGTCGATGACGATCAATTCGCCGTCAATAGCATTAAGAGTTCCGATTCCGTGGTCACCATATTGAAGAAGGTCTTTTATTTTGAGCGTTCCTCCATATAAACCCGCAAATAAGGCACTCAAGGTATTGTATTGAAATAATTTAATGGTTTCTGACATACTATCTATTTCCAATCTAATGTTGCAACTTATTACTATGTAGTAGATTATAGGTGTGGAAACTTAAAGAAGTCTGAAGAAAATATAGCCATTTCATGTCAAATATAATAAAACCGACACAAATAGCTTGCGTCGGCTGATTTTCTATTCTGGTGAATCGGTAATTGGAGTGACTTGATGGAAGATGAGATACCACACTTCGTGACGCCTCCAGATGCTGGTGTGCTGAGCACCGTTTAATTGGTAGCTTACTAATTTTGTTTTTTGACTGATAGTTTTTATTTGGAAATATTGAAAATTGCAGGGTTCAAATCGAGCTAGCTCTAAAAATTCTTTAGCTGTCTGGTAATGACCCTTTTCGTCAATCATAAAGAAATCGTCAGAGATGTAAGTTTCATAGTCAGGAATTTTTGATAGGATGATTTTCTCGTTTTTGTATAATTTTTTAGAGACATTATCGAAAATTTCGTCTTCTGGGATGCTGGCAGGTTCGACATGGATATCAATGTCATAGACTGAAAATTCCTTGCTCAGCAATTTCTCAACTTGCTCGGTGATAGCATGACTTTCATAGACCGAAAGGTCAGGATTCATTTCAAGAACAAGGTCCAGATAAACATTGCTACCGTAAGTACGTCCACGCTGGGATTTAACCGCTGAGATTTTAGGAATTTTCAAAATCGCTTCTTCGTATTTTTTGAGTTGCTTGTCATCAAAGCCGTCGGATAGGCTAAAGGCACTTTCCATGAAAATATCATAAGCTGTTTTGAGAATGAAATAAGTAATCACAATGGCAGCTAGGCGGTCAATGATAGGGAGGTTCAGAGAGGCTGCAACAATTGCTACTGACGTCCCGATAGAAGTGACTGCATCAGAAAGATTATCCTTAGAGGCAGCGACAAGAGCGCTAGATTTCACCTTTTTAGACAAGCGTTTATTGTAGGCATAGACACCTAACATGACAATGGCTGATAGAAAACCAACGATGGCTCCGAAAGGGTCGATTTCAGTTGTCTGGTTAGAAAAAAGTTTTTGAATGGTTTGAATCAACACTTGAAAACCAACAACAAACATGATGAAGGAGGTAATTAGGCTAGCTAAATCTTCAATTTTCCAGTGTCCAAACCGGTGGTCTGCATCGGCAGGTTGGCTAGCTAAGTGGAGACCGATGAGCAGCGCAACATTTCCTAAGATATCGGATAAGTTATTAAATCCGTCTGCGACTAGAGAGGTTGCATCTAAGCTGTATCCAGCAATGAGTTTAGCAGTCGCCAGGGAAATATAGGCTACAATGCTGACGACTGGTCCACGTTTGGCCAAGGCTAAGTTATCAGATGGTGATGGCATAAACACTCCTTTGACTATGAAAAACTATCCCCCTATTTTATCATAAAATGGGCTATAACTAAAGTCAAAAAAAGACTGAACCAAGAGGAACAGTCTTAAAATATTATTTGTGTTTGGCAAAATAAGCCTTAGTTTCCTTGATGATAATTGGTGACAAAGCTAAGAGGGCAATCAGATTTGGTAGAGCCATCAATCCATTAACGATATCGGCAACAATCCAGATAAGTTCTAACTGTAGGAATCCTCCGAGTGCTACCATGATGACAAAGATTGTACGATAGATACGGATGTGTTTTGTACCAAATAGGAATTCAAAACAACGTTCACCGTAGTAACTCCATCCAAGGATAGTTGTGAAGGCGAAGAGAATTAGACAGAAAGTCAAGGCAAGTGTTCCTGGTGTACCAAAAACTGTTGAAAAGGCGGCTTGTGTTAGCGGAGCTCCTTCTAAGCCTTTGGTCATCCATTCACCACTGACGATAATTGATAAACCTGTTAGGGTACAGATGATGATGGTATCGATGAAGGTACCTGTCATTGAGATAAGACCTTGTTCAACAGGTTCATTTGTCTTGGCAGCAGCGGCAGCGATAGGGGCTGACCCTAGACCAGATTCATTTGAGAAAACACCACGCGCAATCCCTTTTTGAATGGCCTCCTTGGCAACTGCACCAGCGAAACCTCCGACTGCAGCAGTTTCTGTGAATGCACCTTTAAAAATTAATGTGAGAGCCTCTGGCAATGCTTTTGCGTTGAAACCGATAACTGCCAAAGTTGCAATGATGTAGATGATAGCCATGAATGGCACGATTTTTTCAGATACTTTTGAGATTGACTGGATCCCGCCGAAAATAATGATAGCAACAATAACGGCGATGACAATGCTGACGATTTTTGGTGAGATACCAAAGCTGTTTTCGAGCGATGACGTGATTGAGTTAACTTGTGAGAAAGTACCAATCCCGAAGAAGGCAACGAGGATACCGGCTACGGCAAAGAAGATAGCCAATGGTTTCCATTTTTGTCCCATACCGTTGACGATATAGTACATTGGACCGCCTGAAATTTCACCGTTAGCGTCTTTGGTACGGTATTTGATAGCGAGAAGCCCTTCAGCATATTTAGTTGCCATTCCGAAGAAAGCAGCTACCCACATCCAAAAGAGAGCACCAGGTCCACCTGCTTTAATAGCTGTCGCAACCCCAACGATATTCCCTGTACCAACAGTTGCAGCAAGGGCAGTTGCTAGAGCGGCAAAGCTGGAAATATCACCACTTCCTTTATCCTCTGTGAAGATGAGTTTGAAGGCTTTTGGCAATTTCAAGACTTGCAACAAACCTAGTCGGACGGTTAGGTAGATACCAGTTCCGACCAAGAGGACAAGTAGCGGGGCACCCCAGACGATGTTGTCTAGCGCAGTGAAAAACTGTAACATAAAAATCTCCTTAAATTTTATGAAATGAATAAACAAAAAAGAAGTTACCTAGCGAGATAACTTCTGGAAATGGTAAGCTAAAAAACACCTTGAAAATAACACAATTTCAAAATGGTCTGTATCAAGTTCTTGGAATTTAGCTTCTGTCCTTTTGCCTGAGAGATTGGGGGAGTCATACTCCTCTTGCCCCTTCGGCGCCTAATGCGTTGAAAAACGTTTCGGTCTCTCCAGAAGTCCGTCAGTCAATCAGTCCTGTCTTACGACACCTGAGAGTGCAATTCCTTCGGCGAAAGCGGTGCTTTCTTCTCCTGAATGACATCATTCGGTTTCAATTTCAGTTATTACATTTATTGATTTTTATTTTATATTGAAAAATGAACTTTGTCAACCTAATTTTCTTAGAAAGTTGCGAAATTTGGGTAAAATACAGTGTGAGTGGACAATCCAAGTTCTAGATACTCCCATCAGCAGTCAATTCTGCTATAATACTAACTAGAAATGTGAGGTTCATCATGGAATTTAATTTAGAACAAGTCAAGGTTTTTGAAAATTATGAAATTGAAAAGTGGGAAGATGGAGAGGTGATTTTATCGACCAAGGTTGTGGACTCTTCGCTCAATTATTATGGTAATGCACATGGTGGCTATTTGTTTACGCTTTGTGACCAAGTGAGTGGGCTTGTGGCTATTTCGACCGGTTTTGAGGCGGTAACCCTGCAATCAAATATTAATTATCTCCGTGCGGGTCGCTTGGGGGATGACTTGACGGTTATTGGGACTTGCGTTCATAATGGCCGTACAACCAAAGTCGTTGATGTGCACATTAAGAATCAAAAAGGAGAAATGGTGACGACGGCTATTTTTACCATGTTTGTGACTGGAGCGCGCAAGGAGTAATGCGATAGAGGAAGAGTAGAAAATTTATCACACTTTTATTGATGACGAGAGTGATTTAAGGAGTCTCGGAGGTGTAACAAAAATTGAAGTCCTTGTCTTACTGATTTTTGTTACACTCTCTTTTTCATTGGGAAAATTCCTTTAAAAATGATATACTAAAAAGGCAATTTTGGCGCTAGCTGGGTTCTTGTGAGATTTGGCTAGCGCTAGCTTATGGCGAGCGAAAGCGAGCTGAAAAAGTATCAATAGTATGACAGGAGTAAGCATGAATCCTCTACTAAATGGAATGAATGACAAGCAGGCCGAGGCGGTTCAAACGACGGAAGGGCCTCTTTTGATTATGGCGGGCGCGGGGTCTGGTAAGACGCGTGTTTTGACCCACCGTATCGCTTATTTGATTGATGAGAAGTTTGTCAATCCATGGAATATTTTGGCCATTACCTTTACCAATAAGGCTGCGCGTGAGATGCGTGAGCGTGCCATGGCTTTGAATCCAGCAACGGAAGAAACGCTGATAGCAACCTTCCACAGCATGTGTGTGCGTATTTTGCGTCGTGAAGCTGACCATATTGGCTACAATCGTAATTTTACCATTGTGGATCCAGGTGAGCAGCGCACGCTTATGAAACGAATCCTTAAACAGCTCAATGTAGATCCGAAAAAATACAATGAACGTGCTATCCTTGGCACTATCTCGAATGCTAAAAACGACCTTTTGGATGAAGTAGCTTATGAGCAACAGGTTGGTGATATGTACACGCAAGTCGTCGCTAAATGTTATAAGGCCTATCAAGTAGAACTGCGTCGTAGCGAAGCTATGGACTTTGACGACTTGATTATGATGACGCTTCGTCTCTTTGACCAAAATCCTGATGTCCTAGCCTACTACCAACAACGCTACCAGTATATCCATGTCGATGAGTATCAAGATACTAACCATGCCCAATATCAGTTGGTGAAATTGTTGGCATCACGTTTCAAAAATATCTGTGTGGTTGGGGATGCTGACCAATCCATCTATGGCTGGCGCGGAGCTGACATGCAGAACATTCTTGATTTCGAGAAAGACTATCCTGAGGCTAAGGTGGTCCTTTTAGAAGAAAACTATCGTTCGACAAAGAAAATTCTTCAAGCGGCTAACAATGTCATCAATAACAATAAAAATCGCCGTCCCAAGAAACTCTGGACACAAAATGATGAGGGCGAAAACATCGTTTACTACCGTGCCAATGATGAACGTGACGAGGCTGTTTTTGTTGCTTCAACCATTGATAATATCATTCGTGAGCAAGGAAAGAACTTTAAAGACTTTGCTGTTCTTTACCGTACTAATGCTCAGTCACGTACCATTGAGGAAGCCCTGCTCAAATCTAACATTCCTTACACCATGGTCGGTGGGACCAAGTTCTACAGCCGTAAGGAAATTCGTGATGTCATTTCTTATTTGAATATTATTGCCAATACAGCGGACAATATTTCCTTTGAGCGTATTGTTAATGAGCCCAAGCGCGGTGTCGGTCCGGGGACGCTTGAAAAAATTCGTCTTTTTGCCTACGACCAGCAGATGTCGCTACTAGATGCCTCATCAAATGTCATGATGTCACCATTAAAGGGAAAAGCTGCGCAAGCCGTTTGGGATTTGTCAAAACTTATCCTAGATTTACGAGACCATCTGGATGATATGACAGTGACAGAAGTCGTGGAAGCCGTTCTCGACCGTTCAGGCTATCTAGAAGCACTTCAAGTACAAAATACCTTGGAATCACAAGCCCGTATTGAAAATATCGAAGAGTTCCTGTCAGTTACTAAAAACTTTGATGAGAACAAGGAAGTAGCTACTGGGGACGAGATAGGTCTTGACCGCTTGTCACGTTTCCTCAATGATTTGGCCTTGATTGCAGATACTGATGATGTCGATGCCGAGACTGCTGAGGTGACCTTGATGACTCTCCACGCAGCTAAAGGTTTGGAGTTTCCAATTGTCTTCTTGATTGGCATGGAAGAAGGGGTCTTTCCATTATCACGCGCATCGGAAAGTCCTGAAGAGTTGGAGGAAGAACGTCGTCTCGCTTATGTTGGGATCACGCGGGCGGAAGAAATGCTTTTCTTGACCAATGCCAATACGCGGACGCTTTTTGGTAAGACAGGCTACAATCGTCCAACGCGTTTTATTCGTGAGATTGATGAGGAACTCTTGCAGTACCAAGGTTTGGCTCGACCAGTCAATTCATCATTTGGTGTTAAGTACACTAAGGAACAACCGACACAATTTGGTAAGGGCATGAGTCTGCAACAGGCTCTTCAGGCTAGAAAAGCTAGCGCTCAGCCGCGCTCAAACCGTCCAGCGCAGCCATTTACCAAAACTAGCGGAGCTGTTCCTTTTGGTTCGGCTAAAGCCAATGGGGCTGGCGCTACAACTTCATGGGAAATCGGCGACATCGCTCATCATAAAAAATGGGGTGATGGCACTGTTCTGGAAGTTTCAGGTAGCGGTAAAACTCAGGAATTAAAAATCAATTTCCCTGGTATCGGTCTGAAAAAACTGTTAGCCAGCGTCGCACCAATCGAGAAAAAATAATAGTTATAGGGTATAGTTTAAAACTATGCCTTTTTAAGTCGAATAAGTATTAGTCAAACCTCCAAAAAAGGACTACAATATTGGTGATTTCAAAAGTTTGGAAAAGGAGACGCTTTTATGACACAAGAATGGAGTTTTGAAACAAAACAATTGCATGCGGGACAATCAGTTGACCCCGCCACTAAATCACGTGCGGTGCCGATTTATCAGACAACCTCATATGTGTTTGACGACGCTCAAAATGCAGAAGATGCCTTTGCCTTGAAGACAAATGATAACATTTATACGCGAATCACAAATCCGACAACAGCTGTTTTTGAAGAACGTGTCAATGCTCTTGAAGGCGGTGTTGGTGCTTTGGCAACAGCTTCGGGTATGGCAGCCATTACGTACACAGCTCTAGCACTAGCCCACGCTGGTGACCACATCGTTTCTGCGACAACAGTTTATGGTGGCACTTTCAATCTTCTAAAAGAGACCCTACCTCGCTATGGAATCACAACTAGCTTTGTTGATGTTGCAAATTTTGCTGAGATTGAAGCGGCTATTCAAGACAATACGAAATTCATTATTGCTGAGACTTTGGGAAATCCGCTTGGTAATGTTGCCGACCTTGAAAAATTGGCTGAGATTGCGCATGCCCATCAGATTCCTTTGGTCATTGACAATACCTTTGGTACACCTTACTTGATCAATGTCTTTTCACATGGTGTTGATATTGCGGTTCATTCTGCGACGAAATTTATTGGTGGTCATGGGACTTCCATTGCGGGGGTTATCGTGGACAGCGGTAACTTTGACTGGGAAGAATCGGGTAAATTCCCGCAATTCGTTGATGAAGATCCGTCTTACCATAACTTGAGCTATACGCGTGATATTGGGGCAGCTGCTTTTATCACTGCGGTGCGCACGCAATTGCTCCGCGATACAGGTGCTTGCCTATCACCTTTCAATGCTTTCTTGCTGCTTCAAGGGCTTGAAACCTTGTCATTGCGCGTGGAACGTCATGTTGAAAATACTAAGAAAATTGCAGCTTACTTGGAAGAGCATCCAAAAGTTACTAAGGTCAACTATGCTAGCCTGCCATCAAGCCCTTACTATGAATTGGCTCAGAAATACCTGCCAAAAGGCGCTAGCTCAATCTTTACTTTTAACGTTGCAGGCGGTGCAGAAGCTGCCCGCAAGGTGATTGATAGCCTAGAAATTTTCTCTGATTTGGCTAATGTGGCTGACGCGAAGTCTTTGGTGGTTCACCCAGCAACAACGACTCATGGTCAAATGAACGAGGAAGATTTACGTGCCTGTGGTATCGAGCCAGAGCAAATCCGTGTTTCTATCGGTCTTGAAAATGTTAATGATTTGATTGCCGACTTGAGTCAAGCACTTGATAAGATTTAACGTTCAAAACTAGGTGAGAGCCTAGTTTTTTGCTATAATAAATCCAAAGGAGAAGACCATGGATTTTGTATTTGACCTGGATGGCACACTTTGTTTTGACCGCATGACTATTGCAGAGGACATCAAAGAAACCTTGTATAGCGCCCCTAGCTTCGGGCATGAGGTGACTTTCGCTTCCGCCCGGTCTTACCGTGACTGCATTGATTTGCTGGGAAATGAGCTGATGCGCAACCGCGTTATTGGTCTCAATGGTGGGCTAGCTTATCAGGATGCTCAACTTATCTTTCATCGTCACTTGACCAAGACCTCTTATGAGCTCGCCTTGACTTGGTGCCATCATCATGGCCTGCCCTATTTTGTGGACGACGATTTTAACTACGCGCATTTTCGAGGTCAGAAGATTCCTTTTATCTCAAGTGTTGATCCCTTGGGGCTGGCTAGCCGTTTGGACATAGCAGAGCTGCACAATCCGATCAAGACGGTTATTTATATGGGAGACCATGAGAATCTTATTGAACCATTCATGGCAGAGCTTAATGCCTTACAGGAGATGGATGTGGATTATCATGCCCATGAGAAATGTCTCTACCTCAATCCCTTTGAAACCAACAAGGCAACGACCATCATTGACTGTCTGGGACATAACTTTGTGGCATTTGGTAATGACAAGAATGACATTGCTATGTTTCAAGCGTCAGCCCATGCTGTTCAAGTTGGGGACTTTGCGCTTTTACGTCCTTTCGCTGATGAAATGACCAGCGCAGCCCATGTTTCCCAAAAAATCCAAGATGTCTTTGAGAGGTTTTCACATGTCTAAATACCAAACTATTAAGCGACTTTTTGAGGAGAAGGCGGATGCTGATAAGGCTGAAGCCATGGCAGCCTACATGAAAAATCATTTTCGCTTTTACGGGATTCAGACGCCTGAACGTAAGGCGATTATCAAGGAGTTTTTGAAGGCAGAGAAGAAGCAGAAGACCGTTGACTGGGCTTTTTTGGATGCTTGCTGGGCGGATGAGCATCGGGAGTTTCAATATGTGGTTAAAGATTATCTGGTCGCTATGAAAAAATGGCTGCGCTTTGATGATATCACTCGGATTGAAGCTTATGTCCGTAGCAAGCAGTGGTGGGATTCCATTGACTTTTTGGATACCATTATTGGGTATATTGGTCTTGAGGATAAGCGTGTAGACGAGCTGATGCTAGCTTGGGCTCAGGATGAGAATTTCTGGGTGAGACGCTTGGCTATTAACCATCAACGAGGGAGAAAAAATCTTACCGATACTGATTTGCTTGAAAAAATACTGGTTCTGAATTTTGGTAGTGATGAGTTTTTCATTAATAAAGCCATTGGCTGGGCTTTGCGTGATTATTCAAAGTCAAACCGTGATTGGGTGGCAGACTTTGTGGCTCGTTATGCGGAGAAGTTGGCTCCGCTGTCAGTTCGAGAGGCGAGTAAGTATCTGTAAACATAACAAAGACATCCTAAACGTGCTAGGATGTCTTTTAATGCAATTATTGACCAGTATTCCCATTTTTTAAAGCAGAGCGCCAGCGATGTTGTAAGAAAACAATCGCGATAATTGCTGTAAAAAGCGGAAGATTGAGCGTAAAATGATCGTCGTGGATGCCAAGGAGTTCAGCCCATTTTGGATTAAGATAGCGGATAGCCCATTCTAAGACCGAGATGACGCCAAGAGGAACCGCATATAGTATAGAGAGGCGGTTAACACGACTAGTCTGTCTTACTTTAATTTCCTCATTGGTTGGATTGAAAGGTGTGTTGCATCTATTTAGGATTCCGATAAGGATGGCTGGCATAAGAAAAATCAGTAGGTAGATTAACCAGTAAAGATAAAAAATCAAGGTCATTAGTCCCTTTTGATAAAAAATTTGAGAGACTAAGGCTCCTAAAATTGCACAAGCAAGAGCAACTAAGCAAATAATTGTCCAAAATCGGCGACTTCGTTTCATCTCTTTTTTGAGAGTATCAGTAGCGACTAACCGATTTGTGACCCACAATAATAATTTTTCCATCTAAAATCTCCAAAACATTGCATTAGAATTATAATACGATGTTATACTATTGCTGAAATTAGCTGTCAAGAATGAACCTTAGTCTAGAATTTAAACCAATTTCAAATATTCTTTCCGAACAAATCTTTAGTTTTTGCAGCTTTTGTGGGGTATAATAAGGTTACAATAAGGAGGATAAACAATGACAACATTTCTTGGAAATCCCGTAACATTTACGGGTCAGCAATTGCAAGTTGGAGATAAAGCGCTTGATTTTAGCTTGATAGCGTCAGACCTATCTAAAAAATCATTGTCTGATTTTGATGGCATGAAGAAGGTTATTAGCGTTGTGCCGTCGATTGATACGGGGATTTGCTCAACCCAGACACGACGTTTTAATCAAGAATTGTCTGAGATGGAAAATACAGTCGTGATTACCATTTCGATGGACCTTCCTTTCGCCCAAGCTCGCTGGTGTGGAGCTCAGGGGCTTGGCAGCGCCGTGATGCTATCGGATTACTACGACCATTCTTTTGGAAATAGCTACGCGCTATTGATGAATGAGTGGCATTTGCTGACGCGGGCGGTTCTAGTTTTGGATGAAACCAATAAGATTACTTATGTCGAATACAAGGAAAATGTCAATTCAGACGTTGATTTTGACGCGGCTTTAGCTGCTGTTAAGTCTTTGTAATTCCAATAGATAGAAACAGGATTATCGTCCTGTTTTTTGTTAATCTTAGTGTTGACAAAACTGTTCAAAGTGCTAAAATAAAAGCATAAAAAAGCCGATTTAGCTCAGTCGGTAGAGCAACGCACTCGTAACGCGTAGGTCACAGGTTCGATTCCTGCAATCGGCATGATAAAACACCTGAGAACGTTTATATAACAACGTTCTTTTCTTCTTTGTTCAACCTTTTTCATTTTCGTTCAAACTTCCCATGAAATTTCTTACCTTTTGATTTTCCTCATCAGCCTTTTCTTTAATAAGATGACCATAGGTTTGAGTAATTTGTTTGATATCTTTATGTCCCATGAGCTTGGATACAGCCCAGATATCAACCTTATTAGCGATAAGAAAACTACAGTAATATGCCTTAAACCTGTGCTCGTCATATTTGTAGGATGTATGCTTAATTCTGTAAGTATCCTTTTTAAATGTTTATTAACACCTGCTAAGGTGACGACTCTAAGGAACACCCTGACTGGGGTCATATCCAGTGTATTGGAAAAGCCAGTATCACGATTGATAAGGAGGGCAAACAAAGTGAGGACACTCGTTACTTTGTCTTAAGTTGTCAGGTGAGTGCTAAGGAACTCTGTGCTTATGTCCGTGGGCATTGGCAAATAGAGAGCCTACATTGGCAGTTGGATGTTGTCTTTCGTGAGGATGCCAACAAGACCTTAAATAAACAATTAGCTTTTAACTTGAACGTGATGGATAAGTTTTGTTTAGCCGTGCTTAAACAGTTAGATGTTGGCAAGAAGATGAGCTTGAGACGGAAGAAATTCAACTTAGTGATGAACTTTGACCAGTATTTGAAGAAATTAATCTAGTCAAAAAAGTGATAGTCTATGGTAAAACAGAGAAGAAACGTTCATTCGTTTGTCAAGCAATCCTAAGCGTCTAGTTGAAAATTTGGATACTTTTGATTTCAAATTGACAGAGGATGATATGATTGCGATTGCTAGTTTAGATTTAGGTGGAGGTTTCACTCTCCCGGAAGATGCAGATGGTTTCGAGCATGTCCTCAACATGTGGGAAAAGATGTTTGGTTAGAAAATGAGTTAAAAAGATTGTGTCTTTCGTTGTACAGGGGACAGTCTTTTTAAAATCAAATTTATCGTTTTTCTTGACAAATGTCTTATACAAAGCGAGTTCAGCAATGTATTTTTTTGAAGGATGTGTCTATTTTACGGTGTCTTTGTAAATTAAAAAAACGAGCATCAGACGTTTCAGTCTATGCTCGTTTTTCGATGATAAAGTGTTCAAAATCTTTGGCCACATCTTGGTTATTGATGGTAATATTGCGAGATAAATCAGAGACCAGGTCACTGAGACTTGTTTTGGCCATTTCAGCCTCGGCTAGTTCTTGAATTTTAAGGTATTTGGCTTGTAGTGTGTCTTGAATGTTAGCGCCGATAGGGCAGTCCATATTGGTTTTGGCATCAACTTGAAGGAGTTGATTATCGCCAGGAAGGCTTTTGAAAATATCCAAAAGGCTAATATCACTCAAAGAACGGGTGATTTTGGGAGCAACCTTTCCTTGTTGACTAATAATAAGCCCAGCTTTTCTAAGATTTCCCATGATTTTACGTACATTACTTGGATTGGTCTGAATACTTTCTGCAATACGACCACTCTTTAATTCATCAGGATTGTCCTGATTGACTGCAAGATAAACCATAACATGAACACTATCGCTTAATTGAACAGATTGTTTCATTTTATGCTCCTTTTCTATGATTCCATTATAACATTCCTGTATAAAATAAAACAACATTTGGCTTGACATTGATTTAGATAAAGTGTAAAATACCTGTATAAAATAAAAGTACATCATAAGAGGTAATGCAAAATGACAACATATTTAGTAACAGGTGCAAACGGTGGCTACGGTAAAGCGGTGATTGACTATTTAGCGACAGCCGTTTCCAAAGATTCTATTTTTGGTTTGGTTCGTTCAGAAGAAAAAGGGAAAGCCCTTCGTGAAAAAGGCATCGGCGTTCGTGTCGGTGATTACAGCGATAAGGACAGCCTTCTTGCTGCTCTCCAAGGCATTGACAAATTGCTTTTGGTTTCAGGCGTTCCTGGAAATCGCTAAGCTGAACATCAAAATGTTATCGATGCAGCAAAAGAAGCTGGCGTTAGCTTTATTGCCTACACATCTCTAGCTGGCGATGATACGGTAGCAAAAGATTTTCCACTAGGAGACGACCATCGTTATACTGAACAAGCCTTGAAAGAATCAGGAATTGCCTTTACAAGCCTTCGCAACAACTGGTACTTGGAAAATGAGCTACCATTATTAGGCCCAGCCTTGGCTTCTGGTAAACTTGTTTACGGTGCAAACGAAGATAGCAAAGTAGCCTGGGTATCGCGTGATGATTTGGCAGAAGCAGGTTCAAAAGTCCTTCTCGCTGACTCACCTAAGGAGATTCTTGAATTGTCCGGCGCAAGCTTGACTTATGCTGACCTAGCGCAAGCTCTTTCTCAGGCAACAGAGAAAGCAATCAAAGCTGAAAAAGGTAGCAACGACGATGTTGTCGCTGCTCTAGTGGAAGGGGGCTTCCCAGCTGAAGCTGCCCCAGGTTTTGCCAGCTTGCAGGATGCCATCGCTGCCAACTTCTTGGACGCACAAGTTTCTGACTTGGAAGAAGTCCTTGGACGCCCCCAAACTCCAATCGTGGCCAGTTTGAAGGTCTTACTAGCGTAAATATCAAGAAAAATCGGCTAATCAAAGGGTTAACCGATTTTTCATTTATGGTATAATGCAGATAATCAATTTTGCCCCCAAGAAAGGAACCTTATTTTGTCTTACAAATTTCTACTTTTCGAAATGAGAAGAAGTTAATTGATACAATTTAACGTAATAAAAGCCTTGAAATCAGTATGTTTCAAGGCTTTTTTGCAGTTATTGGAGGAAACTAGAAACTCTCATGGAATGGTAGAACGACTTTTATGTCTGAAAAAATCTAAACGTTAAAAAGTATCAAATCGTTAGAAAGTTTTAGAACATAGCTATCCTCAATGTAGTCGCAGGAGGGAGTAAAATGACTTCAATTTTTATCTCATCACTTAATTGTCCGTCTTGCGGTGAAGTAAGCTCATTTGAACGCTATGACAGGATTGATGTTTCTAAAACACCTCAGTTCAGAACATCTCTTATTGATTGGGAATTGTTCAAGTTTACTTGCAGTCACTGTGGTCATCAAATAATTATTGATTATCCGACACTCTATGTTGATGAAGAGAATAAGGTAATCATTCAGTATCTACCATCAAATTGTAGCGACCTTGGATCAGTTTCAAGTATCAAGAAAGTTGCTGTGGAGTTAGATATTTCTAAGTACAAATATCGAGTTGTTACCAACCTAGAAGACTTTGTAGAGAAGGTACAAATCTTTAGTGAGGGCATGGATGACAAAGCTATCGAATTTATGAAATACCTAAAGAGTCCAAATGAAGATGAAGACATCATGTTTTCCTATGAGCATATGGTATTTACAAAAGAAGGTTCCGTAGCCTATCAATTTATGTTCATCAATCAAAAGGAAGCAGTGGCATCTCTGAATATTTCAAGAGAATTATATCTAGAGTCACTTGAGGAGGTTGCTGAAGCTGGGGACAGTGAGTATGTCATTGATAACGGTTGGGCTGAGCGGTTCGCATGCCAAGGGTAAGTAAATTTTAGTTTGCCGAAGCAACCCACACTTTAGCAATTTACATTTGCTCTGTATAATTTTTTCCAAAGATACATCATGTGTAGTGTGTTGCTCTGCTACTGAGAGGAAGTTAACCCTACCGTTTTAGATTTTATAGAAGCCTTAAAATTATTAGTATGTTTCAAGGCTTTTTATTTGAAAAAAACATCAAAATAACGCAAAAAACTCTTCTTATGCTACACTGTAATTGAGATTTTTTAAATTTTTGGTGTTAAAACTATTGCCTCAGTCCTAGCACTTTTTCTTTGTCGTATTCTTGGTGTATTGCGAGAATTTTGTAAATGATACGAAGCAGCTTATGTGCACAAGCAATCACGTCTTTCATCTTACTTTCTCTTTTGGAAATTCGATTGTAAAAAGAAGAAAAAGCTGGATCCTTAGAATGTACTACAATCAATCCCGACATAGTCAAAGCCTGTTTGATATAGCGATTTCCTTGCGTGATGTGTGAGGATTTTTTTAATGCCAGCACTTTCATCGGATGGAAAGGCTGTAACAGTTGGGCCAATCTTAGCTAAAATAGTGGCTGCACAAGTTTCACTCACACCAGGAATCGTTTGAAGTAATCTATTTTCTTCAGGGAAACTCTTTTTTTCGATATAAGCTATTATTTCACTCGTTAATTTATTCATGAGTTTTTGATACAATTGATATTCTTCTAGGCTTTGGTCCAAGAGAAATCAATCCTCCAGTGACAACTTCCCATTCATGACCTCCATTAATTCTTCGGGACTTGCTTTGACATGCTTGTGAATACAAGCTGTCACATTGTCGTAATCAATGACTTCCCCATTGATAAAGAGCATAAAAAGAGACAGTCCTGTCTTAGAGAAGATATCAGAAAGATAGCTGGTTAGTTTGATATTAGCACGTTGTAAGAGGTTTTGTTGCACTTCATTTTACAACAGGGCAATGAAATTTAGTTCTCACTTTTTTCATGAAAATATATAAAAAATATTGACATTTTAAATTTTTAGGAGTAAACTATTAACCAGTTAATTAACTAGTTAAGGAGCTGTTATGAAAAAAAGAAGTATCCTATGGCTTACGCTTGTCTTCTTTGCTTTCGTTTTAGGAGCTTGTGGACAAAAGAACAGTCGGGATAAGAGTGATGAAACTAAGGGGATGAAGATTGTGACTAGTTTTTATCCTGTTTATGCCATGGTCAAAGAAATTTCTGGCGACCTAAATGACATTCGGATGATTCAGTCTAGTTCTGGCATCCATTCCTTTGAACCTTCTTCAAATGATATTGCAGCCATCTATGATGCTGATGTTTTCGTCTATCATTCCCATACCTTAGAACCGTGGGCGGGAAGTTTGGATCCTAGCCTGCAAAAGTCTAAGGTAACGGTCTTAGAAGCATCTGAGGGGATGGCCTTGGAGCGCGTGCCTGGATTAGAAGATATGGAGGTTGGAGATGGGATTGATGAGAAAAACTTGTATGATCCTCATACCTGGCTTGATCCTGAAAAGGTTGCTGAAGAAGCGCAGATTATCGCTGATAAGTTATCCGAACTTGACAGTGCTAACAAGGAGAACTATCAGAAAAACGCACAAAGTTTTAGTGCTAAAGCTCATGATTTGACCAAGAAATATCAACCTATCTTTGAAAAAGCCAATCAAAAAACTTTTGTAACCCAACACACAGCTTTTTCTTATTTGGCAAAACGATTTGGACTAAATCAACTTGGGATTGCAGGGATTTCTCCTGACCAAGAGCCAAGCCCGAGACAGTTAACCGAAATTCAAGAATTTGTAAAGACTTATAAGGTCAGAACCATCTTTACAGAGAGCAATGCATCATCTAAGGTAGCGGATACGCTTGTCAAATCAACAGGTGTGAGTCTGAAAACCCTCAATCCATTAGAGGTAGCCCCACAAAATGACAAGTCCTACTTGGAAAATTTAGAAGACAATATAGAAATCTTAGCTGAAGAATTGAAATGAGGAGATTATGAAGATTAATAAAAAATATCTAGGGGGATCTGCAGTGGTCCTTGCTTTAAGTGTCTGTGCTTATGCTTTAAATCAACATCAAGCACCTGAGAAAAAAGATGACCACCGTGTAACTTATGTTGACAGTAAAGGATCTGAAGCTAAGAAGAGTGAATCTCTTACACCGGACCAAGTTAGCAAGAAGGAAGGCATAGAAGCTGAACAGATTGTTATCAAAATCACTGATCAAGGTTATGTGACTTCCCACGGTGACCATTTCCATTACTATAATGGTAAAGTTCCTTATGATGCCATCTTTAGTGAAGAACTGGTCATGAAGGATCCAAACTATCAGTTGAAAGATGAAGATATCATCAATGAGATTAAAGGTGGTTATATCATCAAGGTAGCTGGCAAATACTATGTCTATCTAAAAGATGCGAGCCATGCTGATAATGTCCGTACGAAAGAACAAATCGAACATCAAAAACAAGAACATACATCAGACAATGGCAGTGTAAGTAAGGAGGTTCTTGCTGCTAAAGCTCAAGGTCGCTATACAACCGATGATGGTTATATCTTTAATGCTGCAGATATTATTGAAGATACTGGTGATGCCTATATCGTTCCTCACGGCGGGCATTATCACTACGTTCCCAAAAGTGCACTTTCCTCAAGTGAATTAGCAGCAGCTCAAGCATATTTAGCTGGAAGAGGAAGTCAACCAAACCTGACGCATTATAAAGCAAATCCAAGTGTTACACCAAGTACTCAAGCCGATAGCCCAGCAACAAGCACCCCGGTAAATCAAGCGGACGACCGTCAAAGTCTTCTCGATCAGTTATATGCTTTACCAGTTAGTCAGCGATACAGAGAATCAGATGGCTTAATCTTTGATCCTGCTAAAATTACCAGTCGTACAGCTACAGGAGTTGCTATACCTCACGGTAATCACTATCATTTTATCCCTTATAATAGTTTGTCTCCTTTGGAGCAGAAAATTGCACGAATGTTACCACTGGGAGGTACGGTAGGATCTTTAAATCATTTAGAAAAAGAAAATAAACCTGAAAATCATAATTCTCATGTTTCTAACAATAATAAGGAACATGAAGATCATGATCATGGATTTGCTGTTGAGCGTGTGATTAGTGAGGATGAGCAAGGCTTTGTAGTTTCTCATGGGGATCACGCCCACTATTTCTTTAAGAAAGATTTATCAGTAGAGCAGATTAGAGCAGCCCAAGAGCATCTGCATGGACATCGTCAAACAGAAATTCCTCAAGATCATCACGTAACTCCAAAAGAGGACCAAGCGAAACAGGATCATCACGGAGAAGAACATGACCATGGCTTTGCGGCTGAGCGTGTGATTAGTGAAGATGAGCAAGGCTTTGTAGTTTCACATGGAGATCATGCCCACTATTTCTTTAAGAAAGTTTTATCGCAAGAACAGATTAAGGCAGCCCAAGAGCATCTGCATGGACATCAACATACAGAGCCTGTTAAACCTCTTGCAAAAGATGTAGATGCTTTTTCAAGAGATGCTAGTGATAAAGAAAAGATAGCTTACATCTCTAAAACCTATGGTATTCCCGTTGAAACGATTCGAATTTCAAATGGATTCTTTGTATTTGGCAATCCAGACCAAGCTTATGATCCAACTCACATTCACCCTTACGCCGTTCGTAAGGAACACGTTCGAATTCCGCTTCAAACAGGTGATGCAGAGCTCGATTTTCTAAACGAACTCTATACAACCGCTCTACGTGATGGAGTTTCTCCTTATAGTTTACAAGTTGAAAATGGTAGTTTCGTAATCCCTCATGGGGACCATAACCACTATATCAAGGTTCAAACTAAAGGTTATGAAGTCGCTTTGAAAAATAAGATCCCGGCATTGCTAACAACTTACCAACCTGGTGCATTTGATGAAAATGCAGTACAGTATAAGGTAGATCAACTTTTGGCAGAGAGCCGAGAACTTTATAAAGATAAGCCAAGTCTGCAAAGACAGATTGAACTTGCTTTGGGGCAATTCTCTGAAAATATGAAGAAATTCTCAACTAACTCAACTGCAGGATATTTAGCAGCTTTGGATTTGTTTGATAAGCAGTATATCCATATTGACTCAAGTGTCAAACCAACAGAAATCAGTCCTTTAGACAAGAAATATCAAGCTTTAGTGGATAAGATTAATACATTGGATACGGATGCTTATGGACTTCCTAAAAAGGATCTCTTAACTCAGCTTCAAGGAAATAAACTAGCCCAAGATGAGGCCGGTTTAGATGCAGTTGAAGCTAAGTTACAAGCTTTGCAGGATTTCAATGATCGTACAGGAGTTACAACAGTCGAATACATCAAGTATTTCTATCAAAATCTTTCTGATGGACGTTTAAATGACAATCTTCGCAATAAAGTTGCCAACTTAACTTGGACTCTTTACCAGTCACAATCCTTCCTTAAGGCAACTGACTTGAACAAACTCTTCCCAGAAATCTATCAAACAAAATTAGAAGTTGAAGAAGCACTGAAAAATGAGCCAGTTTCAAGCAAGACTTCTGAAACAATCTTAGATACGGAAAAAGTGGATGGTCATAGTGCTAAAATGGCTGTCTATGAATTCTTGAAAGGTTTGTATGATGATATTAAGCCTGAAGAACAAAGCAATCATGTCTTTAAAGTTCAAGTAGAGTCTCTCTTAACAAAAGCTGAAGAATTAGTGACTCAAGTCAAGGAAGAGGGAGTTAAAGCTTCACTTACTGACGAAGTGAAAAATCTGAAGGCTGCTTTGGAGAAAGAAGACGCAGACCTTGATGAATTAAATACACAAGTTCAAGATCTTTTGAAGCGTATTCCACAAACTATTCAGAATGAACGTGAGAATGCTAACCAAGACCCAGAAGTTTTAGCTCTTTATCAAAAACTATACAATGGAGTTATTGCTATTCATACTTATTTGGAAATGAATAATGGTTCTGATGCTGACTTTGAAAAAGTAGATGCCTTGTTTGACAAGTTAAGTGCAGCTAGCAAAGACAAGCAAGCTTTGCTAATGGTTGCTCAAGAAATAGTCTTGTTAAATCAAGAGTTTCAATCTAAGGCGAAGCCAATTGAAGCTAGAATCGAAACTGCCAATAAAGAAACAGACGATAAACAAGCTGAGTCAAGCCTAACTCCTGAAACTACATCTCCAGAAACAAACGATAGACGAGCTGAGTCAAATTTAACTCCTGAAACTACATCTCCAGAAACAAACGATAGACGAGCTGAGTCAAATTTAACTCCTGAAACTACATCTCCAGAAACAAGAGAAAAAGTAGCAGAATAACAAAAAGCTCAGTTAGCTACCGTATCAAAATTAGGCTGCTGATAAAAAACATACTAAGATTAGTAGTGAAGAAATCTCCGACAGGAGAGAGTACTCACTACTTTTTCTTTATGTTAAAGTAGTGGTGTCTTGTTAAGTCGTGGCTTCTTTTGGCGCTAGACGCCGTATAAAAAACTGGCAAGACACCTGTTTTAGATGGAATTTTATCAAAGTATGTTGGACGCTAGACGTCGAGTATTGAAAATGAAATCACTAAAATAAGGAATCGTTCAAGACAAAGAGGTAAACATAATGCGGACAGTTTTTGGAATTGATGTGAGTAAAGCAAGCTCAGAAGTCGCTATTCTTGTGAATGGTGAAAGGGTTCATAGTTATACTATGTCTAAGAATTTATCCAACACTTGTCAAATAGGGATTTAGTCTCGGAGTTTGATGAGAAACTTTGGTACACCATGGTTGAAAAGGTCATTATAGCTTCAAAAGAAGAAGTAGATTTTCATTTCAAAAACGGAGCAGTCATATCAATATGATGTGACTGCTTTTCTTCTGAACTGTGGTATAATGAAAACAATGAGTTCAGGGGAGAAATGATTTGCACCCCCCTAGAAAGGAATTTTGGTAAATTGTATTATAAATATCTCCTTTTCGACCTAGACCACACCCTACTTGATTTTGGACTGGCAGAGAATATCGCCTTGACGCAGTTGCTTGAAGAAGCAGAGGTTTCGGATGTCGATGCTTACAAAAACTACTACATTCCTATGAATCAAGGGCTCTGGGATGATTTGGCTCGCAAAAAGATTACCAAGAAAGAGCTGATTGAGACACGTTTTGAACGGTTGTTCGCCAATTTTGGTCACGAAGTGAATGGCATTTACTTTGCAAAGCGTTACCAGCATTTTCTCAGCCAGCAAGGACAGACTTTTAGTGGGGCTGCTGCCCTGCTCAGTCAGTTACAAGACGATGGATACCGTCTTTTTGCGGCAACCAACGGTGTGACTTACATCCAAAAGGGGCGTTTAGAGCGTTCGGATATTCAATCTTACTTTGAGCAGGTTTTCATTTCAGATGAGATTCAAGAGCAGAAGCCTGATAAGGCTTTCTTTGATGTTATCACTGGCGCTGTGACAGGATTTAGCCCTGGCCAAGCCCTAATGATTGGGGACAGCTTGATTTCAGACATTCAAGGTGGCAATAATGCAGGCATTAACACCGTCTGGTATAATCCTAGCCAGAAAACAAACAACACTAAGGCTCGACCAACTTATACGATTAGCTCCTATGCAGACTTAATCAGCTTGTTAGAAGATTAAAAAACGCTTATCTTGTACTGACCCCAAAAAGTTAGACATTTAATTTATCCAAAGGATTTAGTTCTGTATTGCACAGGACTGAGTCCTTTTAATTTTACCTTAATTCGTTTGTTGTTGTAATAATCAATATAGTCTACAAT
>NZ_JADNQT010000016.1 GCF_015594605.1 Streptococcus sp. HF-1907 | reverse complement strand
AAGCTGTCTAAAGCTCTCTCCTTGCTTTCTCAATTCATATATTTGAACTTTATCTTCATAAGTTAATTTCATTATAAAACACCCCAAAAGTTAGATTTTTTCTGTCTAACTTTTGGGGTGCAGTTCAGGTTATGCTATACTTTCGTTAACTTGACTGTTGCCCGTAACAACGGGCTTTTATTATATGGATTCAAGCTATAAAAAAAAGAGGTTGGGACAAAAGTATCCAACCTCTTAGTATTTAATCTATAATAATGATTAGTCGCAGTGGTTGAGTGGCATCTAAGCACTGATAAATCAGCACTTAGAGACCTACTCAACTGTGCGGAGGTGGGACAACGAAATCAAAGACTTCGTCTTACTGATTTCTGTCCCACTCTCTCTAAACTTAAACATTAGTCGTCTGCTTCAGTCATTTTCTCTTTGATTTCATCATATGAAAGGGCATGAGAGTCGACTTCTTTTTCTTCATTTGGCATTTTGCCTGTTTCGTAAATTGATTTGATTTGAACTGCGTCAAGCGTTTCGTATTTAAGAAGAGCTTCTGCAATCAATTTATGAGTCTCGCGGTTGCCATTGATGATATCTGCTGCTTTATTGCGTGCTTCGTTAAGAAGGTCACGGATTTCATCATCAATCATTTGAGCTGTTTGAGCAGAGTATGAGTGTTCTGGAGACATCTGTCCAGCCATCATAGCATGGTTGCCTTCGTATTGAACAGGACCAAGTTTTTCACTCATTCCGTATTCAGTGACCATAGCACGCGCCATTTGAGTAGCTTGCTCAAAGTCATTTGAAGCACCACTTGTTTGGGCGTTGAAGATGATTTCTTCAGCCACACGTCCACCCATAAGACCTGCCAATTGTTCTTTCATATCATCTTTTGAAAGGAGCATTTGGTCTTCTTTAGGAAGGGCAATCATGTAACCACCTGCACGTCCACGTGGTACAATGGTAACCTTATGAACAACACGAGCATTTGAAAGAACGAGACCGACAATGGTATGCCCAGCTTCGTGGTAGGCAACCATTTCGCGTTCTTTTTGTGACACTTGTCTGTCCTTCTTAGCAGGACCTGCGATAACACGGTCTTCAGCTTCGTCAATATCACTAGCGTCAATAATCTTCTTATTTCGACGAGCAGCAACGAGGGCAGCTTCATTCAAAACATTTTCAAGGTCAGCACCAACAAAACCTGGTGTTTGTTGAGCAACAACTTTAAGGTCTACGTCGTCAGCTAGCGGTTTATTCTTAGCATGGACACGAAGAATGGCTTCACGACCTTTAACATCTGGGCTACCAACCAAAATCTTACGGTCAAAACGTCCTGGACGAAGGAGGGCAGGGTCTAAGACATCACTACGGTTGGTTGCTGCGATGACGATAATATTTTCATTTCCCTCAAAACCATCCATCTCAATCAAAAGTTGGTTAAGGGTCTGTTCACGTTCATCATTTCCACCGCCCATGCCAGCACCACGACGGCGACCGACAGCATCAATTTCATCGATAAAAATAATGGCACTTTCTGCTTTTTTCGCATCATCAAAAAGAGAGCGAACACGGCTAGCACCGACACCGACAAACATTTCAACGAAGTCAGAACCTGAAATACTAAAGAACGGCACACCTGCTTCACCGGCAACGGCTTTAGCAAGAAGTGTTTTACCTGTTCCTGGAGGGCCCTCAAGGAGAACACCTGCCGGGATACGGGCACCGAGTGCTTTATAGCGTTTTGGATCTTTCAAGAAATCAACAACTTCAACGAGCTCTTGTTTTTCTTCTTCAGCACCAGCAACATCTGAGAAGCGCACTTTCACTTCACCCTTGTTTGCTGATTTTGCTTTATTTTTACCAAAACTCATGGCGCCACGCGCACCACCGCCACCACCTTGATTCATTAACATCATGAAGAAGGCAATCATGATAACGATAGGAAGGAAACTAATGATGTAAGAAATCCAAGTACCGCTTGAACTTTCTTGCTTCACTTTAACATCTGCGCCAGCTTCATCAGCAGCATCAGTCAATGCTTTCAATGATGAATCACTTGGGAGAACGAGGGAAGTGAAGGAAGTCACTTTGGTTGAAGTGCTGTTTCCAAAGAAAGCTAGACTGTTGTCCGATTTGACTGTTTGAGCTTTGCTATATTTCCCGCTGACTTCAATGACACCACCACTTGGTTGATAAGTGAGGGTTTTAATGTCACCAGCTTTTAGCTGCTTAACTAACTGAGTGTAGCTAATTTGTTGGGTTTGTGTACTCGTTCCTCTTAGATAATATTGAAGTGTCGTGATGACGGCAATAATCAATAAAATGTAAATAAAGGAATTTTTGACAAATCCATTATTCTTATTATTTTTCATACTCTAATAGATTATCCTCTTCTATTTTGAATAAACTTCTTCTTTGAGAACACCAACGTATGGTAAATTACGATAATTTTCGGCATAGTCCAAACCAAAGCCTACGATAAATTCATTTGGAACATCGTAGCAAACGTAGTCTGCATCAATCTCAACCACGCGTCCTTCTGGTTTATCAAAAAGAGTGGCAATTTTAACTGAGTTTGCTTTACGGTATTTGAACATATCACGCAAGTATTTCAAAGTGCGACCAGTATCAATGATATCTTCTACAAAGACAACATCGCGTCCTTCGACATTGGTGTCAACATCTTTCAAAATCTTCACTTCACCGCTACTTGTTGTTCCACCATGATAGCTTGAGACAACCATAAAGTCGATTTCAACATGGGTGTCAATGTGTTTCATGAGTTCAGCCATAAAGGGGACTGAACCTTTCAAAACACCGACTAACAAAGGTTTTTTACCTTCGTAATCCTTTGTTAGTTGAGCTCCAAGTTCTTTTGTTTTTGAGATGATTTCCTCTTCCGAATAGAGGACTTTTTTAATATCTGTTTCAAGCATTATGTCACCTTTTCTCTAACTTTCGATATAGATTTTGCCTTTCATTATACCATGTTTAGGTGGTTTTCTCAAATAAGTTTTACCAGCTACTAAGACAAATATAATCTCACCGTCTTGTTCACCGACAATTGCTTTTTGGCGATTTTCTTTTGAAACTTTCTGGTCAATAAAGAGGCGACGGAGTTTTTTTGAAAAATCTCCAAAATTAATACGGTCACCCGACTGACGACGCCTTAATAAAATGGGCGAATCACTAAAGACCTCAACAATCAGCTCAGCCCCCGATAACACTTGATTAAATGAAATTTGGTAATCATCAAAAGTAGCAATATTTCCATATTCTAGTACTTTATCTTGGGAGAGTAAATCCGTCTTAGGGCTGATTTTTTTAATCTCATAACGCCCTTCTCGCTTTTTCAGAACATAGTCTTCTTTTAGGGCGTAATCTGCTTTTTGCGGATTTCGAATCACTTGAAGCAAGTCTTCAAATTGTCCATGTGACAATGATAAGTCTTCAAACTGCTCTAAGTAGCCTTGCAATAAAAGCTCTTGAACAGCGGGTGTTTGAGCTAAAAATACCGAACAAGATTGCCCGTCTATATCTCTGGTCAAATCAGCAAAAGCCTGAAATAAGGTCTGACTCTCACTAGCAAGCCTCGTCAAGGCTGTTTGAAATTGAGGATTTTCGGTTGCCAACTCTGGGATATAGCGATTTCGGATACGGTTCCTAAAGTAGGTTGATGATTGGTTTGAACTGTCTTCAAAATGAAAAACCGATGGCAAATCGGATTTTGAAAATGGGAGGAAGGGTCTAATCACTTCTCCCTGAGCGAAAGGTTGAACAGATTTTATGGCTGCTAGATGGCGGAGCCTGCTTCCTTTAATGATTCTCATCAAGACAGTTTCTGCTTGGTCATCGGCATGATGGGCAGTGGTGAGGGCGGTGATACCATGCTCTCTCATCACTTGCTCAAAGAAACGATAGCGAAAATCACGCGCAGCTTTTTCCGAAAAAGTCCCCTGAAAATAAGAGACAAAGATTGGAACCTGATGATCTTGCGCCCACTGACGCAGGTAGGCTTCTTCCTCGTCCGACTCAGGCCGCTGCTTGTGATTAACATGGGCAATGCTGATGGTGATAGCCAATCGGTCACGGTAGCTGTATAAAAAGTGCAGTAGATTCATAGAATCCACTCCACCTGATACTGCTATAAGAACCTTTTGGTGATGCTCAAATATGCGTCTCTTTTGAACATCCTTGAATAGTTTTTGATACATTTTATTTTAAAATAGCGTAAACATCGTTGGCGATAGCTGTGATGTCGTCGTAGGAGGCCTTGTCTGTTAGGATGGACAGCACAAATGGTTCTCCGGCATAAACAATGGCAACATCGTGTTTGAAATCATAGGCGTCACCGATTTTATGAGCAACTTGGACGGAGATGTCCTTGGAAATCCGTTGATTATCAAAATCTGTGTGGGATAGGTAATCAATGACAGTGCCGTTTTGATGATAAATAGCCTCCATGATGTTGGCTGCAGCCTTGGCAGACAATTCACGTTTCTTCATATCCCAGTCCACTCCTGAAATGGAGCTGACGGTCTTTCGAAATGACTCGTTGTACTGCTTTTCCGCGTAATAGCCCAGCATATTGGTGGCGACATTGTCCGAATTTTGAGCGACAGCCTTCATCAAAAATTCCACCGTGTAATCTTTATTGTCCGCTTCCAGTGGCAACTTACTGCTACCGCTGGGGTCATAACTGTCCTCAAACTGATTGACATCTGCGACATACTTGAAGGTATCGGTCAATTTTAACTTACCGGCATCCAGTTGCTTTTGGGTCATGTAGAGAGTGGCTAGCTTGGCAATACTTGCCGAATACATTTTCGTATCAGCATTGATACCAGCGCTGGTTTGCGTTGTTAGTTGCTTAACATAGATGCTGTAATTGGACTTGTTGTACTTCTGATTAAGCATCTGTTGCACCTTGGTCATCCGATTGTCCGCAAGAGACAGGTCCTGACTAGAAACCCAGCCATCTCCCTCAATGTGATAATAAGTACCTGAGGCTGTCTGGGCTTTCTCGGTAACTTTGACCTTAGAATAGGCTTGCAGGGAAGTCTTCTTGACCTTGGTTTGCTTGACATAGGGCGCTTCATAAACCTGAAAACCTTCCTTAAGCCAGTAAGTCTCGTCAACAGACGACTGCTCTTGAACGACATCGTCATAGATATAGTCACGACTGGCCTCTAGGTAAGTCCCGTCGGTCAGTTCAAAGACAGGTGTCCCCTCTTTATTGAGTAATACTCTCTTAATCTTTAAATCTGCTTGGGCTGATAGCCACTTGGCGGGTTGACTGAGCTGCGCATCTTGGTAAACCAAGGTAATCCGATAAAGACTGGGTTGCTTGGGAATAGCTTTAAAGTAGGTCAACTGCTGACCAATAGTCTCTTGAAGCCGATAACGTTCTGAAACTGTCAGAGAAGACGTATTCTCTAGGCGGAGGCTAGCTGGGAGGAAGAGGCTGATTATTAAACTGCTGATAATAACTGATGTCCTCCTTTCTCGACAGAATTAGGTTTTAGCATCTGTTTTTGAGGGACTTTCTTGTCGAAGTTCTTGATTCTTGGCTGACAATTCCTCCAATTTCTCTTCGGAATAGGCTAGGAATTTCTCAATCGTTTCAATTAAATTTTCCATATCATCCTATTTTGGTAATAAATCTGGCAGAGGATAGACTTTCTCCCCATCCTTTGAAAAATAATACTTGGCACGCGCATATTTTGCCACAAAGGTATCATCCTTAAGCTGTTTAGCGAGAGTCTGCTGATTGTCTGTTCTTTTCTTCAACTTAGCATAATCTTTTCGTAACTGAACGACCTCTGCTTTACGACTTTGTAAAGTCAGATAGCTCCTAACCAAATTATAAGTTGGTAGGATGAAGAGTAGCATGACAAAGATCAAAACCCAGGCCATGAAGCGATTCTTTTGACGAATTTCTTCTGCCTCATAACGTTTTTTGAGATTTTCGTCCTTGATAAAGTTATTATTTAGTTGAACAACACTAGGCTTCTTGCTCATTAGCTTCTATCCTTGTTTCACTGATAATCTCGTACATCTTGGTGGCATCTTCTTTCTTGGTGCTATCCTTCATTTCAAGGACGCGCACGGTGAGCAGTTTATTGCCAAAGCGAATTTCAACCTCATCATTAAGCTTCAAGTCTGTCGATGACTTAGCCAAAATGCCATTAACCTTAATACGCCCCTTGTCGGCCACTTCCTTAGCGACTGGACGACGTTTAATAATGCGGGACACTTTTAAATATTTATCTAAACGCATAATCTACCTCACAATCTTTTTTATTCTATCATTTTTTTAGGAAAATGGCAGAGCTGTACTTTATTTTTCAATAGAATGTCATAAAAAAGAGCCCGAAAGCTCTCGATATTACCAAAAAAGAAAGGAACCCATAGCACCACCCAAAAACATCAGTAACCAAGTAACCAGTGTAAAAATCGCTAATGACACTGATTCATCCCCAAAATTGGACTGTTTCACTTTCTTATCTTGTAAAAAAGCTAAGATACCTCTATATGTTTTTAATTGGCTCTTTTTTAATAGTTTTAAAAATAAAAATAGCAGAGCTAGGTAAACTATCAAGAATAGACTACCTAGCAAACGCTCGTTCCGACCTGTAAACTGCTGTAAAGCATTCCCAATAAGTCCTAACAAAAAACTAGATAAAGCCAATAATAGCAACATTTGAACAATTCTTTTCTTGTCAACTTGTTTTCTCATCATGTCAATATCTCCTTTGATTAAATAATCTAGAGAAACATCAAAATAGGCTGCAATTAGCAAAAGGCTGTTAATATCAGGATAGGTTTTCCCTCTTTCCCAATTTGAAATCGTCTGACGTGAAACATAGAGTTTCTCAGCCAAAGCTTCCTGAGATAGCTGACTCTGATTTCTTAACGACACTAAGCGTTTTTGTAGTTCCACTTTATTCTCCTCTTCCTTATCTTAATCAAGTTGGCTCTAGTTTACCATACAAAGACTTTGTCAAACAAGATAAATCACTGTCAAAAGACTTTGACAGACCACTTTTAAAGGAGAAATGCTTTCTTTTTCTGATATTGATTGACATAGTAAGAAAGATGATGATTAAAGTACCACTAGTTCGGAGGTCGTATTTCACAGCTACACCAAAAAGCCTCGGCACTAGGAAATTGTACCACGTATTACTTTTTTCCTATAGGTTTTTACTAGAAAATAATATAAGTCTAACCTGCCCCAAAGTATAGTATAGTGAAATCGTTTAAGGTATAATGGAAAGGTCTCTTGCTTTAGAAGAATTTTAGTCCGATTGCGCTGGATGGAGAG
The DNA here is from genome assembly GCF_015594605.1 of Streptococcus sp. HF-1907. Taxonomy (GTDB): domain Bacteria; phylum Bacillota; class Bacilli; order Lactobacillales; family Streptococcaceae; genus Streptococcus. The sequence continues at coordinate 33,539 of NZ_JADNQT010000016.1, read as the reverse complement.
TCGGTAGAGTGTCAAAAATTTTGATGGCTTACCGAAACTATGATTCCACTCGTCAAAAATTTTGATGGCTTGCCGAAACTATGATTCCACTCGTCAAAAATTTTGACGGTTTGTCGCAACTCTGATTCTGCTCGTCAAAAATTTTGACAGCTTGTCGCAACCTTGACTCTGCTCATCAAAAATTTTGACAGCTTGTCGCAACCTTGACTCTGCTCATCAAAAATTTTGACGGTATATTTGGAAGTTGTTTCGGCTTATCCGAATCCCTTCAAGCATTGACTAAGATACTCTAAACAAGCGAACAAAAAAATCCAACCTGACAAAGGAGACTTTATGACAAAAAATTTGTCACTTTATACCTCGGTAACCTTCGACAAGCTGAATTTTGGCAATTTATTTCACGATTTTTGACGGACTATGATGCCAGTCAACTATCATTGGAAGATGATTTGCTCGTTAATCTGATAGGAGAGGTGCGCAAGCAGCTCCGCCTTTTCAATAAGGCTAAGGAGCAGGTGGTCATCACTGAATCGGCTACTGCTATCGCTAAAGCTGATGAGGAACGCGACCTTGACCTTAAAGCTCTGCTATCTTCCCTAAACCCTTAATATCACGAGTCGTGACAACGCCGAAAAAGAGGCTTACGCCCTCATCAAGGAGGTTTTTGCCCCTTATCGCAAGATTTCTAAGGCTAACTACGAGACTGAGACGGCTGAAATCAACCAATTGCTCGAGCAACTCAAAGATGAGACGGTGGCAAAGGCTGTCGCTGACTTGGAGATTAAGCGCTTTGTGACCCGACTAAGTGCTAGCCAGCAAGCCTTCATTGACCGCTACAATAATCGCTCGACTAGCCAAGCGACTAAGACCGTCTATGACATCAAAACCATCCGCCAAGACCTGCAAGCTAGCTACCAAGACTTCATCAGCTTGGTGGACATCTACAACCGCCGCCAAAAAGGCAAGGACTACCAAGCCCTCATCAAAGTCCTTAACACCAGCCGCAAAACCTACGCCGACATCCTCGCCAGACGTAAGTCACCTAAGAAAAGCAGCAAAGTCACTGACCAAGTAGCTGAAAAAGACACAGCACTTGAGACTAGTAACAAATAGATAAACCATGACCCCAAGCTGAAAATCCTCAACTTGGGGTGATTTTTTGAAAAAAAGAAAAGACACCGCTACTACTCGGTGCCTCTTCAGGAGATTTATGAAAAAGATACGTTCACTGTTTGAACTTTAGTTCATTACAGTGACGGATACCGAAGCTTGCCTTCGGTGAAAGTTTTAGGATGGTTATAGTATACGAAGAGTGGCTTAAACTAAGCTTTAAGTTTGCTTGTAGGAAACTTAAAGCAAAAAAGTTTTCCTCAAAGAAGAGAATATCTAAACAAAACGAAAGGACACTGCTACTACTCAGTGTCCTCTCAGGAGATTTATGAAAAAGAAAAGTTTTAGGATAGTCATAGTATACGAAGGGCAGCTTAAACTAAGCTAAAAGTTTTCTTGCAAGTAACTTAAGTCGAAAAGTTCCCAGAAGATGACTAGCATTTCCACTTCGATACGTCCTTAACTGTCCGCTTGTTTACGCGCCTTAATCTCCACTAAGGTTTGCCCGAAGGTCATCAGTTCTTCCAAAATTTCATAATCTTTTTTGTTACGAATATCAAAGTGAATTTCAACCTTGCCTTGATTGTCACTGATTCGTGCTTTGAGGTTCGTTTTTGATAAAGCCTCGAAATAGTCTTGCGTCAAAAAATATTGGAGAGACACTTTTTCAAAGAGAACGACCACTTCATTTTGCTTACGTGTGACGAGTTCTGTGAAGGCTGCGTCCAAGTAGGCCTTGAGCAAGCCAATTTCTAGCAGATAGGCAGCTTGGTCAGGATATTCACCGAAGCGGTCAATGAGTTCATCTTGAAGTTGCTCGTAGTCCGAACGATTCTCTAATTCACGGATACGTTTGTAGATTTCGATTTTCTGACGCTCGTCGGTGATGTAATCTTTTGGCAGATAGGCATCAATTTGCAGAGCTAATTCAGCATTTCCTTTCTGGCGCATAGCTGATTTCCCCTGTTTATTGGCAATGGCCTGATCCAACAACTGAGAATACATCTCAAAACCAACCGAATCAATAAATCCGCTCTGCGATGCCCCCAAAATATTACCAGCTCCACGGATGGACAAGTCACGCATGGCAATCTTGAAGCCAGACCCCAGCTCTGTAAAGCCCTTGATGGCATCCAGACGTTTCTCAGAAACCTCGGTTAAGACCTTATCAGGGCGATACATCAGATAAGCATAGGCAATGCGGTTGCTACGTCCCACACGACCACGAAGTTGATACAAGGTTGACAGTCCCATGTGGTCGGCATTTTCAATAAAGAGGGTATTTACATTTGAAATATCAACCCCCGTCTCGATAATGGTCGTCGCTACTAAGACATCATAATCTCCGTTGATAAAGTCTAAAAGTGTATTTTCCAGCTGAATCTCAGACATTTGCCCATGAACGAAGCCAATTGTCGCTTCAGGAACCAACTCATGCAATTCTGAAACCTTCTGGTCAATGGTATCAACCTTATTGTAAACATAGAAGACCTGACCACCACGGTCCATTTCGCGCAAAATGGCTTCGCGGACCAAGCCAGGATTAGTTTCCATGACATAAGTCTGAACAGGATAGCGATTGGTCGGCGGGGTTTCGATAACGGATAAGTCACGAATGCCAAGCATAGACATGTGAAGGGTACGCGGGATTGGCGTCGCTGTCAAGGTCAAGACATCAACCTTAGTCTTGAGCTCCTTGAGTTTTTCCTTGTGCTTAACCCCGAAACGTTGCTCCTCATCAATGATAATCAAGCCTAAGTCAGAAAAAGCAACATCTTTGGATAAGAGGCGATGGGTTCCAATAATAATATCTACCTGTCCTTTTTTGAGCTTGTCCAAGGTCTCGGTCTGCTCTTTTTTACTACGAAAACGGCTGAGCACATCCACATTGACAGGATAGTTGCTGAAGCGTTCTTTAAAATTATCATAATGCTGCTGTGCAAGAACGGTTGTCGGCACTAAAATAGCAACCTGCTTATGGTCATTGACAGCCTTGAAAGCAGCACGCATAGCAACCTCAGTCTTACCAAAGCCGACATCACCTACCAAGAGGCGATCCATGGGACGCGGTTTTTCCATGTCCTCTTTGATTTCCTTGATAGAGCGAAGCTGGTCTTCTGTCTCAGCGTAAGGAAAATCATTGTCAAAATCTTCTTGCATCTCATCATCTGGCGAATAGGCAAAGCCTTCTAACTGACTACGCTCAGCATAAAGTTTCAAGAGGTCGTCAGCAATATCTTCAACTTGCTTAGCAACCTTTTGCTTGGCCTTTTTGAAACGACCGTCGTTAAGGGTATTGATTTTTGGTTCTTTTCCATCTGCGGAGACGTATTTTGAAAGCAATTCAATCTGTTCAACTGGGATTGAAATGCGGTCGGCATTCTGGTATTGAACCGTCAGATAGTCGCGGTGAACACCCTTGATTTCGATGGTTTCAATCCCAAGATACTTACCAATCCCATGCACATTATGTACCACATAATCGCCAACTGCCAGCTCATTATAATCTTTCAAGCGTTCAGCATTGCTGATGTTCGAGCGACGTACGCGCCTTTTGACCCGCTTATGATAAATCTCGCGCTCGGTGATGAGGACGATTTTCTCATCCGCAAAGTAAAAACCAGCAGACAGATGCCCCACTAAAATCTGAGCCTCTTTTGGCAAAATAGCTGACGCTTCTGTGATTGGAAGCTCCAGACCGTATTCTTGTAAACTTTCCTGAAGCTTCTCTAAGCCCTTATGAGAATCCACCTGCAAAAGCACCGTAGCCTTTGACTTCTTATAACGATTAATCTCATCGACCAAGAGCGGAAACTGATTGAAGAACTCCTGCATGGGATATTGAGTCAAGTTGTGTAACTTATCAAACTTGAGATTTCCCAAACCCTTATGAAAATTTGAAAAGAAAGTTGCTGGCTGATATTGACGCAAGCTTTTATAAGAGTCTGCAAAATAAGTCAAACTTGAAAAAGCTTTACCTTGCTGTAAATCCTCCGTCAAAAGATTAGCCAATTCCAAATCTAGCTTAGCATTACGGTCCACAATTTTCTGGAAATCATCATAAAAGACTGGCGTTCCTTTAGGCACATAGTCCAGAAGCGTCCACTCTCGCTCATAAAAAATACTCAAAAAACGACGAATATCCTTATGCTTATAGCCATTCTGGCTCGCTGACAGCACATCACTCAGATAAGCCCGCTGCTCCTCAGTCGCCACCTCAAGCTTATCTTCCAAGATTTTAATGGCACGCGCAAAATCAGCTGGCGCTAAAATAACATCATCTGCTGGAGCAACAAGGACATGCTCAACTTGCTCCAAAGACTTCTGGCTCTCACTATCAAAATAACGGATACCATCAATCTCGTCACCAAAAAATTCAAGCCGGTAAGGCTGCGCCTGAGAAATCTCAAAAATATCTAAGATATCCCCGCGACGACTAAATTCTCCAGGATTAGACACCTGCGAAACCTTCTCATAGCCCACGTTAGTCAAACGCTTGACTAAGTCATCAAGGTCATATTCTTGACCGACTTCAAATTGAAACTCACCTTGCTCATAAGCTTTTGGACTTGGCAAGAGAACACGCATGCCAGTTAGGCTCGTCACAACAATTCCTGTCTTGCTTTCATCTCTTAAAAAAGCCATGGTTTCAAGACGAGTAATTGATTTGTCCAAAGAGGCAAAAATAAATTCTGCCGCAGCTACATCGTCTGCAAAAAATTGGTAAACTTTGTCTTCGCCAATCAAATCATTGAGGTCTGCCACCAACTTCTCAGCTTCATTTTGAGTTGACGTCACTACAAGGATTTTTTCCTCAGTTGCTTCATAGGCTGACGCTATCACAACAGCTCTGCTAGCGCCAGAAAAACCCATAACCAGCTGGCGCCCTAAAGTCAAAACACCAGAATGCCAAGATTGAATAGCCTTATTTTGACTAAATAATTCTACAATATTCATTTTTAACCGTTATATTTCTGCATCGTTTGTTCAAAGTTACCAGATTGTAAATAGAAATTGACAGCATCGTCAACTTTGTCAAGTGTATTTTCAATAGCAATCTGGTCATCTTGGTCAAATTTCCCTAGGACATGATTAACAACCGTCATCCCATGCTTAGGGCGACCAATCCCAATCTTAATTCGGTCAAATTCCTGAGTTCCAATATGTGCAATAATTGACTTAATGCCATTATGCCCACCAGCTGACCCCTTTTGTCTGAAGCGGATTTTACCAACTTCCATATCAAGATCATCATAGATAATAATCATATCCTCTACAGCAATATTATAGTAAGTTAGTAAGGCCTTAACAGCAATCCCACTATTATTCATAAAAGTTGTCGGTTTGACAAAATAAATCTTCTCACCGTTTAAAAATGTTGAACCAACCTCTGCTTTAAAGTTTTTATCTTCTGTAAAGGTCACGTCAAGTTCTTTGACAATCTTGTCAACTGCCATAAAGCCAATATTATGCTTAGTATTATCATACTTAGTGCCTGGATTTCCCAGACCAACAATCATTTTTACCATTTTTTCTCCTTACAAATACAAAAACGGTTAAGGAGTGCTAGGCTCCCTAACCTTTTTACCCATTAGCTCTGCTATTATACATTGAAACGGAATTCCATGATGTCTCCATCTTGGACTACGTATTCTTTACCTTCTTCACGCAAGCGACCTGCTTCGCGAACAGCTTTTTCTGAACCGTACTTGATGAGGTCATCATATGACATGGTCACTGCGCGGATAAAGCCACGTTCAAAGTCTGAGTGAATGATTCCCGCTGCTTGTGGCGCCTTGATACCGCGTTTAAAGGTCCAAGCGCGGACTTCTTTTTCACCAGCGGTGAAGTAAGTTCCAAGACCAAGAAGGTGATAAGCTGCGCGAGTCAATTTATCGACACCTGACTCTGTCAAACCGAGGTCTTCTAGGAAGAGAGCCTTATCTTCATCGTCAAGTTCTGAGATTTCTTCCTCAGCACGCGCTGAGATGACAACAACTTCAGCATTCTCAGTAGCAGCGAAATCACGGATTTGTTTGACGTATTCAATATCATCTGGATTGGCTACTTTATCCTCATCAACGTTAGCTACATAAAGCACTGGTTTGGTTGTCAAAAGGAAGAGTTGTTTAACGATTTTTTGCTCATCCTCTGTAAAGTCAATAGTACGAGCAGATTTTCCATCTTCAAGGACTGGTTTGATTTTTTGAAGAATATTGAACTCAGCTACTGAATCTTTATCTTTTTGCGTACGCGCAATTTTCTCAACACGCGCATAGCGTTTATTGATTGACTCCAAGTCAGCCAAAATCAATTCCAAGTTGATGGTATCAATATCCGCTAGCGGATCAACAAAAGCATCCTCACGACCTTGTTCACGCATGACATTTTCATCATCAAAAGCACGCACAACGTGGACAATGGCATCCACTTCACGAATATTAGCCAAGAATTTATTTCCAAGCCCTTCACCTTTTGAAGCACCTTTTACGATTCCTGCGATATCCGTAAATTCAAAAGTTGTTGGTACTGTTTTCTTAGGTGTGATAAGTTCTGTCAATTTTTGCAGACGTTCATCAGGCACTTCAACCATGCCCACATTTGGATCAATGGTCGCAAAAGGATAGTTTGCTGCCTCTGCACCTGCTTTTGTAATTGCATTAAAAAGAGTTGATTTCCCAACGTTCGGCAAACCAACGATACCTGCTGTTAAAGCCATTTTTTTAAGTCTCCGTTCAAAAAATTCAATTAGTATCATTATAGCAAAAAAGTAAGAAAAAAGCTTGCCAAATAGCAAGCTTAACCGAATATTCCTGGAAGAATAGAATGTAAAAACCAAGATAAAAAAGCACCAAGCGGAAACAAGAGCCACCAGTAATCTGCAATAAACTTCAGAAAAGTCATGTTATTTTCTTTTTCAACAACTCGTTCTACTACTTTTTCTGGTGATTTTCCAAGGACTAGCTCATCTAGGCTGACTTCAAAAATCTCCGAAATCTTGATTAAGTTGTCTAGGTCTGGACTAGCATCTCCGTTTTCCCACTTGGAAATAGCCTGTCGTGAAATGAAGAGTTACTCAGCAAGGGCATCTTGAGATAATTTTTTCTCTTGTCTTGTCTAAGTTTTTTGAGCTGTTCTGAAAATACTGTCATAAACTTGACCTACCTTTCTTTTATCACTTTTATTATAAGGTTAGCCGTCACTCATGACTAGCACTTCTAGTCTCAACTAGTGGTTGCAGACACGGGGTAAACAGCTAAGAACTATGACTTCTTACGGTTGCGTCAAGACTTGCTTCATTTTGTGTTCAAAATCGTGACGACTCATCATGACCACATGGTCACAGTTGGTGCATCGGATTTTGATATCAGCACCAAGGCGAATAACTTCCCATTCATTGGCCTTTTTGCCCGTTGCTTTTATCGTGCAAGCATGGGGCTTTTTCATTTCAACAAGTGATCCTAATTGATACATGATCTCTCCTTACAAATATAAATAACGTTTTTGACTCACAAGCGTCACTTGGTCTCTACGGATAAGTTCACCGTCAACTTCTACCGTACTAGTTTGTGGCAATTTAAGACTGATTTTAGTTACTTTCTCGTGGTGAAGCAAGGGCGATTGCTCATGCTTTTTAAAAAGCAAATGTAATACCACCCACAATCTCATAAACCAATTATCCGCTGTCGTCCAAATTAAATCAATATGGGGAGAAAAAACTGTCGCAGAAGGCCAGATGATAACACCTCCACCAAAATAACGATTGTTAGCCAGACTCAGCAAAAATAAATCACTCACTTCTTCTTGGCTACCGTCTGATTTTTCTAAAGTGACGCTAAATTTAGGTTGCCTAAACAAAGCCTCTATCGCAAATAAGGGATAAGTCAATTGACCTATTTTCAAATGATTCAACCATCTCTTTAATCGTGATTGCTCTGCCTTCTCGACAGCCCACTTTCCTAAGCCCAGGTTCATGCTATTCACAACCACTCCTTCACCGTACGATAAGATATTAATCTCACGTGGACTACCATTTTTTATAAGAGCAATTGTTCCCATAAGGTCTGGCAACTGAAGAGCATTGGCAAAGTCATTTCCAGTGCCAACGGGATAATAAGCAAAGGGAATTTCAGCGGGCAATTGCGCTAAGGCACGAGACAATGTCCCGTCACCACCTACAATTAGCAACTGATCGTGAGACTTTTCAAAATTCTCCAGCAAACGTTCAAATAAATCAACATCACGATGATCTCGATGAATCGTAAAAATAGCTAGCTGCTCTTTCTCATAAATACTTTCCAGTTGGTTAATCACATTTGAAGATTGTCCCTGTCCTGAATATGGATTCGCTAAAATATATAAAGTCATATCTTTAGCCATTATATCATAAAAAAGAATCTGCCATAACACAGATTCTCAATAAGCACTCTTAGTTAGTACGAACTGGCGTGATGAGTTGAATGAAGTTTTCAGCATCTTCTCCTGGTGTCAACGTGAATGGACGTACAGGGGATAGGAAGCGAATCGTTACGGTCTCACTTTTAAGAGCTTTAAGAGCTTCAATTAAGTAGGTTGGATTGAAACTGATGGTTAAATCTTGACCAGAAAGACTAACAGTATCTAATTCCTCATTAACTCGTCCCACTTCTGGAGAATTAACATGGGCAGAAACTCTTGAGTCAGCAATTTCTAACTTAACAGTACCATTTTGAGTGGCATTAGAAATCAAGAAGGCACGTTCCATGGCATGACGCAAGGACTGGGTATCAAAAACAACTTCAGTTTCAAATTGATTATTCAAAAGACGGTCAGTATCAGGGTAAGTTCCTTCCAGCAAGCGTGTGTAGAAACTAATGTGGTCGCTCTTAAAGAGTAACTGGCTATCTGAGAAGTAAACTTCAATGCTTTCAATATCGTCTGTAAATACAGCTGATATTTCGCGTAAAGACTTACTTGGCACAACAAGGTCAAAATTATTGGCTACTTCTTCTAATTGAACCTGACGTTGGCTCATGCGGTGTGAGTCAGTAGCTACCGCCTTAAAAATTTGATTATCACTCAAAACCAAATGCACACCAGTCAGGATTGGACGACTCTCTTGTAAACTTGCTGCAAAAGCTGTTTCTGAAATGATCGTTTTCAATAATTTTGTATTAAGAACTAAAGGTGTCCCTGTAGTCATTTCTTGAAGGCGAGGATATTGGTCAACATCTTTCCCTTTCAAAGTAATCTCTGACTTACCACTTTTTAAGACAACTTGATGTTGCTCAATTTCTTCAAAGTCTAAAGTAATATCTGGTAAGCTTGAAACGATATTAATAAAGAAAGCAGCCTCTAAAAGAACGGAGCCTGTTGAACTGATTAGCAAGCCCGCATTGTCATTAGAAGTTGGAATGGTGTTTTCAATAGAAATCTGACCGTTTGAACCAGTTAAAACGATATGCTCTTCAAAAACATCAATTTTAATAGTGGATAGGATAGGAATAGCATTTTTAGTACCAATAGCTCTTTTAGTAGCCATCAGTGCTTGAAGGAATAAGTTTTTGTTAATTGAAAATTTAATCATGGGATTTCCTTTATTTTATAAGTATTAAGTTAGTAGTAATAGTAGGTCTTGAAGAAACAGTGGATAACTCTAACTAAAATGATAGGCATGCCTTATCCACTTGTTGATAACTTGTGAACAACATTTCCTTTTCTAAGTGAGTTTTCCACAAGTTATCTGATTTTATTTTTGATAGAATCTACTTCGATTTTTAGATTAGGATCTTGGGCAAGCATATTCTTGATCTTATTATAGGCATGTAGGACTGTAGAGTGATCACGTCCTCCAAATTCCTTACCGATTTTAGGTAGAGAATTATCAGTCATTTCTCGCGCTAGGTACATGGCAACTTGCCGCGCCAAAACAATATCCTGTGTTCTCTTGGTCGCCTTGATTTCTTTAACCGTTACCCCATAGAATTTTCCCACTTGTCGTTGAATATCTTCAATAGGAATAACGGTAACAAGAGGAGCATCATGTCTGCGAGAGCGGATGGCTTCAGCAACAATGTCAACGGTGATAGTATGAGCGCGTTTACCATCTGCAACAAGACTAATGTTTTTTAAAGCTCCCTCAAGTTCACGGACATTAGAATCAAATTCTCCAGCTAAGTATTCGATAGTCTCTGGTGGGAAGTTATAAGGATAGGCTTGGATTTTATTTGTCAAAATAGCTACGCGTGTTTCAAAATCAGGTGGGGTAATTTGGACAGGGAGTCCCCAATTGAAACGCGTGACAAGGCGATCTGGTAAACCTTGAAGTTGGTCAGGGTTTCTGTCGCTGGTCAGTACAATCTGCTTGTCATTTGTATGGAGAGCATTGAAGGTATTGAAAAATTCTTCTTGTGTCCCCTCCATCGTTTTCTTAGCAAGTGATTGGATATCATCAATCAGCAAAACGTCTAATGTGCGGAATTTCTCTTTTAGCTCATCCATTGTTTGTAGTCTGATATGGCTGACGAACTCATTGATGAAATTTTCAGCAGTAATATAGAGAATTCGTGCATTAGGATTATTTTCTAAGACAGCATTACCGATAGCATTTAGTAAATGTGTCTTTCCTAGACCAGGTCCCCCCCAAAGGAATAGGGGATTATAGGTGGTTCCTGGCGTATCAGCTACTGCAATTGAAGCTGATACTGCCCACTTATTTTCTTCCCCCATGACAAAGTTTTTGAAAGTATACTTCTCATTGAGGTTTGATTCAATAGGTTTTAAAGCAGCAGCTGAAGAGTTAGCGGGAGCATTAACCATATCTGCAACATTATTTGAAGGTGTTAAACCTTCTTTTGAAACAAATTGAGCAGATATTTCGGAATTGAAGATTTCAAAACCCGCCATAAGAATGACAGATTCTAAGTTCTGTTCCCAAAATAGCCGTTTTCGATCAACGTCATCAAGTGCGATTACAGCTACCCCTTGCTCAACATGAACAAGACTTGCTTCAAGAACGAAAAATTCATAGGTCGCTCGAGTCAGCTGCGTTTGGGCAATCTCTAAAATACGCGCCCAAAATCTTTTTTCATTTTCAGTCATAGTTTAGTCCTTAGTTTGTGGATAATTATTGTTATATTATATCACAACCCAATCAACTTTTCCACAGCTGTGAACAAAAGAAATCCACATTGGGGATTAAACTTATCCACAAGCTGTTGATAAATGAAAAAGCCCAGATAATAAAGGGCTTAGAATTATTTTTCTTTGTGGAAAACTGAGTGAAGTAAAAAGTTTAATTCACAGGCTATTTTAGACTGTGAACAATATTGTTAAAATCTTCAGTGGACTGAAAGGCGATTTTTATAGTTCCTTTTCCTGAGGCGTTACTAGTTATTTTTACAGGGTAGCCAAAATATTTTTCTAATTGCTTTTCTTGCTCTCTTAAAAAAAGTGCATCAGCATCAGATGTTTGAGCTTTTTTAGTTTTAAACGGCTGTTGTAACTTTAAATTTTTTAAAGCACTTTCAACTTGCCGAACGCTTAGCGACTCTTCTTGAATTTTTTGAAGCCAAAATAGTTGCTGTTCTGTTTGTTTTAGCGTGAGTAGTGCGCGTGCATGCCCTTGCGAAATCTGTTCCTGCTCTACAGCCATTAGAATTGGCTGAGGTAATTGAAGTAATCTTAGCATATTACTAATATAGGGGCGGGATTTCCCCATATATTTAGCTAATTCATCGTGGGTCATTTGCTTACGCTCAATTAGTTTTTGGTAGGCTTTGGCCTCTTCAATAGGGTTCAAATTTGAACGTTGTAAATTTTCAACAATAGCAACCTGCATGCTTTCTTGGTCTGAATAATGTTTAACAATAGCTGGTAATTCTGATAAGCCAGCCAGCTGTGCAGCACGAAAACGTCTCTCGCCCGCGATTAACTCATATCCCAAAATATCTGATGGTCGGACAATGATAGGCTGAATAAGTCCATTTTCTTGAATTGATTGGGCGAGCTCTTTGAGTTCCTCTTGATTAAAGTCAAGCCGAGGCTGGTGGGGATTAGGGCTAATGAGACTCAAAGGAATATGATCGAATTTCTCTGACATATGTTTTTCTCCGAAATAATATGGTTATTTTTATAGTTTGTTTAGTAGGTTCTGACAGGAGAGGGTGGTGAGTAAACTGAGCTCACAAAGTCAGAAAAGATTAATTAAATAACTAATCAGCAAATTAAAAGAACCGAGGTCCCCCTCAGCTCCATTTTACTATAAGTCTACTAAAATCTCTAATTTGCTAGTTATTAGTTGATAGCTCTTTAGTTGATTTTGTTAGTTTGATAGTTACTGTTTTCTTGCTTGTACCACGGTAGAAGGTTACTTTGATTGAATCGCCAATGCTATGACCATACAAAGCACTTTGAAGGTCGCTAGTAGAGCTTACAGCTTCACCATCAATTTCAGTGATAACGTCATATTTTTCAAGTTTACCTTCAGCAGGCATTCCTGATTGGACAGAGGCAACAACAATACCGTTTGTAACGCTTGTTGGAATGTTTAATTTGCTAAGCGCATTGGTTGATAAATCACTTAAATTAGCCATTGAAATACCGAGAGCTGGTCGTGTGACAGAACCGTTCTTTTCAAGCTGGTCAATAATTTTAACGACATCATTTGCAGGAATGGCAAATCCCATACCTTCAACACTTTCACTACTTGATGAGGAAGTTGATGAAATTTTACTTGAATTGATTCCGATAACTTGACCTTCAATATTAATGAGTGGTCCACCAGAGTTACCTGGGTTAATAGCTGCATCGGTTTGGATGGCGTTAGTTGATACGGTTTCACCGCTATCATTAGTCATTGTAACGGTACGACTCAGACTAGAGACAATTCCTTCAGTAACTGAGTTGGCATATTCTGTTCCAAGCGGGCTACCAATGGCAATAGCTGTTTCTCCCACATTGAGAGATGAAGAATCCGCGAATTCTGCCACATCGCTGACTTTATCAGAGCTAATTTTAACAACTGCTAAGTCAGAATAAGTATCTGAACCGACAAGTTCTCCGACGACTTTGGTGCCATCAGCTAACTGTATCTCAATTTGATCAGCACCATCAATAACGTGGTTATTAGTTACAAGATAAGCATTTTTCCCATCTTTTTTATAAATGACGCCAGAACCTTCACTGTAGACACTTAAATCTTGATCATCGGAAGAGCTACTGCTATTTGAGCTATCATTGCTTTGCTCTCCGTTGTGACTGTAGAAATCAGATAAGTCTGATGAAGAGTTACTTTGTTTTTTGTAATTAATAACAGAAACCACGGCATTTTGAACCTTTTTGACCGCCTTAGTAGTATTGTTTGTGTTGTTATAAGAAACCTTACTCTTGGTCGTTGTTGTAACATTACTTGTCTGGTTGATTGACTGCGCAGCGTAACCACCAGCAACCCCTCCCGCTAATGCTAGAACGAGAACAGCGGTATATTTTACCCAACCTTTTTTAAATGAATTTTTCACAAGATTGCTCCCTTCTTTTGTTAAAAATAGCTTATAAAAGTTGACTTAATTATAACTTAAAATAGTTTAAAAGAAAAGTATCCACAGATTGTGGATAACTAATTGTTACAGTATACTTTCTCGCTTAAAATGGCTAGAAAAGAGGAACGTTTTAATAGCTTTTCTGTGGATAACTTGTTAAAAAGCTGTTGATTATGATACAATAAGTCTATGAAAGTGAAAGTCATTACAGTAGGAAAATTAAAGGAAAAATACCTGAAAGATGGTATCGCAGAATATTCAAAGCGCTTAAGTCGCTTCACAAAATTAGAATTTATTGAGTTAGCTGATGAAAAGACCCCAGACAATGCGAGTTTAGCCGAAAATCAGCAAATTTTGCTCAAAGAAGGTCAGCGGATTCTTGGAAAAATAGGAGAGAGAGTTCATTATTGCCCTAGCAATTGAGGGAAAGCAATTTCCTTCAGAGGAATTTAGTAAAATCTTAGCAGACACAGTTTTGCAAGGCTATTCGACCATTACATTCATCATCGGAGGAAGTTTAGGGCTATCTCCCGAGGTTAAAAAACGTGCCCAGCTTTTAATGAGCTTTGGTGCTCTAACCCTACCTCACCAATTGATGAAATTAGTATTAGTAGAGCAGATTTACCGAGCTTTCATGATTCAACAAGGAAGTCCGTACCACAAGTGAATTCCATAAATGGAACAACCAGTCTGAAAAGCACACCTGAATTTATAAAGGTGTGCTTTTCAGACTGGTTAACGATGATTCCAGCAGGGTTCGAACCTGCGACCGTTCGCTTAGAAGGCGAATGCTCTATCCAGCTGAGCTATGGAACCAACTAACCTAATAATTGTATCAAAAATAACGTTTACCTGTCAAATAAAAATAAATCATACCCTGAAGCAATTGACTTCCTGTGCTTGGTTTTTCGATAAAATCCCCTAGCTACTTGACTGTCTAGTACAACCGATAATTTCTATAACATTTATTTTCTGTAGGTTATTAGTCAATTACGATTTTCGGAGAGAGACTTGCCTTCTAGGGGAATTTGATTTTTTGCTAAAATAAAAAGTGAAAAAATAAGTAGACAAAATTTGTATTTCTGATATAATAATAAGAGTGTTGAGGAGCCTCCCTTTAAAACATAGGTCCGTTGGTCAAGGGGTTAAGACACCGCCTTTTCACGGCGGTAACACGGGTTCGAATCCCGTACGGACTATGTAAGTAAAAATGCATAGCATTTTTTGTTATCCGGCATAGCTCAGTTGGTAGTAGCGCATGACTGTTAATCATGATGTCGTAGGTTCGAGTCCTACTGCCGGAGTGATAAGACACCTCCCAAGATAGTTATTATCTTGGGATTTTTTTATATCCATTTATCGAAAAACTGCAAAAAAACTGATATTTCAGCTTTAGATTTTGCTGGAGTATCAGTTTTTATATTTACGGTTTAATGGGGGATTTTGAATGATAGGATCTAAGGCTACGATTATAGAAAAAGTAAGCTACACAGGCTGTTATGCTTAGAATAAGTCCAAGATAGAAGCCTTGAGGGGTGAAAGTTAGGACAACAATTCCTTTGCCTTTTGGAACATCAACAGCCATGAATCCTTTTTGAGCTTGTCTTATAGTAACTTTTTTCCCATTCAATTTAGCTGACCAACCTTTATCATAAGGAATGGTAAGGAAAAGTGAGGTATTTTTGTCACTAGTATATTGGATATTGACACGATTAGATTTATTTTTGGCAGTGACTGACCGTTGATTGATGGTTGTCATGGCCTTCTGATAACTCTCAATATCTAGAGCGTAGAAGTTGGGTGATGAAAAAGTGACTTGGTTGTTATCTGGGAAGGACATGGTTACGGTTAGTTGCTGATTTTTTTTGAAGTAACCTAGGTCAAAGAAAGAATAGGCATTATCTGTGGTGTAAGTTTTTGAGTTACCGTTAACTGAAATAGTCACAGTATCGCTATTGTCATTTGAAAAGGAGAGATTTGGGACGCTGACATAGACTTGGCTATCAGTGGGAGTGGTTACAGCGAAGCTAATGTTTGTGACACCACTAGCGTCTTTAGCGAGTGTCAGCTGGTTATTGAAGACTCGTTGTCCTGACTGGATACTGGCAGGTAGGCGTGAAAAGTAGCTTTCATGAAGTCCAGAGAGTTGATTTAGTAATCTAGTTTGGTTATCTAGCGTATTTCGGTCAAAAGTAGCGTTTTTAAATGTTGTCGGTGTCAGTATTGCTAGCTGACTGGCAAATCGATTACGGTAGAGATATGTTGTTCTCGAACTTGTTTGCAAAGTGAATCCAAACTTTGTGATTGGTTCAGTATCGAGGTTATATTTGACAGCGAATAGGCTGTCGGTAATTAGAGTGTTATTTTGGTAGCGGAGATTAAGGTTGGTTCCAACAGATTTAAATCCTAGACGGTCAAGAGTGGAGCTGGATAGGCGATTTCTGATAGAAGAAAATTGAGAAATGCCGTTATAGTTAAATTTCATGCTATCGTTACCGGTTTGACTATGAAGTTGTTCGGTTCGATAAAAAGTGTTCTCTTTAGTTTTACTATACTTGACAAGCTTGTCAATGTCATTTAACTGACGATTGTAGCCTTCTCTTGATGGAAAGACCCACTCTTCTCCTAAGGCAGAAATTTGGTAGTAGGTGTTCAAAGATAATTCTAACAGTGTAAAGAATACTGTAAAGGCTAGAAATAGGTATTTAGGGAACTGCTTTTGCTGGTGACTGATAAAAAGAACTAAATAAGCTATCAAGAAAGATAAGCTGATGGCAATAAGGCTTATTGAAATGTAGTCATAGTGTTTCTGGTTTAAAGCGACAGCAATAAATCCTATCCCTAGAAAACCTCCGAGTCCTAAAAAGACTTTCCAGTTGATGTTCTCTAGGTGTTGTAAGCTCTCAGCTGCTAGGAATATTATCAGTGTTGACCATACCCAAGAATAGCGATGTAAAAACATGTTTGGGGTGTGCATTCCTTGCCAAAGCAGGTCAAGTGGTTGTAGATAAAAGGAGGCTATCAAGAATAGGAGTAACAGGCTGTAGCTAATTCGAAGCCCTTTTGAGAGTTTGGAAATTGTAAAGAAACTTAGTGCTAGAAGGAGTGGCAAAATTCCCACATAGATTGTAGGAACAGCACCAAATTTTGTTGTGTCATAGGAGCCGACAAGATTTTTAGCGAATAAATCTAACCACCAGCTATTATCTGTAAATAATGTTGTAAAGCTTGTAAACTTCTCGCCGTGAGTTGCTAAATCAAGATAAGTAGGGATTAGCATGATACTAGCAGATAGCGTTGCTAGTAAAGAAACGACAATAAAGTCGAGGTATCTTTTTAAGGCTAGTTTTACAGTTGAAAGTCTGTTTAATTGCACGAGACCGTAGAGTGCAACAAAGATGGCGGTCATAAATCCAAAGTAGTAATTTTGGATGAAGAGAATTGTCAGTGTAAGATAGTAGAGTGTTCGGTGTTGTTTTTCGATGAGCTGATGGACACCTAAAATGATAAGAGGCATCAGAATGAAAACATCCAGCCACATATTGATTTCAATCTGGCTGAGGCTGAAACTCATGAGGGCGTAGGAAGCTGACAAAATAAGTCTAAAATTTGAATGTATTCGAGTAAATAATTTGGACAGGCTAACGTAGGTTGATAAACCAATCAGTCCAATCTTAATCAGTGTCAGTAGATAGATAGCGTCAGCCATTGACCCCAAATCAAAAAAATAAGTCAGAGGTGACAAAAAAGAGCCAAGGTAGTAGCTAATTAGGGCGTAGAAATTAAGTCCCAACCCACTAGTGAAAGTATAAAAAAGGCTACCAGAACCATGCAAAATATTGCGCAATGTCTGGGCAAAAATGACGTACTGGTGGAAGCCATCACTGGCCAAAATAGTCGTCTTACTTCCCCAATAGATATTTTGGCTGGCTAGTACACTAGCTGTGATAATAACCGGAATCAGAAAGCTAAGGAGGTAATAAAGAGAGCGTTGATGTTTTTCTATGAAGGACATGTGAGTCTCCTTTTGATTATGGTAAAAGAGGCTGGATATGATTTCCAACCTCTTTTGTTTATTAGTAGAGCTGAGAGCCCTGTTTTATTTCCAAAGTTCTTGAACTTTAGCTTGAACTTCAGCATTGTCAAGGAACTCATCGTAGGTTTCGTCGATACGGTCGATAACACCATTCTTAGAAATAACAACGATGTGGTTAGCTAGGGTTTGAATAAATTCATGGTCGTGACTGGCAAAGATAATTGATCCTTTGAAGTCCTTGAGACCATCATTTAGGCTTGAGATAGATTCCAAATCCAAGTGGTTAGTAGGATCATCAAGGACAAGGACATTAGATTTAAGAAGCATGAGTTTTGATAACATCACGCGTACTTTTTCTCCCCCGGACAAGACGTTGACAGACTTGTTAACCTCATCACCTGAGAAAAGCATGCGACCCAAGAAGCCACGAAGAAAGGTATTGTCGTCTTCTTCTTTAGAAGCAAATTGGCGAAGCCATTCAAGGATTGATTCACCTGATGCAAAATCACGAGAATTATCTTTTGGAAGATAAGATTGACTGGTTGTGACACCCCATTTGACAGTGCCTTCGTAGTCAATATCATCCATAAGGGAACGGATAAGCGCGGTTGTCTGGATGTCATTTTGTCCGATAAAGGCAGTCTTGTCACCTGGACGAAGAATGAAGCTAATATTATCTAGAATCTTTTCACCGTCGATTGTAACTGAAAGATTTTCGACCGTCAATAGGTCATTTCCAATTTCACGTTCGGCGTTAAATTTCACGAATGGATATTTACGACTTGAGGGAACAATTTCTTCCAACTCAATCTTATCAAGCATTTTCTTACGAGATGTGGCTTGTTTAGATTTTGAGGCATTGGCAGAGAAACGAGCAACGAATTCTTGCAATTGTTTAATTTTCTCTTCGGCTTTAGCGTTGCGGTCAGCTTGCAAACGTGCAGCCAATTCTGATGATTCTTTCCAGAAGTCATAGTTACCAACGAAGAGTTTGATTTTACCGAAATCAAGGTCAGCCATGTGCGTACATACTTTATTCAAGAAGTGACGGTCATGGGAAACGACGATAACAGTATTTTCAAAGTCAATCAAGAAATCTTCTAACCAAGAGATAGATTGAATATCAAGACCGTTGGTTGGTTCGTCAAGAAGAAGTACATCTGGCTTACCAAAAAGGGCTTTAGCAAGAAGGACTTTCACCTTGTCACCGTTAGCAAGTTCGCTCATATTTTGATAGTGGAGATCTTCAGGAATGTTCAAGTTTTGGAGTAACTGCGAAGCTTCACTTTCAGCCTCCCAACCACCCAGCTCTGCAAATTCTCCTTCAAGTTCAGCAGCACGGACGCCGTCTTCATCAGAAAAATCTTCTTTCATGTAAATAGCATCTTTTTCTTTCATGATGCTGTAAAGTTTTTCATTTCCCATGATAACAACGTCAATCACACGCTCCTCTTCGTAGTCAAAGTGATTTTGACGAAGAACTGATAGACGTTCATCTGGTCCAAGAGCTACATGACCAGTTGATGGTTCAATGTCTCCTGCTAAGATTTTCAAGAATGTTGATTTACCAGCGCCATTAGCACCGATAAGTCCATAAGTATTACCTGCTGTAAAATTAATGTTGACATCGTCAAATAATTTACGATCACTAAAACGTAGTGAGACGTCTGAAACTGTTAACACATTGTCACCTCAATTTATTTATCTAAACTTCATTGTACATGAAAAAGCCCCTTTTTTCAATATAAAGGGGTGTTGATGCACGCTACATAGGAAGGATACTGTTTTCATCTAATTGGTACTGTTTGGTGAGGCTAAATCCTCGTCCCATAACTTGACTTGCAGGCATCACAATCATAAAGGCGATAGGATCGATTTGTTGAATATGTTTTTCTAGACTGGGCACTTCTTGGCGTGAGACGGTTGTCATGAGCATTGTTTGCTTGTTTCCCGTGAAACCACCACTAACTGGAATTTCCGTCACACCACGATCGGCATCTGAGGCAATGTAATGCTTGATCTCCGTGGCTTTAGTTGAAATAATCATAATATTCCGAGAAGAAGCGATACCAACTTGCATGCTATTAACCACGTAACTAATAATAACCAGTGCAATTATGGAATACATAACCGTTTCAATATCAAAGGCGATAAATCCCATAGCAACGCTAATGCCATCAATAATAGTCATAGAAATGGCTAAAGGAAGTGGAGAATATTTGTGGAGGATTTGAGTTAAAATACCAGTTCCTCCAGTCGAAGAATTCCCCCAAAAAACTAGGCCAAGACCAAAACCGCAAATCACTCCTCCAAAGACCGCTGCTAGCAGTGTATTATGGGTGAGTGTTGGGATATGCTCGGTTAATTTGACAAAAATGGAATAAATCCAAGAACCATAGATGGTCTTAAAGAAAATATCCTTACCTAAAAAGATATAACAGGCAAGAAGCAAGGGAAAATTGGCTATCATCACGAAATTTCCTGTGTTCCAGCCAAATAATTTTTGTAAACTAACTGCAAGTCCAACCACACCACCTGAAGCGATGTGATTGGCTAAAAATAGGCTATTAAAACCTATAGCAGCAATAAAAGAGCCTAGGGTTACTAGGCTGTAATCAATAAGTCTCTTTTTCATTTGTACACTACTCCAAATAAATTTACTTTCCTATTATGGCAAAAACTAAAATGGAGGTCAAGCCTCTTTTCCAATTGTTGTTGTTGTCTTGACAAAGTTCTCATAATTTCATAAAATGAAACTACAATCAGAAGAGTAATGTTAAAGTATTTTTAGAGAGCTGATGGATGCTGCAAATCAGTAATAACTTTAGGATGAATGGACTGGTCAAGAAATGAAGAGAAGCAATAATCTTCAGGTGTGGCACCCCTTATCGTGTCTTCCTTTGATAGAAGGAGTAGAGATGGCAGACTATAGGTCTGCTAACTGAGGTGGTACCGCGTATCAATTTGAAACGTCCTCACGTGCTTTTGTGCGTGAGTTTTTTATATTTAAAGGAGAAATCATGACAAAACCAATTATTTTGACGGGAGACCGTCCTACTGGAAGATTACACTTAGGTCACTATGTCGGCTCATTGAAGAATCGTGTACTTTTGCAAAATGAAAATAAGTATGATATGTTTGTCTTTTTGGCAGACCAACAAGCCCTAACTGACCATGCTAAGGAATCTGAAATTATCAAGGATTCTATCGGTAACGTCGCTTTGGATTATTTATCAGTTGGCTTAGACCCTGAGCAAGTAACGATTTTCATTCAAAGTCAAATTCCTGAACTAGCTGAATTGACAATGTACTATTTGAACTTAGTTTCAGTAGCTCGTTTAGAACGCAACCCAACAGTTAAAACTGAAATTGCTCAGAAAGGATTTGGGGAATCCATTCCGTCAGGATTCTTGGTTTATCCGGTCTCTCAAGCTGCTGATATCACAGCATTCAAGGCGAATTTTGTGCCTGTAGGAAATGACCAAAAACCAATGATTGAGCAAACTCGTGAGATTGTACGTTCATTTAATCATACCTATAAAACAGATGTTCTAGTGGAACCTGAAGGCATTTTCCCAGTTAACGAAGCAGCCGGTCGCCTTCCAGGTCTTGATGGCAATGCTAAAATGTCTAAATCTCTAGGAAACGGTATTTACCTTTCAGACGACGCAGATACTGTTCGTAAAAAAGTGATGAGCATGTACACTGACCCTAATCACATCCGTGTCGAAGATCCAGGACAAATTGAAGGCAATATGGTTTTCCATTACCTTGATATTTTTGGTTGTGAAGAGGACGCTGCAACCATCGTTGAGATGAAAGAACACTATCAAAAAGGTGGTCTTGGAGATGTTAAAACTAAACGCTACCTGCTTGAAATCTTGGAGCGTGAGTTGGCACCAATCCGTGAACGCCGCTTGGAGTATGCTAAGGACATGGGTGAAGTTTTCCGTATGCTTGAAAGAGGTAGTGAAAAAGCGCGTGCAGTAGCAGGACAAACTCTTTCAGAAGTGAAATCAGCCATGGGAATTAATTATTTCTAAAATCAAACCAATCGAGTAGCAGATGTTACTCGATTTTTAGTTAAAGCGAACGAATTTTCAGAAAAATAACGTTTTAAAGATATTTTTACAGAAAAGACGAATATAGCCCCGAAAAGCCTTTTTATATTAACCATATGAGTTGACAAATGAAATTGGCGTGATATGATATTAACAATATAAAATTACTGGTTACGGAATAGCTGGTAAATCAATAAGAAAAGAGGATTTATTTCATGTCAAATTGGGACACTAAATTTTTGAAAAAAGGGTTTACCTTTGATGACGTCTTGCTCATTCCTGCTGAAAGTCATGTACTTCCAAACGAAGTCAACATGCAAACAAAACTTACTGACAATTTGACATTGAATATTCCAATTATCACAGCTGCCATGGATACTGTCACTGACAGCCGTATGGCTATCGCCATTGCGCGTGCCGGTGGACTTGGTGTCATTCATAAAAATATGTCTATCCAAGAACAAGCTGAAGAAGTTCGTAAAGTTAAACGTTCAGAAAATGGTGTTATCATTGACCCATTCTTCTTGACTCCAGAAAATACTGTTTCTGAAGCGGAAGCTTTGATGCAGAACTATCGTATCAGTGGTGTGCCAATCGTTGAAACTTTGGAAAATCGTAAATTGGTTGGTATCATCACAAACCGTGACATGCGTTTTATCTCAGACTACCAACAACCAATTTCTACTTACATGACTAGTGAAGAATTGGTTACAGCGCCAATTGGCACTGATTTGGAAACAGCAGAGCGTATTCTTCATGAACACCGCATTGAAAAATTGCCATTGGTTGACGAAGAAGGTCGTCTCTCAGGTTTGATTACAATCAAAGACATTGAAAAAGTCATTGAATTCCCTAAAGCTGCTAAAGATGAATTTGGTCGTCTTTTAGTCGCCGGTGCTGTTGGTGTTACATCAGATACATTTGAACGTGCAGAAGCTTTGTTTGAAGCTGGTGCAGATGCTATCGTTATTGATACTGCTCACGGTCACTCAGCTGGTGTACTCCGCAAAATTGCAGAAATCCGTGAACACTTCCCAGACCGTACATTGATTGCTGGTAACGTTGCGACAGCTGAAGGAACACGTGCTCTTTACGAAGCTGGTGTTGATGTGGTTAAAGTTGGTATCGGACCTGGCTCAATCTGTACAACACGTGTGGTTGCCGGTGTCGGTGTTCCTCAAGTAACTGCCATTTACGATGCAGCAGCTGTTGCGCGTGAATACGGTAAGACGATTATCGCTGACGGTGGTATCAAGTATTCAGGAGACATCGTAAAAGCTCTTGCTGCGGGTGGAAATGCCGTCATGCTCGGCTCAATGTTTGCTGGTACTGATGAAGCCCCAGGTAAAACTGAAATCTACCAAGGTCGTAAATTTAAAACCTATCGTGGTATGGGCTCAATTGCAGCTATGAAGCAAGGTTCAAAAGACCGTTACTTCCAAGGCTCAGTCAACGAAGCTAATAAATTAGTTCCAGAAGGAATTGAAGGTCGTGTGGCTTACAAGGGTGCCGTTGCCGATATCGTTTTCCAAATGCTTGGCGGTATTCGTTCAGGTATGGGATATGTTGGTGCAGCAACTATCAAAGAACTTCATGACAATGCTCAATTCATTGAAATGTCAGGTGCTGGTTTGAAAGAAAGCCACCCACACGATGTTCAAATCACAAATGAAGCTCCAAACTACTCAGTACAATAATAATTATCAATGAAAGAAGCTGCTGTATGGTTAGCTTCTTTTTTGCGCCTAAAAACATGGAACGGATAGGATAAAATACTTGATTAAAAGAATAAATAGTTAACCATCCTGTTGTTAAAATGGAACGTTTATAGTAAGATAGTCTTATGGAAAATTACGGAAAATTATTCAAAGAATTGCGTGAAGAACGCGGATTGACCCTCAGTCGTGTTGCCAAGGATAGCAAAATTTCAAAGTCAACGCTGTCTCGTTTTGAAAATGGAGAAACTCAGCTAGCCATTGATAAGTTTGTTTCGGCTGTGACAGCTATGTCATTAGAGATTGATATCTCTGAAAATCATCAGAAAGTCACAGATATAGTAGCTACCCCAACTCAGCCAGAGGCTAGTGAAGAAAAACTATCAGAGGCTGTAGTAGAACCAACATTAGCTGAGAATCAATTGGTAGAATTAGAAACTCTCTACAATAATAAACAGATGGTAGAAATCTTCAGTTTTCAAAATAATTTGTCATATGATACAATAGAAAACAGTCTTTTAAAAATTCTAGCTAAGACTTTTATTTCTGATTTGGGGCTTGATATGGAGTTGCCAGCATCAGATATTGAAAAAGTCCGCCATTATATTGGGACAGAAAAATCGCAAACACGTTTTTATTTTAAAGTGTTAGGTTATTTTGATGATTTGATGACAGATGACTTACTGGAAATGGTTTTAGCGAATTTTAAACAAGACCAGTCAATTGATGTGAAGCCAATGATTCATTTTATCAATCAGCGATTATCGACTGCTCTGAACCAAAACCATCTGAAAGAAGCAGCTACCTTATCCAGTTTAATCAATCGTCTGACAGAGTAAATAAGCTTTACAGCAGTTGACAACCTATTATTTATTTTATAAAGGAGTTAACTGTGGAAGGTATATTATTCGCTCTAGTTCCAATGTTTGCATGGGGAAGTATTGGTTTTGTTAGTAACAAAATTGGTGGTCGCCCTGATCAACAGACTTTTGGAATGACTTTGGGGGCTCTTATTTTTGCTCTGGGTGTTTGGTTTGTTGTTCATCCAGAAATGTCAGTATCGCTTTGGATTTTTGGGATTCTTGGGGGTATCCTTTGGTCTATCGGTCAAAATGGTCAATTTCATGCCATGCAATATATGGGGGGTTCAGTAGCAAATCCCTTGTCTAGTGGTGCTCAGTTGGTTGTCGGTAGTTTAATTGGTGCCCTTGCTTTTCATGAATGGACAAAACCAATCCAGTTTGTTTTAGGACTTATTGCTCTGGTTCTTTTGGTTATTGGTTTCTATTTTTCTAGCAAGCAGGATAATTCGGAAATGGCTGCTGACAGTGGTCTTCTGGATTTCTCAAAGGGATTTCGGGCACTAGCTTATTCAACCGTCGGCTACATCTCTTACACTGTGCTTTTCAATAATATCATGAAATTTGATGCCTTGGCAGTTATATTGCCAATGGCTGTTGGAATGTGCTTGGGAGCGATGATTTTCATGAAATTTAAAATGAGCTTCGAGCCTGTTGTTTTGAAAAATGCATTTGTAGGGATTATGTGGGGAGTTGGTAATATTTTCATGTTACTTGCAGCCGCAAAAGCAGGTCTTGCTATTGCCTTTAGCTTTTCTCAGCTAGGTGTCATCATTTCAATTATCGGAGGTATCCTATTCTTAGGTGAGACAAAAACGAAGAAAGAAATCCGTTGGGTTGCCATCGGTATTCTGTGTTTTGTCGTCGGAGCAATTTTATTAGGCATTGTGAAATCCTATTAACAGGTTGACAATAGTGTAAATATAAAAAGAGCTGAGATTTATAGTCTCGGCTCTTTTAGATATCAATATCGCCATCATTTTTTTCTTCACTCAGCTGTCCACTCTGAATAGTAAAAATTTTAAGGTTTGCTGGTAAGTTAGATAAGTGCTCTAGGCTTGTTGTTGTGATGAATGTTTGGACATTATCTCTAATGGCTTCAAGGAGTTTTAGTTGCCGATGATTGTCTAGCTCGCTCATGACATCATCAAGTAACAAAATTGGCGAGTCTCCCGTAATTGATTTGATAAGTTCAATTTCGGCTAATTTCAAAGATAAAATTAAGCTCCGCTGTTGCCCCTGGCTACCGAAGGTGGCATTGATGTCATTGATAAAGAATGAAAGGTCATCGCGATGTGGTCCCACACCAGTATTTTTCTTAAAGAGATCACGCTGATGATTTTTAGTGAGTTGCTTGAGAAAATCTTGACGAATCGTGTCAACTTGATTGAACTTGACAGAGGCTAGGTATTTAATGGTGAGATGCTCTAGCTCCGTGCTAATAGTGAAATGATGCTTGTCAGCTTCTTGACTTAATTTCTCGATAAAATTTAAGCGGTGCTCCATAACTCGGCTACCGTAATCAGCTAATTGCTCATCGAGAACAGATAAAAAGGCCATATCAACAGTCTGAGCGGTTTTTAAATACGTGTTTCGCTGCCTAAGGACATGATTGTAATTAGATAGGTCTGATAGGTAAACTGGTTTTATTTGCCCTAAATCAATATCAAGAAATTTACGGCGTAGGCTAGGAGACCCTTTGACAAGTTGCAAATCCTCAGGAGCAAATAAGACAACAGTCATAGCTCCAATATAGTCAGAGAGTTTAGCTTGTTTGAGATGGTTGACCTTGGTAACTCTTCCTTTGTCAGATAGATTAATATCAAGAGTGATGGTTCCATTTTGTCGGACGATTTCACCAGATACCTGCACTTCTTTTTCATTAAAATGGATTAGTTCTTTGTCAGAACGCGTGCGGTGACTGCGTGTTAGGGATAAAAAATAGATAGCTTCTAGAAAATTGGTCTTTCCCTGAGCGTTGCGACCAAGAAAGACATTTAAATTGGGTGAAAAACTAGCTTTGGCGGAGTCGTAATTGCGGTAGTGTTTTAAGTTAATTTCTTTAATCCACATATTACATTCCTGGGAAACGTGGCTTTTGAGCTTTTGGTTTGGCTGTGACCTTGTTTTGCTGAGACTTAGTCTGCTTTTTAACCTTTTGGTTCATTTCTTTAACGATAGCTGCAACTCTTTGCTTTTCGGCTAGAGCCTCTTGATGCTCTTTTTTCTCAGCTTCGCTGGGTTCAACCAAAGTGATAGTCACTTCTTGTGCTGGGATACTGACAATATCGCCAAGGCGCAGCTTTTTCCCACGACGCTTCTCATCCTCACCATTAAATAGCACAGTTGTTTCAGCAAGAAAGCCTTTGATAGCTCCCCCACTTTGAATAATACCAAGCTCTTTAAGAAGGGACTGAAGGGTAATATAATCATCAAAAAGTTTGTAATCCATGCGTCTGCTCCATTTTTTTAAATTCAAGTAATTATAGCATAAAAATGATATAATCTTAGCTGATAATATACTCTAAAAGGAAGTATTATGAAAATTGTTGATGGTGTTCAGTTACATCTAATAAAAAATACTATTTTAAAAACCAATCATTTAACGTTTAGATTTTCGGGAGTTTTTTCTGAAAAAACAGTGGCTCGTCGCGTTTTGGTAGCTCAAATGCTAGCAACTGCCAATGCAGATTACCCAACGATAAAAGCTTTTCGTGAAAAATTGGCTTCTCTCTATGGCGCAAGCTTGTCAACCAAGGTGTCAACTAAGGGGCTGGTACATATCGTTGATATTGATATTATCTTCATTAAAGATAAATATGCCTTTACAGCTGAGAATCTCTTGGAAGAGGTGGTCACGTTTTTAGAAAGTATCTTATTTGCACCGCTGGTGTCAGTGGCCCAGTATCAATCTAAAATCTTTGATACTGAAAAATTAAATCTCATTCATTATTTGGAGACAGACAAAGAAGATAGCTTTTACAGTAGTGAATTGGCTCTACGCAAGCTATTTTATAGAAATCCCACCCTACAACTGTCTAAATATGGTGACGCTGAGCTTGTTACCGCAGAGAATTCTTTTACAGCTTATCAAGAGTTTCAAAAGATGTTGTCGGAAGATCAGTTGGATTTGTTTATTGCAGGTGAGTTTGATGATTACAGGATGTTGCAGGTAGTCAATAAAATGCCTTTTAAACCAAGGCAGGTCAATCTGACTTATTACTACCGACAAGATTATCAAAATGTCACCCGTGAGCTCTTGGACAAGCGTCCAGTTAATCAGTCTATTTTGCAACTTGGTTTTCATCATGAGCTTAGACCTCAAGATGATGATTATTTTGCACTGGTTGTGCTAAATGGCTTGCTCGGTTCATTTGCGCATTCTTTATTGTTTACAGAAATTCGAGAAAAAGAAGGACTGGCTTATACTATTGCCAGTCACTTTGATAGCTTTACAGGTTTGTTTACAATCTACGCTGGACTCGATAAAGAGCAACGCAACCGATTAGCGAGGTTAATCAATAAACAATTAGCAGATGTGCGATCAGGGAAATTTTCGATGGCCTTGGTCGGACAAACTAAAGAAATGTTAAAGACCAACCATCGCTTGTTGACGGATAATGTTAAATTTTTAATTGAACAGGCTTATAACGCCATGTATTTAGAAGGCATGCCTTCAACGGAAGAATGGTTGAACGGTGTTGATGCTGTAACGAAAAGTCAGTTGATGCGAGTAGCTGCTAGCCTGAAATTGCAAAGTCTTTACTTTTTAGAAGGAAATGAAGCATGATGTCTTATAATTACCCGACCATCGCAGAAACTCTTTATGTCAATCAATTACCAAATGGAATGATGGTCTATCTCATCCCTAAAAAACATTTTATGGAAACGACTGGGGTTTTGACAAGTCGTTTTGGATCACTTGACAATAAGTTTACAGCAATGGGACAAGCCTACCAGTATCCAGAAGGGGTGGCTCATTTTTTAGAACATAAACTATTTGAACTATCAGAAGGTCTAGATGCTGCAACGGAATTTACAAAATTGGGTGCAGAGAGCAACGCCTACACCACCGTCGATAAAACAAGTTTTTATTTTTCAACAACTGGGAATCTTTCAGAAAGTCTAGCGCTTCTGCAAGAATTTGTCATGTCAACGCACTTGACAGAAGAATCCGTCGATCGTGAAAAAGAAATTATTGGTCAAGAAATTGAAATGTATCAAGATGACGCTGATTTTCGACTCTACCAAGGTATCCTAGAAAATCTTTTTCCCAAAACAGCTTTGGCGGAGGATATTGCAGGAAGTCGAAATTCTGTCAATCAGATTTCAGTTAAGGATTTAGAAGAAAATCATCAGTTTTTCTATCACCCTTCTAATATGGAATTAGTTCTGGTTGGAGATTTTAAACCAGAGCAGATAATTGAAGAAATCAAGGTCCAACAAAACAAGGCTGAGCAAAGAGATTTTTTGCCACTTGAGCGACAGGCAATTGTTTATCATTCGGTCATCAAAAATCGTTCTATGCACATGGATGTGTCACTTCCTAAGTTGGCAGTCGGTTATCGCGGTCCGAAACCTGAAGGTGGTCGTTCATTATTAGAACAAAAGCTGAGCTTACAGCTATTTTTTACCATGCTGTTAGGCTGGACATCTGAGACCAATCAGGCTTGGTATGACAGCAGGCAAATTGATGATTCTTTTGATTTAGAGATAGAGGTCAAGGAGGAGTATCAGTATTTGATTATTTCCCTTGATACGATTGAACCCATTGCTATGGGGACACGCTTGAAGCAATTTTTGACTCACTTTGAGCGTTCTAAGGATTTGACGGAAGCTCATTTTCAGTTGTTGAAGCGTGAATTGTATGGTGACTTCTTACATAGTCTGGATTCTGTTGAGCATTTAGCTATGCAATTTGTGACCTATCACTTGGGTGAGGAAACTTATTTTGATGTGCCTAAACTCATAGAACAATTGACTTTAGAACAAGTTGTAGCGGTTGGTCGCGAGTTTTTAGCGTCAGCTGATGTCACCGATTTTACGATCTTTCCAAAATAATCGAAATTACTCCCATTTTTTGCTATAATAGAAGAGATAATTATTATAAATTAAAAGGAATTAAGATGGTAGAAAAAACGATAGGTGATCTCTTAAGAGAGAATCGGGTAAAGTCGCATTTGACTTTAAGCGATATCGAAGAGCGTTCAGGTATTCCTTCTCATTATTTATTGGCCTTAGAACTTGATCAATTTACAATCCTTCCTTCAGAATCTGTAGAGAGTTGTTTATTGAAGTATGCTAATTTAGTTGGTCTCTCTCCAGAAACTATTTTAGCGAAGTATCGTGGTGAGAAAGAGACGCCCCTTCCTAAGGAAGAACCCAAACAAGCAGTTACCCCAGAGGGCACATTCCCAGATAAGGCTGAGTCCCCTCAAATTGCTGAAGAACCTGAAGCTCCCGTAGTTTCAGTCACTACTGAGGAGGAGAAGGCTTCAGAAGAAGATTCGTCTGAAAAAGGCTCTTACAAGCCAATCACAGGGACGAGGTCAAGCCGTTATCGCCAAACGGAGCCATCCAAAGGTAATTCTTGGCCAATTGTTGTTCTGAGTGCAGTAGCAGCAGCTATTCTAGCTTTTGTTGCCTACACGGTTTGGACTCAAACTAGCCAAGGTCAAAAAACGACAGCTAGCTCTTATTCTGTGACGAGTAATCAATCAAGCAGTTCTTCGTCAACGGCTTCCTCATCAACTAGCGAATCCAGCTCTTCTCAAGCACCAACGATTACAACAGAAGGTAGTGGTAATCAGCTGATGGCAACGATTTCTGGAGCGACGGCACCTGTAGAAGTTTCTATTAGTTATAATGGTCAATCTGGAAGTTGGGTTTCGGTAACGAACACAGAAGCTGGCAGTACAGAGGCTACCTTGAATTCGGCAAATCCAACTTTGACAGCTAACTTAGCTTCGGGGACAACTTCATCAGTTATTACTCTAGGAATGACTGAGGGAATTAGTATCACAATTAACGGTCAAACACTTGATATGTCAGCTCTGACAGTTTCTGACTTGACTTACATTACCTTAACAATTCAATAAGGGGACATCATGTTCAAAAAAGAAAATATTCCTAATTTATTAACGGTAGCACGCATTATTTTGATTCCAGTCTTTCTAATCATGACTTCAATCTCAGCGTCACTCCCTTGGCACATTGCCGCAGCTGTTGTATTTGCAGTGGCTAGCATCACTGATTATTTGGATGGTTATCTTGCTCGTAAGTGGCACGTGGTTACAAATTTTGGTAAATTTGCGGATCCTTTAGCTGATAAGATGTTGGTTATGAGTGCCTTCATTATGCTTGTTGGTTTAGGGATGGCTCCCGCTTGGGTGGCAGCAGTCATTATTTGCCGTGAATTGGCTGTGACAGGTCTTCGTCTCTTGCTCGTTGAAACAGGTGGTACGGTTTTAGCGGCAGCTATGCCTGGTAAAATTAAAACTGCAACTCAAATGTTTTCTGTTATTTTGTTGCTCTGCCATGTAACTCTAATCGGACAAGTGATGCTCTACATCTCACTCTTCTTTACAATCTACTCAGGATACGATTACTTTAAAGGAGCAGGTTTCCTCTTTAAAGATACCTTTAAATAAAGATGACAAATATTATTGAAGTTAAGAATCTAGCTTTCAAATATGAAGAAAGTCAGGATTTTTATACCCTTGATAAGGTTTCGTTTCACGTGAAACGAGGTGAATGGCTGTCTATTATTGGGCATAACGGGTCTGGGAAATCTACCACTGTTCGTTTGGTTGATGGGCTGTTGGAGGCTGAGTCTGGTCAAATTATTATTGACGGTCAGGTTTTGACAGAAGATAATGTCTGGAAAATGCGCCATAAAATCGGAATGGTTTTTCAAAACCCAGATAACCAGTTTGTTGGAGCGACAGTTGAAGACGATATTGCCTTTGGGCTAGAAAATAAAGGTATCCCCTTATCTGAGATGAAAGAACGTGTTGCGGATGCTTTAGAATTAGTTGGCATGTCGACTTTTAAAGACCGCGAGCCAGCTCGTTTGTCTGGCGGTCAGAAGCAACGTGTTGCCATTGCTGGCGCTGTTGCTATGAGACCAAATATTATTATTTTGGATGAGGCAACGAGTATGCTGGACCCAGAAGGTCGTCTAGAATTAATCAACACCATAAAAACAATTCGTGACCAGTACAATCTGACAGTTATTTCCATTACACATGATTTGGACGAAGTCGCACTCAGTGACCGTGTCCTCGTGATGAAATCAGGACAAGTTGAATCAAGCTCAACACCGAGTGAATTATTTGCTCGTGGTAATGAGCTAATGACATTAGGTTTGGATGTCCCTTTCTCTATGCGTTTAATGCAAGAGCTGAACCAAGCAGGTTTGAAAATGGGAGACGTCTATCTTACAGAAAAGGAATTAGAAAAAGAATTATGGGAATTCATCTCAAGCATGTAAGTTATACCTATCAAGCAGGCACCCCTTTTGAAGGGCGTGCCCTTTTTGACATTAACCTTGAGATTAAGGATGGCTCTTATACTGCTTTTATTGGGCATACAGGTTCAGGAAAATCGACAATCATGCAATTGTTGAACGGCTTGCATGTTCCGACACAAGGGCAGGTTGAAGTAGACGACATTGTTATCACCGCCAAATCAAAAAATAAAGACATTAAGCCTGTCCGTCAGAAGGTTGGACTGGTTTTCCAATTTCCAGAGAGCCAGCTGTTTGATGAGACCGTCCTTAAAGATGTAGCCTTTGGTCCTCAAAATTTTGGAGTTTCTAAAGAAGAAGCAGAGCGATTGGCTAGAGAAAAATTAGCTCTTGTTGGTATTTCAGAGGATTTATTTGATAAAAATCCTTTTGAATTATCAGGTGGACAGATGCGTCGAGTGGCTATCGCAGGCATTCTGGCTATGGAGCCAAAGGTTCTTGTTCTTGATGAACCAACTGCTGGTTTAGACCCAAAAGGTCGCAAGGAGTTAATGACTCTTTTTAAAAACTTACACCAGCAAGGTATGACCATTGTTTTAGTAACACATCTCATGGACGATGTTGCTGACTATGCTGATTATGTCTATGTGCTAGAGGCAGGCAGGATAGTCTGTTCAGGTGAGCCTAAGACCGTTTTCCAAGGAGTTGATTTTTTGGAGAGTAAGCAGCTGGGAGTGCCTAAGATTACTAAGTTTGCTCAGAGATTGGTGGCGCGTGGTTTACAATTAGAGTCACTTCCTATTACTATAGAAGAATTTACTCAGGAGGTGAGTCATGGATAAACTTATTTTAGGGCGCTATGTTCCTGGAAACTCACTGATACACCACCTAGACCCGCGCAGCAAGCTGTTAGCAATGATTATCTTTATCATGATTGTCTTTTGGGCTAACAACTTGGTGACCAACCTCATCATGCTAGCCTTCACGCTACTAGCAGTCCTCCTATCCAAAATCAAACTTTCCTTCTTCCTCAACGGCGTCAAACCAATGATTGGAATCATCCTCTTCACAACCTTCTTTCAGATGTTTTTCACTCATGGTGGTGATACTCTCTTTCTCCTTTGGATTTTTAAGGTCACGACCTACGGTCTCAATCAAGCTGCGCTGATTTTCATGCGTTTCTTGCTGATTATTTTCTTTTCTACTTTATTGACTTTGACGACAACCCCGCTGAGCTTGTCGGATGCGGTTGAGGCTCTCCTAAAACCACTAGAGCCTCTCAAAGTTCCAGCTCACGAAATAGGTCTCATGCTATCACTCAGCTTGCGCTTTGTTCCAACTTTGATGGACGACACGACACGAATCATGAATGCCCAGCGTGCGCGTGGTGTTGATTTTGGAGAAGGCAATCTGATTCAGAAGGTCAAATCAATCATTCCAATTCTTATTCCTCTCTTTGCCTCTAGTTTTAAACGTGCAGATGCCCTAGCCATTGCCATGGAAGCTCGTGGCTATCAGGGAGGAAATGGTCGAACCAAGTATCGTATTTTACAGTGGAAACTGCAAGATACCGTCACCATTTTTGTGATGTTCAGCTTAGCAGCTCTGCTATTTTTTCTTAAATCAAACTAAAACGCCCCTAGATGTACTGACCCCAAAAAGTTAGACATTTAATTTATCCAAAGGATTTAGTTCTGTATTGCACAGGACTGAGTCCTTTTAATTTTACCTTAATTCGTTTGTTGTTGTAATAATCAATATAGTCTACAAT
>NZ_JADNQT010000015.1 GCF_015594605.1 Streptococcus sp. HF-1907 | reverse complement strand
AAGCTGTCTAAAGCTCTCTCCTTGCTTTCTCAATTCATATATTTGAACTTTATCTTCATAAGTTAATTTCATTATAAAACACCCCAAAAGTTAGATTTTTTCTGTCTAACTTTTGGGGTGCAGTTCATGACCAGCGTTTTTTTTAGTATGACACTGCTAACAAGAGCTTAAGGAGGGCTATTTCTTGGTCATCTCCTCATACATCTCAAAGTGTTTCTCAACCGTTTCGCTCTCGGTCAGCCAAGTTTTTTTGCCGTCAGCAACCTTGGTCAAGCCGTAGGCTTCCATGACTGCCTTGTCATTAGCTTGGTGGGCACGGCGGAGTTCAGCTGGCATGGTCAGTTCATCATAGAGGTCAGCTAGACTGCTGTCAGGATAAAGGGCACGCGCATCAAGAATGTCTTGCGCGGTTTGCTCAATCTTGGCCTTGGCTTTATCTGATGGACTAGGTCAAGGGAAGTTATTATAGACAATAGTTGCTGAATATTGGTAACGCATTTCAAGGCGACCAGCCACCGTCCGCATCCAAGCAATGTGAACGTTGGAAGTGAGGATACCGAAGTGGTAGAGAGTGGCGGCAGGAGTGCCGCTGACCGCACTGACCGCCTATCAGGCGCTGGATTTGCTCAAGGTCGAGGCTGGCAAGACCATTTTCATCACCGGTGGGACTGGCGGTTCCGGCGCGCTAGCCATTCCACTGGCTAAAGCTCACGTTTTGCGTGTGGTGACCAATGGCAGAGCGACCCATAAAGACCGCTTGATGGCACTTGGTGTGGACAAGTTTATCGATTACCAGACAGAAGATTTCGTCGACGTCTTGTCAGATGTTGATTACGTCATCGATACCCTAGGTGGCGAAGACACCATGAAACTCTTTAAGATTTTAAAAAATGGCGGAGCTATGGTCTCACTCAACGCCATGCCAAACAAGGTCTTCGCCAAACGTATGGGCATGTCAGCCTTCAAACAATTTCTCTTTGGCCTAGTCGGACGCAAATATGACAAAGTAGCATCCCAAAACAATCAACGCTACGACTTCATCTTCGCCCAGTCAAGCGGCAAGGACCTAGCAGATGTTTCAAGAATCCTGATAGAAGGCCAAGTCCCCGTCTCAATCGACACCATCTACGACTTCAAAAACATTAACCAAGTCATCGCCAAACTGAAGAACGGACACTCCAAAGGTAAGTCAGTCCTTAGAGTTAACAACTAACTATAAGAGGTCCACTATCAACTGTAGTGGGGGGCATATTAGTAACATTGAGAGAGAATCACAGTGATTCTCTCTATTTTGATAGCCGAAGAGAGGAGGGGTTTGGTTATAATATTCTAGTCTTTATAATCTGAAAGATTGACATTAAACATGAAGGATTTACCTACTACAGATACTGCAAATCCTTTTAAATACATATCACACGGTTTTTGAAGTATGTTATAATATCAACTATAGAAAGTCAGAGGTAGTTAAAATGATAAATGAAACCTTGATGCAATATTTTGAATGGTATTTACCAAATGACGGAAAACATTGGAAACATTTGGCTGAGGATGCTCCGCATTTAGCTCAAAAAGGGATTCGAAAAGTATGGATGCCACCTGCTTTTAAGGGAACTTCTTCTGGTGATGTTGGCTATGGTGTTTATGATCTTTTTGACCTAGGTGAATTTAATCAAAAAGGGACCATTCGTACCAAGTATGGCAGCAAAGATGATTATCTAGCTGCTATTCAAGCCTTAAAAGACAATGGCATTAGCCCTATTGCAGATGTTGTGCTAAATCACAAGGCTTCTGCAGATCATACTGAACGCTTTGAAGTCATCGAAGTTGACGCCAATGATAGGAAAAGTCAGGTCAGTGAGCCATTTGAAATTGAAGGGTGGACCAACTTTACCTTTGAGGGAAGGCATAAGGCTTACAATGACTTTGAGTGGCATTGGTATCATTTTACAGGAACGGACTTTGATAACAGAACAGGAAAAACAGGTATATACGAGATTCAAGGTGATAACAAAGGTTGGGCAGATGATGATTTAGTAGATGATGAGAACGGCAACTACGACTATCTCATGTACGCCGACCTTGATTTCAAACACCCTGAGGTCGTTCAAAATATCTATGACTGGGCAGATTGGTTCATTGAGACAACAGGTATTGAAGGTTTCAGACTTGATGCCGTTAAGCATATCGACTCTTTTTTCATGAAAAATTTTATCCGTGATATCAAGGAAAAATACGGTGACGATTTTTATGTTTTTGGTGAGTTTTGGAAGAATGATGAGGAAGCTGTCGATAATTATCTGGATAGCATCGATCATCGTTTCGACCTTATTGATGTGACGCTACATCATAATTTTTTTGAAGCTAGTCAATCAGGTGAAGCATATGATTTACGTCACATTTTTGACGGAAGCTTAGCAAGTAACCATCCTATGTCTGCGGTCACTTTTGTTGACAATCATGATACACAGCGTGGACAAGCGCTAGAATCAACCGTTGAAGAATGGTTTAAACCAGCCGCCTATGCCATGATTTTACTGCGTCAAGAAGGACTTCCCTGTGTTTTCTTTGGAGACTACTATGGTATTAAAGGTGAATTTGCACAAGAAAGCTTCCAAGTCATTATTAATAGGCTCTTGGAATTGAGACAGACGAGGTCCTATGGTGAGCAAACTGATTATTTAGAAGACGATGCTAACTGTATCGGCTGGACTAGACTGGGTGATGAAGAATATGCCCCCCTTGCAGTTTTGATTAGCAATAATGAGGCTAGTCATAAATCCATGTTTATCGGAAAAAAATGGGCAGGTATCAAGTTCACAGATTATTTGGGAAGTTGTCCAGACGAGGTCATCATAAATGATGACGGTTGGGGAGATTTTCTTGTTTCAGCAAAGTCAGTCAGCGCTTGGACTTGTTAAGCTATTAAGATAGTCTTACTGTCAACTTGCGGTATGTTATAAATGTTTACAGTCTTGTAGAGCTCACAAAAAAAACGCTGGTTTCAGCGTTTTTTTGTACGATTACACGTTCAAAACCTTGTCTAGGAATTCTTTCAAACGTGGGTGTTTTGGATGGTCGAAGATGTCTTCTGGTGTGCCGTCTTCGATGAATTGGCCACCGTCTGTGAAGATGACGCGGTTGGCAACCTTGCGGGCAAAGCCCATTTCGTGGGTAACGATGAGCATGGTCATGCCTTGTTCAGCCAAGTCCTTCATAACGTTAAGAACGTCGCCGACCATTTCAGGGTCAAGGGCTGAGGTTGGTTCGTCAAAGAGCATGATGTCAGGATTCATGGCTAATGAACGAGCGATAGCCACACGTTGCTTCTGACCACCAGACAGGTTGTCTGGTTTCGCGTCAGCCTTATCTGCCAAACCAACTTTTTCAAGCAATTCCATCCCGACTTTTGCAGCCTCTTCTTTGGAATATTTCCCAAGCTCTACAGGAGCAAAGGTGATATTGTCGAGCACTGACATGTGGGGGAAGAGGTTGAAGTGTTGGAATACCATGCCGATATTTTCACGCGCCTTGTCGAGATCTGTTTTAGTATCTGACAATTCATAACCGTCAACGATAACGCGTCCGCTAGTGATGGTTTCAAGCAAGTTGAGCGTACGAAGGAAAGTTGATTTCCCAGAACCAGAAGGACCGATGATACAAACGACATCGCCTTCGTAGAATTTGGCGTCAATGCCTTTGAGGACTTCATTTTGTCCGTAAGATTTATGCAAATCTTGAACATCAATTTTTAAGTCAGCCATTATTTCATCTTCCTTTCTAAGCGTTTAGCAAATTTTGTCAAAATCGTAATCATAATCAAGTAGATAACTGCCAAGATAGCATACATACGGAAGGATTGGTAGTTACGAGCGATGATGATTTTACCAGTTTGGAAGAGTTCTACCAAACCGATAGCAGATACGATGGTTGTATCCTTGAGGGAGATGACAAACTGATTGATAAAGTTTGGAAGCATGAGCTTAACAGCTTGTGGCAAGATAACCTTGCGCATGGTTGTTCCATAGGAAATCCCCAAGCTGCGGCTGGCTTCCATTTGACCGCTAGGAACAGCTTCGATACCACCACGGACGATTTCGGCAATATAAGCTCCGCCATTGAGCGAAAGCGCGATAGTTGCCGCAACAAAGTCATTAATAGGGCTTTGGTGACCAGTGATGCTTTCAATAAGGTTTGGAATACCCCAGAAAATGAAGGCAGCCACAATCATCAATGGAATACCGCGGACAACATCAACGAAGATAGCAGCGATTGTACGAAGAACATTGCTTGGCGCCACACTCATCATACCAAAGAGGATACCGATGACCATAGCGATGGCAAATGAAATCAAGGTCAAGCTGATTGTAGTTCCAAGACCACCGAGCAATTGTTTGTAGTTGTTTGAGATCAAACCAGTGATGGTTGTTTCGTCTGCGGTAGAGGATTTTTTACTTGAACTTGAAGCTGATGAAGTGCTTGTAGTTGACAAGTATTTCTTAACGAGTTTGTCGTAAGTACCGTTAGCTTTAAGAGCAGCAAGACCGTTGTTGAACATTTCAATCAACTCAGGGTTAGAACCTTTTTTAACGGCAAATCCGATTTCACCAGAGGATTCACCTTTGATTGGTGTTTCAAATTTACGTCCTTGTTTGATAGCATAAGCTAGTACAGCTTCGTCATCCATCAGAGCATCGATTGACCCTGAGTTCAAGCTATCGTACATAGTAGACGCTTCATCAAAGGCCTTGATTGAGAAACCATATTTATCTTTGTTTTCTTCAAGCCATGTGTATGAGGCAGTACCATTTTTAGCACCGACAGTGGCACCTTTGAGGTCATCGTAGGCTTTGACTTTGCTACCAGATTTAACTGCAAGGATAATATTGGCAGTGTAGTAAGCATCTGAGAAGTCGAAGATTTTTTTACGGGCATCGGTGATGGTTGCACCAGCGATAACAGCGTCAGCTTGTCCTGATTGAACAGCGTTAAGTGCCGCATCGAAACCAGGGTTTGAGATTTCTAGATTGAAACCTTGTTGTTTAGCGATGGCTTTAAGCAAGTCCATGTCAAAGCCAGTGTATTTATTAGAGCTATCTTGGTATTCAAATGGGGCAAATGAAGAGTCAGAAACGATTTTGTATGTTGATTTAACAGGTGTCGCTTTAGCTTTGGCATCGCCTGTTGATTTCAATTCAGAGGTGCTTGAGCTTGTTCCTAACCATTTAGACATGATAGAATCATAAGTTCCATCTTCTTTCATCGCTTTCAAAGCAGTGTTGAACTCAGTGATGAGGTGTTCGTTTTTGCTACCTTTTTTAACACCAAAGGCAAAGCTACCAACTTTTTCACCGTCCATATTGATGGCATAGTTTTTCCCTTGGTTGATAGCGTATTGAACGACAGGTTGGTCATCCATCGCAGCATCAACAGAACCAGAATCCAAACTGTTGTTCATCAAATCGCTGGTGTCAAATGTTTTTACTGTGTAGCCGTATTTGTCCTTGTTTTTATCAAGGAAGGCTTGAGCAGCGGTCCCGTTTTTCACCCCAACCGTTTTTCCTTTAAGTTGAGAGTATTTCGTAATTTTATTGTTGCTCTTGGTGTAGAGCACAACAGCTGTGTCGTAATAAGTGTCCGAGAAAGTGAATACTTTTTTACGGGCAGCAGTGACAGTTGTTCCTGCCATGAGGGCGTCAGCTTGTCCTGATTGAACGGCGTTAACCGCAGCATCAAAACCTGGATAAGTCTGTTGGTAATCCCATCCAGCACGTTTGGCAACTTCCGTGATAATATCAACGTCAATTCCTTTATAAACTTGATCAGAATCTTTAAATTCGAATGGAGCGTAAGCTGTGTCTGAAACAATTGAAATCGTATCAGCGCTGGCTTTAGCGCCAAACACAAAGAATACTGAGAGCATTGCTAGCATAATAGCTTTAAATGTGTGCTTCATGTTAGTCTCCTTTTAATAATATGTCTATCATTATAGCAAAATTTAAGGTTTTAGGCAAATAAATCGAGAATTTGTGTCATAAAACCTAACATAAACTGTCATGCGATTGTTAGGAGAATTTAAATGCCTCAACATCATGGTAATTTATGTTAGAATGGTAGCAGTATAAATTCAAGAAAGAAGTGTATAAGCATATGATTGAACGTGTGACTGATAATCAGTTCAAATTAGTTTCTAAATATACCCCTTCAGGTGACCAGCCACAGGCTATTGAGACCTTGGTTGATAATATAGAAGGGGGAGAAAAAGCTCAGATTCTTAAGGGGGCAACGGGGACTGGTAAGACCTACACCATGAGCCAAGTGATTGCGCGTGTTAATAAACCCACCCTTGTTATCGCCCACAACAAGACGCTAGCGGGTCAGCTTTACGGCGAGTTCAAAGAGTTTTTCCCAGATAATGCGGTGGAGTACTTCGTGTCTTATTACGATTATTATCAGCCTGAGGCCTATGTGCCATCATCTGACACCTACATCGAAAAGGATAGCTCGGTCAATGACGAGATTGATAAGCTCCGCCATTCGGCAACCTCATCGCTTCTAGAGCGAAATGATGTGATTGTGGTGGCATCCGTTTCTTGTATCTACGGTTTGGGGTCGCCAAAAGAGTATGCTGACAGCGTGGTCAGTCTGCGTCCTGGTCAAGAAATCTCCCGCGATCAGCTTCTCAATGACTTGGTGGACATCCAATTTGAGCGCAACGACATTGACTTCCAACGTGGAAAATTCCGTGTGCGGGGCGACGTGGTGGAAATCTTCCCAGCTAGCCGTGACGAACATGCTTTCCGAGTAGAGTTTTTTGGGGATGAAATTGACCGCATCCGCGAAATCGAAAGTTTGACTGGGCGTGTTTTGGGAGAGGTTGACCATTTAGCCATCTTCCCAGCCACCCACTTCATGACCAATGATGAACACATGGAAGAAGCTATTCAAAATATTATGACTGAGATGCAAGAGCAGG
Organism: Streptococcus sp. HF-1907; assembly: GCF_015594605.1. Lineage (GTDB taxonomy): Bacteria > Bacillota > Bacilli > Lactobacillales > Streptococcaceae > Streptococcus. The sequence goes on along the minus strand of NZ_JADNQT010000015.1, from coordinate 40,622 downwards.
TCAAACTCTTCGAGTCAGAAGGTAAGCTGATAGAAGCGCAGCGTATTCGCCAGAGAACTGAATACGACGTGGAAATGCTTCGTGAAATGGGCTACACAAATGGTGTTGAAAACTATTCCCGCCACATGGACGGTCGTTCTGAAGGGGAGCCACCTTTCACGCTACTTGACTTCTTCCCTAATGATTTCCTCATCATGATTGACGAAAGTCACATGACCATGGGGCAAATCAAGGGTATGTACAACGGTGACCGTTCTCGTAAGGAAATGTTGGTCAACTACGGTTTCCGTTTGCCGTCTGCTCTTGATAACCGTCCCCTTCGCCGTGAAGAATTTGAAAGCCATGTTCACCAGATTGTCTACGTGTCAGCGACTCCGGGTGACTATGAGATGGAGCAGACCAACACGGTTGTTGAACAAATCATCCGTCCGACAGGGCTTTTGGATCCAGAGGTTGAAATTCGTCCGACTATGGGACAAATGGATGACCTACTGGGCGAGATTAATGCGCGCGTGGACAAGGGTGAGCGGACCTTCATCACCACCCTCACCAAGAAGATGGCAGAGGACCTGACCGATTACCTCAAGGAAATGGGCGTCAAGGTCAAGTACATGCATAGCGACATCAAGACCTTGGAGCGTACTGAGATTATCCGCGACCTTCGTTTAGGTGTCTTTGATGTTTTGATTGGGATCAATTTGCTGCGCGAGGGCATTGACGTACCAGAAGTATCACTGGTGGCCATCCTAGATGCTGACAAGGAAGGTTTCCTCCGCAACGAACGCGGACTTATCCAAACCATTGGACGGGCTGCGCGAAATAGTAACGGTCACGTTATCATGTACGCCGACAAGGTGACAGATTCCATGCAAAAAGCCATGGACGAAACCGCTCGTCGCCGTACTCTGCAAATGGCTTACAATGAAGAACACGGCATCGTCCCTCAAACTATCAAGAAAGAAATCCGCGACCTCATTGCCATTACCAAAACTAGTGATGCTGATGTCGCCGAAATAGCCGTGGATTACAGCACCATGTCCAAAAAAGAGCGCCAAGCTCAAATTAAAGAACTACAAAAACAAATGCAGGAAGCAGCTGAGTTGCTTGACTTTGAGTTAGCGGCGCAATTACGGGATATGGTTCTTGAGTTGAAAGCGATGGATTAGGGAACTTATATGAGATAAAGGAGTCTTTATGTATGCTGTTATCGCAACTTTAGATGAAAGGACAAATCAGAAAATAAAAGGCTTATGGAGAGAACTGAAAGGCTTGTCTTTATCAGATTATGCTTACCAAGTTAAGGACAGGGAGCCTCATATTACTTTGGCTGATTTTGAAACAGATGCTATTGAAGAGGTTCTAGAAAAACTGACTGGCAAACTTCATCTAAGTCTGTCTCTGGCTCTCCCTCTTCAATCTATCGGTTCATTTTTAGGAAGTTCCATTGTTTTTCTGAGTCCAACAAAGACGCCAGAATTAGTGAAGCTACATGAGCAGGTTCATGATTTACTTGGGAAATTGATTGCGTCTGATTCACAGTATGCGCCCCAGATTTGGGTTCCGCATCTGACCATTGCCAATCGTATTGAGGAGGACAAGTTGGCAATGATTTATACTTATTGTTTGAAAAACTTGAACATGACAAGGGGCAGATTAACGCCTTAAAGGTCATTGCCATTGATGAGCAAGGTCAAGTCAAGGAAATCTGTCAGTTTACCCCTTAATCACCTAAAAAGCTTTGCTATTTTTCATAATGGTAGAGCTTTTTTACTAAGTATTATTGATGTTATAATGACTGAGATACTTGGGAGGGAAGAGATAGCGCCCTTGTTTCAAAGTTATTTTCCAGAGGAAGTAGATATGGTTCTTGAGTTGAAGGTCACGAGCTAATACCAATTGAAGATGGGGCTCCCCATCTTTTTTGCTGATATCCGTACCCAGACAGTTCGCATTCAAGCCTATTGAAATCATGGAGAAGTGAGCCTATACTAAGGTTATTAAATTAAGAAAGCGAGATTTTCTATGACAAAACGGTTGACTTACGCCGCTTTATTTATGGCATTAACGATAATACTATCATCCTTTAGCATTCCAGTGCCGGGTGGTCACTTTTATTTTAATAAGGTAGTTATCTTTTTAGCTGCCCTTATTTTTACTCCCACTGAGGCAATGTTAATTGCTGGGATAGGTGCCTTCTTAGGAGACTTTTTCTTCTATCCTGCTCCGATGTTTGTGTCTTTAATTGTTCAAGGCTTAGTTGCTTATACTATTGGTATCATTGTTAGAGATGCTCGGAAGGCTAGTAAAGGGCGAGTTTTCACTGCACTGTTAGTAGGAAGTGTTATTACAGTTGTCGGATATGGGTTGGGGCGTGCCTTTATTTATGCCACTCCTGCTTACGCTATCATGAAACTTCCATTTGATATTTTAGCTTCTATTATTGGTGCTGTACTAGCCTATATCTTATATTACCTTAGTGGTTTGTCAAAGACCTTCCAACAGTTGATGAAGAAATAATGGTATAATGTAGAGAGTAACGACTGATGTGGTTCAGTCGTTATTTTTATAGTAGGAGGCAAGATGAATTACGTTTTGTTATTACGTGGCATCAATGTGGGTGGCAATCATAAGGTTGACATGGCTGAGCTGAAGAATCAGCTCTTAGATGCTGGTTTTGACCAACCGCGCTCTTACATCAACTCAGGCAATCTCTTTTTCCAGTCGGCTTTGTCTGAAAAAATTATCAGGGAGTACTTGACTCATTTGTTTGAGCAGCACTATGATTTCCCCATCCCCTTTGTGATGTTGAGTGAGGCTCAGCTTTTGGCAGAAGCGCAAGCCCTTCCCGACTGGTGGGAGGAGGAGGCTTATCGGAAAAATGTCCTCTTTTACCTGCCAGAGGCGGATGTGGCTTTATCCCAAGAGCAAGTCGCTGCGACTGGGAGTAAGCGCCTTTACTTTGGGGACTATGCTTTATTTTGGACAATAGCAGAGCAGAAAGATTATAACCGTTCTGCCTACCATAAGCAGTTGGGCAAACTCCCCTTCTACAAGCAGGCCTCCGTCCGCAATACCAACACCTTTAAAAAATTAGTCGAAAAAATAGGAGAATAAAATGGCAAGAAGTCAAGAAGTTATCTTAACCAATATGTGTCTCATCGAAGATGAGAACCACAATATCGTCATGCAAATTCGCGACCCTGAAAGGTATGCTTGGTCAGGTGCTGCCCTGCCTGGCGGTCACATCGAAGAAAAAGAATCTCTGCATGAAGCAGTTGTTCGTGAGGTTTACGAAGAAACGGGTCTCACGATTTCTAACCCTAAACTTGTCGGCATGAAGCACTGGTACACCAAGGAGGGTGTCCGCTACCTAGTCTTTCTCTATCGGACGACAGAGTTTGAGGGGCAACTGTGCTCCTCGAATGAAGGCGAAGTCAAGTGGGTTAAGCGTAGTGAGCTGGCAACGATGGACTTGGCCTATGACATGCTCAACCTGCTGCGCATCTTTGATGAGGACAACCTGTCAGAGCTATTCTATGCCGAACGCTTAGAAGACGATTTTGTTCGTGAGTTTTGGTAATCTGCTAGCGCCCTGCGGTCTTAACCGCAGAGGCTTTTTATGCGGTAGTCAAAAACAACAGAAGAAGTGCCCGCACCGCTCGTTTTTGGACTAGTGTCACAAGCGTGTTATGTGACCAAGGATTCTCTGAGAGCAGTTTGAAAACTGCGGTAAATAGTTACTCTTAGTCAGGAGTAAGTCGCCAACCGAGGCAAACGATTCACTTCGGAGTAAGTCAAAAACCATGGTAAACAGGTTACTCTCGTCTAGGACTAGTCTCAAAACTCTTATTGACTGAGTATCCAGCTAGTTTCAAGCTCCCCTACCCAATCCTCAAACCCCAAAACTCAGTTTTCAGACTGTCGCCAGTCGTCGGGAGGCTGTTGACTATCTTCAAGAAAACTGAGCAGAGACATCTCAGAAGTCATTTGTCTACAAACCAAAAAGGAAGTCCAGAACGGGCTTCCTTTTCAGGTCTTATCAAAATGTGATAACTATTTAACAGAACCGCCAGTAATACCTTCCACATAGTATTTTTGCATGAACATGAAGAGCAATGTGATTGGGATGGCGATGATAACAGAACCAGCGGTGAATGACATGAACCAGTCGTTGATGGTATCTTGTTGGAGCATTGAGAAGAGCCCAATGGCAACAGTGTATTTACTTGTCACGTCACCAAGGATAACTTTAGCAAAGATGAAGTCCATCCAAGGTGCGATGAAAGCCATCAAGGCAGTGTAGACGATGATTGGTTTTGACAATGGAAGGGTAATCTTGAAGAAAATATCCAAGCGAGTCGCACCATCAATCATGGCAGATTCATCAAGTGAGTAAGGGATGGTATCAAAGAACCCTTTGGCAATGTAGAAACCAAGCGCAGCACCTGATGAGTAAACAAGGACAAGGGCTGTCAGTGTTTGGTCAAGGTTGAGGGCTTTAAGAATATAGTAAACGGCAATCATAGACATGAAACCAGGGAACATATTCAAAACCAAAGCCAATTTCAAGAAGCCGTTGCGGTGTTTGAATTTGATACGGCTAAGTGAGTAAGCCATAGCAACGGTGATGAAGGTTGAAATGATACATGAGAAGACTGCGACAATCAAAGTATTCATGAACCATCGACCAAATGGGAAGGTTGATTGATTGAAGAGTTTGACATAGTTGTCAAATGTCCAAGTCTTAGGAATAAAGTAAGACACATAGGCTGTTCCTTCACCACGGAAGCTAGTAAGAATAACCCAGGCAATCGGGAAGAGCCAGATAATTGAAAGGACAATCAATAAAATATAAACAAAAGTTAGATTAAGACGTTTTTTCTTATTCATTATTTAGCAGCCCCTTCCTTGTAAGAATTTGTTCTCGTGTAAGCAAGTAAGCTGAATACCGCAGAGAGAACAAAGATTAAAATACCGATAACGGATGCTAGGTTATAGTCAGCCGCAGTTACGGTCAATTTGTACAACCATGTTACCAAAAGGTCTGTACTACCTGCTTGGTAGTAAGTTGAGTTAGTAGGACCACCACCAGTAAGAAGGTAGATAACGTTGAAGTTGTTGATGTTTCCGATAAATTGTTGAATCAAGGTTGGTGTCATAATCAACAAGATTTGAGGGAAAGTGATAGATTGGAAAATTTGGAATTTGTTGGCACCATCAATCTCAGCTGCTTCGATTTGTTCAGCAGGGAGGTTCATGATGATACCTGTTGCGACTAGCATAGTAACTGGGATACCAACCCACATATTGACGAAGATGATTGAGAATTTAGCCCAAACAGGATCTGACAAGAATGGGAGTGGGTGTGAAGCTGAAATCCAGCCCCATTTAGCAAGAAGGGCATTAACTGGACCAGAATCACTAAGCAAATTGCGCATGATGAGGAGGGAAATGAACTGTGGCACAGCCATGGTGATAACGAAAATCGTACGCCACATTTTTTTCCATTTCAGTCCTTTAGTATTGATAATGAGCGCAAGGACGATACCGAAGAAGAAGTTGGTAACTGTCGCGAAAACTGCCCAAATCAAAGTCCAAGAAAGAACTGGGAAGAAAGTTCCTGCCATACGACCGCTAAAGACATTACCAAAGTTAGTAAGCCCTACCCAGTCGAAAAGACTCTTAGGAGGCAAGTGGTTGTGATCGTAGTTGGTGAAGGCTAAGCAGACCATATAAATCAAAGGGAGAATAGTGAAGAGAAGGACACCAATAAGTGGAATAGCCATAAGTGTCATGTGGAAACGACCATCAGTCAAGGTTTTAAGGTCTTCTTTAAATGATGGAGCTTTACGTCCTTCTTCTTTCAAGGTAATCAAATGAGCTGCGCTCTTGATATTGCACCAGTAGATGTAAGCAAACACACAACAGAAGATGAGTGATGCGAGACCGAAAATCAAGAGCAACATTGAGTTGTCACCTTCCGTTGCTACTTGGATTTTAATACCGTCAACAGTTTTTGTTGTAAGCCCTTGTTGTTTAATTCCTAGAGTGATTAACCCTTGGAAGGCTGGGATGACTTGATTGACAAAAGCGATAAGGAAAACAATTTCAGAAAGAAGGAAGAGCAATCCTTTAGTCCATTGTTTTTCTTTCAAGTTAGCAAATCCCATGATTAAGAATGATAACTTGGTTCCAATATCTCCTTTTTGGAAAAGTTCCTTTAGAGACATACCATCAAGAGACAATAGTTTTTTGTTCATTGAGAATCTCCTTCGTAGTCCTGAATCTGGGTAAAATATTTGTAACCAAATTCAGCATATAAGAAAAGATGAGTCATAGCTCGTCAATGGTAATGAAGAGAACTGACTCATCTCATCTCGCTAGTTAAATAGGTTTATTTTGTATTGGCAAGGTCTTTGTCAAATTGTTTCAAGCGTTTGAGGTAGTCGCTTTCTTTGATTTTGCCGTTGTAAGTATCGCTGAGGATAGCTTTGCTTTCAGTCCAGAATGTTGTCATTTGGTTAAGTTTAGGCATCAAAGTAGTATATTTATCTGAGCTACCCATTGTGATAACTGCTTTGGCAAGGTCTGATGATTGAACTGAATCAGTTTCTTGTGCGTTTGTATTTGCTGGAATTGTGTTAACTTTTTCAAAGACAGTCTTTTGACTTTCTTCATTTGAGATGTAAGCTGCAAGTTTGTAGCTTGCTGAGATACGTTTTGTGTTAGAACCAGCAGGTGCTTGGTTGACAGCGAAGAGACGAACACCCATGAAGGCTTTTTGTTGAACAGTTTTACCACCAATGTTGATAGTTGGATAGATAGCAACACCGATATTGTCTTTACCAACAGCTTTTTCAGCAGTTGCGTAGTCCCATGGTCCTGATTGAATAGCAGCTACAGTACCATCACCGAATTTAGACATGATGTTTTCAGATGTTACGTTAACAAATCCTTTGTTGTTCTTTTGGTCAGCAATCCATTTAAGAACTGATACACCAGCTTCGTTACCCCAATTTGTTCCTTTGGCATCTTCACCATCTTTACCGAAGAGTGTGTCACCAACTGAAAGGAATAGAGGTGCTGTCTTGTAAGCGTTCATTTCTTTGAACATTTCACCAAATGTTGCTTTTGATGTGATGGTTTCATAAGATTTAACATCGTCAGCAGAGAGCTTAGATTTGTTGTAGAAGAGAACTTGTGATTCAATACCGTAAGGGAATGCGTAAGTTTTACCTTTGTATTGTGCACCAGCAACAGCTTGGCCTGTGTTGTTGGCTTTAACTTCCTTAGCATACTTAGCAGGTACTTCTTGAATAACACCTGATTCTACCAATTGGCCAAGTTGGTCGTGTGGAAGGGCGAAGACATCAGCAGCTTTACTTGGGTCTTTTTTTACATTTTCCTGTGCATTAGCGGTGTTAGACTCAACAATTTTAACTTTTACGCCGGCATTTTCTTTTTCAAAGTTTTTAACAATCTCTGTATACGTTTCTTTGGTGTCAGTTGGAACCCAAAGTTTAAGAGTTGTTGTTTTTGAAGCAGCTTCCACAGGCTTTGCTTGGCTAGCGGCAATAGCGCCACCCGCAACTACAGAAAGAGCAGTTGTGCTAACAAGTAATTTTTTCCAAGTGTTCTTTTCCATCATTTTCTCCTCCTAGAGAATTTTTTATTTACACCTACATTATGCAACCGTTTGCAAAGTTTGTCAAGCGTTTTTTTGAAAAAGTTTTAAAAAACGTGAATTTTTTTTCGAAAAATGGCAATTATGTCAAAAAAAGTAAAAATGATTCTAAAATTCACAAGCAACCGTTTGCAATTGTTGAAAGTTACTGTATAATGTAACGAAGATAGTTCTTTTGCTATTAAAAGCTGAGAAACTAAATTACCATGGTATGAAAATGAAATGATTAGGAGGAAAACAATGGTAACAATTAAAGATGTTGCTGCGAAAGCTGGTGTAAATCCTTCTACAGTAAGTCGAGTGTTGAAGGATAACGCTTCTATTTCTCAAAAGACGAAAGAAAAAGTCAGAGGCGCAATGGCTGAACTAGGCTATGTACCTAACGTTGCTGCTCAGATGTTGGCAAGTGGTCTAACTTATAATATTGGAGTGGTCTTCCCCCCACTATTGACACCGGACCGACTCAGTGAACCTTTCTTTATGCAAATTTTAACGACCATCACGAATGAAGCGAAAGAGCAAGGATTCACCGTTTCGATTGCGACTGGTATGACAAAGGACGAGCTTGAAGAACAAGTAAAACTGATGCACCTGCAAAAGCGTGTTGATGGCTTTATTATTCTCTACTCTGACGGCAAGGATCTTGTTCGTCAATATTTGATGGAACAAAAGACGCCCTTTGTGATTGTTGGTGCATCTGATGGATTTGAACGAGAGATTACTTATATTGATAATGATAATCAATTGATGGGGAAGATGGCCTTGGAATACCTTTACGAAAAAGGACATCGAGCTATTCAATTTATTACGGATGATTTAGATTCTGAAATTTCTGAAGAACGCTATGTCGGTTATGTCCGAGGGGCGGGAAAGCTAGACCTCGTTAGCCACCCAGCTCAGCTCTTTGATTCCAATGACCCTGTCGTGCTAGAGGAACTAATTGATTCTATTAAAGAAAATCAGACAACTGGTTTGATTGTTATTGGTGATACGGTATCTGTCCGTCTTATGCAATTTCTTTCATTCTATCAACTCAATGTCCCCCACGATATTTCGATTATTACTTTCAATAATTCGACATTCTCGAAATTGATTCACCCTTATTTAACAACCTTTGATATCAATGTTAATAACCTAGGGCGGACAAGTGTTCGACGACTTCTACAAATTATCCGTACGCCCAAAATGGTCTTTAGTGAAAAAATTATTGTGCCATTTTTATTGAAAGAACGAGAAAGTGTTCGAGATCTCAAAAAAAAATAAGTGCCTAGAAATCGTATAAAATCAATGGTTAAAAGACTTCTATCAATATGAAATAGAAGTTTTTTTGCTAAAATTGCTTGACTTATGCAAACGATTGCGTTAAAATTTAAACATACGAAATGAAAAAGGAGAACAGTTATGAAGAAACGTGCTAGCGGTGTGTTGATGCACATCACTTCACTTCCAGGTGAATTAGGAGTAGGAACATTTGGACAAGAGGCTTATAACTTTGTAGATTTCCTAGCAGAGACTGACCAAAGTTTTTGGCAAATTCTTCCATTGACAACAACAAGTTATGGAGATTCTCCTTACCAATCTTTCTCTGCAGTCGCAGGAAACACACATTTAATTGACTTTGACTTATTAACCAAAGAAGGTTACCTCACAGAAGAGGATTACCAAGATGTCGACTTTGGTCAAAATCCTGAAAAAGTTGACTACGCACAAATCTACGAAGCACGTCGTCCTGTTTTGGAAAAAGCTGTCGCTAACTTCCTTGCAAGCGATGGCGCAGCTGAAAAACTTGATAGCTTCGTTGCAGAAGCTCAGTGGGTGATTGATTTTGCGGAATTCATGGCTTGCAAAGAATACTTTAGCAACAAAGCTCTTCAAGAATGGGATGACAAAGCAGTCATTCGCCGTGAAGCAGAAGCTCTTGAAGCTTACCGTGAAAAACTTGCAGACAAAATTGCTTACCACAAGGTAACACAATATTTCTTCAACCAACAATGGACAGCTTTGAAAGCTTACGCTAACAAAAACGGTATCCAAATTATCGGTGACATGCCAATCTATGTTTCAGCTGACAGTGTAGAAGTTTGGACAATGCCAAATCTCTTCAAATTAGATGAAGACAAACGTCCCCTTGCTATTGCTGGTGTCCCTGCTGATGAATTTTCAGATGATGGTCAACTTTGGGGAAATCCTATCTACAACTGGGAAAATCACCAAAAAACAGACTTTGCTTGGTGGATTTACCGTATTCAAGAAGGTATCAAAATGTATGATTACCTTCGTATCGACCACTTCAAAGGTTTCTCAGATTTTTGGGAAATCCGTGGCGATTACGAAACTGCCAACGATGGTTCATGGCAACCAGCACCAGGACCAGAACTCTTTGCGAAAGTTAAAGAAGTTCTCGGTGACCTTCCAATCATCGCTGAAAACCTTGGTTACATCGATGAAAAAGCAGAAAAATTACTTGAAGGCACGGGCTTCCCAGGGATGAAAATTCTTGAATTTGGTTTCTACGACACAACTGGCAATAGCGTTGATATCCCTCACAATTACACTGAGAATACTATCGCTTACGCAGGAACACACGATAACGAAGTTATCAACGGTTGGTTCGATAACTTGACAGATGAGCAAAAAGCTTACGCTGAAAATTACATGCGTCGTTTGCCAGGTGAACCAATTACAGAAACTGCTTTGCGCACCCTTTACGCATCTGTAAGTAAAGTAACCATCACTTGCATGCAAGACTTACTTGATAAAGCAGCAGATAGCCGTATGAACATTCCAAATACAGTCGGTGGTAACTGGGAATGGCGCATGCTCAAGGAAGATTTAACAGATGACCGTAAAGCTTTCTTGAAGGAAATCACAACAATTTATAACAGAGGAAAATAAGGTAATAAAAATGACAACTACATTCACATCATACGTTGAACAACAAGGAAAAACATTAGCTGAGCTTTCAAATGAAGACATCTATGTATCACTTTTGAACTACGTAAAACAAGAAGCAGCAGCTAAAGGCAAAAACACTGGAAAACGTAAAGTTTATTACATCTCATCCGAGTTTTTGATTGGTAAACTTCTTTCAAATAACTTGATTAACCTTGGTATCTACAAAGATATCAAAAAAGAACTAGCAGCAGCTGGGAAATCTATCGCTCAAATCGAAGATGTTGAACCAGAACCATCACTTGGTAATGGTGGTCTTGGACGTTTGGCATCATGTTTCATCGATTCAATGGCTTCATTAGGTATCAACGGTGAAGGTGTCGGACTTAATTACCACTGTGGGCTTTTCAAACAAGTCTTCCGTAACAACCAACAAGAAGCAGAAGCTAACTACTGGATTGAAAATAATTCTTGGCTTGTACCAACTGATATTTCTTATGATGTGCCATTCCGTGACTTCACTTTGAAATCACGCTTGGACCGTATTGATGTCCTTGGTTACAAGAAAGATACTAAAAACTATCTCAACCTTTTTGATATTGACGGACTTGACTATGGTTTGATTAAAGACGGTATATCATTTGATAAAACAGAAATCAAGAAAAACTTGACCCTCTTCCTTTATCCAGATGACTCAGATAAAAACGGAGAATTGCTCCGCATTTACCAACAATACTTCATGGTATCAAATGCTGCACAACTTTTGATTGATGAAGCTATCGAACGTGGTTCTAACCTTCATGACTTGCCAGAGTATGCTTATGTGCAAATCAACGATACTCACCCATCAATGGTCATTCCTGAACTTATCCGTCTTTTGACTGAAAAACATGGTTTCGACTTTGACGAAGCAGTTGCAGTCGTATCACAAATGGTTGGTTACACAAACCACACTATCTTGGCAGAAGCCCTAGAAAAATGGCCACTTGACTACCTTGAAGAAGTTGTTCCACATCTTGTTGTTATCATCAAGAAATTGGATGCCATCGTTCGTGGCAAATACGATGATTCAAGTGTTCAAATTATTGACGAACACAACCGTGTTCACATGGCACACATGGATATTCACTTCTCAACATCTGTCAACGGTGTTGCTGCCCTCCACACTGAAATCCTTAAAAACAGTGAGTTGAAACATTTCTACGATATTTACCCAGATAAATTCAACAACAAAACAAATGGTATCACCTTCCGTCGTTGGTTGGAATTTGCTAACCAAGACTTGGCAGATTACATCAAAGATTTGATTGGTGACGAATACCTAACAGATGCTACAAAACTTGAAAAATTGATGGCATTCGCAGATAGCAATGAAGTCCATGATAAATTGGCATCAATCAAGTATAAAAATAAATTAGCTCTTAAACGCTACCTTAAAGAAAATAAAGGTATCGAATTGGATGAAAACTCAATCATCGATACTCAAATCAAGCGTTTCCACGAATACAAACGTCAACAAATGAACGCTTTGTATGTTATCCACAAATACTTGGAAATCAAACGTGGTAACCTTCCAAAACGCAAAGTAACCGTTATCTTTGGTGGTAAAGCTGCACCAGCCTACACTATCGCACAAGATATCATTCACCTTATCCTTTGCTTGTCTGAATTGATTAACAACGACCCTGAAGTGAACAAATACCTCAATGTTCATTTGGTAGAAAACTACAATGTTACCGTTGCTGAAAAATTGATTCCTGCAACTGATATCTCTGAACAAATTTCATTGGCTTCAAAAGAAGCATCTGGTACTGGTAACATGAAATTCATGCTTAACGGGGCGCTTACACTTGGTACTATGGACGGTGCTAACGTGGAAATTGCAGAGCTTGTAGGTCAAGAAAACATCTACACATTCGGTAAAGATTCAGATACAATCATTAACCTTTACGCAACAAACGGTTATGTATCTAGAGATTACTGTGAAGCTAGCCCTGTGATTAAAGAAGCTGTTAACTTTATCATCAGTGAAGAGTTGCTAAATCTCGGAAATGAAGAACGTCTTGAACGTCTCTACCAAGAATTGCTCAACAAAGACTGGTTCATGACTTTAATTGACTTAGAAGAATACATCCAAGTCAAAGAACAAGTTCTTGCTGACTACGAAGACCATGATGCTTGGAACCGCAAAGTTATTCATAACATTGCTAAAGCTGGATTCTTCTCATCTGACCGTACTATTGAACAATATAACGAAGATATCTGGCATTCAAACTAATCTCATCAAACTCAAAGAAGTTGGGCATGGCTCAGCTTCTTTTTTTGCAGTAATCTAAATGAATGTTTATTTATAGCTTTTCAAAATTATTTTTCAAAAATATGAATTTTATCAAATTCCACCTTGACAAGTGAATATTTATAATATAAAATGTATACATATCAATTAAGAAAAGAGAAAAACTATGAAAAAGACAAGAATTTTAACAGGTTTAGTCCTAGCAGTATCTGCATTTTTACTCACAGCTTGTGGCTCTTCAACCAAGGAAGATACTTCTGTCAAAGATATTCAGAAAAAGGGAACTATTACCGTTGCTATGAATCCAGAGTTTGCACCGTTTGAATTTAAAACTTTGGTTAACGGTAAGGATACTATTGTTGGGTCAGATGTAGAATTGGCGAAAGCTATTGGTAAAGAATTGGGCGTTAAGGTGAAATTCTCATCAATGTCATTTAATAACGTTCTGGCTAGCCTTCAATCTGGCAAAGCTGACATTGCTATCTCAGGGATTTCAGCGACAAAAGAACGTCAAAAAGTTTATGATTTCTCAACTAGCTACTATGAATCTAAAAATGTTGTTATCGTAAAAAAGGATAAATTGGCTGATTATACCAAGACAACTTCATTGAAAGACAAATCAGTTGCGACACAAAAAGGAACTATCCAAGAAAATATTGCCAAAGACCAGCTTAAAGGTGCTAAAGTCGTTTCCTTGGTTCAAAATGGTGAAATGATTAACGAGTTGAAGAATGGTCAAGTGGATGCGGTTGTCTTTGAAAAACCAATCGCGCAAGCCTATGTTGATAAAAATTCAGACCTTGCCATTTCAGAAATTGACTTGAAATCAGGTGATTCAGATGCCTATGCAGTTGCTATGCCAAAAGGTAGCAAAGCTTTGAAAGCAAAAATCGATAAAGTCATCACTAAATTGAAAAAAGATGGCACTTTGGACAAGCAAGTTCAAGAAGCTTACGATTTATCAGTTTCATCAGCTGACTAATAGAATATTTCAAGATGAGAAAAGTCTGGGCAATTTTGCGCAGACTTTCTATATTTTAGGTTGATAAATAGCAGAAAATTAAGTATTATCAAAGTATAAGAGAGAAGGGGATGAAAAAATGAAATTACCGCGTTTTGGCGTTGAAGAATGGCTAAATGTACACGAAAAAGAGGCAACCTATGATATTGCAGGTGTGTCGATTTCAGCCTTAACTGTTCAAGAATTATTTGACTTAACAAAAACGAACAGCAAGGATTTTTACCAAGAATTATCACAGAAACGTTTAGATTATGGTTGGATTGAAGGCTCACCAACGTTCAAAAAAGAGGTGGCGAAGTTTTATGAGAACGTAGCAGAAGAGAATATTTTACAAACTAATGGTGCAACTGGGGCTAATATGCTTGTTTTATATGCCATGGTAGAACCTAGTGACCACGTGATTTCCCTCTACCCCACCTATCAGCAACTCTATGATATCCCAGAATCATTGGGAGCTACAGTTGATTTGTGGCCAATCAAGGAGGAATTGAATTGGCTCCCTGACCTCGATGAATTACGCCAGATGATTAAGCCAAATACGAAATTCATCTGCATCAACAACGCGAACAATCCGACGGGTGCAATCATGGATCGTAGCTATTTGACAGAATTGGTTGCCATTGCCCAGTCTTGTGGAGCCTATATTCTGTCCGACGAAGTTTATCATTCTTTTGACGACAAAGATATCCCTGCCATCGTTGACCTCTATGACAAGGGTATTTCGGTCAATAGTTTGTCCAAAACTTACTCTTTGCCTGGTATTCGGGTTGGTTGGGTGGCTTCGCATAAGGAAGTTGCTGACATTTTGCGTGATTACCGAGATTATACTATGATTTGCGCAGGTGTCTTTGACGACATGGTGGCTTGCCTTGCCCTCAAAAATCGCCAGAAAATTCTTGAGCGTAATGCTAAGATTGTTCGTGAAAATCTTGCAATTTTGATGGATTGGGCGGCTCAAGAGCCAATGGCGGAGCTGATTCGACCAGCTGCCGTATCCACCTCCTTTGTAAAATTGAAAATAGACCTTCCTATTGAAACTTTTTGCCTAAATCTCTTGAAAAAGAGAGGTGTTTTGGTGATTCCAGGTAACCGATTTGATATTGAAGGACATGTTAGAATCGGCTATTGTTGCCCACAAGAAACCTTGAAAAAAGGTTTGGCTTTGCTGTCTCAAGAATTAAATGAATAAAAATAGAAAATGTTTTGTATAATTATTGACAAAATAATCACTAGGCTGTATAATCTTAAGAGTAGAAAAAAAGAAAAGAGATTTATCATGAAATTGAAAAAATTATTGTTTGGAGCACTTGCGCTTACTTCTATCGTCGCTTTGGCAGCCTGTGGCTCATCATCTAACAATGACGCTCAAAGTAAAATTGAAAAGAGTGGGAAATTGGTCGTAGCAGTCAGTCCTGACTATGCACCATTTGAATTCAAAGCACTAGTCAATGGTAAAGATACAGTCGTTGGTGCTGATATTGAACTAGCCCAAGCTATTGCTGATGAGCTTGGTGTTAAGTTAGAATTATCACAAATGAGTTTCAATAATGTCTTGTCAAGCGTTCAATCAGGCAAAGCTGACATGGCTATTTCAGGTCTGTCAAAAACTAAAGCGCGTGAGAAAAACTTTGATTTCTCAGATGCCTACTACGAAACAGAAAATGCTGTCTTGGTAAAATCTTCTGATGTTAACAAGTACACTTCTGTTGATAGCTTAGCTGGTAAGAAAGTAGCCGTTCAAAAAGGAACTATCGAAGAAGGTTTGGTCAAAGACCAAATGTCTAAATCAAATCTTGTCTCATTGACAGCGATGGGTGAAGCTATTACTGAATTGAAATCAGACCAAGTTCAAGCAGTTGACCTTGAAAAACCAGTTGCAGAAGGTTACTTGGCTCAAAACTCAGATTTGACCTTGGCTAACTTCACACTAAAAACAGGTGACGGAGATGCAAAAGCTGTTGCTATGAAGAAAAATAGCGGTAAATTGAAGAAAACAGTCAATAAAGTGATTGCTAAGTTGGCTAAAGAGGATAAATATAAAACATTCATTTCTGATGCTGCTAAATTAACAGGAACGCAAGTAACAGAATAAAGAGAGGGAGTAGTGATGACAGCATCGCTACTTTTCTTATCTGTACAAAACACGTTAGTCATGATAGACTAATAAACTGAGGAGAAAATAGCATATGTCAACCACTGTCGATATTGAACGTTATAAAGAATTAGCTCAACAAAAGCAAAAAGAGCACCGCAAATTTTTAGCAAGCCTGAAGAAAAAAGCTCCAAAAAATCTGGATAAAATTGTTCAAGAAGTTCACACCGAAGTCTTTAACGAAATTGACTGCACCGCCTGCGCAAATTGCTGCAAGACCTTGGGACCACTATTTACGGAGGCGGATATTGAGCGTATCTCGAAAGCCTTTCGAATGAAGCTGTCGGCTTTTGAAGATATGTACCTTGAAGTAGACGAAGATGGCGATAAAGTCTTCAAATCAATGCCCTGCCCCTTCCTTGGAGACGATAATCTCTGTAGCATTTATGATGTGAGACCAAAGGCTTGTCGTGAGTTTCCACACACAGATCGTAAGAAAATTTACCAGATCAATCACCTTACGATTAAGAACACTTTAACTTGCCCCGCAGCCTACTTATTTGTTGAAAAATTAAAAAATCGTATTTGATTGATAGCTTTTTGACAGGAAATGTAAAATAATTAAAGTAAATGATTTGACATTTTTGAAAAAATTAGGTATGCTAGTGTGGAACGTGAAAATGTTACATTATCTTGAGGAGGTGAAATCCATGTCAAAAACAGTAGTACGTAAAAACGAATCACTTGACGACGCACTTCGTCGCTTCAAACGTTCTGTGACTAAAGCTGGTACTCTTCAAGAATCACGTAAACGTGAATTCTATGAAAAACCTTCTGTAAAACGTAAACGTAAGTCAGAAGCAGCTCGCAAACGTAAAAAGTTCTAATTTTAGAATCAGGTAGTCCGAAAGGACTACCTTTTATTTTATCAGTGATATGGGAATATCAAAAAAACGACCGAGTTTTCTCGGTTGTTTTTGTATTATAGCGATAGCTTATTTTTTAGCTAAAAGGTCGCGAATTTCAGCGAGCAATTCTTCTTGAGTTGGAGCTGGCTCTTCTTCAACGACTTCTTCTTTTTTACCGAGAGTCATAGCATGATTAGCAGCTTTGATAACGAAGAAAAGAGTTGTACCGACGATGAGGAAGTTGATGATAGCGCTAAGGAAGCTACCATATTTAACACCGTTCCAAGCTAGTTGTGTAATATTTTGAACTTTTGCTGCCTTTAAAGCTGGATTTAAGATAAGAGGTGTGATGATGTCACTAACAAGTGACTTAATAATAGCATTGAAAGCAGCCCCCATAACAACCGCAACAGCAAGGTCTAGGACATTTCCTTTAAACAAAAACTCTTTGAGCTCTTTAAGCATTGATAACTAATCTCTTTAGTAGTATTGATTTCACCCGTTATTATAGCTAAAAGAGGCGGCTTTATCAAGCAATGTGACTTCTAAAAATAAAATAATTGAAAACAAATTATAATTACTTGCCCGAAGCCATCCAAGTACGATAATACCAGTAGTAAAAAATTTACAAAATATCTGTGAAATGCTATAATGGTGTGTAAAGCTTATAATGGGTTTGTTGTGCGGAGGTGGTAGATTGGCAATTGATAAAGAATTGATTTCTGAAATCAAAAATAGCGTCAATATTGTTGATATTATTGGCGAAGTTGTCAGTCTGTCACGTACAGGTCGCAATTACCTTGGACTTTGTCCTTTTCACAAAGAGAAGACGCCATCTTTTAATGTC
Source organism: Streptococcus sp. HF-1907 (assembly GCF_015594605.1). Classification (GTDB taxonomy): domain Bacteria; phylum Bacillota; class Bacilli; order Lactobacillales; family Streptococcaceae; genus Streptococcus. The sequence continues at coordinate 22,882 of NZ_JADNQT010000015.1, read as the reverse complement.
ATTGAAGATAGGCAGTTTTTTCATTGTTTTGGTTGTGGAAAGTCTGGTGATGTTTTTAAATTTTTGGAAGAATATCGTCAAATCAGCTTTTTAGAAAGTGTGCGGCTGGTTGCGGATAGGGTCGGTATTGCTGTGCAGATGCCTGCGCAGGAGCAGGAGACAGCTCGTCGCAATCCGAATCAAACACTTCTCGATATTCATCAAGATGCAGCCAAGTTTTACCACGCGATTTTGATGACTACCGAGATTGGTAAACAAGCGCGTGCTTACTTACTTGAACGAGGGCTGACAGATGACTTGATTGTTCATTTTAATTTGGGGTTAGCGCCCGATGAAACGGATTTTCTCTATCAACGTGTCTCAAATCGCTACGATGAGATGACCTTGTCGACATCTGGTTTGTTCAATTACTCTGAAAATAGCAATCGCTTTTACGATGCCTTTCGCAATCGAATCATGTTCCCTTTGACCAATGACCGAGGAGATGTTATCGCCTTTTCGGGTCGAATTTGGACTAAGTCTGATATTGAAGCTAAGCAGGCAAAATACAAGAATTCACGGTCTACTCCGATTTTTAATAAATCGTTTGAACTTTACCATCTAGATAAAGCGCGTGCTGTTATTGGTAAAAAGCATGAGGTTTATCTGATGGAAGGTTTCATGGATGTCATTGCAGCCTATCGTTCGGGCATTGAAAATGCAGTGGCTTCAATGGGAACTGCATTGACACTAGAGCATGTTCAGCATTTGAGAAAATTCACTAAAAAGGTTGTATTGACCTATGATGGGGACTCTGCTGGACAACATGCAATAGGCAAGTCGTTAGCATTACTATCTGATATGACAGTTGACATTGTTCGTATTCCCAATCAGATGGACCCTGACGAGTACAGTCGTGCTAATTCAGCAGAGGCCTTAGTTCAGTTGTTGGAACAAGGTCGCATCAGTGATGTGGAATTTTACATTCAATACCTAAAACCGGAAAATACGGATAATTTGCAGGCTGAAATTCAGTATGTTGAAAAAATTTCTGCCATCATTGCAAAGTCACCGTCAATTATAGCGCAGAATAGCTATATCACAAAAGTAGCGGAGCTCTTACCTGATTTTGATTATTTTCAAATTGAACAATCGGTTAATAACCAACGATTGGCAGATAGGAATAATCGGCAACAGAACTTGATGCGTCCGACGCAAACGATGACAGAACTTCCAATGACCAAGCGTGTCTCTGCTTTGGTAAAAACAGAAAGTCAGTTAATGCACCGGCTCTTGCATCATACTTATTTGTTGAGTGATTACCGCAATAGAGATGATTTTTACTTCCAAACACCAGAGCTACAGCAACTATATCTCTTATTGAAGCAAAATGGCGAAATTACTTCTTATGAACTGTCTCAGCTATCCGAGGATTTGCAACAAATGTACTATCGTGTTTTGGAAGAACAATTGCCGGACGAAGTTGCACCTGGGGAAATCGCTGCGCTAGAGAGTAGACGAGACCATCTTCTGCGTGAGCAAGAATTGCGTAAGCAAAGTCAGCTAATCAGAGAGTCAAGTAACCAAGGTGATGTTGAGGGTGCCCTAGCCGCCCTAGAAAATTTAATAGCCCAGAAAAGAAATATGGAGTGAGGAAATATGGCAGATAAAAAAGGAAATGCAACTTTTAACGTGCAAGTTGCGGATTTTATTCGTAACCACAAACAAGCAGGGACTGCAATTGATGATGAAGTGACTGAAAAGCTCGTCATTCCTTTTGTGCTTGACGCGGACCAAATCGATGACCTTTTGGAACGTTTGACGGATGGTGGTATTTCCATTACAGATAAAGAAGGGAATCCGTCTTCTAAATATGTTGTCGAAGAGCCTAAGCCTGAAGAATTAACTGACGAAGAGCTACTCGGAAGCAATTCTGCCAAAGTGAACGACCCAGTACGCATGTACCTTAAAGAGATTGGGGTTGTGCCACTCTTAACAAATGAAGAAGAAAAAGAGTTGGCTGTCGCTGTTGCTGCAGGTGACTTGCAAGCTAAGCAACGTCTTGCTGAAGCAAACTTGCGTTTGGTGGTTTCTATTGCCAAACGTTATGTCGGACGTGGTATGCAATTTCTTGACTTGATTCAAGAAGGAAATATGGGGCTTATGAAAGCCGTTGATAAGTTTGATTACTCTAAAGGGTTCAAATTTTCAACTTATGCTACTTGGTGGATTCGTCAAGCCATCACGCGTGCTATCGCTGACCAAGCGCGTACTATCCGTATCCCGGTTCACATGGTTGAAACAATTAATAAGTTGGTTCGTGAACAACGTAATCTTCTTCAAGAATTGGGACAAGACCCTACTCCTGAACAAATTGCGGAGCGAATGGATATGACCCCAGATAAGGTTCGTGAAATCCTCAAGATTGCCCAAGAACCTGTATCGCTTGAAACACCTATCGGTGAAGAGGATGATAGTCATTTGGGTGATTTCATCGAAGATGAAGTCATTGAAAATCCAGTGGACTATACGACGCGTGTTGTCTTGCGCGAGCAATTGGACGAAGTCCTAGATACCCTCACTGACCGTGAGGAAAATGTGCTTCGCCTACGTTTTGGGCTTGATGATGGTAAAATGCGCACTCTTGAAGATGTTGGTAAAGTTTTCAACGTTACTCGTGAACGTATTCGTCAGATTGAAGCTAAAGCTCTTCGTAAACTTCGCCATCCAAGTCGTAGTAAACAGCTTAAAGATTTTATGGAAGACTAGTAAAACTTGTTGATGGTACCTCTGAAAATTAGAGTTAGGTGTGCTTAACCTAGTTGTGGCCTATGTCACCTCGTCTATCGCAAGAGTTATTAGTGCTGAAAAATTACATCCTAAAGAAAGGACGCTTATGTCAGAAGAAAAGAAATATACGGAAGAAGAAGTCGCAAAAATCAAGGATCGTATTCTTGAAGCTTTGGAAATGGTTATCGACCCAGAATTGGGAATTGATATTGTTAACCTTGGTTTGGTTTATGATATTCGTTTTGAAGATAATGGTCATACAGAGATTGATATGACTTTGACAACAATGGGTTGCCCGTTAGCTGATTTGTTGACAGACCAAATTCACGATGTTATGCGTGAGGTTCCAGAGGTTACAAATTTGGAAGTTAAACTGGTTTGGTACCCAGCATGGAATGTTGACAAACTCAGTCGTTATGCCCGTATTGCCCTAGGTATTCGTTAGGAGAACGTTTATGAAAACACTGGCTATCGTTGTCCCCTGTTATAACGAAGAAGAGACTATTCATCCATTTTTAGAGGCTTGCCAGGCCGTTGAAAAGCAGATAGCCAATCAACTAGCATTCAACTATTACTTTGTGAATGATGGCTCTAAAGATAAAACTTTAGAGGTATTGAGACAGGTTTCAAAGCAATTTGAAAATGTTCACTACCTCTCTTTCTCTCGTAACTTTGGGAAGGAAGCAGGCTTGCTTGCAGGACTAGAGGCAGCTGAAGGTGACTACGTTACTGTTATGGATGCCGATCTTCAGGATCCACCTGAACTTCTCATCGAGATGTACGCCAAAATCCAAGAAGGCTATGATGTTGTTGGAACACGACGTGCCGACCGTAAGGGTGAACCGCCGATTCGTTCCTTCTTTGCCAAGGCCTTCTATTGGTTGATTAATAAAGTTTCAGACACGGAAATGGTCGATGGAGCGCGTGATTTTCGCTTGATGACTCGTCAGGTTGTCGATGCCATCCTCGAGCTTAAAGAAGTTAATCGTTTTTCAAAAGGGCTCTTTTCATGGGTTGGCTTTGATGTGACCTATGTCTCTTATGAAAATCGTGAACGCGTTGCCGGAGAAACCTCGTGGTCTTTCTGGAAATTATTGAGGTATTCTCTAGATGGTTTTATCAACTTTTCAGAAGTTCCTTTGAAACTAGCTACATGGGCAGGAACCTTCTCATTCTTGATTTCTTTAGTTGGAATTGTTTTTGTCATCATCAGAAAGTTGACCATTGGTGGAAGCGTAGCTGGTTGGGCAAGTCTTGTATCTATCATCCTCTTTATCGGAGGGATTCAGCTCTTAGCGCTTGGTATCATCGGTCACTATATTTCCAAGATTTTCTTGGAAACAAAGAAACGACCAGTGTATATAATTAAGGAGAAGGGTTGAAAATGCTTGAAGAGTTTTTAGGAGTATTTAGTAATTTAAAGAACTATATTAGGAAAAATAAATTTGTTTTATCTCTTATCTTAGGTTTGTACCTCTTGGTTAACATTAACATCAGTTTAGCAGAGTTTCCGTATATTGATGATATAGGTCGACAACTTTTGGGATATACTGGATTCTCTCAACATTATTCTAGATATTTGAGTGAAGTCTCAGCACGACTTATTCAGGGAGGTACTCATTTAACAGATCCAGGTTTAACCACAAATATTATCTCAGCCTTTATATTAACCTTTGCAAGCACTATATTGTTATTTGTACTGTTTCCATCGAAAAAGGTTACTCCTGTTTTAGCTTTAGCATCAACTGTTATTGGCATAAATCCTTGGTTTTTAGAGCCTTTGAGTTTTAGGTTTGACAACCCATTTATGTCACTTAGTATTTTAGTATCAATGCTTCCTTTTATCTTCTGGGAGTCTAGGAAACTATTTAGTTTATGTTCGGTTGTATGCATTTATCTTATGTGTAATTCATACCAAGCATCATCGGGAATTTATATTCTCATGACGCTCACACTTCTCTTTTTAGAGGTAGTCTACAGCGGTAAATTGAATATAAAGTGCTTAATATGCTCAATTTCATCTTATATTGGAGGTATGTTTTTATATAAAATACAAATTACTATCAAGCCACCAATTTTCGCTGATCAAGGGAGTATCCCGAGTTTATTGCGTCTTCCTAGCATTATGTTAGCGAATACTAAAGGTTACCTAAAAAATATATATCTTCAAAGCTCAAAAATTTGGATTCTACTATTTCTAGTAGTTATAGTTTTATTGGTATTCAATATTATAAGTACTAGTAAGCAAAAGAAAATTTTCACATTTGCTTTAACAACTGCTTGGCTTGTTTTGGGAAGTATTTTTAGTTATGGAAGTTATCTAATACTTTCGGAACAATTTTATCTATTGAGACCTAGGTATGAATACGGGTTCGGAATATTTTCTTCTATCGTTTTAGTAGTTGCTCTGGGAATAACCAACAGAAAACAATTTATTAATATTTTAAAATCAGTATTTTCAAGTTTAATTATTTTTTACTTCCTTGCTTTTTCATTTATTTATGTTGACAACTTAAAGCAACAGAATAGTACATTCACGGTGCAAAGCACTATGCTAGGGAACAGCTTGAATAAGTATTTAACTGATAAAAATAATGTGGTAAATATTAATCATTTTGTTGCTAATTCACCTATTTATGAGAATGCAGCTTCAGTTTATCCAATGATAAGAAGTTTAATTATGCCTAATACTAATGTTTCTTGGGATATGACAATGAGGTTTAATGCGATTACTAAATTAGATGCTGACTTTAAACCATTTGATGCGACTACCGTAAATTTAGAATATAAACAATTAGAAACGACCAAATTGTACGATATTTATAGGAAAGATAATCAACTATTTGTCGTGATGAAGTGATTAAAATTTATTTTATGAGAGCAGATTTTTTCTGACTTTTTTGTTAAAATAAAATTGCTATTAATGAAAATACAAGGAGAAAATTATGATTCTAGTAACAGGTGCAAATGGTCAACTCGGAACTGAACTTCGTCACCTTCTTGACGAACGCAACGAAGAGTATGTAGCAGTAGACGTAGCAGAGATGGACATCACAAATGCTGAGAAGGTAGACGAAGTGTTCGCAGAAGTCAAACCAAGCTTGGTCTATCACTGTGCAGCTTACACAGCTGTTGATGCGGCTGAAGACGAAGGAAAAGAACTTGACTATGCTATCAATGTGACAGGTACTGAAAATGTTGCAAAAGCGGCAGCTAAGTATGGTGCAACCTTGGTTTACATTTCAACTGACTATGTTTTTGATGGTGAAAAACCAGTTGGTCAAGAATGGGAAGTAGATGACCAGCCAGACCCTAAAACTGAGTACGGTCGTACGAAACGTATGGGTGAAGAATTAGTTGAGAAATACGCTGATAAATTCTACATTATCCGCACAGCTTGGGTATTTGGTAATTACGGTAAGAACTTTGTCTTTACTATGCAAAACCTTGCCAAAACTCACAAAACATTGACAGTTGTTAATGACCAGCACGGTCGTCCAACTTGGACGCGTACTTTGGCAGAATTTATGACTTACTTGGCAGAAAACCAAAAAGAATTTGGTTACTACCACTTGTCAAATGATGCTGCTGAAGATACAACTTGGTATGACTTTGCAGTTGAAATTCTTAAGGATACAGACGTTGAAGTCAAACCAGTTGATTCAAGTCAATTTCCTGCTAAGGCTAAACGTCCACTCAACTCAACAATGAGTTTAACCAAGGCAAAAGCAACAGGTTTTGTCATTCCAACATGGCAAGATGCTTTGAAAGAATTTTACAAACAGGAAGTTAAAAAATAAATTGACTAATCAGGGGAGGTGCGTTGCCTTCCCTTTTTTAATCGCAAATAAATGTAAAATATGCTATAATTAATAAGATTGTTTAGTTAAACTGAAGGAGTATGCAGTGAAGCATGTATTCATTATTGGAAGTCGCGGGCTTCCTGCAAAATATGGAGGTTTTGAGACATTTGTAGCCGAATTGGTTGCTAATCAGAATTCTTCGGAAATCACTTACCACGTTGCTTGTTTGAGTGATGCGGAGCATCAGACTCACTTTGATTATCAAGGGGTGGATTGTTTTACTATCAAGGCTCCTAAATTAGGACCAGCGCGTGTAATTGCTTATGACATGATGGCAATCGATTATAGTTTGAAAGTGATTAAAGAACAGCAGATTGAGTCTTCCATTTTTTACATTTTGGGAAATACGATTGGAGCTTTCATTAGTCACTATGCTAATAAAATCCATAAAGTTGGCGGTCAACTCTATGTCAATCCTGACGGTCTAGAGTGGAAACGTAGCAAATGGGCTAAGCCAGTTCAAGCTTATTTGAAATATGCAGAGAAGTGTATGGCTAATAGGGCTGACTTGATTATTTCAGATAATGTTGCTATTGAAGACTACATCAAGACATCTTATCCAGCTGCAAAAACCACTTTTATCGCTTATGGCACTGATGTAAAACCAAGTAGCCTTTCTCACGATTCAGAGCAGGTTAGGTCAACCTTTGAAAAATGGGGTATTAAAGAAAATCACTATTATTTAATTGTTGGTCGTTTTGTGCCTGAAAATAACTATGAGACGGCTATCCGTGAATTTATGGCATCAGATAGTCAGAGAAATTTGGTGATTATCTGTAATCATGACGGCAATGCTTACCTTGAACAACTGAAAGCTAAGACACATTTTGACCGTGATAAGCGCGTGAAATTCGTTGGAACGGTTTATGATAAGGAATTTTTAGCCTATATTCGTGAGAATGCTTTTGCTTATATCCATGGTCATGAAGTTGGTGGAACTAACCCAGGTCTCCTAGAGGCGCTAGCTCATACCAATTTGAATCTGATTTTAGATGTTGATTTTAATAAATCAGTTGCTGGACCGAGTGGCTTTTATTGGAATAAACAGTCTGGAAATCTGACCAAATTGATCAATGATGCTGACAAAGGCATCGACTATTCTAATTATGGCAATCGTGCTAAAAATATTATTCGAGATCGTTATACTTGGGACAAAATTGTAGGAGAATACGAGGACTTATTTTTACATGAAAGTTAATATTCTAATGTCAACCTACAACGGTGAGACTTACCTTGCTGAACAAATTGAGTCAATCCAAAATCAGACTTACACCGACTGGCAGTTACTGATTAGGGACGATGGGTCGTCAGACCAAACGCGCCAGCTCATTGCCCAGTATGCTGAAAAAGATGAACGGATAAGGTTCATCAATCCTAATCAAAATGATAATTATGGTGTTATCAAGTCCTTTTATACCTTGGTCAAATATGAAAAGGCTGATTATTATTTTTTTAGCGACCAGGACGATGTTTGGTTGCCAGATAAAGTGGAAACTCAATTAAAAGAAGCTGAGAACTATCCCAAAAATGAATTGCTAATGGTTTATATGGACCTCAAAGTAGTGAACCAGCAGTTAGAGACCATCTCAGACAGTATGATTCGCAGCCAATCTGGTCACGCTAACACGGCGTTTGTTCAGGAGTTGACGGAGAACACGGTAACCGGTGGTGTGGCTATGATTAACTACGCTTTGGCAGAAAAATGGCAGAGCCTAGACAATATCATCATGCACGATTGGTACTTAGCTCTATTGGCAACGGCTTATGGGCGCCTAGTTTATATTGACAAACCAGGGGAACTTTATCGCCAGCATGATAATAACGTTCTAGGTGCCAGAACCTGGGGTAAGCGAATAAAAAAATGGCTTCGCCCCCACTTTTTGTTTAAACTATACTGGGATTTGATTAAGGCGACTCAAAAGCAAGCGCAGGCTCTTATCACAGATGATTTGAGTCCATCTGACCGCGAGCTAGCAGAAGCCTTTATCAGCATCATGTCAAAATCCCCTATCCAACGTTATCGAACCTTAAAAAAATACAACTTACGGAAAAATAAAGCCTTCCATACCTTTGTATTTTCAATGTTGATTATCACTAAATTTGGTTATAGGAGAAAATAAATGAACATTTTTAGTAAAGAAAATCGCATTTTGCTAAGAGAAATGGTCAAAACAGATTTTAAATTGCGCTATCAAGGAAGCTTGATTGGGCATCTTTGGTCTATTTTGAAGCCTCTTATGCTCTTTACCATCATGTACCTTGTCTTTGTGCGATTCTTGAAATTTGATGACGGGACACCTCACTATGCGGTAGGACTTTTGCTTGGGATGGTCACTTGGAATTTCTTTGCTGAAGCAACCAACATGGGAATGCTGTCCATTGTTAGCCGTGGCGACCTTTTGCGAAAGCTTAATTTTTCTAAAGAAATAATCGTCTTTTCATCGGTTATTGGAGCGGCTATTAACTATGTTATCAATTTACTTGTAGTCTTTATTTTTGCTTTGATTAACGGGATTCATCCTTCTTTAGGAATTTTAGTCATTTTTCCGATTTTTATTGAATTGACCCTTTTGTCAATGGGGATTGCTCTGATACTATCAACTTTGTTTGTAAGATACCGAGATATCGGACCTATTTGGGAGGTCATCATGCAGGCAGGCATGTATGCGACCCCAATCATCTACTCCCTAACCTATATTTTACAACGTGGGCATGTGACAATTGCTAAGCTGATGATGTTGAATCCCCTAGCGCAGATTGTACAGGACTTGCGTCACTTTATTGTTTATTCAGGAAGTACACGCGGTTGGGACTTGATTGGTCAGCCACTGATTGCCTTGACTCCTTACCTTTTACCAGTCATCATTTTCATTGTTGGCTATGTTATCTTTAAGAAAAATGCTAAACGATTTGCGGAGATTCTATAAATGTCAGAAAAAGAAATTGCAGTAAAAGTTGAACATGTCAGCAAGTATTTTAAGTTGCCAACAGAAGCGACACAGAGTTTGAGAACAACCTTGGTTAATCGCTTTAGAGGAATTAAGGGGTACAAAGAACAACATGTCCTTAAAGATATCAATTTTGAAGTAGAAAAAGGAGACTTTTTTGGTATCGTTGGGCGAAATGGTTCTGGGAAATCAACTCTGTTAAAAATTATTTCTCAAATTTATGTTCCTGAAAAAGGTATAGTGACTGTGAATGGTAAAATGGTCTCCTTCATTGAACTTGGTGTCGGCTTTAATCCTGAACTGACTGGTCGTGAAAATGTTTATTTGAACGGCGCTATGCTTGGTTTTACAACCGAAGAAATTGATGCTATGTATGACGATATCGTTGAATTTGCAGAACTTGGTGATTTTATGAACCAAAAACTGAAAAATTATTCTAGCGGTATGCAGGTTCGTTTGGCTTTTTCCGTTGCTATCAAAGCAGAGGGAGATGTCCTGATTTTGGATGAGGTCCTTGCCGTAGGTGATGAAGCCTTCCAACGTAAGTGTAATGATTATTTCCTTGAACGTAAAAAATCGGGGAAAACAACAATTCTTGTTACCCATGATATGGGAGCCGTTAAAAAATATTGTAATCGTGCAGTTCTTATCGAAGATGGATTGGTTAAGGCTTACGGAGAACCCTACGATGTAGCCAATCAATACAGTTATGACAATACTGAGCAACAGTATGAGGAAACGGTTGAAGAAGGTCGACAATTATCGGCTGATGAGCAAACAGATAACATAAAAATTAAGCTGCTTTCAGCTAATCGTATCACCCCGCAAGATAAAATTGAATTTGAAGTTTCTTATGATGTCCTAGATGATATAGAAACTTATGTTGCCTTATCTTTTACCGATATTGATAGAAATATTTGGATTTATAATGATAATTCAATGGAATATCTGACTCAAGGAAAAGGTCACAAGATAGTCAAATACTCTTGTCATATTCCTAATGTTAATGATTTGAAGTTGAAACTTGAAGTGACTGTTCGTGATAAAGAAGGTCAAATGATTGGCTTTGTTGGTGCTAATCAGTCCCCAATTATCTTATTGAATCGAGATGACATTGATTATAAAAATGAATCGGAAGTTGATTCTGCTACGGGATTAATTCAACGAAATGGAAGTTGGTCATTTAAAGCCTAAGTTATTTTGTAATAGATTTGAGGAAATATATGGTTAAAATATCAATTATCTGTACGAATTACAATAAAAAGCCGTGGATTGCTGAGGCAATTCAAAGTTTCTTGAACCAAAAATGTCAATTTGACTATGAAATTATCCTTGTAGATGATGCCTCAACTGACGGTTCGGATTTAATTATCAGAGACTATGCTGAAAAATATCCCGACCGTATAAAAGCTTTTTTCAATAAAACTAATAAAGGAATTACCGCAACTTGGATTTCTGTCTGTAAAGAGGTTAGTGGAGATTATATTGCCAGATGTGATGGTGATGATTACTGGACTGATTCGGAAAAACTGCAAAAACAGATTAATTTATTAGAAAGTAATCAAGAGTCAAAGTGGTCTTGTACAGATTTTGATATTATTTCAGAAAGTGGTCAATTACTTCATACCAAAGCAATTAAAAATGGTATCATTAGAAAAATGTCAAGTTTTGAGGAAGAATTAGCCTACAAAGGCATGACCATGTCGTCTTCTTGGCTAGTTGAAACCCAACTAATGAAAGAAGTGAATGATTTGATTGCTCCAGATGCTGTGGACGACACATTTAATTTGCAGTTGGAATTGTTTAATAAAACTAAGTTGAGTTTTTTAGAAGATTCTACAGTTGTTTATCGTCTACATGATGGTTCGGACTCTCATCCTCTATCTGTCGAGAAAGCCAAACAGCGTTTTGAACGTTTAAAGGAAACTCAGTTAGAGTATTTGCAGAAAAATGCTTCGGCTGACACCGCTCTAATTAGTAGCTATTTGATTTCGGAAGTCTCTGAGCAAGAAAAGATTATTTATGAGCAAAGAAATCAAATTAATAAAAATAGTCAATTAATTCAAGATTTAGAGACAAATAAATCACAACTTGAGAAAAATATTGAGCAATTACGCCAAGAAATGGACGAATTGGAGCATAAACGCGACTTTTGGTTGAATGAATACAATATGGTTGTCAATTCAAGACGCTGGAAGATTCCTACGAAGGTTATCAATTTCTTTAGGAGAAAATAATGTCTAGAGCTCTTGTTTATGTGCATTTTAACCCTTATCAGCAATTATCTGAGCATGTACTTTATCAACTAAAAAAGATTCGTCCTATTTTTTCGAAAGTTATTTTTATTTCAAATAGCCCCTTATCTCAAGCTGATCAAGAAAAAATCAAACCGGGGGGACTAGCAGATCAGGTTATCCTGAGAGACAATGTAGGCTATGATTTTGCAGCATGGCGCCAGGGAGTAGAACTATTGATAGCTGAAGAGTGGCGTCAGATAGAATCATTGACTTTAATGAATGATACTTGCTTTGGACCACTGTGGGATCTAGAGCCTCTTTATCAAAAATTTGAATCTAAAAAAACAGTTGATTTTTGGGGGATGACGAGACATCCTGAGTGTCACATCAAGGGAGGATCGTTCGTTGCTGAACATTTACAATCCTATTTTATGGTTTTTACGAGGTCAGTATTTGTCAGTCAAGCCTTTGGAGAGTTTTGGAGCAGTGTTGGGCAACTAGAAAATGTCCAACAAGTGATTGATAGCTATGAGGCGACTTTGACTCAAAAATTAGTAGATTCAGATTTTCATTTTGAGGCAGTAAGCGATACTCTAGAAGAAAATGAAATGAACTTGGAACCAAATCTTTCAATGTGTCATCCTGACCTCCTACTTAAATATAAGATTCCTTTTATCAAAGTTAAGGCTTTTAATTTCAATCCATTACTATCTCCTTATCTTCTTGATGAAATTTCAAAAAGTTCAACTTATCCTAAGTCAATAATGATTGCTCATTTGACCCTTATCTCGCCACCTGCACCAATTTATTTATTACCTTATAGGATTATAAAAAATGATGGTTCGCATGTAGATGATCAAAAAGTCGCCTTGCACGTTCATGTAACAGATCTAGAAAAATTTCAGCTGATTTTCCCCCATCTTCAGCAATATGCTAAATTTTGCGATTACTTTCTAACCTATTCATCCTCTTTTTTAGAGAAAAAAGCAAGTCAGTTTTCTCTGCCTGTCTGTTCTTCAATGACTATTGAGCAAGCCAATGACTTAGAGGCATTAAAGGAAATTAGAGACCTAGTGGGTGCTTATGAGGTCGTTGGTCACATTACAACCGATAGGCTTTTTAATAAAGAAATTGTGGATTATCAACTGAGTGAAAAACTTTATCAATCTTTTTTTGATAATCTCCCTGACGTTTTAGCTGAATTTTCAAAGAATGGAAAGCTTGGTATTGTCATACCAGATGAGTTGTCTCTCTTTACTTATGATGAAACGGCTTATTTTTCTAAAAGTCTTGCCTTATCTTCAGAAAAATTGTGGAAGAAACTGGGACTGCAAAAGCAAATTGATTTCTTGAACAGACAGCCATGGCTAGAGGCGGAGTATTCCACTTTTTGGATTAGGAAAGAAGTCTTGGAGTTTATTTTGGAAAATGTCCCAACCGGAGACCCTAAACTATTACGCCACTTGATTGTGAGCTTAGTGTGGGCGCAACATTATGATTATTCGATTTTGCCATTAGGTCAAAATAGTCTTAATTTGATTCATGAATTCGCCTTCTTTCATGCTAATATTCAAAATGAGTTTAGATTACCCAATGAATTTTGGAGACACACTAGCTTGAGTCAGGTTCTTCAATTCGAAAAAAAAGCAATTAGTTTAGCAATTGATTATATCGTAAGGCGCAGTCATCTAACAAAAAAATATAAAAGGAAAAAGTAATGTCAAGGAAGCAACACACCATGGTCATTTGTGCCTATGGTATCAGTACTTATTTAGAAGAATGTATTCAAGCTGTGAAAAATCAGACAGTCTTTTCAGAAATCTATATTTATACTTCAACACCAAATGACCATATAAAAGGACTGGCTGAAAAATACCATCTTCCACTTTATCTTGGTCAACGAAAATCAATTGGTGCTGATTGGAATCAGGCTCTATCTCACTGTGAAACTGATTTTGCGACAATTGTGCATCAAGATGATTTGTATGATAAAAACTTTACAGAAAAAGTTCTTGAGAGTTTTGTAGCAAATCCCGAGTCAACCATTGTTTATACTGATTATAAGGAATTGAAAGTCAAAGAAGATAAAACTGAATTAATTTTAAGTAATCAAAATTTGAAAATCAAGCGTCTCATGCTAAAGACATTGTCACTTGCTTCAGGCAATAAATGGTGGCGCAATCGTGTATTATCCTTAGGGAATCCAATTTGTTGTCCAGCAGTTACTTATAATATGAAGGCCTTAAAGAGTTTCAAATTTAACGAGGAGATGAAGACGAGTTTGGATTGGTTTGCTTGGTATACCATTTCATCAGATTATCACGGAAAGTTTTCTTATGTTGATCAACCCTTAATGTTACATCGTATTCATGAGGAATCTGAAACTTCTGCAACCATTTCTGATAATACACGGACAAAAGAAGATTTGTATATGTATCAACTCTTGTGGCCAAAGCCAATTGCTCAATTATTGATTAAATTTTATCAAAAAAGTCAGAATTCAAATAACTAGGAGATTAGGAATTTGCTAAAAAAGTTAATTATTATTCCAGCCTATAACGAAAGTAGTAATATCAAGAATACCATTGAGGCAATTAAAAAAGATGCCCCAGATTTTGACTATGTCATTATCAATGATTGTTCAACTGATAACACATTAGAAATCTGTCAACAAAATCATTTTAATGTTGTTTCTCTACCTATCAATCTTGGAATTGGAGGAGCCGTACAGACTGGCTATCTATATGCTAAGCAAAATGGGTATGATCTTGCTGTTCAAGTTGATGGCGATGGTCAGCACAACCCTTCCTTTTTGGCTAAGATGGTCGAAGAATTAGAGGCTAGCAAAGTGAACATGGTCATTGGTTCTCGCTTCTTAGAAAATGAAGGCTTCCAGTCGTCTTTTACAAGGAGGCTAGGAATTAAGTATTTTATGTGGTTAATTAAACTACTGACTAAGAAAAAGGTAACCGATGCTACATCAGGTCTTCGCATGATTGACCGAAGCCTAATTGAATTGTTTGCTGATAATTATCCTGATGATTACCCAGAACCAGAGACTATTGTTTCCGTTTTGAATAAAGGATATAGCATCAAGGAAATACCAGTCATTATGAATGAGCGCCAAGGTGGGGTATCGTCTATTTCAGCAACCAAATCTGTTTACTATATGGTGAAGGTGACGCTGGCGATTTTATTTGTAAAATTGAAAGGAAAATAGTATGACAAAAACAGCTAGTTTGTTCATTTCAGCAGTTATTGTTCTTTTTGTAATTTATACTGTACATTTAATTAAAAAGGATAAGTTGTCTATCAAATACTCTTTGTCTTGGTACGTTCTTTGCTTGATTCTACTTATCTTAGTTTGGTTCCCAAAACTTCTAACAGATTTATCTCACCTTTTTGGTATTTATTCACCAATGAATTTTGTATTCTTTGTTGGCTTTTGCCTAAGTTTATGGATAATGTTTATACTGACCAATATTATTTCAGTTCAATCTCATAAGATTAAGAGATTAGCGCAACAATTTGCCCTTAGTGAAAAGAATAATGAAAAATAAAGTTATCAATACTCAAGTGACTCAAAGTAAGGTTTTTCTGTGGAATATTCTGGGGAGTCTCGCTTCTGCGGCTATCTCTACCCTACTGCTCTTGTCTGTGACTAGGACACTCAATAACTATGATTCAGATGTTTTTAGTATTGCCTATGCTGTTGGAAATTTATTGATTACGGTAGCGACTTTTCAAGTCAGAGATTTCCAAGCAACAGATGTTAAAGAAAAATATTCTTTTAATAACTATTTTTCAACACGGCTACTAACTAATATTGTCATGATTCTCGTTGCTATCGTTTATATTTTTCTTCATCGGTATGACTTTTACAAGGCCTTGTCTGTCTTCTTAATTTGTCTTTATCGAGTCAGTGATGCTTTGTCAGATGTCTTTCAGGGCTTGTTTCAGCAGCACGAAAGACTTGATGTTGCTGGAAAGTCATTGTTTTATAGAAATATTCTTATTTTCCTTGTTTTTACCCTAGCTTTGATTTTCACAAAAAATCTGTCTGTGTCTATCATTGTAATGGTATTGTCCTCCTTCCTTTTCATTTTCTGCTTTGATTTTCCACTTAGTAGATATTTTGAAAAAATAAATCTTTTTGAATTATCTTTTCAGCAGATCAAAGGGATTTTAATTGAGAGTAGTCCTCTGTTTATCAATGCATTTCTTTTGGTTTCTATCTATAACCAGCCAAAATATGCTTTAGACAAAATGTTTGAGCAAGGTATTGTGGCAATTGGTGTGCAAAAAGATTTTAATATTCTCTTTATGCCAGTGTTTGCGATGAATTTGACGATGATTTTCTTTAGACCCATGATGACGCAAATGGCTATTTTTTTGGACCGAAAAGAATTTGAGCAGTTTGTTACTTATCGAAAAAAACTATTAAGATTATTGGTTTTATGTTCAGTAGCTATTTTAGTTTCACTTTCTGTTATTGGTATTCCAATTTTAAATATCATTTATTCAGTTGACTTAGGTAAATATTGTTTGAGCTTTATTATCCTTCTAGTAGGAGG
Organism: Streptococcus sp. HF-1907; assembly: GCF_015594605.1. Lineage (GTDB taxonomy): Bacteria > Bacillota > Bacilli > Lactobacillales > Streptococcaceae > Streptococcus. The sequence goes on along the minus strand of NZ_JADNQT010000015.1, from coordinate 6,491 downwards.
AATCTCTAGCACATTTGCAACAGTTTGTGATAATATATTGACTGTTTTGAGAAAACAAAAATTGTTAGTCATTTCTTTTGCAAGTGGCTTTATCATGTCTTACTTGACAGCAGATATTCTGGTGAGGAACTATGGTATTCTTGGAGCATCATACTCATTTACTTTGTCAATGATCACTTGGTTATTTGTTTCTTTAATCATTTATAATATTTTTAAGGATTCGTATAAGGAGAAAAAATGAAAATAGAAAAGTTGTTCTTATTATTAGCTCTTCCATGTGTAGCTCTGTTTATGTTTTTGGTTCCTGTAACGCAGGTTCCTGATGAGACAACACATGCGATATTGGCTTGGGATATTACACATGAAGCAGCAAAAGAGGATTCACTTCAGTGGCTTGCTAAATACCAAATGGAAGTTATCTCTAATGACTCTGTTGAGGCTCCAGCTGTTCTTAATAAGAAAAAATTAAATAAGTTTTTTACTGAAAAACAAGATTTTTCAGCAGCACCATTTAGATTAAAAAAGTCAATTAAAGCCCTAGCTCACCTTCCACAGCTCATTGGAATGCTTATTGGTAGAGCAATTTATCCATCGTTTGGTATTATCTTATTGATGGGACGAGTTGTTAATGCTTTGGTTTACATTATTGGAATGTACTTTGTCATTAAGTTCGCTAAATATGGTAAGTTGGCGTTAATGTTTGTTTCATTATTACCAATGATGTTGCAACAAGCTGCATCACTTTCGTATGATGTTTTAAATTATGTCTCAATTGCTTGTTTTTTTGTTTTCTTCGTAAATCTGATTAAAGAAAGAAAATTCACAAACAAGTCATTTGTTCAGCTGATTTTATTAACTATATTCCTTTATTCTACAAAGACAAACAACCTGCTCTTATTACCATTTTTAGTTATGGGTGATTTTGAATTTGAAGGATTTCTTAAATTTATTAATCCATTTTATAAATTCTTCCAAAAATATAGATGGTATTTTGTTGCGGTTGTATTGTGCTTAGGATTATTTAGCTTCTTCTTTTTCTTAAAGGGATGGGGTGGAACGCGACATTTCATCTGGGTAATGTTCAATACATTCTTTTTGCATCAAGAAAATGTTAACTTGAATAGTATATTAACTATTGGTATTTTTGGTGAATTTGGTTGGTTAACAACTCAATTACCATTATGGTTAATATTTATTGATATTGTAGTTTTAATCTTAATTTTTTCAAGTGAACATCTTCCTGTTACTAAAACAGAAGGAATTTCATCAGCATTGATTTTCCCAATTCAAGTGCTTGTTATTACTATTGGAATGTACTTTGCTTGGACATTAAGGTCAAATCCTGATAATGTTGCAGCAAATAGAATTGCTTACGGTGAACAAGGTCGCTACTTTACACCATTTTTGATTTACTTAGCACCTTTATTTAGTATTTGTCGCTCAAAATTCAATTTGAAAGTGGACCAAAAACTAATTACCAATTTATCTGTATTTATGATTTTGGCAAATGTTGCTGCTTCATTTGCTGTACTTTGGGCATATTATTGGGTATAAGGAGTAAAAGTGAATGATTAGTGTTATTGTTCCTGTTTATAATGCTCAAGAACGTTTATCAGCTTGTCTAGATTCGTTATTGAATCAGACTTTATCAAATGATTTATATGAAATTATACTTCTAAATGATGGTTCAAAAGACCAATCAGCCGATATTTGTCGAGAATATGCTAAAAAGTATAGCAATATCGTTTTTATTGACAAAGAAAATGAAGGCGTATCTAAAACGCGTAATTTTGGCATTAGAATGGCTAAAGGTGATTATATTGTTTTCGTTGATAATGATGATCAGATTGAGCCTGACTATCTAGCGACACATTATCATGCTATAAAAGATTCGGACTTTGATTTAGTCATTTCAGGCTATAAACGTATGAAATATAATGGCGAGGTCATTCATCAAGAACTTCTCAAAGATACAGAGTGGTCAAAGTATATTATTATGGCTCCGTGGGCTAGGATTTATCGGAAGAGTTTTTTGATTGACAATCACATTACTTTTTTTGACTATGGTATTGGCGAGGATGTTGTCTTTAATTTGAAAGTCTTGTCAAAAACAGATAAAATCAAGATTATTTTCTACTCAGGTTATCAGTGGATGTACAACGAGGAAAGTGTCTCAAATACTTCTCAAAGAGGATTGAAGGAAACAGTTGATATCCGTGTTCTGTTAGAAGAAATTTTGAAATGGAACAAACACCCCAATCAGTATTTGACTTATTTTATAGAACGCTATTATATTTGGTATCTGCTATTTTCGGGACGTTCTTCAGACAAGGCAACTTTTATTAATTATTATTGTCAAGTTAAAGAGTTTCTAAAGGCAAATGCTTTAGTAAGTGATATTTCTCCTATGTCTCCTAAAATCAGTGGTGAAAGCTTGTTTAATAGAATGATTGTTTTATTATTCCAACTTACCGAGAGGCTCCACTTGATGAAAGTATTCGCATATTTATATTGTAAAGGCTAAGTAGATAGGTACAGTATGTCAAAATTTTCAATAATTATCCCAGCATATAATGTCTCTGATTATTTGGATGAGTGTTTAACAAGTGTTGTCAATCAAAATTTTTCAGATTTTGAGGTTATTGTTGTAGATGATGGTTCAACAGATAATACAGGAGCTATTGCTGATAGATTCAGCGAGGGCTATAAGCAGGTTAAGGTCATTCATCAAGTTAATCAAGGTCTTTCAGCTACACGCAATTTAGGTATAAAAGCTTCAGAAGGTGACTATTTAATTTTCCTAGATGGTGATGATTTTTGGTCAGATGATCATTTCTTGAGTGACCTTAATTTTGTGATAATGCGTGAAGAAGTTGATGTTGTCATTTTTCCTTATACATTTTATTATGATGGGACAACCACCAAAGAGAAGCTATTGAACACGTCAAACTTATCTTTTGATTTAGAGACTAATTGTAATGAGCTAGTCACTAAAGAATTGATTGTGGCTCCAGCTTGGAATAAATGTGTTAATAGAAAGCTTTTTGAGTCAACAGATATGTATTTCCCTCAGGGATTTATTTCGGAGGACTGTCTGTGGTGTGGCAATCTGCTGAAGTCAATGACTAGTTATGCAATACTAGATAATCCACAATACATGTACCGTCAAAATAGGCAAGGAAGCTTGACTAATCAGATTAAAAAGAAAAATATAGTCGATATTTTAAAGAGTATTGAAATTGGCTTATCTGATGCTGAGATTAAGAAATTAGGAAAAGAGGAGGCTTTGGAAATTTATTACGCCATCTCTTTCATCTCGATTTTACCTTTTGTGTCTAAATATAAACGTGATAGTGATGTGGAACCTCTTTTAGCACGGTATAAGTACCTCCTCAAACACTCTGCTAAACTTGAAAATAGATTTTTTAAATACACCGGCCTTTTTTCAAGAGTGTTTGGAGTCAATCTGTCTAGCGCTATATTTGAACGATTACTAGGAATTTACAAAAAAATAAAATAAGGAAAATCAATACATTGAATTTGCAAATTGACAAGGCTAAAGAAAGTATTTCAACTGCCTATCATTGGATAATTAATCATAGGAAGGAAGTGCTTTCTTATATCCTTGTATTTGGTCTGATGTTTTGTCAGTCGGCCTATCAAATCGTAAGCAAAAAAGGGGGAGAAAGTTGGGAAATCTTACCAACCCTCTTTTACTTATTTTTGATAGTCTACATTTTTCAGATTTTCAAAAACATTAGTGGGATAAGTACTCTCTATATTAGCCTCATATATCTGGCATCTTTAATTGGTACATACTTTTTGAGGATGACACTTAACCTCAATAATGTGAAGTTTGAGTGGACACATTTTAAGCATTTCTTTGATGATTGGCAGATGTTAATACCAACAGTAATAATTTTAATCGGTAGCTTCTTGCTAAACTATTTCTCTAAATCATCAAAAAAGGCTTCTATCATTGCTCTGTCAAATCAGCGGAAAAAGTTGGTTTACAGTCAGTATTTGGTCCTTTTGGCCATGACGAGTTCTCTATATAGAAATCGTTTCTTGACTAATAATCTCATTTCAATTGATAAAGTTGATAATTATCATTTTCTAACGTTCCTCTTTTGGTATAGTTTAGGATTTTATTTGTTTTTTAGCTTTCTCTTTTATTTCTCTGCTAAGGCTATTGTCGACTTAGCCAGTAATAAAACCAGTCTCTCTCAGCCAGTTTTCTTCAGTTTTTTATTAGGCTTCATCTTTAATTATTTCTTACAAGCTGGTATCACTGAGCAAGGAAAAGAGTACGGTTATTATATCGTTTCAGGCGCAACTATTTTTCAAATTTTAGTTTTATCAAGTCTATTTTTCTTTACTTACTTGTTAATTAATCGTTTCTTGGTAGCGACTGCACTTAATATTATTCTTGCTAGCTTACTTTGTTATGTTAATGCAACCAAGTATTCATTGAGAAATGAACCATTGATGGCAGCTGACCTTACTTGGCTGGGAGATATTGGCTTTTTCAAAGATTATGTTGCTGAAAATGCTGTTCTCTTATCAGTGATAGCTTTGATTTGGCTGATTATTATCCTATACTATCTAAAAGACCGTATTCTTTCTGGGAAGATTGTCCAAAGTCTAAAAAGAAGAATAGCTCTTATGTTTATACCAATACTAATGTTGGGAGGAATAACAGGAATTTTTTCTAACTCAGAAAATGGAATGATTCCAGAGCATATTCCAATTTTGACTTCGGTTTACAATTTCAATTTAATAAATTGGCTAGGGATAAATGCAAGTGCAAGATTTAAGTCTTTGAGTTTTGTATGGTTAAAACAATTGACGCTGACTGATATGGATAAGCCAAAAGATTACAGTCAAAAGGCAATTGCTAATCTTTATAAAAAATATAAACTAGAGGCAGAGCAGATTAACAAATCACGTTCAAATAATTTATCTGACCAAACGGTTATTTATCTCTTAAGTGAAAGTTTGTCCAACCCTAATCACATACAAGGAATTACTCTTTCAGAAAATGTTTTGCCGAAAATTGATCAGATTAAGTCAGAGACGACAAGTGGAATGATGAAATCGGATGGTTATGGCGGCGGAACAGCCAATATGGAATTTCAAACTTTGACTGGCTTACCGATGTACAACTTCGATGAAATGATTTCATTATTATATACAGAAATCATTCCAGATATGACCTACATTCCCTCTATTAGTGATGCTTTTAGTCCAGCTAATCGTATCGTTATTCATCTATCTGATGCATCACATTATTCTCGAAAATCGGTATATCAACGTTTAGGTTTTAAACATTTTATTGCTTCCTCGGGGTCAGATGAACGTCCAGAAGGTGCAGAGATACTAGGCTCATATTACAGCGATGCCTCAACTTATCGTAATATCTTATCCAATATTAAAACAAATCAAAGCCAATTTTTTTCAGTAATGACGATGCAAAATCATAGCCCTTGGGCTCATACAGATCTAAGTAATGTTACTGGAACAGGTAATGGATTTACTGCTGGTCAAAATGAGAATCTGACAAATTATGCACGCATGTTGACTTATACAGATAGTAGCACTGCAGAATTTCTTTCAGAATTATCTAAGATTGATAAGCCTATTACAGTTGTTTTTTATGGCGACCACTTACCGGGCTTTTATCCTAGTTCTATCTTTGCAAATCAGCCAGAAAATCAATATTTGACAGATTACTTTATTTGGAGCAACTTTAAGACTGAGAAACAGAATTATCCACTGGTTAATTCAAGTGATTTTTCTGCGGAACTCTTGGCGCATACTAATTCAAAAGTATCGCCTTATTATGCCCTATTGACAGAAGTTCTGAATAAGGCGAGCGTTGATAAAAAGAAACTTACCAAGTCTGAAAAGAAAGTTGCAAATGATTTGAAACTCATTCAATATGACCTTACCGAAGGTAAGAATTATATTAGCAACTATAAGGACTTCTTTGACCTTCCCAAATAAAAACCTAATGGTAAAAATGAACCGCACTCCAAAAGTTAGGGCTCATTGTCAACTGTAGTGGGTGATTTATCACTAACATCTAGAGAGAATCAGATTGGTTCTCTCTATTTTGATGTTCAAAGCGATGAGAATTTTTGTTTTAAAGTTCTTGAAGTTTCGAAAGCCGAAAGCTTGACGCTTAATGTCCTTGATGAGTTTGTTAGTGGCTTCTAGCTTGGCGTTAGAATAAGGGAGCTCCAGGGCGTTTGCGATGTAGGATTTGTATTTCTTGAAGGTCTTAAAGACAGCGGTAAATATAGGATTGACAAAGGGAAGGTTGTCGTCAATCAGTGCCATAAAATGGTCGGTATTTTTCTCTTGAAAATGGAATAATAAGAGTTGATACAGCTCATAGTAATAGCGGAGTTCGTCCGATAAATCTAGAATTTTCTTAACAATCTCCTTAGGAGTCAAGGTTTGCCTAAAAGTCCGTGAATAAAAGCGTT
>NZ_JADNQT010000014.1 GCF_015594605.1 Streptococcus sp. HF-1907 | reverse complement strand
TGTCAACCTGTCCGTAATTATAGAACACGTATTTTTGATGGCTTGGCAGATATTGGTTACAATGCCTCCAAGAATCTAGGGGTTCAAAGTTCCTATGCTGGTCACCCTATCAGGCTATATTCTGAACTACGTTGTGACACCAGCATCTGTTCACGATATTAGAGCCGTTGAGGACTTACTGGAAAATTGCCATCACTCTCACATTTTGGCTGATTTGGGCTATCTTAGTCACGAGCTTAGAAATAGTTTGGAGTATAAAGGTTATCATCTTTGGACTCCCTTACGTCAAAACATGGCAGGGGCTAAGCAACATAATCATTGGAAACTAATGGCTATGAGAAGGACTATTGAGACACGTTTTTCAGAACTTTGTACGCTTTTCGATATGGAACAAACACTAGCTAGAGCAAAAACAGGATTGCAATTGAGGATAGAGCAAATCGTATTAGCTTATAATTTAAGATATTTTGAAATTAACTAGCACCACGGGGATATTTACTTCACGTTCCAACTCGGTAGGCTCTAACTCCTGCATGAGTAGCAAAAGGTCAATTATTCAATATTAGTTAACCTATCAGTTCACGAAGTGGTCCAAATCAAATCAATTTTATTTTTCCTGTAATCATGCTAGACTCCTTTATTTTATTCTTTACTATTATAACATACCTGTAAAACGAACTGAAACGAGTGAAGAGTTTTAATTTGTCCAAGGTGAATCTTCTTGGATTCAAAAAAATACCATAGTATTTAAAGTGAATTTGCTTAGATTTAGAAAAATACAGTAGTATTCAGAGTGAATTTGCTCGGACTCAGAAAAATAACATGTACACCAAGTTGAAATATTCCAACATCACAAAAAATTCGCGTGAACCAGAGTGATGTTAGTCAACATGACAAAAATATCATAACTACTGGTATCCATTGACCAGTGAATTAGCCCCTACCATTGCAAAAAATGATACAATACCCCTATCAAAACAAAAAGGAGACCCTCACATGACTCTACTAACTGTCAACGCTATGTCCCAATCCCTCATGCGGACCGTGACATTCAATGTTTACCTGCCTTCTGACAAGGTAGATATGACTGGCAATTTGATTGCTAAACCGCCTTACAAGACCCTCTACCTCCTTCACGGTATCATCGGTGACCAGAATGATTGGTTGGTGGGCACGCGCATTGCCTCAATCGCCAAGCACCACAATCTTGCCGTTGTCATGCCAGCGGGCGAGAATCAATTTTACCTGGACCAGCCTGACCACATGAACAACTACAGCCAGTTCATCGGCAAGGAGCTGCTGGACTTGACCCGCAACATGCTCCCCCTTTCTCACAAGCGCGAGGATACTTACATCGCTGGTCTCTCCATGGGTGGTTTCGGCGCCCTCCACAATGGTCTCAAGTTCCACGATAATTTCAGTGCTATCGGAGCTTTCTCTAGTGGTTTGATTTTGGAAGATGCTGTCGCTAGCACCGACGAGTCCCCAGTCCCATTCCAAAAACGTTCCTACTACAAAGCAGTATTTGGCGATTTGACCACGCTCCTAGAGTCAGACCAAAACCCAGCCTACCAAGTCCGTCAATTAGCTAAATCCAGCGCAGCCATTCCCCAGCTCTACATCACTTGCGGAACCGAGGATTCATTCCTAGAAGCCAACAACAACTTTGTCGCAGAGCTAAAAGCAAACAAAGTTCCTCATACCTATGAAACCTGGTCAGGCGGTCACGAGTGGGCTTTCTGGGATAAATCAGTGGAAAAATTCATTGATTGGCTAGGATTGGAAGATGATAGATCTGGAGTAGCTTCGGATAATATCAACGGCTAGTAACCCACGACAAACGCATGAAGAAACTATTGATTTCAGAAAACTATTTTTCATAAATTTTGAGTTATTTTTTATAAAATAGTGCTAGAATGTACCCGGAAACGGGTACTGTTGAATGAAAAAATCTAGATATCTCGATAATTTTCAAGAAAATTTCATAAAAAATGCACACGATGAAAATTTAAGTTGTGCACATTTTCTTCATGCGTTTGTCGTGCCGTTGTGACTGGTAAGCCTTGCAATTGTGACCAGGTAAGGCTAGTTAGGTCAAAAGGTAGCCCTATCTTATTTGCTATCTCTCGGATGATCTCTTTATAGGTTGCCTCGTTTATGGTGTGGCTAGGTTTTACCACAAGCCTATAACGGGGCTTTTCGGCGGTGTGTTTGATAGTTGGATAAAAATATAATATAACTGTACTTCGAAAGTCTCTCAGAAACGATTTTAGGCAGGTTTACGCCTGTTTCAATGTCATCATAATCAAGAAAAATCAAATCACGATAGATAAAAGACTGTCATTGTTTCGCTTATAGCTACCGTTTTTATCTGGCGTAACCTTACCACTCAAATAGTAGGGGGTGTGTTCGCTTATATTCTTCTAAATCAATGCCTTTAGGGACTTCTAAAGGTCTAAACTTAGAAATATATTCAAAAGGTTCTAGATTTCCCTTGTATGGATAAAGTAAAGACCCAAAGCCACGGCTTTCATATATTGTCATTTGTCCGCTCCTAAAAAGATTAGAATGTCCTCGATAGGAGGGGAGTAGCGTCGTAGTCCAGCACGTTCCCAACGTTTCAAGGTGCTATAATCTACGTCCAATTCATTTTTTATCTGCGTAGGTGTCGTTAAGCCTGTCATTCATGGATTATAAACCTCTTTCTTGTAATGGTATTATGCGCGTGTTTAGGTGCGTTTTGCCATTCGCTGACAGCTTTAACCAACTCTTTGCGTTTTGGTTTCTCTATCGCCCTCTGATAGCGGAATTCTGCCACCTCGTTACGCATGTCATAGAATGCTTTGACAAGGTTTTTTTAAACTCTCTGACTGGCTCGGTGTTTCTTAGATAGGTAACTAATAAAGTCGCCTGCTGTTCGTTTAAGTGATAAATTCTCCTAGGTCGTCCGCCTAGTGAACTTTTTCAGGTTTATGGATTTCAAATGACAAAACCCCAAACGCTTCTAAATCCTTTTTACGCTTATCAATTAGCTTTTTAACTGAAATAGTATCAATCTCAGCATGTTCAGCTATGATGTCGTACGTTGTGTACGGCTCTTTATTGCCGTCCATGTAAACAATGTTCATGATGTACACCTAATCCTCGACAGTAAGTAGTTCGTCAATGGTAACATCTAGATAATTAGCTACCTTTTGCAAGGTTTCAATATCTGGGCGCTTGGTGCGTTCGTAGTATAAAGCTGTCAAGGTACTTTTAGATAGCCCTGTTGCTTTTGCCACATCGGAAACTTTTTGGCGTTTCTTTGCTAAAAGCACGCGCATGTTATTTTTCATGTTCTTTCCTCCTTTTGATTTTTTACTAGATGAATAGGTGTGGAAGTGTTTATGAAACACCTTTATTCGGTGCATATGTGTATGGTAGCACCTTTGTTTTTCGTTATCAATGATTTTTTTCGTCGTAGTGTACTTTTTTTCGGTGTCTGTGATATAATGAATTTTGAAAAGTGTTGAATAAATGAATAGGTTAAAAGAATTACGACAAGAAAAAGGCTTGTCACAACAAGCTTTAGGTAAAGAAATTGGGGTATCATACCGAACTATACAAAACTGGGAAAATGGTGTAAATAGTATCAAACAAGACAAAGCCCAAACGTTAGCTAACTTTTTCGGTGTACATATTGGGTATTTATTGGGCTATAGTCTAAGTCGTGAACATATGCTAGTAGCATTAGAACCGTATACAGTTGATGAAGATAGTGATGACAATTTTGATTATGATGCTTATACAGCTCTTTCTGAGGTTTTAGGTGATAAGAATCTTGAAAAGATTAAAAATACCGTATCGGTTGAGTTAAAAAATAGCTTTGGTCATTATTTTGAAGAAGCTGAACCTTGGAAAATCGGTATTACTGACCAACAACTTATTGATATGTGGGAAATGCATACGAAAAAATTTATTGAATTTATTGACGGTGGGGATACCCCAAATGTTTTTAAAAAGCTTATTTTTTATTTTTCTTTACTAACCCCAAAAGAAAGGGAAAGCATAATAAATATTTTAGAGGGAATGGTTGGATTAGATATTGATTTTTAGAATTGATTGTATGTGTCACGCACCCCTATATTCAAAATCTGAAATATAAGTTTTTGAATACCTTGAAAAAGTCAAGTTTTGTCAAGTTATGTAAACCTATATCTTTCAGCATATTTCAACAAAATTAGTATTTTGCGCGTGGTCAATGTTATTCTGCTGGTAGGGTGGCTATGAGATAGAGGGCTGACGTTCCTAAATCTGACAACCTTGTCACATTTGGTACTAGTCTATTATCCTCGGAATTCAGCATTATGCGCGTGCTTAAATACAAAAAAAGAGAACTTGCAAAAGTCCTAAAATATTATCTTGAAAGGAATACCATGAAAAAACTACTCCCAATCAGCAGCATAACACTAGCCATTCTCTCTCTATTAGACAACTTTTTGTCCTTTCTCCCTTATGGTTACATGGAATTACCTATTATTGCCACAGTATTAGCTGTCATGAGCATTTTTTGGACAAAATACAAACGTTCTTCATGGGTTGCTTTTGGCATCTCCTTGATTGCACTGGCTGTTACGATATATTTTTACTATTTTCCTGAAGTCATTCCGTATTAACGGCACGTGGCTTTAAGTCCAACCATCTTTACAAAACCTATACACACCTTAGGGCAATATTAGGGCGCATACCTTTGTAAAACCTTAGTATCTACCGCTCATTTTTGACCTGTTTAAATCTCTAAAAATATACTTCTCAAAATACACGCCTAAAAAGCCCTCTAAGTGATTTTAGGGCTAAAACATATAAAAATTAGACTACTTACCCAAAATAAACGAAAATAGGGGCGTTCTTGTAACGCTCAGCATGATATAAACCCAATTCAATCTAAAATTTTTTTAATAACGGCTTGCCTGCTGATGGAAAGGTTCATATCATGAAAATAAATGAAGTCAAAAAGAAAAACGGTGCTATTGTGTACCGTGCCAATGTCTATCTAGGCGTTGACCAGGTAACAGGAAAGAAAGCTAAAACTAGCGTTACGGGTAGGACAAGAAAAGAGGTTAAGCAGAAAGCACGCGCAAGATGATTTTATATCTAATGGCTATACGGTCACAAAAATAGTACCTGTTAAGAACTATCAAGAACTGGCTGAATTATGGCTAGAAAGTTATCGGCTTACTGTTAAACCTCAAACCTTCATAGCAACTAAGAGAATGCTTTATAATCACCTAATACCTGTCTTGGGTTCTCTAAGACTGGCCAAGCTATCTGTTAGCTATATACAAAGTTTTATCAATGACCTATCTACTCAGCTAGTTCATTATGCTGTGGTTCACTCAATAAACAGGCGTGTCTTACAGTATGGGGTGTCCCTCTAGCTATTGCCATTTAATCCAGCTAGGAACATTATTCTTCCTAAACAGCCTAAGCGTGAGAACAAGGCTATCAAATTCATAGCTTCAGACGACTTAAAAGCTCTAATGTGCTACATGGAAAGGCTGTCTAATCAGAAATACGGTCATTATCTTGATTATGTCCTGTACAGTGTTTTACTTGCTACTGGTTGCCGTTTTGGTGAAGCAGTAGCCATAGAATGGTCTGATATTGACCTAGAGAATGGAACTATCAGTATAACCAAGAATTACAGTAGGTTACTAAAGTTGATAGGTACGCCAAAGAGTAAAGCAGAAATTAGGACAATCAGCATAGACAAGAAAATAGTCAATATACTAAGGCTTTATAAGAACAGACAGCGACAATTATTTTTAGAGACTGGGGCGCGTGTTTCTTCTGTAGTGTATGCAACTCCCACAAAGGAATATCAAAACATGGCAACTAGACAGGAAAGCCTAGATAGGCGGTGTGCTGAAATTGGTATTACGCGCTTTACTTTCCACGCTTTCCGCCATACTCATGCTAGTTTATTGCTAAATGCTGGTATCAGCTACAAAGAATTACAATACCGCCTAGGTCATGCCACTTTAGCTATGACCATGGATATTTATAGCCACCTATCCGCGGATAAAGAAAAAGAGGCTGTTTCATATTACGAAAAAGCCATGAATAGTTTGTAAGTCCACAAAAAGGTGAACAAATTTATTTTTAAGAACTCATAGGCTGACTGAAAAGCCTATTAAATCAACGTTTACAGACAATAAAGGAGAAAACCATGACATTTGAAGAAATATTACCAGGACTTAAGGCTAAGAAAAAATATGTTCGCACAGGTTGGGGCGGTGCTGAAAATTATGTGCAGCTCTTTGATACCCTTGAAGTTAATGAGCAAGAGTTGGAAGTGACACCTTATTTCCTCATCAACGTATCTGGCGACGGTGAAGGTTTCTCTATGTGGGCACCGACACCTTGCGATGTCTTAGCAGAGGACTGGGTTGAGGTCAATGACTAGGACGGTTTTGGTGACGGGTTGTGCTTCTGGTATTGGTTATGCACAGGCTCAGTATTTTTTAGAGAATGGCGACCGTGTTTATGGTGTGGATAAGGCAACTTGTCCACCGCTTGAGGGCGATTTTCATTTCCTTCAACTGGACTTATCCGCTGACTTGTCCCCACTATTCACGTGGTTGCCGACGGTTGATGTCCTCTGCAACACGGCTGGGATTTTGGATGATTACAAGCCCTTGCTAGATGTCTCGGATAAGGAACTTGAAGGACTGTTTGGCATTGATTTTTTCGCGACAGTCAAGATTACTCGCCACTATCTCAAGGATATGGTAGCCAAGCAAGCTGGGATTATCATCAACATGTGCTCTATTGCTAGCTTCATGGCAGGGGGCGGTGGCGCAGCCTACACAAGTGCAAAGCACGCTCTCGCTGGCTTCACGCGCCAGCTAGCATTGGACTACGCCAAGGACAAGGTTCAGATTTTTGGCATCGCGCCGGGTGCCGTCCAGACTGCCATGACCAAAGCCGACTTTGAGCCTGGGGGACTTGCTGATTGGGTGGCCTCAGAGACGCCTATCGGGCGCTGGTCACAGCCCAGCGAAATCGCAGAGCTGACAGGCTTTTTAGCCACAGGCAAAGCCAGCTCAATGCAAGGTGAAATCGTCAAGATTGATGGCGGGTGGAGTTTGAAGTGAGAAAATACATCGAGTTTGGTTATGGTAATACTTGGTGGCTACGGACAGAGTTTGAGCAATCTGACGGAACAGAATACGAAGTCAAAGGGATTGCTGGAAAAATAAAACCTATATCGGTTTACTTGTGTATCTGGATAGGTCAGCAAGTTTATATACTAGATTTAAAAGAAGGCTTTAAAAAGCAGCAAAAAAATCGCAGAGCAATTAAAGTTGTTTTTGGCATTGCATCGGAGGTTTAGTTAGAACATGACAGCAGAAGAAATGTGGGAACAATTCCTAGAATTACACCCAGAAGTCACTCAAGAGATGGACGCTTGGGCATTCGGTGCGGAGCCTGACCAGCTGGCTCAGTTGGTTTTGGAAGGCATTAAAACAGCAACAGCGTCAGCCTATAATTTGTACGAAGTAGACAAAGAGCCACTTCCAGAAGTCGGCACTTACGATGTGGTCTTAGATAGTCACGATAAGGCTATCTGTATCATCCAAATTAAGAAGGTCTCTGTCGTCCCTTTCAATCAAGTCTCAGCTGACCATGCCTTCAAAGAAGGTGAGGGAGACCGAAGTCTAGCTTGGTGGCGAGACATTCATCAGCAACTCTTTACCCAATGGTTTGAAGAGTGCGGTCTGACCTTCACGGAAGACTCAAAAATCGTTTTAGAAGAATTTGAAGTAGTTTATCCTAAAAATTGCTAAAGGCTTTCAAAAGCTTTATAATGAGAGTAGATAAAGGGGTGGCGACTATGCTCATCACATTAGTCTATTCCATTTTCAGTTTGATTTGCTTGGTTGCCTTGGTTTATTTTATTGCGAATTGGATTCGAAGTCTAAGTAATCCAATCAACTGTGAGCTTGAGAGACTATGAGGAGGCTATCGTATGGCTTTTCCTGCTATCATTTTCGTATGGATTTTGTTAATGGCTCCGCTAGCCCTGATTTACCTGGCTATTTAAGTTGATTAAGTGTATTTGATAAGGGTCACTAAAAGCCTAGGTATCTAGGCTTTTCTCACATTACCACAAAGGAGAAGATATGAAACTAGCGCTACTTGGCACGGGTATGATTGTCAAAGAGGTCTTGCCTGTTTTGCAGAAGATTGACGGTATTGAGGCGACAGCCATTTTATCGACGCCTCGCAGTATTGAGACGGCAAGAGAGCTGGCTGCCACTTATGGGCTCGGTCTTGCGACAAGCGATTACAAGGAGATTTTGGCCAGCAATCAGGTGGACACGGTTTACGTTGGTCTGCCCAACCACCTGCATTATGATTACGCCAAAAGAGCTCTTGAGGCGGGCAAGCATGTTATCTGCGAGAAGCCTTCCACGCTCAGGGCGGCAGAGTTGGAGAATTTGGTGGCAATAGCAGATCAGCGCCAGCTATTTCTCCTAGAAGCCATCACCAACCAGCACCTGCCTAATTTCCACTATATCAAGGAACATCTGGATCAGCTTGGGGACATCAAAATCGTCGAGTGCAATTATTCTCAATACAGCTCGCGCTATGACAACTTCAAGCAAGGAATTATCGCGCCAGCTTTCAACCCAGAAATGGGTGGCGGTGCCCTCCGAGACCTCAATATCTACAACATCCACTTGGTTGTGGGGCTGTTTGGCAAGCCAGAGACAGCCACTTACCTACCAAATATGGAGCGCGGTGTGGACACGTCGGGTATGCTGGTCATGGACTACGGCAACTTCAAGTGCGTCTGTATCGGTGCCAAGGATTGCAGCGCAGAGATTAAGTCCACTATCCAGGGCAATAAAGGGTCTATCGCTGTCAATGGTGCGCCTAACAGCTTGCCTTCTGTCAGCTTGATGCTGAACGGCAAGGACAAGGAGACGCATGACTTCAACAGGGGCAAACACCGCATGCAGAACGAATTTCAAGCCTTTCAGGACATTATGGCAAAGCAAGACTTGGTGCGTGCTAAGGAACTTTTGGAGCATAGCCGAGCTGTCATGCAAGTTTTGGATATGGCTGTCAGCAGTATATAGAAAAGAGGGCGACCTCTTTTTTATTTGTCTTCTACTCTTCACAAAGCCTGCTGTTAAAACTTATGACGGGTAGTAATAAAGTTTCAGCAGACCGTCAAAATTTCTGATGAGTAGAATTAGGGTTGCGAGAGTTTTTCAGCACTGCTGACGAGTATTTTCTACCGAGCGAGAAGGTTTCAGCACTGCTGACGGTGATTTTCCAACGGGCGAGAAGATTTCAACACTGCTGACGGCTATTTTCCAACGAGCGACAAAGCGTTAGAGCCTCGGAATGACCATTTTTCAAATAGCGCCAAGTTGTCGTAGCCCCTGACAGGTTATTGTTCGAGTGGCACCAAGTTGTCATAGCCTTTGACGGTTGTTGATGATAATGCGACATTGTAGACATTTTTTAAATGTGTCAGTAGTCAACTTGTAGCAGATTTCAAACAGCTTTACGTGGTCTGTTTGACCTAATCAAAACCTCAATTTAGAAAATTTAGATTCGCTTTTAGGTTTCTTTAAGGAAGGCTTCGTATACTATAGTCATCCTAAAACTTTTCTTTTTCATAAAATCTCCGAGATAAGTCCTTGAGTAGTAGCAAGGGCTTATCTTTTTGTATGCAGATTAGACAATTTTTAAATAAGGCAGTAGCCAACTTGTAGCAGATTTCAAACGGCTTTACGTGGCCTGTTTGACCTAATCAAAACCTCAATTTAGAAAATTTAGATTCGCTTTTAGGTTTCTTTAAGGAAGACTTCGTATACTATAGTCATCCTAAAACTTTTCTTTTTCATAAATCTCCGAGATAAGTCCTTGAGTAGTAGCGAGGGCTTATCTTTTTGTGTTTAGTGATAACAGTTGAGAAGAAACGTTCGATTGTACAAGTGCCATTAGTTAGATAGACTAGGGTGCAAACTTAGAGTTAACTTTTCACTGAAGGCAAGCTTCGGTATCCGTATCTGTAAGCAACTAAAGTTGCAACAGCTACGTATCATAGCAGTGGCTACTAGTCATCTTTTCACGGCTCCGCCGTTCAATCTGACAGTAGCTGTTGCATACGTATTCGTACGACCTAAAGGTCTACGAATACGGTATAATCTCCAGAAGGGGCACCGAGTAATAGCGGTGCTCTTTCTTTTGCGTGCGAGAGCATTTACTAAAAGACAAGTGTCTTTGTATGCAGACTAGACAGCTTCTGAAATATTCAACTGCTTTCCACATGACCAGCGGATTTTCATTCCTGCTATTCTGCTTTAAGGTCTTCTTAAGCAATGTCTAAGTTTCGTTTAAGTCTTGGTTTTTATACTGTGGCTAACTAAACATGAAGGAAGTGAGCTTATGGCTAGAAAATATGCGATGCGTGGCATGATGACTTTGTTGACAGTTGCAACCCTGTCGGCGGCGGTTGTAGCACCAGTGGCGGTAGTCTTTGCGGAGGATACGACCCAAGTTTCACCAGAAGGAGGGGGCTTTGGTGGTGGTGCGGATACGCAATCCTATGATTATACTGGGACATATAGCGGCGCTCTGACAGCTGATGGAGCCAGTCAAACCTCAAGCGACAGTATCTCGTCAACGACCTCTAGTCAAAATGCGGCCTTGGTTCAAAATGCAGGAACATTGACTTTAAAGAATGCAACCTTCACCAAGTCAGGTGATGTTGATGATGCGGATGCTGCCAATTTTTATGGGATTAACTCTATTATTTTAGTGGTCAATGCTAATTCAAAGGTCTATGTATCTAATAGCAAGTTGACGGCTGACAGTGCGGGTAGCAATGGGATTTTTGCGACAGATTCAGCGACTGTTTATGCCAACAAGACAAGTATTGCAACCACTGCGGACAACTCTCGTGGCCTAGATGCGACCTACGGCGGGACCATTATTGCCAATAAAATGACCATCTCAACCAAGGGTGACCATAGCGCGGCTTTGGCGACTGACCGTGGCGGCGGTAATGTGTCTCTGACAAATTCAACCATCAAAACGGCGGGTTCGGGTTCACCTCTGATTTATTCAACGGGTGATATTGAAGTGGATAATGTCACAGGAACAACCTCTGCCAGTCAGATTGCTGGGATGGAAGGGCTCAACACTATTCTCATTAACAATTCCAAACTGACTAGCACCAATATGGGGACAACGGGTAGTGACCCTGTTGCCAACGGTGTCATCCTCTATCAATCAACGTCGGGTGACGCTGAGACGACGACTGGCAGCACAGCCCTTTTCCAAGCAACTAATTCCACTCTGAAGAGTGGAATCAGCTCAGGCGCCATGTTCTACATGACCAACACCACAGCCAATGTGGTACTGAAAAACACCAAGGTTGACTATGACAGTTCAAAAGCTAATCTTATGACCATCGCTGGGAATGACTCCAATAGTTGGGGAACGGCAGGCAGCAATGGCGCCAAAATTACCTTTACAGGCATCAAGCAGACCTTGAAGGGAAATATTGAGGTAGATAGTATCAGTAGTCTAGACTATTATCTTTTGAAGGGCTCAACCTACACTGGTGCTACCTCTATCACGACCAACTAAGTCAATACCTCAGCTAGCGCCAGCCCCATTACCATAAGTATTGACAAGAGCTCAAAATGGGTGGTGACAGGTGACTCGACGGTGTCTAATCTTAATGTGGCTAAGGGTGCCAAGGTTGTGGATAGCAAGGGCAAGACGGTGACGATTGTGGCTAATGGGCAAACGGTGGTTAAGGGGACAAGTTCTTACACGTTGACCGTGACGGGTACTTACTCGACTAAGATGACGACTAGCGATAGTAACAAGGTAAGCAGTAAAACCATCGACCGCACGGCTTTTGATAAGCAGTTCAAGACCAGCACGACCTATAGAAGTAATGCTTAAAGGCAAAGTGGGTTAAGGCTTGTTTAACTTCCACTTAAGACCCTCTTAAGCTAATTCTTTTAGACTTAAATCATAGGAATAACTAATAACTGACAAAATGATGTAAGGAGAAAAACAATGATGACTAAAAAAGTAATGATTGGTATTGCAACCGTAATGACGATGGCGACTTTGATTGGTGTCTTACAGCATCAAAGACAATAATAGTTGCGACTCTGGTTAAAGTAGCGCCTGCATCTATAGCGACTACTGACCAGGTGACTATCTAGTCTTATAAAAATCAATAGAGACTGAGAGTGGGACAGAAATCGGTAAGACGAAGTCTTCGATTTCGTTGTCCCACCTCCGCACAGTTGAGTAGGTCTCTAAGTGCTGATTTATCAGTGCTTAGATGCCACTCAACAACTGCGACTCACAATTAGTCCGAACAGAAAGTGAAGAGGTTGAGATTTTTGTCTTAACCTTTTTGGTTTTGCCTAACTCTTCTTCTAAGGGCTGTCAATACTATTATCAGCCCTTGTCGCAGTTTTGCAGGAGTCCCTCGCAGTTAGAGACGACGCAAACAAACTGAAAAAAGGAGAGCTTCTCGCAGTCAGTGACAGCTTGCCCTGATTTTGGGAGTCCGTCGTGTTTAGCAGGCTAGCCCAGTTATATTGTCATTGTTTTTCAGGCTTCTGTGTTATACTGTGGGAAAGATATTTTTGAAAGCGAGATTACAGTATATGATTACATCAATCGGTCAGGTCATGCTTTACGTTAATGATGTGGAAGCGGCAGCTCATTTTTGGAAGGAAAAAGCGGGTTTTGAGCGCGTGGAGAAACAGGTGCAAGGGTCCACAAGTGTCCTACATCATAGCTCTCAAGGCTGACATGTTCTTCACGACAAGGAGGAAGTGTCTAAGATGAATCCAGGAATGAACTTGGAGACGCCGTCTATCTTGATGGAAAGTGCCGACGTCGAAGCGACCTACCAAGCTTTTGTGACCAATGGCATCAAGGCTAATCCAGTTATGGACCTTGGTTTCATGAAGGTCTTCAACTTTTGTGATGAGGAAGAAAATTACTTTGCAGTCCGCGAAGTTATAAAAGAAGGGGACTATCATGGTAAAAGCACTAGAAACTTATATCGTCACCAACGGCAATGGAAAAGAAGTGGTTGAATTTTATAAAAACATCTTCAATGCTGAGGTGACTAGCCTCAAGACTTGGAAGGACATGAATCCAAATTGTCCAGTAGAGCACCAAGATATGCTCATCAATGCCCAGTTGGAGTTTGATGGTCTTCGTTTGCAATTATCGGATGAAAATCCAGAGCATACTTTCCAACAAGGCAAGAATATGTCAGTGGCTGCCATTGTTGACTCAATCGAAGAAGCACAAGCTATCTACGACGGACTCAAGGTCAATGCTCAGGAAATCAGTCTGGAATTACAAGAAACCTTCTTCAGCCCAGCCTATGCCAACTTGGTTGACCAGTACGGTGTCATGTGGCAGATTAACACGGAGCTTGGGGAATAAGTCTAATAGTAAGATGGGTCAGTTGCACCCATCTTTTTGCATACCTTCCCTTACTTATGCTAACCTTAAGCATTTGTGGTATAATATAGGGGTTACTATCAAAGAATTAAAGGATATCAAGATGTCAAATTACGCAATTATTTTAGCTGCGGGTAAAGGAACTCGCATGAAATCTGACCTTCCAAAAGTCATGCACAAGGTTGCTGGGCTTACCATGCTTGAGCATGTTTACCGTGCCGTTCAAGCCATTACACCGGCTAAAACGGTGACGGTTATTGGGCATAAGGCAGAGCTTGTTCGTGAGGTGCTTGGTGACAAGTCTGAATTTGTCATGCAGACAGAGCAACTTGGGACTGGTCACGCCGTCATGATGGCAGAAGATGAGCTAGCTGGTCTTGATGGTCAAACCCTTGTCATCGCTGGGGACACGCCACTCATTACTGGCGACAGCTTGACCAAGCTAGTTGATTTTCACGTTAATCACAAGAATGTCGCAACCATCTTAACAGCGGAAGCTGATGAACCATTTGGCTATGGTCGCATCATCCGCAATGAAAACGATGAAGTGACCAAGATTGTGGAGCAAAAGGACGCCAACGACTTTGAAAAGCAAGTCAAGGAAATCAATACCGGGACTTACCTTTTTGACAACAAACGTCTCTTTGAAGCCCTCAAAAACATCAACACTAACAACGCTCAAGGCGAGTACTATTTGACAGACGTCATCGGTATCTTCAAAGAAGCTGGTGAAAAAGTGGGTGCCTACAAACTTCGCGACTTCGATGAAAGTCTTGGGGTCAATGACCGTGTGGCTTTGGCGACGGCGGAAAAAGTCATGCGTGCGCGTTTGACCAAACAACACATGGTCAACGGTGTGACCTTCGTCAACCCAGACGCGACTTACCTCGATGCGGACGTTGAAATCGGTGAAGAAGCTGTCATCGAAGCTAACGTTACCCTCAAGGGTCAAACTAAAGTCGGTGCTCGGACTGTCCTAACAAACGGGACTTACTTGGTAGATGCCCTTATCGGTGAGGATGCCGTTATCACTAACTCAATGATTGAAGAATCTACTGTTGAAGCTGGCGTGACGGTAGGACCATATGCTCATATTCGCCCAGGTTCAACCCTTGCTAAGGACGTTCACATCGGTAACTTCGTGGAAGTCAAGGGTTCATCTATCGGTGAAAATACCAAGGCTGGTCACTTGACCTATATCGGCAATGCAGAAGTGGGCAGCAACGTCAACTTCGGTGCTGGGACTATCACTGTCAACTACGATGGTCAAAACAAATACAAAACGACTATAGGCAACAACGTCTTTGTCGGCAGCAATTCAACCTTGATTGCACCGCTTGAAATTGGCGACAATGCGCTGACAGCAGCAGGCTCAACCATCACAGAAGATGTCCCAATGGACAGCATTGCTATTGGTCGCGGTCGTCAAGTCAACAAAGAAGGCTATGCGATTAAAAAACCACACCACCCTTCTCAACAATAAATCAATATGAGGTGTGACCTATGGAATTTGAAGAAAAAACCATCAAACGGACGGAGATTTTTGACGGTCATATTTTTAAAGTTGCGGTAGATGATGTCCAACTCCCCAACGGTCTTGGACAGGCTAAACGAGAACTAGTCTTTCACCGCGGAGCGGTAGCAGTACTAGCGGTAACGCCAGAAGGAAAAATCGTCCTCGTCAAGCAATACCGCAAGGCTATTGAAGATATTTCTTATGAGATTCCCGCTGGTAAGTTGGAAAGAGGCGAAGCTGGGTCTGAGCTTGAAGCAGCTGCGCGTGAATTGGAAGAAGAAACGCACTACACAGGCAAACTCGAACTTCTTTACGAATTTTACACCGCTATCGGCTTCTGTAATGAAAAGATTAAGCTCTACCTAGCGACAGACATGGAAAAAGTGGTCAACCCACGCCCGCAGGATGATGATGAGGTGCTGGAACTCTTTGAATTGTCTTACGAGGAGTGCATGGATTTGGTAGCGACAGGCGCCATCAAGGATGCCAAAACCATCATTGCCCTTCAATATTATGGACTCCATCTCGGGGGTAAGGCCTAATGGGAAAGCCTCTGTTGACTGATGAGATTATTGAAAAGGCTAACCGCGGGGAGTTGATGGACGACCAACCTTTGGATAATCAAGAGACCAAAGTCATTGAAGTCGGTGACCGTCCAAGCAAATCTCTCCGAGAACGACTAGCCAGCCATGGTAAAGCCAACAAGGATAAGATGGTTTATAAAAGCCGTCGTATTGAGAATGAAAAGCGCAGTGCCTTTCAGAAAAAACTGAATCTCATATTATTTGTCCTAATCATTTTGGTTGCTCTGCTATTTTACGCCGTCTTTAAACTATGAGGAAACACATGAAAATTGGAATTATTGCTGCAATGGAGCAGGAACTCAAACTCCTTGTGGAACATTTGGAAAACAAAAAAGAGGAAACAGTCCTCTCAAATACTTACTATACTGGAACATTTGCAGGCCATGACTTGGTCTTGGTACAATCTGGTGTCGGCAAAGTCATGTCTGCCATGAGTGTTGCCATTTTGGTGGAAACTTTTGGTGTGGATGCTATCATCAATACTGGCTCAGCTGGCGCGGTAGCAGAAGGGCTTAATATCGGTGACGTAGTGGTTGCTGATAAATTAGTCTATCACGATGTGGATTTGACAGCCTTCGGTTATGACTATGGTCAAATGTCCATGCAGCCACTCTACTTTGAATCGGATGCTAAGTTTGTGGAAACCTTTGAAAAAGTCTTGACTCAGCAATCACTTGCTAGCAAAATCGGTTTGATTGCGACTGGGGATAGCTTTATTGCAGGTCAAGATAAGATTGATGCCATCAAGGGTCATTTCCCACAGGTCCTCGCAGTTGAGATGGAAGGCGCAGCCATTGCCCAAGCAACCCATGCGACTGGCAAACCTTTTATCGTCATCCGTGCCATGAGCGACACAGCAGCCCACGATGCCAACATCACTTTTGATGAATTCATCATCCAAGCAGGCAAACAATCTGCCCAAGTCTTGATGGCATTTTTGAAAGAATTGGCTTAATAGCAATATGAAAAGAGCTGGGAGTTGGTCCTAGCTCTTTTTGTATGCTCTAAATAGGATTAACGTAAATCTGCTCTGCAATGATTTTTGGAATGGTCAATGTCTGATTATCGTAGCTAATGTGATAAGTCTGTGCAAAATCATCAATGGTCAGCAATTCAATCTGACTGTTCATGGCAAGATGGTGTTCTTCAAGGTATTTGAGGAGTTTGAAATCATCATGGACGCGACTAAGCTGGTAGTGCCCGAGCTTCTTGATATTACCCAAGGTCGTCTGATTGATTTCAACCAGCAATTCTCCTTTTGGGGGAATGGTTCCCCCGTGCGGGCAAAATCGTGGAAATCCCAGCATCTGGTCCAAGCGGTCGATGAAGGTAGTTGAGACCGTGTGCTCCAAAACCTCGGCTTCTTCGTGGATATCGTCAGCAGTGTAGTGAAGGTGATTGACTAGAAAAACCTCAATCAGGCGGTGCTTACGATAAAGGTCGGAAACGACCAGAAGTCCCTGCTTGGTCAAATAATAGCCTAGCGTTTTATCTTTGACAATGAGCTCCTCGGCAATCATTTTTTTAATCATTTCAGAAACAGCTGGCGCTGAAACCTGCATCATTTCAGCGATTTTTTTATTAGAAATTTTGCCATTTTGTTCACCGAGCTCGTGAATACATTTTAAATAATCTTCTTTATTTGGGGTCATGAGTTCTCTTTCTTAGCATTCAAAATTATTGTCAAAAACTATTATAGCAAAAAAATATAAAAGTGATTGACAGAAACACAGAGATGGGTTATACTAACTTTAAAATTAAGTGAACTTAATTAATTTTATAAATAAGATTAACAAAGGAGAATTTTTATGAAAAAATGGCTAGCGCTCTTGACTTGCGCCTTGTTGGCAGTTGGTCTTGTAGCTTGTTCAAGTAAAGCTAAACAAGCTTCTAGCGAGAAGTTGAAGGTGGTCGTGACCAATTCCATTTTGGCAGATATGACCAAAAGGATTGCAGGAAATAAGATTGACCTGCATAGCATTGTCCCAATCGGACAAGACCCTCACGAATATGAACCGCTTCCGGAGGATATTCAGAAAACGACAGATGCCGATGTCGTCTTTTACAACGGTATCAATTTGGAAACTGGTGGGAATGCCTGGTTTACCAAACTTATCAAAAATGCTCAAAAAGTGAAAAATAAAGATTATTTTGCGGTCAGCGATGGCGTTGATGTCATCTACCTAGAAGGTCAAAATAAAAAGGGCAAGGAAGACCCTCACGCCTGGTTAAATCTTGAAAATGGGATTATCTATGCTAAGAATATCGCAAAAATATTGATTGCTAAGGACCCTAAAAATAAAGCCTTTTATGCTAAAAACCGAGATGCCTACGTGGCAAAACTAGAAAAACTTGACCAAGAAGCAAAAACTAAATTCAAGGCTATTCCAGCGGATAAGAAATTGATTGTCACAAGCGAAGGCTGTTTCAAGTATTTTTCAAAAGCCTACGGCGTCCCATCTGCCTACATCTGGGAAATCAACACTGAAGAAGAGGGGACACCAGACCAAATTACCCGTCTTGTCCAACAATTAAAAACGACAAAGCCATCAGCACTTTTCGTCGAATCCAGTGTTAATAAACGTCCGATGAAATCAGTTGCCAAAGAGACAGGCATTCCAATCTACGCTGAAATTTTCACAGATTCTATCGCTAAAAAAGGAAAGCCGGGCGACAGCTATTACGCCATGATGAAATGGAATTTGGATAAGATTGCTGAAGGTTTGAGCAAATAAAGAGGGGAAAGCTATGTTAGCAACAAATCATCTGACCGTCACTTATGGTCAAAAAACAGTTTTAGACGATGTCAGCCTATCGCTGGAAGGTCCGATGTTAATGGGGATTCTTGGTCCAAATGGTGCTGGAAAATCAACCCTACTAAAAGCTTTGATAGGTTTGGTACCCTGTTCAGGACGGATTTATTTAGACAACCAAGAAACGAATTTACTCGGAAAAGTTGCTTATGTTGAACAAAAAAGCCACATCGACTATCATTTTCCGATTACCGTCCGAGAATGTGTATCGCTGGGTCGTTATAAGGCGGTCGGTTTGTTTAAGCACTTGACATCATCCGATTGGCAAAAAGTAGATCAGGTGATTGAGCAACTCCAATTAACAGCTTTTCAGGATCACCCCATCAGTCAATTATCAGGTGGACAGTTCCAACGAATGTTGGTTGCCCGCTGCCTAGTCCAAGAAGCAGATATTATTTTTCTAGACGAACCTTTTGTAGGCATTGATGCCACGAGTGAACAGTTGATTGTGGATTTATTGTGGGACTTGAGGAAGGCAGGTAAGACGATTTTGGTAGTCCATCACGACCTCAACAAAGTCAGTCATTATTTTGACCAGGTGATGCTGCTAAACCAAAAGCTAATTGCCTGTGGTTCGACCCCAGAGATTTTTACCAAGTCCAATCTTAAGAAAACTTATGGCTCTGCCATTTTCTTAGACGAGGAGGTAGCACAATGACCAAGTTTTTAGACGGTTTATTGCAGTATCATTTCTTGCAAAATGCCCTAGTGACCGGAGTTGTCATCGGTGTTGTCGCAGGAGCTGTCGGCTGTTTCATTATTTTGCGCTCCATGTCGCTGATGGGCGATGCCATTTCCCATGCAGTTTTGCCCGGAGTTGCCCTATCCTACATTTTGGGGCTCAACTTTTTTATCGGTGCCATCATTTTTGGTCTCCTAGCCTCGACAATCATCACCTACATCAAGGAGAACAGCATCATCAAGGGTGACACTGCTATCGGCATTACCTTCTCTAGCTTCCTAGCCCTCGGCGTCATCCTCATCGGCCTAGCTCAAAGTTCAACCGATCTCTTTCATATTCTTTTTGGCAATATCTTAGCGGTGCAAGATGTTGACAAGTACGTGACTATTGCCATCTCAGGGATGGTTCTGATTTTGATTAAAGTCTTCTATAAAGAACTCCAGCTGACCTCTTTTGACCCCGTCCTAGCAAAATCAATGGGCATTAAGGTGACCTTCTATCATTATTTACTCATGACTTTGCTGACACTGGTCTCTGTGACAGCCATGCAGAGCGTGGGAACGATTTTGATTGTGGCTCTTCTGATAACGCCAGCAGCGACAGCCTATCTATTTGTCAAAAAACTAAACCAAATGATTTTCTTGTCGTCTAGCATTGGAGCCTTGGTATCGATTGTAGGTATCTATCTCGGTTACACTTTTAACCTAGCTGTGGGCTCAAGTATTGTCCTGACCTCGGCTCTGCTATTTGGCATCTGCTTTATCTACAAAAAATGGGCATAAGAAAACCATCAGTCGTCTCGGCTGATGGTTTTACTGCTACTTGCTGAAATCATAATCCTTAACAATTTCAATAGATTTAATGGTGATGTCCTCTTTGGGTTTGTCGGAATCGTCAGTCGCAACAGAAGCGATGCTATCAACAATATCCATGCCAGAGATGACTTGTCCAAAGACCGTGTAGTCACCGTCTAGACTAGGATTTCCTCCCTTGGCATAGGCCTTGATAATGGCTGACGGAGTCGTTGAACTTGACAAATTACTAGATTGGTCAGCGCTATTTTGGTTGATGAAGAATTGGCTACCGTTGGTGTCCGTGCCAGCATTTGCCATAGCTAGGGCGCCACGAATGTTATAGAGATAAGGTGAAATTTCGTTTTTGAAACCATTTCCTGAATCAATCTTTTTATTTTTGCCGTTCCAAATGGATTTTCCGCCGGTTCCATCACCGTTTGGGTCGCCAGATTGAATCATGAAATTTTTGATGACACGGTGGAAGGTCAGGTTACTGTAGTAACCGTCTTTAGCGTGTGTCAAGAAATTTTCAACAGCTAGCGGAGCGTATTTTGGGAAAAGTTTGATGGTAATATCACCCTTGGAAGTGTTCAAAATGACTTCAGCTTCATTTTTCCCAACCTTGTCGCTAAGTTGGGGAAAGGCGGAACTGTTAGCTTTGAGGACTTTGGCAAGTGTCTTTTGAGACTGACCACTAGCTGCAGAACTAGAGCTAGCTGCGATTTTGGCATCAACGTAATCATCACCTTTGAGAGCGCGCTCAACCGATTCGCAACCAGTCAGAGCAGTCAATGACACGACAGCAAGACCAAGATAAATAAGTTTTTTCATGTTGTCTCCTAAATAATTGTCTTTACAAGATTTCATTTTACCATAAAAGCGCAAGCCATGTCTTAAAGCAAAAGGAAAATTAGGGTACTGACTGAATTTATGTTAAAATAGAGGAGCACGATATTTTATAGAAAGTGGGGAAAGGTGCCTCTGAGACTTGATTTCGACAGTCATCAGTAGATGCAGAACCTATGGCTACAAAGAAAAAAACAAGAAAAAAAGGAAGTAAGACACGGCGTCCAAGCAAGGCTGACCTGGAAAAACAAGCAGCCTTTCAGCGGATGGTGACGACCTTTATCATCACGGCAATTCTCTTTATTGCCATCATTCGTCTGGGCTTATTTGGCATCACGGTTTATAATGTTGTTCGTTTGCTGGTTGGAAGTTTAGCTTACCTAGCTATGTTTGCGATTATTTTTTATCTCTTTGGTTTTAAATGGCTGCGCCAGAAAGAGGGTCTGATTTCAGGATTTATCATCTTATTCTGGGGACTTTTGATTGAGTGGCACGCCTATCTTTTTTCATCGTCGGCTTACCACAATCAGGAAGTTTTTAGCAGAACCATTCAGCTTATTTTGCAAGATTTGACTCAGTTTAAGGTGACGACTTTTGTGGGTGGGGGTCTCCTTGGAGCGCTACTCTACAAACCAGTTGCCTTCCTCTTTTCAAATGTCGGCTCCTTCTTCATTGGCCTCCTCTTGATATCTCTGGGGATTTTTCTGATGAGTACTTGGGATGTTTACGATGTGGTTGATTTTGCAAAAAAAATATGGCAGAGCCTTACCAGCAAGTACGAAGCCAGCAAAAAAGCACGATTTGCCAAACGCGAAATGCGCAAGGCTATCGCTGAGCAAGAACGCTTAGAGCGTGAAAAAGCAGAGGAAGAAGCCTACTTGGCATCAGTCAAAGTCGACCCAGAAACGGGTGAAATTTTAGAAGATGAACCAGAAGTGGCAGCAGACCCAGTCATTGCAAGCTCAGAACCAGAAATCGTTGGCTACGACGAACCAACAGACTTACCTGACGAATCTGAACCAATCAATTCAGAGCCTGAAGAAGTGGTTTTTGATATGGATGACGATTTGTCGGGAGACGACGAGGTGACTGTTGACTTCAATCCCAAGACCAACCTCCTCTACAAGCTACCAAGCATTGATTTATTTGTCCCTGACAAACCTAAAAATCAATCCAAGGAAAAGAGCTTGGTTCGCAAAAATATCAAGGTTTTAGAAGATACCTTCAAGAGCTTTGGTATCGACGTCAAGGTTGAGCGAGCGGAGATTGGACCGTCAGTTACCAAGTATGAAATAAAGCCTGCCGTTGGTGTTCGTGTCAACCGCATTTCCAATCTAGCTGATGATTTGGCACTGGCTCTTGCTGCAAAGGATGTTCGTATCGAAGCACCGATTCCTGGAAAATCTCTGGTTGGTATCGAAGTCCCCAACTCAGAAATTGCCACCGTTTCCTTCCGCGAACTTTGGGAGCAATCCAATACAGACCCTGAAAAACTACTGGAAGTGCCACTAGGAAAAGCTGTCAATGGTACCGCCCGCTCTTTCAACCTTGCTAGGATGCCTCATTTGCTTGTGGCAGGTTCGACCGGCTCAGGGAAATCAGTTGCTGTCAATGGCATTATTTCCAGCATCTTGATGAAGGCTCGTCCAGACCAGGTCAAATTCCTCATGGTTGACCCTAAGATGGTGGAGTTGTCTGTCTATAATGATATCCCGCACCTATTGATTCCAGTAGTGACCAATCCGCGTAAAGCCAGCAAGGCACTTCAAAAAGTCGTAGACGAAATGGAAAACCGTTACGAACTTTTTAGCCACGTCGGTGTTCGAAACATCGAAGGTTTTAACGCTAAAGTAGAGGAATTCAATGCCCAATCCAATGAGAAACAAATCCCATTACCGCTCATTGTCGTTATCGTTGATGAGTTGGCGGACTTGATGATGGTTGCCAGCAAGGAAGTTGAAGATGCCATCATTCGTCTCGGGCAAAAGGCGCGTGCTGCCGGCATTCATATGATTTTAGCAACGCAGCGCCCATCTGTTGACGTTATTTCGGGGCTGATTAAGGCCAATGTTCCGTCTCGTATTGCCTTTGCCGTATCCAGCGGTACCGATAGCCGTACTATTCTCGATGAAAATGGTGCTGAAAAGTTGCTTGGTCGAGGGGACATGCTCTTCAAGCCCATTGATGAGAACCACCCCGTCCGACTGCAAGGATCTTTCATCTCAGATGATGATGTTGAACGCATCGTGACCTTTATCAAGAACCAGTCTGATGCGGACTATGACGAGAGTTTCGACCCAGGAGAGGTTTCCGAGTCTGATGCTTCTGGTGGAAATAGCGGAGCTTCTGAGGGAGACCCACTCTTTAACGACGCAAAAGCCTTGGTACTTGAAACTCAAAAAGCTAGCGCTTCAATGATTCAGCGCCGACTTTCTGTCGGCTTCAACCGTGCCACACGACTCATGGAAGAATTAGAAGCAGCAGGCGTCATCGGACCAGCCGAAGGCACTAAACCCCGCAAAGTCCTAATAACCAATACGACAGAATAATAAAAAGAAAGTTCAGCAATGAATTTTCTTTTTTAGTGTTTGCAATAAATATCTGTCCACCCTACAAAGGGGGAGCTTGGTATGTTATACTGTAAAAAAAGAATAAGGAAATCAGTATGCATATTGAAACAGTTATTGATTTTAAAGATTTGGGGCAACGTTTACGTTTTACCCAACCAATAAAGGAACTGATTGCTAAGGAACTTAATCAGGTAGAGGCAGTTTTGCAGGCTGTTAATGACTATCAGGCTAAGGGTTTCTATGTTGTCGGTTATGTGTCCTACGAGGCAGCGTCAGCTTTTGACAGTCATTTTCAGGTGTCCAGCCATCGTTTGGCAGGCGAATACCTAGCTTATTTTACGGTGCATGACCAAGTTCAGACAGAAGACTTTCCTCTAACTTATGCACCGGTAGATTTACCCAATCAGTGGAAACCTAATATTTCTAAAGAAAGATATGACGAGGCTATTGCAGACATCAAGTCTCAGATTCGGCAAGGCAATACCTATCAAGTGAATTACACATTGGAATTGAGCCAGCGTTTTAGGGCTGATGCTTGGAAAATTTATCAGCGTCTAATGGTGGAGCAGGGAGCAGGCTACAATGCTTACATTGCCTACGATGATAAGCGGATTTTATCTGTCAGTCCGGAGCTTTTTTTCAAACGTTTTGGCAATACCTTAGTGACTCGTCCAATGAAGGGAACGACTGCCAGGAAACCGCAATTCAAGGCAGATTTGGAGGCAAAAGCTTGGCTAGCGGCTGATTTCAAAAATCGCGCTGAAAATATGATGATTGTGGATTTACTTCGTAATGATATGGGACGTATTTGCCGTACGGGGACTGTCAAGGTTTGCAAACTTTGTGATGTTGAACAATATCGAACCGTCTGGCAAATGACCTCGACAATCGAGGGAGAGCTGGACCCATCAACCAGTCTACTTCAAATTTTTCAAGCGCTATTTCCTTGTGGTTCAATTACTGGTGCTCCAAAGATTTCAATCATGGCCATTATCAATCGCTTGGAAGAACGGCCACGTGGCATTTATTGTGGGACAATTGGGATTTGTTTGCCAAATGGCAGAGCTATTTTCAATGTTTCTATCAGGACTCTTCAAATGCGGGAGGATCAAGCATATTATGGTGTAGGTGGAGGAATTACTTGGGACAGTCAAGCGGGAGACGAGTATGAAGAAACGCGGCAAAAATCTGCTGTTCTTACGCAAGTTTCCCCACTATTTGAACTCATCACAACAGCAAAAGTCGAAAAAGGTCAGATAAAATTCTACAATGAACACCTCAAACGATTAAAAGAAGCTGCACAGTATTATGACTATCCCTACCACCAAGCTACCCTAGAAGACCAACTCTCGAAGCTCTTAAGAAACTTGGAACAAGAGACTTATCGTCTTAAAATAAATTTGACAAAATCAGGAAAATTCATTTTGGACTGCCAGATATTAGAAGACTTACCAAAAAGTTTTCAAAAAGTTATCCTCGTCAAACAAGAGGATAAGGACAGTCAGTCTGCTTTTGCCTACTTTAAAACGAGTTATCGTCCCCATCGTCAACCTGCTCAACAAGAGCAGATTTATCACCTATCAGATGGACGTCTGACAGAGACCAGTATTGGGAACTTGGTGCTTGAAGTAGATGGTGAGTGGGTAACACCGCCTGTTTCTCTTGGACTATTAGATGGCATTTATCGCCGACACCTCTTAGAAACAGGAAAAGTTACTGAACGTGTTTTGACTCTTGATGACTTAAAAGCGGCGACAGCCGTCTATGCTTGTAATGCCCTTCGAGGCCTCTATCCCTTGACCTTACCAAAAGAATAGCTCGGCTATTTTCAAAATAAAAAATCGTCCGTGACATTGCGGACGATTATTTGCTAATAAAAATGAAAATGGTTAACACCAGATAAGAAATCACGGTTAAAATAAATCCAATGCGCCAAAATAATTTGATAAATCTGCGGTAGGTGAAAAATTGTCCCTTGCGTGTGATTTGAAAAATCAGAATCAGGGTCAGCAGTGATAAGAGAATAAAGTAGATAGGCAGAAATCCTTGAATTTGAAATTTTTTAATCATCAAAAAAGCCTCAAAAGCATAAAGCGGGAATGCTAAATCAGTGAAAAGCAGCCCAAATCGCTTGAGTTCAAAGAGTTTAATCAAAATTTGTGCAAAAAATGGTGTCAGTACGAGAAATAGGATTGCAATAATTTTATACATCATAGCTTTATTTTATAATGAAAGCGCAGAGATGTAAACTTTTTTTAAAAGAAAAGATAAAATCCTTGATTTCTTAAAATAATAAGGTATAATAGTTGAGTATGCTAAATGGCATACCTGTGGGAGGTAAAAATATTGAGTTACCGCCAAAACCACAACAGGAGGATTTTTTAAAATGGCTAAAAAAGTCGAAAAACTTGTAAAACTTCAAATTCCTGCTGGTAAAGCAACTCCAGCTCCACCAGTTGGACCAGCTCTTGGTCAAGCAGGTATCAACATCATGGGATTCACAAAAGAATTTAACGCTCGTACAGCTGACCAAGCTGGTATGATCATCCCGGTTGTTATCTCAGTTTATGAAGATAAATCATTCGATTTCATTACAAAAACACCACCAGCTGCTGTTCTTTTGAAAAAAGCTGCAGGTGTTGAAAAAGGATCAGGTACACCTAACACAACTAAAGTTGCAACAGTTACTCGTGCACAAGTACAAGAAATTGCTGAAACTAAAATGCCAGATTTGAACGCTGCAAACATTGAGTCTGCAATGCGTATGATCGAAGGTACTGCTCGTTCTATGGGATTCACTGTTACTGACTAATCAGCAACACCCACATAACCCGCAAGACTTCATCGTTTCCGATGAGTGACGTGGGAGATTTTAAATCAAATCGATTGACCACATTACAAGGAGAAAATTAAAATGGCTAAAAAAAGTAAAAACTTACGTGCTGCTCTTGAAAAAATCGACAGCACAAAAGCATACAGCGTAGAAGAAGCTGTTGCTCTTGCAAAAGAAACTAACTTTGCGAAATTTGACGCAACTGTAGAAGTTTCATACAAACTTAACATCGACGTTAAAAAAGCTGACCAACAAATCCGTGGCGCTATGGTATTGCCAGCAGGTACTGGTAAAACTTCTCGCGTTCTTGTTTTCGCTCGTGGTGCTAAAGCTGAAGAAGCTAAAGCAGCTGGCGCAGACTTCGTTGGTGAAGATGACTTGGTACAAAAAATCCAAGGTGGATGGCTTGACTTTGATGTTGTTATCGCAACACCAGATATGATGGCACTTGTTGGACGTCTTGGACGTGTCCTTGGACCACGTAACTTGATGCCAAACCCTAAAACTGGTACAGTAACTATGGATGTTACTAAAGCAGTTCAAGAGTCTAAAGGTGGCAAAATCACTTACCGTGCTGACAAAGCAGGTAACGTTCAAGCTCTTATTGGTAAAGTTTCATTCGATGCTGATAAATTGATTGAAAACTTCAAAGCATTCAACGATGTTATCGTTAAAGCTAAACCAGCTACAGCGAAAGGTACATACATCACAAACCTTTCAATCACAACTACACAAGGTGTTGGTATCAAAGTAGATCCAAACTCATTTTAATTAGTAGTTACAACCGCTTCTTCGGAAGTGGTTTTTTCTATTTCAGGAGGATTTATACTAGGTAAATTGTTCTAAATATGGTAAAATAGATAGGATAAAATAAGGAGTAAAAGTGATGGAACCTAAATATCGTCGTATTTTAATTAAGTTATCAGGTGAAGCCTTGGCTGGTGAAAAAGGTGTGGGGATTGATTTGCCAACCGTTCAAGCTATAGCTAAAGAAATTGCTGAAGTACATAGTTCAGGTGTTCAGATTGCTCTTGTTATCGGTGGCGGTAACCTCTGGCGTGGTGAGCCGGCAGCTGCTGCGGGTATGGATCGTGTTCAGGCGGACTACACTGGAATGCTTGGAACAGTTATGAACGCTCTTGTAATGGCTGACAGCCTTCAACAATATGGTGTGGATACCCGTGTTCAAACTGCTATCCCAATGCAAAATGTGGCTGAACCTTACATCCGTGGGCGTGCCCTTCGTCACCTTGAAAAAAATCGTATCGTTGTCTTTGGTGCAGGAATTGGTTCACCTTACTTTTCAACAGATACAACAGCTGCCCTTCGTGCAGCTGAAATAGAAGCTGACGCTATCTTGATGGCGAAAAATGGCGTTGATGGGGTTTACAATGCCGATCCTAAGAAAGATGCCAACGCTGTCAAATTTGATGAATTGACACACGTTGAAGTTATCAAACGTGGTCTCAAAATCATGGATGCAACAGCTTCAACATTATCAATGGATAACGATATTGACCTTGTTGTCTTCAACATGAATGAACCAGGAAATATCAAACGTGTTGTCTTCGGTGAACAAATCGGTACAACCGTTTCAAACAAAGTATCTGAATAAGGAGAATTTCTGACATTATGGCAAACGCAATTGTAACAAAAGCAATCGAACGTTTCGAACAATCACATCAAAGCTTGGCGCGTGAATTTGCGTCTATTCGTGCAGGTCGTGCTAACGCAAGTCTTTTGGATCGTATCCAAGTTGAATACTACGGAGCACCAACACCTCTTAACCAATTGGCTTCTATCACTGTTCCAGAAGCACGTGTTCTATTGATTTCACCATTTGACAAATCATCAATCAAGGATATCGAACGTGCCATCAACGAATCTGACCTTGGTATCAACCCAGCTAATGATGGTTCTGTAATCCGCTTGGTTATCCCAGCTCTTACGGAAGAAACTCGTAAAGACTTAGCCAAAGAAGTGAAAAAAGTTGGCGAAAACTCAAAAATCGCTATCCGTAACATCCGTCGTGATGCCATGGATGAAGCTAAAAAACAAGAGAAAGATAAAGAAATCACTGAGGATGAATTGAAATCTCTTGAAAAAGATATCCAAAAAGCAACAGATGATGCTGTAAAACATATCGATCAAATGACAGCAAATAAAGAAAAAGAATTGCTCGAAGTTTAATCTAACCAATAAGAAGTACAAAAAGATGGGGGTGACTAATCAATCAAAACCAGAAGGATTTGTGTTGATGGTCCCTCCATTTTTTTAATGTAATAGAAAAGAGAATAAATGAACGAATTACTAGCAACCTTCCTGACAGGAATGGTAACCGATGAGAACAAGGATTTTTACTTTGTTCAAAAAGATGGGACGACTTTTGCCCTTGCTAAATCAGAAGGTCAACACCAAGTTGGCGATATGATTAAAGGCTTCGCCTACACAGATATGCATCAAAAAGCTCGTTTGACGACTATCAATGTGACAGCTACACGCTCAACATACGGTTGGGGTGTGGTAGCAGATGTCCGTAAGGATTTAGGCATCTTTGTCGATACTGGTCTTCCTGATAAGCAAATCGTCGTATCACTGGATGTCCTTCCAGAAATGAAAGAATTGTGGCCCAAAAAAGATGATAAACTTTATGTTCGTCTTGATGTGGATAAGAAAGACCGTATTTGGGCCATTCCAGCAGAGCCAGAAGTTTTTCAAAAAATGGCAGGTCCAGCTTACAATAATATGCAAAACCAAAACTGGTCAGCTATTGTTTACCGCTTGAAACTTTCTGGAACCTTCGTCTACCTACCAGAAAATAATATGCTGGGCTTCATTCACCCAAGCGAACGCTATAATGAGCCACGTTTGGGACAGGTTCTCAATGCACGTGTCATTGGATTCCGTGAGGTTGACCGTACCCTAAATTTGTCATTGAAACCACGCTCATTTGAAATGTTAGAAAATGACGCTCAAATGATTTTGACTTATCTTGAAAACAACGGTGGCTTTATGACTTTGAACGATAAATCATCACCAGCTGACATCAAGGCGACCTTCGGTATCTCAAAAGGTCAATTTAAAAAAGCGCTTGGTGGCTTGATGAAAGCTAAGAAAATCAAGCAAGACCAGTTTGGAACTGAATTGTTGTAATTTTATGATAGGAGCTAGTAGTTTTCAACTGGCTCCTTTTCTGTTACAATATTAGGAAAGTTAGGAGGACGTCAGATGATGGAAAGAGCGATTTTTGCAGGTGGTTGTTTCTGGTGTATGGTACAACCTTTTGAGGAACAAGACGGCATTGAGTCTGTTTTATCGGGCTATACAGGTGGTCATGTTCCCAATCCGACCTACGAGCAGGTTTGTAGCAAGACCACTGGTCACACTGAGGCGGTTGAGATTATCTTTGACCCTGAAAAAATTTCCTACGCTGATTTGGTGGAGATTTACTGGGCACAGACTGACCCGACTGATGCTTTTGGGCAATTTGAAGACCGTGGCGACAACTACCGTCCAGTGATTTTTTACGAGACAGAGGCGCAACGCCAAATAGCAGAGCAGTCAAAAGATAATTTACAAGCTTCTGGGCGCTTCGACAGACCTATCGTGACCAGCATAGAACCGTCCGCGCCTTTCTACCCAGCAGAGGACTATCATCAAGCCTTCTACAGAACCAATCCACAACGTTATGCTATCAGCAGTGCAAAACGTCATCAATTTTTAGAGGAGAATTGGCAGTGAGAAAATCATTTTATACCTGGCTCATGACCCAGCGCAATCCCAAGTCAAATGAACCAGCCGCTATCTTAGCAGACCACGTTTTTGAGGAGACAACTTTTCCAAAGCACAGTTCAAATTTTGAAACCGTTAGCCGATATTTAGAAGACGAGGCTAGCTTTTCATTTAATTTGAGTGAATTTGATAAGATTTGGGAAGATTATCTGGCACATTAAGAAAAACAAAGAGGAAGAAGATAAGGTTAGCGATTAGACTACTTGTCATAATCCTTATCACACTAGTTATCCAATAGTTGATTGTATGAAACGACTAAAAATTCAAAGCAGATTCAGCAGATAGAAATAAAAATAATGCTACAGATGATTGGTGTTCGGTTTTGTTTTTGGTGCAGTAATTGGAGGTTGGTTAGGAAGAATCCTTTTAGTTGACAGTCCTATCTTAGCCCTACGATAAGGTTTTACAGGCATGAAAAATACCATCGTAGGCCTACAATAACCTTTTGCAGACCTGCAAACACCCATCGTAGGGCTACGGGACTACTTTGCAGACTTGCAAAAACTATTTGTAGGGCTACAAATCCAATTTTCACACGTGCAAAAAGCATTTGTAGGGCTACGAGACTATTTTGCAGGCTTGTAAAAGACAATTGTAGGCCTACGAGAACCTTCTGCAAACGTTCAAGACTTATTTGTAGGGGGACG
This sequence comes from Streptococcus sp. HF-1907, assembly GCF_015594605.1. GTDB lineage: Bacteria > Bacillota > Bacilli > Lactobacillales > Streptococcaceae > Streptococcus. Next base: position 22,482 of record NZ_JADNQT010000014.1, on the reverse strand, counting down.
AAAGGGTATAAAAAAGGATACATTCCCCATCTTAGGGGATTTTTTGTTATAATAAACTAGATTAAGACAGAAAAGAGAATGAATTTGCAAGAATTTTCAAGAGAAATTGCTTTACAACATCCTGATGATATGATGAGCTTGTTTGGGTCAAATGAGCGTCATCTTAAATTGATTGAAGAAAATTTGGGTGTTATTATTCATGCTCGGACAGAGCGCGTGCAGATTTTAGGGGATACCGAAGAAGATGTCGAACTGGCTCGTATCACCATTCAAGCCCTTTTAGTTCTTGTTGGGCGTGGCATGATTGTTAATACTTCTGATGTAGTAACGGCGCTTTCCATGGTTAAAAATGGCACCATTGACAAGTTTGTTGCCCTTTATGAGGAAGAAATTATCAAGGACAGTTACGGTAAGCCTATTCGTGTCAAAACTTTGGGACAAAAAGTCTATGTGGACAGCGTTAAAAATCACGACGTGGTCTTTGGTATTGGTCCAGCAGGTACCGGTAAAACTTTCCTTGCGGTGACTTTGGCAGTAACTGCTCTTAAACGCGGTCAGGTTAAGCGCATTATTTTAACGCGCCCAGCTGTTGAAGCTGGAGAGAGCCTTGGTTTCTTGCCAGGTGACTTGAAAGAAAAGGTTGACCCTTACCTTCGCCCTGTTTACGATGCCCTTTATCAGATTCTTGGTAAGGAGCAGACCACTCGTCTCATGGAGCGTGAGATTATTGAGATTGCCCCTTTGGCTTATATGCGTGGGCGTACGCTTGATGATGCCTTTGTCATTTTAGATGAAGCGCAAAATACGACTATCATGCAGATGAAAATGTTCTTGACGCGTCTTGGTTTCAATTCTAAGATGATTGTCAATGGTGATATTAGTCAAATTGACTTGCCACGTAACGTTAAGTCAGGTCTCATTGATGCGACTGAAAAATTGAAAAACATTAAACAGATTGACTTCATTTATTTGTCAGCTAAGGATGTGATTCGTCACCCTGTCGTTGCAGAGATTATTAATGCTTATGAGGGAGAAGGACAAGAATCAGTATCCCGAAGGGATTGATTCTGTCGTCCTTCCCCCGCAAGGCTGACTAGAATAGTGACGAGCTGTCAAACAGCGAAGTCAATCTTCAGTCAGCTACTGCGTTATGACAGCGCCAGCGATTTTCCTAAGGAAAAAGCAGAGCAGAAGTCGGGTTTAACCTCTTATGAGGTGATTGATCAACCTGCGAAATCAGATGATTCAAAAGACTAGAGTCAAGGGAGTAAGCGCTAGCTTTCGCTCCCTTTTTGCGTGTTCTTATGGTATAATAAGATAAATCAAGTTAACGAAAGAAGAAAACTATGTACGTAGAAATGATTGATGAAACGGGTCAAGTTTCAGAAGAAATTAAAAAGCAGACGCTAGATTTATTAGACTTTGCAGCGCAAAAAACGGGGAAAGAAAACAAAGAAATGGCTGTGACCTTTGTCACCAATGAGCGCAGCCATGAACTTAACCTTGAATACCGTGACACTGACCGTCCGACAGATGTGATTAGCTTGGAGTACAAGCCTGAAATGGACATCGCTTTTGACGAGGACGATTTGGCGGACAATCCAGAACTTGCTGAAATGATGGACGAATTTGATAGCTATATCGGTGAGCTTTTCATTTCCATTGATAAGGCGCGCGAGCAGGCAGAAGAATACGGACATTCTTTCGAACGTGAAATGGGCTTCTTAGCGGTGCATGGTTTCTTGCACGTTAACGGTTATGACCACTACACGCCAGAAGAAGAAAAAGAAATGTTCACTCTACAGGAAGAGATTTTGACCGCCTATGGCCTCACACGACAATAATCAAAAGAAATGGAAGAACCGTGACTTGGTTTCCAGCATGGAATTTGCCATCACGGGAATTGTGACCGCCTTTAAGGAGGAGCGTAACTTACGCAAACACGCGGTCTCAGCCCTTTTAGCCCTCTTTGCGGGATTGATTTTTCAAGTCTCAGTGGTTGAGTGGCTCTTCCTCCTCCTCAGTATAATCTTAGTAATCACTTTCGAAATTGTTAATTCTGCCATTGAAAATGTGGTGGATTTGGCCAGTGATTATCACTTTTCCATGTTGGCGAAAAACGCTAAAGACATGGCAGCTGGCGCTGTTTTGGTCGTGTCCAGCTTTGCCCTATTGACAGGTCTGATTATCTTTATTCCAAAGATTTGGGCCTTAGTTTTTGGGTAATAGCAGAGCTATTTAGAAAATAAAACGGAGAACAAATGACTTTTAAATCAGGTTTCGTAGCCATCCTTGGTCGTCCAAATGTTGGAAAATCAACATTTTTGAATCATGTCATGGGGCAGAAAATTGCCATCATGTCAGACAAAGCACAAACAACACGTAACAAAATCATGGGGATTTATACGACTGAGACTGAACAAATCGTCTTCATCGACACCCCTGGTATTCACAAACCTAAGACTGCTCTTGGTGATTTCATGGTGGAATCAGCTTACAGCACCCTCCGCGAAGTGGAAACCGTCCTTTTCATGGTGCCTGCTGATGAAAAACGCGGTAAAGGTGACGATATGATTATCGAACGCCTTAAAGCAGCGAAAATTCCAGTTATCTTGGTTATCAATAAAATCGATAAAGTCCACCCAGACCAACTCTTGGAACAAATCGATGATTTCCGTAGTCAAATGGATTTCAAAGAAGTGGTGCCTATTTCTGCCCTTCAAGGAAATAACGTTGAGACCCTTATCAACATCTTGAAAGACAACTTGGAAGAAGGTTTCCAATATTTCCCAGAAGACCAAATCACTGACCACCCAGAACGTTTCTTGGTGTCAGAAATGATTCGTGAAAAAATCCTTAAGTTGACTGAGCAGGAAGTGCCTCACTCCGTTGCGGTTATCGTTGATTCTATGAAGCGTGATCCAGAGACGGACAAGGTGCATATCCGTGCAACGATCATGGTAGAACGCGACAGCCAAAAAGGTATCATCATCGGTAAACAAGGTGCCATGCTCAAGAAAATCGGTAAAATGGCTCGCCGTGACATCGAAATCATGCTAGGGGACAAGGTTTACCTGGAAACTTGGGTTAAGGTCAAGAAAAATTGGCGCGATAAAAAGCTGGACCTAGCTGACTTTGGTTATAACGAGAAGGAATATTAATCTTTGAAGCTGGGCCATGCTCAGCTTTTTGTGACAATGAAGAAAGGAAATTTATGCCAGAATTACCTGAAGTTGAAACGGTGCGCCGTGGTTTGGAGTGTTTGATTGTCGGGCGAAAAATTGTTGGCTTTGAGACGCGCGTGCCTAAGATGATTCATTATCCGCTGGAAGAGTTTGAACTGGCGGTGGTCGGAGCGACTTTTGAGTCTATTGGTCGTCGTGGGAAGTATCTTTTGCTCAATCTTGGGAAACGAACCATTATTTCACACCTGCGAATGGAAGGGAGATACCTGCTTTTTAAAGACCAGGTGCCTGACAACAAGCATTTTCATGTTTTCTTTCATCTTGATGATGGCTCGACGCTTGTTTATCAGGATGTGCGCAAGTTTGGGACTTTTGAATTGGTTTATTCAGCGCAGCTGGAGGATTATTTTGCCAAGAAGAAGCTTGGTCCTGAGCCAACGAAGGCTGACTTTGCGCTAGCGCCATTTGAGGATAAATTGAGCCAGTCTAAGAAGCCTATCAAGACACTTTTGCTAGAACAGAGCTTAGTTGTGGGTTTGGGAAATATCTATGTGGACGAAGCTCTCTGGGCTAGTCGCATTCATCCAAGTCGCTCTGCTATGTCCCTAAGCGAGAAAGAAGCCAAACGTCTGCGCGAGGAGATTATTCGTATCTTGCAGATGGGCATTGAGAAGGGTGGCTCGACCATTCGGACTTATCGCAATGCTTTGGGTGAGGACGGAACCATGCAGAACTTTTTGCAGGTTTATGGCAGGACTGGCGAGCCTTGCGCACGCTGTGGAACGCCGATTGAAAAATTTAAGTTGGGAGGTCGAGGGACGCACGTCTGCCCTCATTGTCAGGTAAATGGTTAAGATTATTGGACTTACGGGCGGTATCGCTTCGGGTAAATCAACGGTGGTGGCTGAGTTGCGTCGCCTGGGTTATCAGGTGATTGACGCCGACCAAGTGGTGCATGAGCTTCAAGCCAAGGGTGGCAAGCTCTATGAGGCTCTAGTTGGCTGGCTGGGCACTGAGATTTTGGATGCGGATAGTAATCTTGACCGTTCCCTTTTGTCGCAGCTGATTTTTTCAAGTCCCGAAAATCTCAAAAAATCCTCTCAGCTTCAAGACCAGATTATTCGTCAAGAGTTGGCTGAGCGTAGGGATAAAATGGCAGAGCAGCTACCAGTCTTTTTCATGGATATTCCGCTCTTGATTGAAGCAGATTATGTGGACTGGTTCGACCAAATTTGGTTGGTGACCGTTGACCCAGAAGTACAAAAAGAACGTCTCATGAAACGCAACGGCTACTCAGCAGAAGAAGCCGACAAGCGCTTAGCCAGCCAGATGCCCCTATCTGAAAAAAAGGCTATGGCAGATGTGATTATTGATAACAACGGCAGTCTGGGTCAGACCATGCTTCAGGTACATGAGGTCTTGATAAATTTGAATTAACTAGAAGAAGATAAAACGGATGAGTGTGGCTTGTCCGTTTTCTTTTTGGTGATGTTAGCCAACTTCACTCTGACGTACATGAAATTTTAGTGATGTTTTTCAACATCGTCCTGAAATACGTGAATTTTTGATGATGTTGTGTAACATTGCTCAGAATCACATGAATTTTTTGTCATGTTGAAAAACATCACTAAAAATTCCTACACAACGGGGTGAAACAAGTCGACATCAACCAAAAAACAGCGAATACCGAGGTAAAACATTTTAGCATGCGTTTGAAGTTTATAAATAAAGAAGTGAAACAGCTTAGCAATACTCAGTTGGTAGCAGTAGTTAGGCTGATGCAGGTGATATGAAAATTTTTGGAGTGATTTTATTAATATTTCAAAAATAAATTTTCTATCGTCTTTATAGTCCTAGCCTTTCCTTATAATTCTTCCACAATCTAACTAAATCCCCTTAGCTTCCTATCTATTTATGTTATAATAATCAAAGACATTTCAGAGAAAGAAGATGATGATTTATCGCGGCGGTTGAATCGGTTAATTGGCGGCAGAATTTAAAAGTAGCTTGGTTGGGGAATTTCTTTACGGGGGCTAGTTTTTCCTTGGTGATGCCCTTTATGGCGCTTTATGTTGAGGAGTTAGGGGCGCCCAAGAATCGTGTTGAGTTCTATGCGGGACTTGCGGTGTCCTTGTCAGCTCTAGCCTCAGCTTTGGTCGCCCCCATCTGGGGAAAATTGGCTGACCGTTATGGTCGTAAGCCCATGATGGTTCGAGCTAGCTTGGTCATGACTTTTACTATGGGAGGCTTGGCCTTCATTCCAAATGTCGCTTGGCTTTTAATCTTACGGGTTTTGAATGGTATTTTCGCGGGTTATGTGCCCAATTCTACAGCCTTGATTGCCAGTCAAGCTCCACAGAAACAATCGGGATATGCTTTAGGAACTTTAGCAACAGGTGTTACAGGTGGAACCTTACTGGGTCCTCTTATCGGAGGAGCTTTGGCTCAATGGCTAGGCATGCGAAATGTATTCCTCTTGGTTGGAACGATTTTGTTGATTTCGACCTTGATGACCATTTTCTTTATTAAAGAAGATTTTGAACCTGTTCATCGGTCAGAAGCTATGTCCACCAAGGAAGTTTTCAGCAAGGTTCAAGGCATTCAAATCATGATTGGGCTCTTTGTGACCAGCATGATTATCCAAATTTCTGCCCAGTCAGTTTCTCCCATTCTATCGCTCTATATTCGACATTTGGGACAGACGGAGAACCTCATGTTTGTTGCTGGTATCATTGTTTCAGCCATGGGTTTTTCAAGCATGTTGAGTAGCTCAACCTTGGGGAAGATTGGTGACCGCATCGGCAATCACCGTCTCTTATTGCTGGCGCTCTTTTACAGTTTTACCATGTATTTTCTGTGTGCGCTAGCCAAGACTCCCCTTCAGCTGGGGATTCTACGCTTCCTCTATGGCTTTGGGACAGGTGCCTTGATGCCTAGCATCAATTCGCTCCTATCAAAAATCACGCCACGCGAAGGCATCTCAAGGATTTTCAGCTATAATCAGATGTTTAGCTACATGGGGCAAGTCGTAGGTCCTTTTGTGGGCTCCGCTGTCGCTACGCAAATGGGCTACCGCTCAGTATTTTACGTGACTAGTGCCATTGTCCTCTTCAATTTCTGCTGGTGCTTTATCAATTTTAGAAAATATATCAAAGTTAAGGAAATCGTGTGAGAGTAAAAATCAATTTAAAATGCAGTGAGTGTGGCAGTAAGAATTATCTTACCAGTAAGAATAAAGCCAATCATCCTGAAAAAATTTCGGTGCTTAAGTATTGCCCCAAGGAGAGAAAAGTAACCCTACATGTTGAATCCTAGTGGTAATTATGTTAGAATGAACATTGACCAAACTGGAGGAATTAACATGTACAACCTATTACTCACAATCCTACTTGTATTATCAGTATTACTTGTGATTGCCATTTTCATGCAACCGCAAAAAAATCCAAGTAGTAATGTTTTTGATAATAGCGGTTCAGAAGCACTTTTTGAACGTTCAAAAGCGCGTGGTTTCGAAGCATTCATGCAACGATTCACTGCTGTTTTAGTCTTCTTCTGGTTGTTAATTGCCCTTGGCTTAGCAATTTTATCAAGTCGCTAAAAGACTATCAAAAGAGCAGGACTAGATAAGTGAGGGTGGGAGAATCCCAACCTCCTTTTTTATTGTGAGGACAAGATTATTCGGGGTGGTGAGCCCCAAGAGAGAAAAAGGATATCATGAAAGAAGACATTTTAACTTATTTAGAAGAGCATGGAAAGGTTAATATTAATGAATTGGCTGCCGGTCTTAACATGGCTGGCGCGAAGGCCTTTCCAAAGCTGATTAAAGCTGTGTCACAGCTAGAAAGTCATCGTCAACTGCGTTTTGACAATGCGGGGAACTTATCCCTTCGTAAAAAAGAAGAAAAGAAAGACCAAATTACCGTTACAGGTATTTTCCGCGCTAACAAGGCAGGCTTTGGTTTCCTCAGCGTTGATGAAGCCGAAGAAGATATGTTTATCGGTCGCAATGATGTAGGTCATGCTGTTGATGGCGACACCGTTGAAGTTGTCATCAAGAAACCAGCTGACCGCCTCAAAGGTACAGCAGCCGAAGCACGTGTTGTTAAGGTCGTTGAACGTAGCTTAAAAACAGTTGTTGGCAAGTTCATCCTAGACGATGAACGTCCAAAATATGCCGGCTACATCAAGTCAAAGAATCAAAAAATCCAACAAAAGATTTACATTCGTAAAGAGCCTGTTGTCCTAGATGGTACTGAAATCATCAAGGTTGCTATTGAAAAATACCCAACCAAGGGTCATGATTATTTCGTGGGTGCGGTTCGCGATATTGTTGGGCACCAAGGTGATGTGGGGATTGATGTTCTTGAAGTCCTTGAAAGCATGGACATTGTTTCAGAATTTCCAGAAGATGTTTTGGCAGAAGCAAATGCTGTGCCAGATGCGCCGTCTGAAAAAGACCTGATTGGTCGCATGGACCTCCGAAATGAAATCACCTTTACCATTGACGGCGCGGATGCCAAAGACTTGGATGATGCCGTGCATATCAAATTACTGGACAATGGTAACTTTGAACTTGGTGTTCATATTGCTGATGTGTCCCATTATGTGACAGAAGGCTCTGCCCTTAACCGAGAAGCCCTCAGTCGCGGAACATCCGTCTATGTGACAGACCGTGTGGTCCCAATGTTGCCAGAACGTTTGTCAAATGGTATCTGTTCGCTAAATCCAAACGTGGACCGTCTAACCCAGTCATGTATCATGGAAATTGACCGTAATGGTCATGTTGTTAACCACCAAATCGGACAATCGGTTATTAAGACAACTTTCCGCATGACTTATTCAGCGGTCAACGACATTATCGCGGGTGACCAGGAAACGATTGAGCAGTACCAAGCCATTGTGCCGTCTGTTCACAATATGGTAGCTCTTCATAAGATTTTGGAAGACATGCGTGTGCGTCGCGGTGCCCTTAACTTTGACACAATGGAAGCTAAGATTTTGGTCAATGACAAAGGGATGCCTGTCGATATCGTTGTTCGTGAGCGTGGTATTGCGGAGCGTATGATTGAGTCATTTATGCTTGCAGCTAATGAAACGGTTGCTGAACATTTTGCGCGTCTCAAATTGCCATTCATCTACCGTATTCACGAAGAGCCCAAGGCTGAAAAATTGCAGAAGTTCATCGACTATGCGTCAATCTTTGGTGTGCAAGTACAAGGAACTGCCAATAAAATCAGTCAGTCTGCTTTGCAAGACTTCATGAAGAAGGTCGAAGGACAATCGGGTAGCGAAGTTCTGTCAATGATGCTTCTTCGTTCTATGCAACAGGCTCGTTACTCTGAACACAACCATGGTCACTACGGACTTGCGGCTGAGTACTACACACACTTTACCAGTCCAATTCGTCGTTACCCTGACTTGCTGGTTCACCGCATGATTCGGGAGTATGGCAAGAATCGCGCTGAAAATGCAGAGCATTTTGCAAGTATTATTCCTGAAATTGCTGGTCAGACGTCAACGCTTGAACGCCGTGCCATTGATGCCGAGCGCGTGGTTGAAGCCATGAAGAAAGCTGAATACATGGAAGAACATGTGGGTGAAGAATTTGACGGTGTGGTTGCCAGCGTGGTCAAATTTGGACTCTTCGTTGAGTTGCCAAATACCATTGAAGGTCTCATTCATGTGACAACACTGCCTGAATTCTACAATTACAACGAACGTACGCTTACCCTTCAAGGTGAAAAATCTGGTAAGGTCTTCCGCGTTGGTCAACAAATCAAGATTAAATTAACGCGAGCTGATAAGGAAACTGGTGATATTGACTTTGAATATATCCCGTCAGACTATGATGTAGTTGAAAAGGTTGCTAAGTCTGATCGTCGTGAGTGTGGTGGTCGTGACAAGAAAGCTGGTCGTAGTGGCTGTGACCGCAAGTCATCTGATAAGCGCAGATCTGGAAAATCAGCTAAGCACTCTGGTGGCGACAGCCGCTCAAATCACGATAGAAATGATAAATCCGATTTTTCTAAAAAGAAAAAAGCAAAGAAACCTTTCTATAAAGGCGTAGCCAAGAAAGGTCAGAAAGGCAAGACTAAGAAAGGGTAAGTATGGCTAAAGGAGAAGGCAATGTCGTGGCGCAAAATAAGAAGGCGCGTCATGATTATACTATTGTTGACACTATTGAGGCGGGGATTGTGCTGACTGGTACTGAAATCAAGAGTGTCCGTGCAGCTAGAATCACCCTCAAAGATGGTTATGCGCAGATAAAAAATGGTGAGGCTTGGCTGGTCAATGTCCATATTTCACCATTTGAACAAGGAAATATCTGGAATCAGGACCCAGACCGCACTCGTAAGCTCCTCTTAAAAAAACGCGAGATTGAGAAGTTATCTGACGAACTTAAAGGGACTGGTATGACGCTGGTTCCTCTCAAGGTTTATCTCAAGGATGGCTTCGCCAAGGTCTTAATCGGCCTTGTGAAAGGGAAACACGATTACGACAAGCGCGAATCAATCAAACGCCGCGAACAAAATCGCGACATTGCTCGTCAAATCAAGAGTTTCAATGCGAGATAAATCATTAGCAGCTGGTAGGAGTCAGCTGTTTTTTTGATGCTTCCAATATTTTAAGAGCTAAGACTAACCTTGACATTTTTGTGACAAGTCTGACGCAGGTTTATGGGGATTTTTGATAATAGCTGGCGCTATAATAAGAGTGTCTTCAGATGAGATAAGTTATTGAAAAATGAAAACGAGGTATATTCTTATGAAAACAAGCAAAAAATCTTTGACACTCCTTTTGACTTCACTTGCAGCTGTGACTGTTTTGGCGACGACAAGTGTCAGTCAGACAGACTGTGTTCTTGCAGAGAGCACTACAAGTCAGGTTACTCAAAAGACAGATGTATCAGCTGACCTAGCATGGATTGACCAGACCAGCTCCCTGACAGCTACTGAAAAAACACAGTTGAAAGCTGCCTACCAAAAGGCTGCCCCTATCTATGATAAAATAGCTGCGCTTTATGATAAAGATGGCAATTTGACAGATGAAAAGCAGGCTGCTCAATACGACAAAGAATTGGATAGTATCTTCAAATCAGTAGAGCATTTAAATGCTAAAATCGATGCTGAAAATGACATCACTGAGAAGAAGAATGTGACCAACCGCATCACTCAAAGCACCGCTTTGACAGCTACTGAGAAGGAAGCTTATTTAGCCTTGAATGAGCAAATTCAGAAACTGGAAAAAGAAGTGGAGGAATTGAGACAAGCTGGCAACCCAGATAGTCAGAAAATCAAAACATTAGAAGAGCAGTTAGCACCACTTTATAGCCAACAGACTGATTTCGACCAAAAAATGGTTGAAGGTTGCATCAATGCTAGCTCTGCTATTTCCCAAGAGGAAAAAGAAAGCTTCATCACGACCTACAAGAAAATTGATGCTATGAAAGCGGAATTGGCTAATCTGTCCCAAGGTAAGGGGGCTCAGCCTAGTGATGAGGAAACCAAGGCTCTGGAAGATAAGATTGACAAGGCGCAAGAAAGCATTCGTCCGCTTGAGGAAAAGGTCTTTGGGACTTACAATGATGTCCAAGGTGTCCCTTACCACGCAGGATAGACTTGCAAAATGAGGTCAGATAAGGTAGAGTAAGGTCAGTAATCTTACGCTACAGTTGTGAAAGGAATGACGATGAAAAAACGTGTATATGCTGCCGATGACGATGCTTCCATTCGTGAAATTTTGGAGACTTTCTTAGTGGATGCTGGCTACGATGTTCAAGTATTCGAAACAGGAGATGCTCTTTTGGAATGCTTCAAATCAACCCCCTGTGACATGGTTTTGCTAGACATTATGATGCCTGGTCGGTCTGGTCTTGAAATCACCAAATTGCTTCGTGCTCAGTCCAAGGTGCCTATTATTCTTTTGACGGCAAAGGACACGGATATGGATTACGTTTTGGGCATCAATTCGGGGAGTGATGACTACATGATGAAGCCTTTTCGGCCGTCTATCTTGGTTAGTCGCATGAAGTCGCTTTTTCGCCGAATTGACATGGATAGCGCGCAAATGGTACCCAATCAAACGATTTTTGGTGACCTTCGTTATTCTGACGATGCTCACGCCATTTTCGTGGGGGACAAGAATCTGATGCTGACGGAGACTGAACTTCAGGTTCTAAAATATTTGATGTTGGAAGCTGGCAAGGCGGTGGCGCGTGAGACTTTGTTGGACAAGGTTTGGGGCATATCGGCTGAGCTAGAAACCCGAGTTACGGATGAGACCGTGCGTCGGATTCGTAAGAAATTATCTACCCAGCAGAGCCGAGTGGCATTGACGACCGTCTGGGGATACGGCTACAAGTTAGAGGAGCACAGCCTATGAAATCTAAATGGCGAACAACTCTGATTTTTAGTGTGACAGCAGCTTTACTTAGCCTCTGTATGCTTTTTACCTTTCGCATAACCATGACGACCTATGTATCATCAAATGCGCAGGAAATCATTAGCGGGACAGAAAAAGTTGTCAGAGGGGCAAAAGCAGCTAGCGATGATAACAATCGTCTCTACGGGGAAATTATTTATCTAGAGGATGATTTTAGCAAGTCCTCTTGGGCAACTGACCATGATTGGGACATTTCGTCAAATTACTTGGAAAATCATGATAAAGAGCTTAATCGGATTGTTAAGTGGACTAAGGCGCATGCCCATCGTGACAAGCTCACTTTTGCTAGTATCGGCGGAAGCCATTATTATTTAAAACTTGAAAAAGTTGATGGTCAGCTACTGATTATTTTTGCGGATGTTAGTCCTGAGTATCGCTTGATTTCCTATATTTCTCTAGTTCTTTGGGTGGTGCTTTTTATCAGTTTGCTTGTGGCTGGAGCGGTTGGTTTGATTTTGGGGCGTTATCAGGAAAGGGATAGTCAGAAGCAGAAGGAATTTTTTGAAAATGCCTCCCATGATTTGAAGACGCCACTTATGGTGATTCAAGGCTATGCAGACGGTGTTGCGTCTGGGCTCATGCCAGCTGACCGTGCCAACCAAGCTATTCTAAAAGAGACAGAAAAAATGACCAAGCTGGTCAATGAAATTCTGCATTTATCACGCTTGGAAAGTGGTGCCTTGAAGTTGCAAAAGACCTCCTTCTCCTTACAGGAATTGCTGGATAATTGCCTTTATCATATTGACTACCCAGCTCAGGAGAAGGGCATAGCTATAGAGCAGGACATTGTGGATACGATGGTAGTAGGGGACCCTCAGCAACTAGAGCGGGCTCTGTCTAATATTTTGGACAATAGCTTGCGCTACGCTCAGTCTAAGATTACTCTGCAGGCCAATCCAAAAGAAATCATCATCGCAAACGATGGTCGCTTATTGACATCTGATGAGGGAAAACATCTCTTTGATCGTTTTTATACTGGTAAAGGTGGATTGTCAGGCATCGGACTTGCTCTGACTCAGGAAATCATTCGTCAGCACGGCTGGAAAATCAAAGCCTATAATCAGGATGAACAGGTTGTCTTTTATATTAAACTGAAATAGGGAAAAAGAGACATAAAAAAGGACTTGAACAAGGCGATTCAAGTCCTTTTATCTTATTTGTCTAAGAATTGTTTCAAACGAATGACTTCAATCTTGTAACCGTCTGGGTCTTGGATGAAGTAGTACATTTTTGGTTTGCCTGGTAGTCCTGAGAGGTCTGTGATAGGGTATCCAGCTTCTTTATGAGCAGCATGGCTTGCCTCTAAGTCATCGACCCCAACGGCAATGTGACCGTAACCATTTCCTAAATCATAGGCTTCATGGTCATAGTTGTAAGTCAATTCAAGCTCAACATCGGGATGGTCTTCGAGGGCTAGATAGACCAAGGTAAATTTGTATTCTGGAAAGTCATTGCGACGAACTTCCTTGAAACCAAGAGCTTTTTCGTAGAATTTAAGAGATGCGTCTAAATCTTTGACGCGGATACAAGTATGTAAAAATGGCATTTTTTCTCCTTTTTTAATTAGTCAATCCAAGTAATCACTTGCTCACGTGGTTTACGGCTACGTGGGTGTTTTGGGTCGCGGAGGCGATAGCCAAAGGACACCATGCTGGCAACAGCTTCTTTGTCACTGTCGATAAGACCGTGCTTAGCAAAGATACCATTGACAGCGTCGTAGTTGAAACCTTCGATTGGGCATGAGTCGATTTGAATCATGGCTGCCGCGGTCATCATATTGCCCATGGCGATGTAAGTTTGCTTAGCCGTCCAGTCCAGGAGCGCACGCTCTGAATCAAGTTTCATGTCAGATTCTTGGAAAGACTTGTATAATTTAAGACGGCTGACTAGCGCCTCTTCATCACCCAGTCCACGACGAACCAAGCTGTTTTTCATGCTGTCAGAATCATAGCGGGCATTCTTTTCAGCTAGTAATACCACAAAATGACTCGCCGTATCCAACTGATTTTGAGCGCCCCAAGCAACTTCCTTAAGCTCATCTCGAACTTGCTGGATGGCCTTGCGATCCAAAACAAGAAAGCGCCAGCCTTCTAGTCCAACAGACGATGGACTGAGCCAAGCAGTATCTAAAATGTAGTCCATATCCTCGCGCGGAATGGTTTGTTCGTTGTAAACGCGGACCGCCGTGCGGAAATCTAAGGCCTTACGGACCTGAGTTTTGATAGTATCTTTTGACATAGCAACCTCCTATAGTGTTACTTTTTATAATAACATAATTTTTGGAAAATAGCAGAGCTGGGTTTTAGTTGACCTGACCACGCTGGTAAGAATTGTTGTAAGTTTGAAAGTCGTGGTCGTGGAGCGCTTGCGCTGCCTCGGCAAGCCAGTTGACATTGTGAATCAAACCGCGTCCGACTTCAATTAAATCAGCCTGATTGGTTTGAAGAAGGTGTTCAGCAAGTTCGGGTGAGGTGATGAGACCGACAGCAGTCACAGGAATGGTCACTGCTTCCTTCATCTTAGCAGTAAAGGGGGCTTGATAACCGCCATAGATTGGAATGTTTGGACGTTTGTCGATGACACCACCCGTTGAAATATCAAGGCAATCAATGCCATCTGCTTCCAGCCAACGACCGATAGTTTGCCAGTCTTCGATGCTATTTTGGATACCCGTTTCATCGTAGGCAGTCATGGACAAACGCACCCAGATAGAGCCGTGGAAAACTTTTTTGACGTCTTGGACAATTTCAGATAGGAAGCGGTAGCGATTTTCCAAAGAACCGCCGTAGGCATCCTGACGCTGATTGGTTAGAGGCTCTAAAAATTCATTGATGAGATAGCCGTGGGCACCGTGCAGTTCAACCATGTCAAAACCAGCCTCCTGAGCACGACGAGCACTCTCAACGAAGGCCTCTTGGAAACGCTTAATATCAGCCAATGTCATTTCACGAGGGACACCATAAGAATCGTCATAAGGCCGTGGGCTAGGAGCAATTCTGTCCTTAGCATCACGCGCCTTGCGACCGCCATGCCCCAGTTAAATGCCCAACCTTACTGCCCAAATCGTGGAGCTGACGAGCTAATTTAGTCAAGCCAGGCAGTTGTTGGTCAGACCAGATACCCAGGTCTTGATTGCTCAAGCGTCCATCGGATTCAACGACCGTCGCTTCTAAGATGATAAGCCCAACCTGACCAATAGCACGTGCGCCATAATGGGCTTCATGAAAGGGCTGTGACCATCCCATCTTCCGCCTTAACACCGTACATACACATGGGGGCATGACCACTCGGTTTTTCAAGTCTAATTTAGCCAACTGAACTGGGCTTAGTAGTTTTGACATTTCCTTTACCTCCATTTGATGACACCTTTATTATAACAAAAATAGCGGTACTGATAGCCAAAAGCGCCAACTTTCCGACTTAGCATGCCCAGTTTTTCTATGATATAATGGATACAAGACTATGGAAAAGTAGGAAAATGCGATGGCTAATGACCGCGAAAAGATGCATACTGGAGACCTCTATCTCCCAACCGATGACACCATTATTGCGGAGCAGACCGCTTGCTTGGAAAAACTCTATGGTTTCAATGCAACGCGTCCGTCAGAAATGGCTAAGCGCCAGCAATTACTCAAAGAAATGTTTGCGATTTTGGTGATAACTGCTATATTGAACCACCCTTACGGTCAAATTGGGGCGGGCACCATGTTCATTTTGGGGATGGTGTTTATGCTAACTTCAATCTGACCTTGGTGGACGATACTCATATCTATATCGGAGACCATACCATGATGGGTCCCAATGTGACGCTGGCTACCGCAGGGCACCCTATTTTACCAGAGCTGAAAGAGAAAGCCTATCAGTACAACATGCCTGTGACCATTGGTCGAAACTGCTGGCTGGGAGCAAATGTAGTTGTTCTGCCTGGAGTGACTATTGGTGATAATGTTGTTGTCGGTGCTGGCAGTGTTGTGACTAAGGATTTGCCTGACAATGTGGTTGCGGTCGGCAATCCTTGCAAGGTCTTGAGACCTGTGTCGGACAAGGATAGAGACTATTATTTTAAAAATCGACGGATAGATTGGAATGAGATAGACTGATGCGTTTAGATAAATTTTTAGTAGATTGTGGCATGGGCTCGCGCACCCAAGTCAAGACACTGCTCAAGAAAAAACGAGTGACGGTTAATGGGCAGATTGAAACATCTCCCAAGACACAAATTAACGAGAATAAAGATGAGATTACCTGTGCTGGTCAAGTTCTAGGCTATGAAAAATTCGTCTATTACATGCTCAATAAGCCTGAGGGTGTGATTTCAGCGACTGAGGATAAGAGTCACCGCACCGTCATAGATTTGCTAGACCAGACTGCTATTGATAAGGAAGTTTTTCCTGTGGGGCGTCTGGATATTGATACGACCGGTTTGCTACTCCTGACTAATAACGGTCAGCTAGCGCACGCCATGTTGTCACCTAAAAAGCACGTCGATAAGCTGTATGAAGCGCAGGTTGCTGGAATCATGACGGCAGATGACATCGAGGCCTTTGCGGCTGGGATTGAACTCAAAGATTTCATCTGCCAGCCCGCTGACTTGGAGATTCTGAAGACAGACCAAGAAGCGAACACCAGCTTGGTTCGCCTCACCATCAAGGAAGGCAAGTTTCATCAGGTCAAGCGTATGGTGGCGGCGCGTGGCAAAGAAGTCACAACCCTCAAACGCCTGAGCGTGGGGCCGTTGGTTTTAGATGAGTCTTTGGCAAAAGGAAGCTGGCGCAGATTAAGAGACAGTGAACTGGCTGCGCTCCAAATATTCGACGTCGAGCTCTAGCTTGTCATTTGCGAAAACAGGTATTTCATGGTAAGATAGTTTTAACTAGAATCAATGACGAGGTGACAAGAGTGGCTTTTGGAGATAACGGTCAACGTAAAAAAACAACATTTGAAAAAATCACATTGTTGGTTGTTTTAATTATGGTAGTGATCACAGTTGGAAGTCTCATTATGAGTGCTGTCAGCGCAATCATGTAAAAGAACGCTAGTAGGCGTTTTTTTATGCTTGAAGATAATAAAGAATAAGGAAAAATTATGAGTATGTTTTTAGATACTGCCAAGATTAGCGTTAAAGCTGGTCGCGGTGGTGATGGTATGGTGGCTTTCCGCCGTGAAAAATATGTGCCAAATGGCGGTCCTTGGGGCGGCGATGGTGGTAAAGGTGGCTCAGTCGTCTTTAAAGTGGACGAAGGGCTTCGCACCCTTATGGACTTCCGCTACAATCGCAATTTTAAGGCAAAAGCTGGTGAAAAAGGCATGACAAAAGGCATGCACGGCCGCGGTGCTGAGAATTTAATTGTGCCAATTCCGCCTGGAACAACCGTTCGTGATGCCGAAACAGGCAAGATCATCACTGACTTGGTTGAAAATGGTCAAGAATTTGTCATTGCTAAAGGTGGTCGCGGTGGACGTGGTAATATTCGCTTTGCGACACCTCGCAATCCTGCACCAGAAATCGCTGAAAATGGTGAACCTGGTGAAGAACGTGAACTCGAACTCGAATTGAAAATCTTGGCTGACGTTGGTTTGGTCGGATTCCCTTCAGTCGGGAAATCAACGCTCTTGAGTGTTGTCTCAGCTGCTAAGCCAAAAATCGGTGCCTACCATTTCACAACAATCGTTCCTAACTTGGGTATGGTTCGTACTAAATCTGGCGACAGCTTTGCCATGGCTGACCTTCCTGGATTGATTGAAGGGGCTAGCCAAGGTGTGGGTCTTGGAACACAATTCCTCCGCCATATCGAGCGTACCCGCGTTATCCTTCATGTCATCGACATGTCAGCCAGCGAAGGGCGTGACCCTTACGAAGATTATGTCTCAATCAACAACGAGCTTGAAACTTACAACCTTCGTCTCATGGAACGTCCGCAAATCATCGTTGCTAACAAGATGGATATGCCAGAAGCGCAAGAAAACTTGAAAGTTTTCAAAAAAAAATTGGCTGCCAACTATGATGAATTTGACGAGTTGCCACAAATCTTCCCAATCTCTAGCTTGGCGCATCAGGGCTTGGAAAATCTGCTAGAAGCGACAGCAGAATTGCTTGACCAAACAGATGAATTCCTTCTCTATGACGAGTCTGATATGGAAGCGGAAGAAGTTTACTACGGTTTCAATGAGGACGAGCGTCCATTTGACATCAGCCGTGATGATGATGCAACTTGGGTGCTTTCGGGTGAAAAACTTGAAAAACTCTTTGTCATGACCAACATGGAGCGCGATGAATCCATCATGAAATTCGCCCGTCAATTGCGTGGTATGGGTGTCGATGAGGCTCTTCGCGAACGCGGTGCTAAAGATGGTGACATCGTTCGTATCGGCAACTTTGAATTTGAATTTGTAGACTAAGATACAAAGACCGTTAAAGGAGCTGTTCAATCTGATAAGTGAGGTATTACTATGGGTGATAAGCCGATATCTTTTCGTGATAAAGATGGTAATTTCGTTTCTGCGGCAGATGTTTGGAATGCTGAGAAACTGGAAGAATTATTTAATCGATTGAATCCCAACCGCAAGTTCCGCTTGGAGCGCGAGCGATTGGAAAAGAAAAATGAAGAAGGATAGGGCGATTAAGCTCTATCCTTTTTTCTATGATTCCGTTGATGAATACTCAACCAGTCTATCTTTAGTCAATTGGTATATCTTTTGAGGGACTTCTTTTAAAAATAGTCTGTCGTGTGAGATGCTGATAATGGCACCGGGATAATCTTGCAAGATTTGTCGTAATTGTGGCTGTGATAGGGGTGAGAAGTGGCGGCTGGGTTCATCGAGGATGAGTAGCTGTGGTTTTTGCAAAATCAATTTGGCTAAATACAGTTTGGCTTTTTGTCCACCAGATAAGGCCAAGCAAGAATGTTGTATTTCTTGGCGCGTGAAGAGGAGACTAGCTAGCAAGGAACGACAGATTTCCTCTTCAACCTGACAAGTCTCCACTAAAAATGCCACAGGCGTCTGCTCTTCAGACAGGTCAAGGTCATAAGACTGTGGCATGTAGGCAAGACGAACTCCCTTATCCTTCAACAGCGCCAGCAATTCCCCTAGAAGGCGGCTTTTACCAATTCCATTTTCGCCAATAATGGCTATCTTGTCCTGCCCTTTCAAGGTTAAAGAAACCCTCTGACCCTGTGGCGCCAGCCAATCTTGTAAGTTTAATATAGTCTTTGAGGCGGGCAGTGGCTGAATATCTGAGAAAAAGACCTGAATAGCCTCGGTATCTACCGGTATCTCGGTCAGTTCCTTCGCCTCCTTAGTATAGCGCTTTTCCTGCGCCAGAACAATTCGCATTTTCTTAGCAATCAAGCGCCCCGCTGTCGCATCGTGGGTATTTCTCACAGTATGCTCCACGCTTTGATGAATGCGGTGCATCTTTGCCTGCCGTTTGGCAAAGACCTCCCTATCTGATTTCGCTTTTTGGAGCTGTCGCTCAAATTGAGCAGAGCGTTCTTGCTGATACACTTCATAGCTGACTGCTTCAAAAGTATGCCTAGTCTCCTGACGCTTTTTCACCATTTCCAAATGCAAGACAGCTGTGGCAGTATGCCTCAAGAAAGTTTCATCGTGAGAAACCAGAATCACAGTCGCTGGGCACTGCTGGATAAATCTCTCCAACCAAGCCATGCTAGCCACATCCAAGTCACTAGTCGGCTCATCCAGAAGAAACAAGTCTGGGTCGTAAGCGAGTAACTTGATGAGCTGTAACTTCAATCGTTCCCCACCCGACAGCTGACTGACTAACAGTTGCCGATTGTCCAGATAGTCAGTATCAAATTGCAGTTGCGCAGCCATTTGATACAAACGCCCAAAATCAAAACGGTCATAGTTAATATCTTGGTCAATAAAATCGGCAATGCTAAGCCCCAAGTCATGTACTGTCAGTTCCTGTGCCAAGTAGCCTACTTCCTTGAAGTGAGAAGTCACCTGACCAGAAGCGGAAAAGTCGTCTGTTAGAATCTCAGGTCGATAGAGCCACTTCAGCAAAGTTGATTTTCCCGTCCCTTCCTCGCCGATGATAGCCAAGCGGTCGCCAGAATTAACGACGAAAGATAAATCTTCAATCAAATGACGGTTGTCCTTGAGATGTGTTAGGGTTAAGTGATTGACTTGTAACATAAAAACCTCCAAAGAAAAAACTCCCTGCCTTATTAAGCAGAGAGTAGAAAGTGAGGCTACCTAAAATAAGTGCAAGAGACCTTAAGTCTTTGCTGTTTTTATCTGAGGAAAAAGGCACACTAAAACAAGCTTAATAAGGGTTATCCATACTAGAAACTTGTCTTACTTGTTCATGGCTCCTTGTCCTCCTGTTTGATTACCTAAATTCTAGCAAAGTTTCAGTTAGAAGTCAAAGAAAAACAAATCCTTTGAGTGTTTGGCTCAAAGGATGTTATCTTATTTCGATGATTTTTTGGGTTTTGATGACTGGTTTGTTTTTTTCTTAGCGACCGCTTGTTTTTTAGGCTGGACTGTTTTTGCAGGTTTTGGTTGGGTGATGACTTGCTTTAGGTAATAGCCGGTATTTCTAAGAATGGCTGGCGTGTAAATCATGAGGCGGTAGGTGAACCAAAATGATAAGAGCAGAACCACAAAGAAGATGACGTAAACCACAGTATTTTTAGTCAAGAAACTTTGGTATAGTAAGACTAGACCAAGGTAAATGAGTGCCAGCGTCAGCAACATGAAAATAAAATAAGCTAGCAGTGCCCACCAGTAGCGGGAGTGGTGCCTTTTCACCTTTTCCCAGTTAATCATGATAAACTCATCAGTAAAAGCGACGAGATAGGTAAAAAATTCTGTAATCGGTCGAAATAAATTTGTCATCAAGTGTTTCATAATGTTATCTTAACATAGACCGTTGACTTGTGCAATAGCAACGTTTTAGGAGATTTATTACAAATTTGTTTTTGATATTTTCTAACGTAGCAAGTTTATCAGCGATTAAAAATCACTGATAAACTATGGTAATCGCTATGGCGACTTACCTAGCTACCTTACTAATTACAGTTTCAAAATAGTATCGATTTTGAAATTTCCATGTTGCTGGGCAGTGCGGATGGAAGAGAAATTATCCAGTGGACAATTTCTTAGAATCCATGAAGTTCCATTGCTAAGGTCTTCTTCGCTTTTTTGGTTCTAGGATCAGGTAGAAAATATCAGGTTATGACTCCCTTTATTCGCCTTATCCATGTAAAAACTCCCCACTTTTGTAAGTAGGGAGTTTTAGACTAGTAATTAAGAACCGAAGTCTATTCTAACCCAGCTAGCTTAAGTTGTTTGCGGTTGGCTTCGTCGGCGACCCATTTGAGGACAGCGGTTTTTTCTTCAAGCGTTCCTTCTCTTTGTAAGAGGCTGAAACTACCATGGTATTTATCAACGATGCGTTGGGCTTCCTCTTTAGTTATCATGTCATCCTCACCTTTCTAGGTTTGTAAAGTTGGGTTATTCCTTGCTCTCCTCTTTCCCCACCACAGCCTTTTTACCTTTTCGCTTTTTAAGGCTTTCCGCATATTCACTACGAATAAGGTTAAGGCTTGCTAGCACCTGTTGGTAAGTCGTCTTATCTGTCAGATAACGGCTGGCATTTTCGATTTGGTTACAAAAGTCGATGAAGCTGGTTTGAAGTAGCTGTCGTTTGTCCTTTGTTTCTGAGAGTTTATGATTGCCCTTTGCTTCGTGACGCTTACTATAGGCTTCTTCAAAGCGTTCTTGACTTTCGGCTAGATTGGTGACGAAGGCTTGCAAGCTCAAGGTTTTGAGCGCTGTTTTATAAGGCTCTTTGCTCAAGTCCGTCAGCAGCGCCGTGATTTGCCCTGACTCTTTGTTGAGGTTAGCGTCTTCGATATTTTTATAATGGCTGAGCAGACTAGCTAGTTGCGTGTAGGCAGCTTGTTTGTCAGCGTTGCGGCTTTTGGCATAGGCTCTGAGCCCTGCTCGAAAGGCGATTAGGTCATCATCACGGTCGGCATCTGCTTGTGAGATTTCCTTGGTGTTTTGGTCTAGATGTTGTACTTCAAGCGATTTTCGGTAGGCTTGAGCATCTTTGCGTAATTGGGCTAGGATGGCAAGTGATAGGTCATCCTCTAAACTATAGCCCTTTTGGTCAAAATCTTTTAAAAAGCGCGAGATTAAGTCTGACACCTCGTGGTTTTGCAGCTTACTGATGGCAAGCGTTGTAAGCGACAATGTTGTCATGTAAGTTCCTCCTCATTTTGGCCTAGCCTGGGGCGTCTCTTTGATAAAAAGCAGTCATTTTCTTTGTTCAATTTTTGGAAAATAGCAACCGAGGCATCGATTATGTTCTCCGCGTTCCGATGAAGCCAGCCGAGGGGTTGATTGTGTCCCTCGCAATCCGATGAAGGCGACCGATGGGTCGATTATGTTCTCCGCGTTCCGATGAGGTCAACCGATGGGTCGATTGTGTTCTCCGCACTCCGATGAGGCTAGCCGAGGGGTTGGTCAGCCTTTACCTAAATCGGGTAGGGTGAGCAGACAAGAAATCCAGCTATGCTATTTTCCTAAAAGATAAAAAGAAGGATGAATGCCTTTCTCAAGAGGCACTCAGGCTAAAGTGTAGTAGAAATTATAAGGCAAAAAACCTTATAAAGGCTATTATAATCGAAAATACTCAATTTAGAAATCGGTTTACAGGAAAAAGTTGAAAATCAATGAAAAAAACGCTGATGATGTACTGACCCCAAAAAGTTAGACATTTAATTTATCCAAAGGATTTAGTTCTGTATTGCACAGGACTGAGTCCTTTTAATTTTACCTTAATTCGTTTGTTGTTGTAATAATCAATATAGTCTACAAT
>NZ_JADNQT010000013.1 GCF_015594605.1 Streptococcus sp. HF-1907 | reverse complement strand
CGAAGTAGTTTTACTACCTCACCCCTGCACTTTTGGTTCGTCTTGTTCAGTTTTCAAAGGTCTTTGCCTCTCAAGAGACAACCTCTATATTCTAGCAAATAATCAACTACTTGTCAACTACTTTTTTGCTAGAATGGCATTTACTCAATGCTATACCGGCGGCCGGGGTCGAACCGGCACGTCCGTGAGGACACTGGATTTTGAGTTCCATGTTTACATTTTTTGAATATCTAAACCTTGATTTAATAAGGCTTTAAAGTCTTTAGTTTTCACAAAATAGAGCAATTTTTCAAATTTTAGTAACTTTTTGGTAACACTTCATACCTTTTCCACAGTTAATGTAAAATTGTGTCTTCTCCTATATAAAAAATCAACTTTTTAAATTATTAAAACAAAAACAACTCTTTTGCCCAAGTAGAAGATAATTCATTTTCTAACAAAACTTTTTCTTGCCATATACCAGAATATTTTAAACCACAATCTTTAGCAGAATTTTTATGATTACCATTTATATTCTCAGGCATAAGTGCCGGTATTTCTTTCCAGATGCTTCTTGATTTACCACTCATTGTTAATACTCTCCTATCATGAAAATTAAAAGTACCATAACCTTTTTTTTGAGGTAAAAACGATAAGTTTTCACTTGGTATATATAGCATATTAGATTTCAAACCACTCATATGTTCTAAGGAATGAGGATGAAATGGATACATATTCTGCAAACATTCTTTATCATTCGTCATGTCACCAATTTGCAAATAACCATAAATGATATTTAAATCAGGTGCATCTTTCTTAAAACACAATGTTCCATTGTAAATATCCCCTTCAGTTTGTCTAAACCATCCAAAAAATAGAAAAAGGTCACCGATAGAAACATTATGATTTCTTAATATCCCCTGAGAACTTTTAATTTGGCCAAATGCTGGTCTCCAATTAGAAACAGAATTATTCCTAACATTTTCTCTTATGTCCGGGTCAAGATGACAATTAAAATGGTTTGTTTTATCTTCCTTCCCTTTTAATTGTTTTAATATATCTGAATATAATACCCCATTATAGTTTAAATCGTCAAAAGATATGGTGTCAAATTTAGCAGGTATTGGTAATGAAAGTAGGGTTCCATCAGGTAGTATAGGACTAGGGATACCACCATTAGATGAATCAAATCCTTTTCTTGATAAAATTATTTTCAAAATTCTTTTCCTCGTATAAAGAATGGGTGATAAGGCAAATCCATTACTTTGTTTTGTGAACCAAGTATAGTCTCAGCAAATTCCATTAATTCTAATACATCAGTAAATCTCTCTTCCGAGTTATAAAATCCATTTTTGGCATTCCATCTTGGGAATGGTTTCCCATTTATTCTCGCTCGTTCTCCCATCGGAAAAAAATCTAATATTTCTTTAGGAATTTTAAGTGGAGACTTACCAAAATAATTAAAACGGTCTGCAAGAATCACTACTTCATTCATAAAACTTGATTGGTTTAATCCATTCTTTTCAATCAGCCATTGATAAGTATAAGCATCTCTTCTATTATTAGATTTTGGAGATAGTAAATATTCTTTCATTGTTAAAATTTCACTAATTTTAGCAACAAAAATTAGATGATTATATTTTGGAGTGATAAACATTCCTTGCTCATCTCTCCATTGGTTCCCATCGTTTGAATGCCCTGCTACAGCCATTATGTAAGCATCTACAGACTTCGAGTTTATTTTATCAGCCCAATTCTTTTTGATATTCCTTCTTAACTGAAGCATACACCCTCCTTCGGTAAGAAGATGGGGAGTTGTATCATAATTTTCTGTAAAAACACAAGGATTGATACCATAATCATGAGTCATTCTATAGCAGTAAAAAATGGTTTGTTTATCCACTTTTTTATCTCCTTATCTCCAAAATTTTTTGTATTATAATTAAATATAGTATATCAAAAATTTATCTTATATTTTAGATGATAAAAATATGGTAACGGATTAAAGATAAGAAATAAATTTTCTCATGGTAAATTTGGATATAAAAAAGAAGGAGAACATTTACAAAATTATTTAGAGTTACTTCAGATTGTCATTTTTTATGTGATGAGAATCAATGATGAATTGGAGTACTATACAACTTTAAAATACTCTTATAAGTGATACTAAATTCTAGTGAACTATTAAGTTGAGTAAAAGAAAAATAGCCTTATCAAAAAGATAAGGCTATTTTTTATTACATTATAAACTATTTTCTACATATTCATAGTTAGCTATAACTTCTTGAAAGATTTTATTCAGAATATCTATATCATTCTTTTCAAGCTTGAATTTTTCGATTAACGAATCTTTGAAGATATCTTACTTCTTGATACAGAGCTATTTATTATAGATAAAGGCAGTCTTAAATACTATGAATATGACTCTCAAATAAACTATGGTAATATCCGTATCTACTATGGTAATGAAGAAAATTCTTTCATGCTTGTCATGTCAGGACAAGCATTAGAATTCTATCGAGATATGGTTTTAACCCCAAAGGGACTTTCTGAACGTCACTTCTTGGATAATCTATATTCCAATTATAAGTCATTTTCCGTAAGAAGAATTGATATCGCAATAGACGATTTTAATGAAGTTCCTTACTTCACTCCAAATCAACTTTCTAAAATTTGTAGAAAAAACCGTTTCCTATATGGTAAAAGTAACTACTATATTACGTACGGAGATGAGAAAACGGGACAAACCTTGTATTTAAGAAAACCTAATGATGATGAAAGACTTAGAATATATGATAAACGCTTAGAACGAGCTTCTAAGTATCCGTTGACAATCCTGAACCATTAGTTGATAATGATTACTTCTCAAAAGTTTATGATGTTTCAAAACTCACTTATGAAGATATCTATCAATTTCGAGAAAATTTAAGAGAAAAGAATGCCAAAAACTCTGATAAGTATTTGAGTCCGAACACGATCAATAAAATAATGGTCTTATTGAAAAAAATATTAGATGTAGGATTAAGAAAAGGGTATTATAGCGATAATCCCGTTAGACTACTTAAAAAACTACCAATAGAAAAAAGTAAAATGAATTTCTGGACAGTGAAAGAATTTAAGCATTTCCTTTCTCTATTTGAGAAAGATGAATATAATATCAAACTACTCTTTACAGTTCTATTCTTTACAGGTCTAAGACTTGGAAAAGCACTCGCACTAACATGGCAAGACATCGACTTTTCGAGCAATACAATTCATATCACAAAGTCTGTATACGTTAATAAAGGTATAAACCATATCAGTGCAACTAAAACTAAAGCAGGAACTAGAAGAATTATCATCAATAAAAAATTAAGTCAAGAACTGCAATATTGGCAACAGCAACAAAAACATCTATTAGAGCAATTTACAAGTGATAGCATGAGCCTACAAGTGTTTCAAAGTAGTCCCATTACGATTACAAAAAATTCAATAGAAAAGCAGTACAAAAAAATTCTTGAACGTGATGCGACTCTTAAAAAAATACGCATACACGATTTTAGGCACTCACACGCTTCTCTATTGATAAATCAGGGGGAAGATTATTTAGTTGTGAAAGAAAGGCTAGGACACGCTTCTATAACAACTACAATTGATACCTATTCTCACTTGTATCCAAGCAAGCAAAAAGATTTAGCTGATAAATTAGATGACCTAATTTAAGGCTTTATATTTACAGAACTATCATATAAAGGAATATGGAATTTATTATCCTCTAAAAATTTTGATACTTTCAACTTATCTTCAGCAGAACATCTTTTACCAAAAGTAATTGTCATATTATTGAATATAGTCGGATTTAAATCTAAATCAAAGTATTCTTTAGGTTTAACAGAAAAAAAACTATCAATTATTTCAGTCAAATCTCCTTTATTTGTATTCATTGATTCCAAAACTAAATCTATTGGTAATGGAAAAATCTGAAAAGAAAATCTTTGCTCATTTTGAAAACTCCACTCAGTTGTCTTATAGATACCATTTGAAGCTAAATTAATAGTTGTGAATTTATCATCTGAAGAAACTACTCGAGGAGTAATCAATGAAACATCATCAGTATACCGTATTTCTTCCAAAGATGGCACATATTTATTATTTGTAACTAATAAACCTGATTTTATAGGATGTAATGCATTTACCATATCAATTGGTTCAGAAGATTCAGATAAAGAAAATTTTTCCGTTAAAAAGACATCAGTTTCTTTGTCAAAACTAATTCCTATACACACTCCTGTCATATTATCAGAATACATTGTCCATTGTGGAATACTATTAGGAGTATCAGTCCAACAAGACACATACTTAAATCCACCTAGATTACCAAAGTCTGAAGTTGAAGGTTCTAATGGGTCGTCAACATAAAGTAAACTTTTGAATCTCAATGTTTTATAATTTAATATCAGAAGCAATGTTTCAACTGTTGTATAATGATAAAGTGTCTTCATATAATGGTTCCTCCTCTTGCTTATATAACCTATTATACTACAAAACATTAAGTAATTTTTAGTAACTCAACTTCAAAATTTATAACCTCAAAACAAAAAGACAAGGCCTTGAAACCTTGTCTTTTCTACTATACCGGCGGCCGGGGTCGAACCGGCACGTCCTTGCGGACACTGGATTTTGAGTCCAGCGCGTCTGCCAATTCCGCCACGCCGGCATAAAGTAAACTGGGGTAGCTAGATTCGAACCAACGCATGAGGGAGTCAAAGTCCCTTGCCTTACCGCTTGGCTATACCCCAAAATAAAAAGGCGAGTGATGGGGATCGAACCCACGCTACAGAATATAAATGATTTTGTTTAGATACTCAATCTCGGTCAGTAACTGCGGTAAACTTGTAATGGAAATATCAACCAATGCCACCTGCTAGCTTCTCCACATCAAAACAAACTAAGTTTTTCAAAGCGACAAGTAGAGAATCTAACTGCAAATCGGACACCTAGAACTTACTTCTTTAGACTCTAGAACTATTTGATCTCGAACGAACGCTTCGCTTCATAGGAAGCTGACTAAGTTACGATTACAAATTACGCAACTTCGATCAATTTAACAGATAGACTCCTATTATTCGTAAAAAATCACCAAAATATATAGGACACTTTTGTCATGTTCATTTTTGCAATACAAAATTATAATAGTGTCATAAAAAATAATTTGGAGGAAATCATGAAAGATTTTGAATCTATCTTTAAAAAAGTAAAACCTATTGTCCTAAAATTTAAACGATATTTCTTTATTCATTTGTGGGATCACGATGACTGGATCCAAGAAGGTCGTATTGTCCTGTTTAAATTACTGGATAAGCATCCTGAGCTCAAACATGATGAAGAGCGTCTATTTTGCTACTTCAAAACAAAATTTTCTAATCACCTTAAGGATACATTAAGAAAACAAGAAAGTCAAAAACGTCAATTTGACAAAATGGCTTACGAAGAAATTAGTGAAATCAGCCACTGCGTTAAGGATAGTGGCTTACTACTAGATGAGTACGTTGCTTATCGCGATGTTATTACGCAAGTTCATCAGCAACTGTCCCTCAATGATAAACAGCTTCTAAAAAAGGTTATTTGCGGAGAATCTTTCCGTGGCAAAGCTAATTTTTTGCGAAAAATAAAAACACTGTTTGATGATTTTAAAGAACGCTAGGTCAAATATCACGAGCTTATACGGCTATACTTTTAAGTTGCATAAGGTATATTGGTTTCAAATATTTTAACCGATATCTAATCTTCAAAGTAAAGAGAATCTTTTCATCCAAAAAATAAAAGTAGATAGCTTAACTTCTTTATGATTTAGAAGTTAAGCTATCTACTTTTATCTGGAAACTCTTTATGTTGAAAAAACATCTATAATAAACTTAAATCAGTGCCTCAATCAAAACCATTATTTTCACGCCATAAAAATTCGTAAGCGCCCATAACGAGGTATATTGAAAATTAAAAGTATTCAGGCTCCCCTAGTTAGTTGCTCTGAAAACATTGTAAAGCAGCCAAATCACTGGAAAATCCTGCAAAAAGACAGCCGTAAACTCTCTGACAAACGCTTTTATTCACGAACCTTTAGGCAAACCTTGACTCCGAAAGAAATTGTTAAGAAAATTCTAGATTTATCGGACGAACTCCGCTATTATTATGACTTGTATCAACTCTTATTATTCCATTTTCAAGAGAAGAATACCGACCATTTTATGGCACTGATTGACGACAACCTTCCCTTTGTCAATCCTATATTTACCGCTGTCTTTAAGACCTTCAAGAAATACAAATCCTACATCGCAAACGCCCTGGAGCTCCCTTATTCTAACGCTAAGCTAGAAGCCACTAACAAACTCATCAAGGACATTAAGCGTCAAGCTTTCGGCTTTCGAAACTTCAAAAACTTTAAAACAAAAATTCTCATCGCTTTGAACATCAAAATAGAGAGAACCAATCTGATTCTCTCTAGATGTTAGTGATAAGTCCCACTACAGTTGACAATGAGCCAAAACAAAACGCCTGCTTACGAAGTACTTCTAAAAATAAAAATACTTCGTAAACAAGCGTTACTTCCAATATTATGATGAGTGTTCCCGCTGGGAGATTTCCCAGCGGTAGACCAGAGCTAGACTAAGAACTATTCAAAGTTCCATCATCATAACACTCAACAAAATTGATAAAAATTAAACTAATTCGATGATAGCCATTGGGGCAGCATCACCACGGCGTGGTTCAGTTTTAAGGATACGAGTGTATCCACCGTTACGTTCAGCGTAACGTGGTGCGATTTCATCAAAAAGTTTTTGAAGAGCTGTAGTTGATGTATATTTATCAGTAGCTTCATCATAGTTTTCTGATGCAATTTCATTACGTACGTAAGCAGCTGCTTGACGACGTGCATGCAAATCTCCACGTTTACCAAGTGTAATCATTTTTTCAACTGTTTTACGGATTTCTTTAGCACGTGCTTCAGTTGTTACAATTGATTCGTTGATAAGAAGATCTGTAGTCAAATCACGAAGCATTGCCTTACGTTGTGAGCTAGTGCGTCCTAGTTTACGGTAAGCCATTGTGTCCTCCTATATTATTTATCGTTTTTTAGTCCGAGACCAAGGTCAGCAAGTTTAATCTTAACTTCTTCTAGACTCTTACGCCCAAGGTTACGAACTTTCATCATTTCAGGCTCAGTTTTTTCTGTAAGATCAAATACGGTATTGATACCCGCACGTTTCAAACAGTTATATGAGCGCACTGACAAATCAAGTTCTTCGATAGTACGGTCAAGCACTTTTTCATCGTTTACTTTTTCTGTTTCTTTCATAACATCTGTAGCTTTAGCTACTTCTGTTAAATCAGTAAACAAGTTCAAGTGTTCGATTAAAACTCGTGCAGATAGACCAAGAGCATCTTCAGGAATGATTGTGCCATTTGTCATGATTTCAATTGTTAATTTATCAAAGCCGTCATTACTACCTACTCGAGCAGGTTCAACTTGATAATTAACTTTTTTTACTGGTGTGTAGATAGAATCTACAGCCAATGTACCAACTGGAGCATCATCTTTTTTATTACCTTCAGCAGGAACGTAACCGCGGTTCTTAGCAACAGTCATAGTTGCTTTAACACTGTGTCCTTCAGCCAAAGTAAAGAGATAATGATCAGGGTTTACAATTTCGATATCACTATCAGTTAAAATGTCCCCAGCAGTAACTTCTGCAGGTCCTTCAACATCAAGTTCGATAATCTTTTCGTCTTCGACGTAAGATTTAACAGCAAGTCCTTTTACATTAAGGATGATTTGCATCACATCTTCACGTACACCTGGGATAGTATCAAATTCGTGTAGTACGCCATCAATTTTAATTGATGTTACTGCTGCACCTGGAAGTGAAGACAGGAGTACTCGACGAAGAGAATTACCTAGAGTTGTACCGTATCCACGTTCTAGTGGCTCGATGACAAATCTGCCGTAATCTTTATTTTCATCAATTTTTGTTATTGTTGGTTTTTCAAACTCAATCATTTAGTTACTCCCTCTTAAACGAAAAGTTGTGTACTACTAAAGTTATGATTATACACGACGACGTTTTGGAGGACGAGCACCATTATGTGGCACAGGAGTCACATCACGAATTGCAGTTACTTCAAGACCAGCTGCAGCAAGGGCACGAATAGCAGATTCACGACCTGAACCAGGACCTTTTACAGTAACTTCAACAGTTTTAAGACCGTGTTCTTGTGCAGATTTAGCAGCAGCTTCAGCAGCCATTTGCGCAGCGAATGGAGTAGATTTACGAGAACCTTTAAATCCAAGAGCACCAGCTGATGACCATGCAAGAGCGTTACCATGCACATCTGTAATCATAACAATAGTGTTATTGAATGTAGCGTGAATATGCGCAACACCAGATTCGATGTTCTTTTTCACACGACGTTTACGTGTTGGTTTAGCCAATTGTTTTACCTCCTATTTTATTTTTTCTTACCAGCAATCGCAACAGCTTTACCTTTACGAGTGCGAGCGTTATTTTTAGTGTTTTGTCCACGGACTGGAAGTCCACGACGGTGACGGATTCCACGGTATGAACCGATTTCCATCAAGCGTTTGATGTTCAAGTTAACTTCACGACGAAGGTCACCCTCAACTTTGATTGAGTCAACTTCGCGACGGATTGCATCTTCTTGATCTGAAGTCAAATCTTTAACACGGATATCTTCTGAGATACCAGCTGCTGCCAAGATTTTCTTAGATGTTGCAAGACCGATTCCGTATACGTAAGTTAATGAAATTACTACACGTTTATCATTTGGAATATCAACTCCAGCAATACGAGCCATTTTTTCTCCTTTCTATATTATCCTTGACGTTGTTTGTGTTTTGGATTTGATGGACAAATTACCATAACACGACCGTTACGACGAATTACTTTACAGTATTCGCAAATTGGTTTAACCGATGGTCTTACCTTCATGTTCTAATCCCTCCAATTATTTCGATTATTTAAAGCGGTATGTGATGCGTCCACGTGTCAAATCATATGGACTCATTTCAACAGTAACACGATCACCTACCAAAATACGGATGTAGTTTTTACGGATTTTTCCTGATACAGTTGCTAAAATTTGGTGTCCATTTTCCAACTCAACAGTAAACATTGCGTTAGGCATCGTTTCAACAACTTTACCTTCAATTTCAATCACATCTTCTTTTGCCACGCAAAAGTACCCCCTAAATTTCGATTCGATACCCTCTTTTAAAGAGGTAACAATTATAAGTCAGACTACTCTAGTATAGCATGAGCCATTTACTTATGCAAGTAGAAATCACTAATTATTTTAATGATGAAATCACTTTCTCAACTTCAGCAAATACTGCGTCGATAGCTTGATTACCTTCAATATCTGATACCAAACCTGCTTTTCGATAGTGTTCAAGGATTGGTTCACCTTGAGCAATATTAATATCTAAACGACGTTTCACTGTTTTAGGTTTGTCATCTTCACGTTGGTAATAGTCTTCTTCATTATAGTCAGCTGGTGGATTAAACACTTTATGGTAGGTTTCACCAGTTTTACGATTAATAATGCGCCCACTTAAACGCTCAACCAAGCTAGAAGGATCAACTGAGATGTTAATAACACCATCAAGTTTAATTCCTAAGTTAGCAAGTGTTTCATCCAATGCATGAGCTTGCTCAATTGTACGTGGGTAGCCATCAAGCAAAAAGCCTTTTTCAGCAATATCTGCTTGAGCAAGGCGTTCTTTTACAATACCGTTTGTTACTTCATCTGGTACCAATTCACCCTTATCGATAAAGCTTTTAGCCAAAACACCCATTTCAGTTTTGTTAGCCATCGCTGCGCGGAACATATCTCCTGTTGAAATATGTACGACACCAAATTCTTCAACGATCTTGGCAGCCTGAGTACCTTTACCAGCACCTGGCAAGCCCATGATTAATAAATTCATGATAGTCTCCTCATTTTGTTTTTAAATAAATTCAACACCCTGAGGTGCTAAACTTATTAAAAAACAAAATAGAAGGTTGACCAAGTCAACCTATATTCTATTCTGCTGTGTTCATAAAGCCAACATACTTACGTTTCAATAAGTAACCTTCAAGTTGTTTCATCCCTTCAATTCCTGTTGAAATTAAGATGAGCAAACTTGTTCCCCCTAGTGCAATACTAGATGACAGGTTCATGGCTTGTTGAGCAACAATTGGAGTCAAAGAAATAAATGCTAGAAATACTGACCCGACAGAGGCTAACTTTTTAAGCAATGATGACATATACTCTTCTGTTTCACGTCCAGGTCGAACACTTGGAATATAGGACGAGTTCTTCTGAAGATTTTCAGCTGTCTTTTCAGGATTTACCTGAACAAATGTATAGAAGAATGAGAAGAGGATAATCAAAACGGCGTAAACAACCATACCAATTGGTGATTGATAGTTTAAGACGCTTTGAAGAGTTGTCAACCAAGGAACATCTTTTCCATTTTGGAAGAAAGGAATTATCGTACTTGGAATTGTTGTAATCGAGCTTGCAAAGATAACGGGAATAACGCCAGCTGGATTAACTTTCAATGGCAAGTAAGAACTTGTTGGAGCTCCCTGAGTTAGTTTTGTATATTGAATTGGAATTTTATATTCCGCTTGTTGAACAAATGTTGTGAAAAAGACAATCGCAAGTACTGCGACAATTAAGATGGCTACATAAATCATTGATGAAACCATCTGATTTTCACGGATATTGACAAAGAAGTCTTGATAAATAGTTGAAATAGTATCTGGGATGGATGAAATGATACCAGCAAAGATAATCATTGATACACCATTACCAAATCCTTTATCAGTAATTTGCTCACCTAACCAAGTTACAATGACACTACCAGTTGTTAGTAAGAAACCAATCAAAACATAAGTTTGAACATTTGGAGTCGCTACTAGGGCAACAGATGATAAGGTATTGAAACCAGCTGTGATACCAATTGATTGAATAAAGGCCAGTACCAGTGAAATATAGCGCGTCGCTTGATTCAACTTACGACGTCCTACTTCACCTTGTTTTCCCCATTCGACAAATTTAGGTAAAATGTCCATTTGTAATAGCTGAACAACGATTGAAGCTGTAATATAAGGGCTGACACCCATAGAGAAAACTGAAAAGTTTCTCATAGCATTACCACTAACCAAGTTCAACATATTAAGAAATGGCAAATCACCCAATTGTTCGAGACTCTTTGCATTGATACCAGGCACCGTAATGTGTGTTCCGATACGAAATACTAGGAGAATAAAAATGGTAAAGAAAATTTTATTTCTTACATTCTTAACCTTCAAAGCATCTCTAAGTAGTCTTAAAAACATAATGAGTCACCTCTCATTAATTAGATGACTTCGATTGAACCACCTTTTGCAGTAATTGCTGCTTCAGCAGATTTTGAGAATTTAGCTGCTTTAACAGTCAATTTCTTAGTCAATTCGCCGTTACCAAGAATTTTAACGCCTGATTTTTCAGCACGAACGATTCCAGCTTCTTTAAGAACAACTGGTGTTACTTCTGTACCGTCTTCAAAAACGTTCAATTGATCAAGGTTAACCAATGCGTATTCTTTAGCGTTGATGTTAGAGAATCCACGTTTTGGCATACGACGGAACAATGGAGTTTGTCCACCTTCAAAACCAAGACGTACTCCGCCACCGCTACGAGCTTTTTGACCTTTTTGTCCGCGACCAGATGTTTTACCATTACCTGATGAAGTACCACGACCTACACGGTTGCGAACTTTACGTGAACCTTCTGCAGGTTTCAATTCATGAAGTTTCATTATTAATTTTCTCCTTATTTGTAAAATGCTAGCGCCCTTACGAGGGGAAAGGTACTCCCCGCAAAGACTCGCCTATACGATTCTGATAAATCGCACCAATAAGCATCAGTGCGATCATTTTAAATTAAGCTTCTTCGACAGTTACCAAATGAGATACTGCGTTGATCATACCACGAACAGCAGCGTTGTCTTCTTTAACAACTGAAGAGTTCAATTTGCCAAGTCCAAGGGCAACAACTGTTTTACGTTGTGCAGGAATGCGACCGATTGGAGACTTAGTCAAAGTAATTTTAATTTGAGCCATTGTAATCCCCTTTCTTATGCCAAGTCAGAAACTGAAACACCACGAAGAGCAGCAACGTCTTCAGCACGTTTCAATTGTTTCAAACCTTCAACAGTTGCGCGTACGATGTTGATTGGAGTGTTTGAACCAAGTGATTTAGATGTAACATCTGAAACACCAGCCAATTCGATGACGGCACGAACAGCACCACCAGCAGCAACTCCAGCCCCTTCAACAGCAGGTTTCAACAATACTTTAGCTCCACCAAATTCTGAACGAACTTCGTGAGGAATTGTTGTACCAACCATAGGAACTTCAACCATGTTTTTCTTAGCAGCGTCAACAGCTTTACGAATAGCTTCTGGTACTTCTTGAGCTTTACCTGTACCGAAACCAACACGTCCGTTACGGTCACCAACAACTACAAGAGCAGCAAAGCGAAGACGACGTCCACCTTTAACAACTTTTGTAACGCGGTTAATCGCAACAACGCGTTCTTCAAGTTCTACTGCATTATCTTTAAATGCCATTATTTAGTATCCCCCTATTAGAATTTCAATCCGTTTTCACGAGCTGAGTCAGCCAAAGCTTTCACACGTCCGTGATAGAGATATCCACCGCGGTCAAAGACCACTTCAGAAATACCTTTAGCTACTGCGCGTTCAGCAACAAGTTTACCGACAACAACGGCTTGTTCTGTTTTAGTTCCGTTAGAAACTTCTTTATCAAGAGTTGATGCACTTGCGAGCGTTACACCCGCTACGTCATCAATTACTTGAGCGTAGATGCCTGTATTAGAACGGAATACGTTCAAACGTGGGCGATCAGCAGTTCCAGAGAGTTTACCGCGAACGCGACGGTGGCGTTTTTGGCGGATTTTATTTTTATCTGGTTTCGAAATCACAATTTTCACCTCTTAATTATAATGTTTTGCCATGAAGGCAAAATGATTGATAGATAAGTAGTCTTGCAGAATAACTGCAAGAAACTCCCTTAATCTATTATTTACCTGTTTTACCTTCTTTACGACGTACAAATTCACCAACATAGCGAATACCTTTACCTTTGTAAGGTTCTGGTGAACGAAGGCTACGGATGTAAGCAGCTGTTTGACCAACAACTTCTTTGTTTGGACCAAGAACGTTGATTGTAGTTGGAGTTGGAACTTCAAAAGTAATTCCTTCTGGAGCTTCAACTTCGTCTTGGTGAGATTTACCTACAGAAAGTACAAGTTTTGAACCTTGAAGTTGTGCACGGTAACCAACCCCGCGCATTTCAAGTTCTTTTTTGAAACCTTCAGAAACACCAACAACCATGTTGTTCAAGTTAGCACGAGTTGTACCATGGATTGTTTTCATTTCTTTTGAGTCGTTTGGACGGTGAAGAGTAACTTCAGTTCCTTCAACTTTGATTTCAATATTTTTGTTAAACTCACGAGTGAGTTCGCCTTTAGGTCCTTTTACAGTAACAACATGGTCGTTGTTAGTGATTTCAACACCAGCAGGCAAAGTAATAACTTTATTACCAATACGTGACATAGTTTTTATTTTCTCCTGTTAAATTGTCAGGCCGCATAAAGCGACGAGTTTTCACGGGGTGTTCGGTGAGCTTACTAGAATAATTGTGGACAACCCCACAACTTCTAATAAATTTTACCAAACGTAAGCGATCACTTCACCACCAACATTTTTTTGGCGGGCTTCTTTATCAGTCAAAAGACCTTCTGAAGTTGAAACGATTGCAATTCCAAGTCCG
The DNA here is from genome assembly GCF_015594605.1 of Streptococcus sp. HF-1907. GTDB lineage: Bacteria > Bacillota > Bacilli > Lactobacillales > Streptococcaceae > Streptococcus. The sequence continues at coordinate 42,450 of NZ_JADNQT010000013.1, read as the reverse complement.
TTAAGAACTTTAGGCATATCTTCACGTTTAGTGTAAACACGAAGACCTGGTTTTGAAACACGTTTTAAGTTAGTGATAACACGTTCACCGTTTTGTCCGTATTTCAAGAATACGCGGATGATACCTTGTTTGTCATCTTCGATAACTTCAACGTTTTTTACAAAACCTTCGCGTTTAAGGATTTCAGCAATCCCTTTTTTGATGTTTGACGCAGGTACTTCAAGCACTTCGTGTTTCGCTTGGTTAGCGTTACGAATACGTGTCAAAAAGTCTGCAATTGGGTCAGTCATAACCATTTTTAATTTCTCCTCTTACTAGTAGTTTGAATTGTTCACTTGCTAGTTAATGATTCTTGGATTACCAAGAAGCTTTAGTAACACCAGGAATTTGACCTTTGTAAGCCAATTCACGGAAGCAAACACGGCAAAGTTTGAATTTGCGGTAAACTGAATGTGGACGTCCACATTTTTCGCAACGAGTGTAAGCTTGCGTAGAGAACTTCGCTGGGCGTTTGTTCTTAGCAATCATAGATTTTTTAGCCAATTTATTTACCTCCTAGATTATTTTGCAAAAGGCATTCCAAGACCTTTAAGCAATTCACGTGATTCTTCGTCAGTATTAGCAGTAGTAACGATAACAATATCAAGACCACGTACTTTATCAACATCGTCGAAGTTGATTTCTGGGAAGATAAGTTGTTCTTTCACACCGAGTGTGTAGTTTCCGCGTCCATCAAATGATTTTGTTGGAACACCGTGGAAGTCACGTACACGTGGAAGTGAAACTGTAACCAATTTATCCAAGAATTCGTACATACGTTCACCACGAAGGGTAACTTTTGCCCCGATCGCTACACCTTCACGAAGACGGAAGCCAGCGATTGATTTCTTAGCTTTAGTAATAAGTGGTTTTTGACCTGAGATAAGTGCCAACTCAGCAGCAGCTTTTTCAAGGTTTTTAGCGTTTGATACAGCATCACCAACACCCATGTTAAGAACGATTTTCTCAACTTTTGGCACAGCCATAACTGATGAGTAGTTGAATTTTTCTGTCAAGGCAGGAACTACTTCAGTAGTGTATTTTTCTTTAAGACGATTAGCCATTATTTACTTTCTCCTTTCCTTCGTGATTAATCAAGCACTTCGCCTGATTTTTTGTTGTAACGAACTTTTTTGCCGTCAACAACTTTGTAACCAACACGACCTGCTACACCATTTTTGTCAAGAACTTGTACATTTGACACGTGGATAGCAGCTTCTTTTTCAACGATAGCACCTTGAGGGTTTTCGTTGTTTGGTTTTTGATGTTTTTTGATGATGGCTACGCCTTCAACAACAACTTTGTTTACTTTTGGAAGAGCTTTAAGAACTACAGCTTCAGTGCCTTTGTCCTTACCAGCAATAACGCGAACTTTGTCGCCTTTTTTTACAAACATTTGAGTTTTTCTCCTATTATTTCTTACGCCCAAATGGGCACCCTAGGAAAACCTAGGGGACTAGTTTGTTATTGTAATATTAGAGTACTTCTGGTGCAAGTGAAACGATCTTCATGTAGCCGCCTTCACGCAATTCACGTGCAACAGGACCGAAGATACGTGTTCCGCGAGGTGTTTTATCGTCACGGATGATTACAGCAGCATTGTCGTCAAATTTAATGTATGAACCGTCTGGACGGCGCGCACCAGTTTTTGTACGAACGATAACAGCTTTAACCACGTCACCTTTTTTAACTGCTCCACCAGGAGTAGCTTGTTTTACAGAAGCAACGATTACGTCACCGATGTTAGCGAATTTACGTCCTGAACCACCAAGAACTTTGATAGTCAAGATCTCACGAGCACCGCTATTATCAGCAACTTTCAAGCGAGTTTCTTGTTGAATCATTTCAATTTTCTCCTTTTAGTTTGATTAGATAATAACAGCTTCTTCCACAACTTCTACAAGACGGAAGCGTTTTGTAGCTGAAAGTGGACGAGTTTCCATGATACGCACGATATCGCCTGCTTTAGCGACGTTGTTTTCATCATGTGCTTTGTATTTTTTTGAATAGTTGATACGCTTACCATAGACTGGGTGGTTACGTTTTGTTTCAACTACAACAGTGATTGTTTTATCCATTTTGTCAGATACAACACGTCCAACAAGGGTTTTACGTTGATTACGTTCCATTATTAGAATTTCTCCTTTCCCAATCTATTATTTCATTTCAGATTGCACAGTTTTAACACGTGCAATTTGTTTTTTCACTTCGTCAAGGCGAGCAGTTTTTTCAAGTTGACCTGCCGCAGCTTGGAAACGAAGATCAAAAAGTTCTTTTTTAAGTTCGCTTTCTTTCTTAGCAAGTTCTTCCTGAGAAAGACCACGAAGCTCTTTAACAAAATCTTTAATTTCTTGAAGTTTCATGTTTTCTCCTTATTCTGCTTCACGTTTTACGAATTTAGTCTTAACTGGCAATTTGTGGCTAGCAAGACGAAGCGCTTCACGTGCAACTTCTTCAGATACACCAGCGATTTCGAACATCACTTTACCACGTTTAACTGGTGCTACCCAACCTTCAGGTGCCCCTTTACCAGAACCCATACGTACACCGATAGCTTTAGCAGTGTATGATTTGTGTGGGAAGATTTTGATCCAAACTTTACCACCACGTTTCATGTAACGCGTCATAGCGATACGGGCAGCTTCGATTTGGCGGTTTGTGATCCAGTGGCTAGTTGTAGCTTGAAGACCGTATTCACCGAATGCGACTTCTTTACCACCTTTAGCTTCACCGCGCATTTTTCCACGGAATTCGCGACGGTGTTTAACACGTTTAGGTACTAACATTTGTTATTTGCCTCCTTTAGTGTTTTTGCGAGCTGGAAGAACTTCACCACGGTAAATCCAAACTTTAACACCAAGTTTACCGTAAGTTGTGTCAGCTTCTTCCCAAGCGTAGTCAATATCTGCGCGGAGTGTGTGAAGCGGAACTGTCCCTTCAGAATAGCCTTCGCTACGAGCAATATCTGCACCGTTCAAACGACCAGATACTTGAGTTTTAATTCCTTTAGCACCTGCACGCATTGTACGTTGGATAGCTTGTTTTTGAGCGCGACGGAAAGCAACACGTTGTTCCAATTGACGAGCAATGTTTTCACCAACAAGATGTGCATCCAAATCAGGTTGTTTGATTTCAATGATGTTGATGTGTACTTGCTTACCAGTCAATTTGTTAAGTTGAGCGCGAAGAGCGTCAACGTTTGATCCACCTTTACCGATAACCATACCTGGTTTAGCAGTATGAAGTGAAACGATAACTTTATTTACTGCACGTTCGATTTCAATTGTTGAAACTGAAGCGTCAGCCAATTCTTTATTGATGAATTTACGGATTGCAAGATCTTCATGAAGGTAATCCGCGTATTCTTTTTCAGCATACCATTTTGCATCCCAGTCACGAATAATACCGACACGCATACCAATTGGATGTACTTTTTGACCCACGATTTTACCTCCTTATTTTTCTGATACAACTACAGTTACGTGAGTTGTACGTTTGTTGATTGGTGAAGCTGAACCTTTCGCACGTGGACGGAAACGTTTCATTGTTGGTCCTTCGTTTGCGAATGTTTCAGATACTACCAAGTTAGCTTTTTCCAAACCAAAGTTGTTTTCTGCGTTAGCAATAGCTGAGTTAAGAGTTTTCTCAATAACACGAGCTGCTTTGTTTGGAGTAAATTTCAAGATTGCGATTGCGTCAGCAACGTTCTTACCACGGATAAGATCAAGTACTAGACGTGTTTTACGAGGTGAAACACGCACTGTACGAGCCATTGCTTTAGCTGAAGTAATTTCTGCCATTGTGTTCTCCCCCTATTAACGACGTGTTTTCTTATCGTCAGCTGCGTGACCTTTGTAAGTACGAGTTGGTGCAAATTCACCAAGTTTGTGACCTACCATGTCTTCTTGGATGTAAACTGGTACGTGTTTACGTCCATCATAAACTGCGATTGTGTATCCGATGAAACTTGGGAAAATCGTTGAACGACGTGACCAAGTTTTGATTACTTTTTTCTTTTCGTCATTTGCTTGAGCTTCAACTTTTTTCATCAAATGCTCATCGACGAAAGGTCCTTTTTTAAGACTACGTCCCATTTTGTAGTTTTCTCCTTTAAATTAGTACCACAACAGCTTGTGCGCTTTTAGCGCACTACCGAGTTGGCGGAATGTTTTAAGCTACTAAACGATTATTTATCGTTACGACGACGAACAATAAGTTTGTCTGATTTAGCTTTTTTGTTACGAGTTTTAAGACCAAGCGCAGGTTTACCCCAAGGAGTAGATGGCGCTTTACGTCCAACTGGTGCTTTACCTTCACCACCACCGTGTGGGTGATCGTTAGGGTTCATTACAGAACCACGAACTGTTGGGCGAACACCTTTCCAACGATTACGTCCGGCTTTACCAAGGTTAATTAATGATTGTTGTTCGTTACCAACTGTACCGATTGTAGCACGGCAAGTACCAAGAATCATACGAACTTCGCCTGATTGAAGACGAACAAGAACGTATTTACCTTCTTGACCAAGTACTTGAGCAGAAGCACCCGCAGCACGGATCAACTCAGCACCTTTACCAGGTTGCAATTCGATGTTGTGGATAACTGTACCCACTGGAATGTTTGCCAATGGAAGTGCGTTACCAACTTTGATATCTGCATCTGGGCCTGAAACAATGCGTTGACCTACTTCAAGACCTTTTGGTGCGATGATGTAAGCTTTAACACCGTCAGTATAGTGTACAAGGGCGATGTTAGCAGTACGGTTTGGATCGTATTCGATTGTTTTAACAACTGCTTCAACGTTATCTTTGTTACGTTTGAAGTCAATTACACGGTAGTGACGTTTGTGACCGCCACCTTGGTGACGAACAGTGATACGACCGTTGTTGTTGCGACCTGCTTTGCTTTTAAGTGAAACAAGCAATGATTTCTCAGGAGTGTTTGTTGTGATTTCAGCAAAATCCAAAGAAGTCATGTTACGACGGCCATTTGTCGTTGGTTTATAAACTTTAATACCCACGTTATTTCCTCCTTAGATTATTCAGCTTCAGTGGCAAACAACTCGATTGCTTTAGAATCAGCTGTAAGAGTAATAATAGCTTTTTTAGTTTTGCTTGAGAAACCTGTATAACGACCAACGCGTTTAGCTTTTGGTTTAACGTTAACAGTGTTAACACTTGCAACTTTAACGCCGTCAAATGCTGCTTCAACAGCTTGTTTGATCAACAATTTGTGTGCACGAGTGTCAACTTCAAAAGTGTATTTACCTGATTCAAGAGCAATCATTGATTTCTCAGTAATTACAGGTTTTTTGATTACGTCGTACAAATTCATTATGCAAGAACCCCCTCGATTGTAGAGATTGCTTCTTTAGTAACAAGAAGTTTGTCTGCGTTAACGATGTCAAGAACACTTGCAGTAGTTGCAGTAGCAACTGTAACGTTTGGAAGGTTACGAGCTGAAAGTGCAGCGAATTCGTTTCCTTCTTCAAGAATTACAAGTACTTTTGACTCAATGCTCAATGCTGAAAGAACTGATGCAAATTCAGCAGTTTTTGGAGCTGCAAATGAAAGGCTTTCTACAGCTACAAATTTTTCTTCAGCAACTTTAGCTGAAAGAACTGATTTCAACGCAAGGCGACGAACTTTTTGTGGAAGTTTGTAGCCGTATGAACGTGGAGTTGGTCCGAAGACAACACCACCACCACGCCATTGTGGTGAGCGGATAGAACCTTGACGAGCACGTCCAGTTCCTTTTTGACGCCATGGTTTACGTCCACCACCTGATACTGCTGAACGGTTTTTAACCGCATGAGTACCTTGGCGAAGGCTAGCGCGTTGGCTGATTACAACATCAAAAACAACTGATTCGTTTGGTTCGATACCGAAGATAGCGTCGTTCAATTCAACTGAGCTAACTTCTTTACCAGTTTGGTCAAATAGTTTTACGTTTGCCATTTTAACTGTTTTCTCCTTTCTTATTATTTAGCAGCTTTAACTGCTGATTTGATAGTGATAAGAGATTTCTTAGCACCTGGTACGTTACCTTTGATAAGGACAACGTTTTTCTCTGGGATAACTTGTACAATTTCAAGGTTTTGAATTGTTACACGGTTTCCACCCATACGTCCTGCCAAGTGTTTGTTTTTGAAAACACGGTTAGGAGCAACAGGTCCCATCGAACCTGGACGACGGTGGTAACGAGAACCGTGAGCCATAGGACCACGTGATTGACCATGGCGTTTGATAACACCTTGGAAACCTTTACCTTTAGATGTACCAGTTACATCAACAACATCTCCAGCTTCAAATTGTTCAACAGTAAGTTCTGCTCCAACTTCAACGCCTTCGATGTTTTTGAATTCACGGATGAAGCGCTTAGGAGCAGTGTTAGCTTTCGCTACATGGCCTTTGGCAGGTTTGTTGCTCAATACTTCGCGTTTGTCGTCAAAACCAACTTGAACCGCTTCGTAACCATCTGTTTCAACAGTTTTAACTTGAAGCACAACGTTTGGAGTTGCTTCGATGACAGTAACAGGGATAAATTCACCAGCTTCAGTGAAGACTTGAGTCATTCCCACTTTTTTCCCTAAGATTCCTTTTGTCATGAGAAAATATTTCCTTTACTTATTTTAATTTCAAAAAGTTTTTAATGAGCGTTTTTCATGCTCAAAAAAGTTTTTTACGAGCGTTTTTTGTGCTCAGAAATCAAAATTACAGTTTGATTTCTACGTTGACACCACTTGGAAGATCAAGTTTCATCAAAGCATCAACAGTTTTTTGTGTTGGGTTGATGATGTCGATCAAGCGTTTGTGTGTACGCATTTCGAATTGTTCGCGAGAATCTTTATATTTGTGAGTCGCACGAATAATTGTGTAAAGGCTACGTTCAGTTGGAAGTGGAACTGGTCCAGCAACTGTTGCACCTGTACGTGTTGCAGTTTCAACGATTTTTTCAGCCGCTGTATCAAGTGTACGGTGTTCGTATGCTTTCAAACGGATACGGATTTTTTTGTTTGCCATCTTTTCTCCTCTCGTCTATTTACGATAATAGGCTAGCTCCTCAAGAAAACCGACGTGCCTTTGCGTGGCAATGCAACCTAGCGTGTCGCAACCTCTTGTATCATAGCTAAAGCTGTTCATTTACAGCACCAGTATATAATATCAAATTTGGTGGCCCCTTGCAAGCATTTTGGCGTCTTTTTTTTGTAAAAAAATAATGTAAGCAATTCAGTAACTGCTTACATTTCTTTCATATATTGATGATAACACCATTTTAAGAAAATCCAGCGGAAGCTATTGTCAATAATGGTCGCTAACCAAACGCCCAATAGACCTAGGTGGGACACTATGCCTAAAACAACCCCCAAGCCAATGCGAAGCACCCACATGCCGATGGTAGTCGCATAAAATGGTAGTTTGGCTTGTCCCAGACCTTGCCAAAGTGCTGTGTAAACCATGGTTCCTGCTGCAGTTGGAGCTCCCAAGCCCGACATGATGATAACTATCATACTAGATGCCACTGCTGTTTTATCAGTTGTAAACAGATGTGTCAGAGGGTAGCCCAGCGCAAAAACTATCAGTCCTACGGCTGCCATTAAGCTAAACGCTATCCAATAGGATTGTTGAATCAACTTTTTAGTCTCCAGAAGATTACCTTGACCTACTAAATGCCCTGTTAATATGACAGTTGCTGTCGCCACTCCCATTCCCGGCATATAATTGAACTGCGTTATGACTTCACCGATGGCATTCCCTGCAACAACTTTTGTTCCAAAAGCAACAATTATAGCCACAATGGCGACATCTCCTGCACGCATCATCAGGCGTTCGCCAGCTGCTGGAAGGGCAATTGATAGAAAATTTCTATCAATCTTCAATCGGATACCTCCTAAAATATTTTTTATTGGAAGGTAGGTGGCTAGGATGATTATTCCGATTACCCTTGATAGAATGGTTCCAAGTGAGACGCCAACGATTCCTAAATGGAAGACATAAATAGCGATGGCAGACAAGATTACATTGATAATATTTGTCAGCAAGCTAACATACATAGGTAGCCTCGGCTTTCCTTCGACACGAAGAATGGCTCCAAAGGTTGTTTGTAACCCTAATATAACAATTGTCCCACCAATCAAAGACAAATATAAGCCACCCATGGCGGTAACATTACTTGCCGTCCCTAAAATTCCTAATGTCCAAGGACCAAGAAGAATTGAATACAAGCCTAATACTAGCCCCACCAAAAGGGTAATAAATACTGACTGCGACCGTAGCTGATTGGCTTCCGCTAACTGTCCCGCACCACTTTTTTTAGCCAATAAGCTTGAAGTAGCTGCTCCAAGAGCAATAAAGAGGGCTTGGTAAATGGCGATGATATTATTTGCTACAGATACGCCCGAGACGGCTGCAAGACCAAGCTGGGCAACAAGATAGTTATCAACCATCCCCATCAGCATCTGAAGGACGTTCTCTGCCATTGCAGGCAGAGCTAGGTTCATGATTTTCTTTTTCTGATTCATCTACTCTTTCCTATCTTAAATAGAAGAAAGCTGGGCAAATTTGCTCAGCTTCATTCTATTTATTGGAGTCTCATTTATTAGACACCTAAATATTTTTCAACAGCGTCTTGCATTTGAGCTACTGCAACAACGGTTTTATGTCGTACTTCCGCTGTTTCAAGTCCATCAACTGCTTTTGGAATAGCAACACCTGACAAGTCATGGAGTTCTTGAACCGCTTTGAAGTCATCTCCGCTATCCTTACCTGTAACTGCTTCGACCGCTACGCGAGGGAATTTATATGGGCTAGCTGTAGAGGCGATAACTGTAGGACGTTGGTCACCGGTTTTAGCTTTGTAAGCAGTGTAAACTGCTGACGCAACTGCAGTGTGTGGATCTTCGATGTAGTTGTCAGCCTTGTAAACACGGTTAATTTCTGCAGCTGTTTCTTCTTCTGTCGCATAGCCTGCGTCGAAAAGTTCAAGAATTTCTGGGCGAACAGCTTGGAGTTTGTATTCACCAGTTTCTACCAAAGCTTCCATCAATGATTTAGTAGCCTCAGCATCATTTCCAAGCAAATGGAAAATGAGACGTTCTAAGTTTGAAGATACCAAGATGTCCATTGATGGGCTTGTTGTGACTTTGAACTCACGTTTTTTATCGTAGACACCTGTGTTAAAGAAGTCTGTCAAGACATTGTTTTCATTTGAAGCACAGATAAGTTTGCCAACTGGAACACCGATTTGGCTAGCATAGTAGGCAGCAAGGATGTTACCGAAGTTTCCTGTTGGAACTGTAAAGTTGACTTGATCGCCATTTTGGATAGCTCCTGATTTGATCAATTGTGCATAGGCGTAAACATAGTAAACAACTTGTGGGACCAAGCGACCGATATTCATTGAGTTGGCCGATGAGAATTGTGTTTTTTGCGCTAGCAATTTGACGCGAAGCGCCTCATCATTAAACATCGCCTTAACATTAGTTTGAGCATCGTCGAAATTACCGTCAATGGCGATAACATGTGTGTTAGCACCTGTTTGTGTGGTCATTTGAAGCTCTTGAATCTTGCTGACACCATCTTTGGGATAGAAAACGATAATTTCTGTTCCTGGCACGTCAGCAAAACCTGCCATAGCCGCTTTACCTGTATCTCCAGAGGTTGCTGTCAAGATAACAATTTTATTGTCAACGCCTTGTTTTTTAGCTGAGGTTGTCATCAAGTATGGCAAGATTGATAGAGCCATATCTTTGAAAGCGATGGTTGACCCGTGAAAAAGCTCCAAATTGTATTGACCAGTCAAATCCACCAATGATGCGATAGCTGGTGTATCAAACTTACTGTCGTAGGCGTTAGTGATACAGTAATCTAACTCTTCCTCAGTAAAGTCATCCAAAAAAGCTGACAAAACGATTTTAGCTACTTCTTGGTATGAAGCATCTTTTAATTGGTTGAAATCAAGGTTAACTTCTGGAAGACTGATTGGCGTGAAGAGTCCACCATCTGTTGCCAAACCTTGCAAAATGGCCTGGCTAGCAGTTACTTTGTTATTGGTATCGCGCGTTGATTGATATACTAGTGTCATGTTTTTTCCTCATATTAAGATAGTCTTTTAAATATTGTAACATAATTTTCTGAATATTTGAGAAAATTTTTATTAAAAGCCTATAACTATTACTCATCAGTGTTTGAAAAAAGCTGAAGCAGTTGCTCCAGCCCTCTGTGCCATGTTATGCTAAACTTTCCCAACGTGAATCAATTCCTGCAATTGCAATCCAAACGTCAGCAATGAGGTCGTAAATCATACCAGCCATTATTCTTCCTACCTTTTTCCTTATCTTTTTTTCACCTATATTATAGGGCTTTTAAGGCTATCTGTAAACGTTTTTTCGAATTTGTAAACATTCTGAATTATCGTTATTATAAGATAATTTTGAACCCTTTCTACTAGGAAATTTGCGGTCTTTTTGACCTCTTTAACTCTGATGATGCAAAAAGGCTAGAACCATCAAAGTTCTAACCTTTAACCCTTATTTTGCATCTTTTTTAGCAGCTGTTTGGACAGCCTTTTGAACCGTTTGAACGTAGAGGTCGGCACCTGTTGAATCACTATCACTGTAGTGAACACCATCTGTGCCGGTCCAAATTTCAGGATGGTCTGTTGCAACTTGGTACCAATCAGCCACTGCAACGTAACTGTATTTCTTAGCCAATTGGAGTTCATAATCACGAACCTCAGCTACCTGGGTAATATTTTTAGCATTATAAGGACTAACCAAGACGAGACGATAGCCAGATGGCAGGGCATCGGTAAACTTCTTAAGGTCACGCTTATAATTATCAAGTGAATTAACACCAACTGCTAAAACAATCGTCTTAGAGAGACTATTTGTCTTGATATGATTTTCAAAAATATCATAAGCTTCGCTGAAATTACGGCTGACCGCTGCGTCTAACTGAGCCCCTGGCATCAATTTTGTGAAAGCACTGCTAGAACGAAGGGCAACGGAGTCACCGATAATTGTAATATCACTCAATGCACTAGCATCACCAGCTGCAAGAGTATGGGTACGATTGGTATTAGTACTTGCTTGTTGTAAAGAATTTACCAAAAGCTCCGTTTCAAATTTACCAACACTTGGTGAGAAGGTGGCGGTTAACAAGGTAACCAGCGTCAGCACACCCAAAATAGCATAAACCAGTTTGGCATAAGGTTTGAGGTCAAAATCCCAACTCCAAAGCGCAGCTTTTTTCCCAGCGATGAAGGGTTCAACCACATAGAAGGAAATCGTCGCAAAAACCATTGAGAAAATTACCGTCAGAATCGATGCTAACCAGTTGGGAGCCAACTGCCCAAAAATGATGTAGAAAGGCCAGTGAAAAAGGTAAATCCCATAACTGACATCAGCAATATAATTGATAACTGCTGGTTCCTTGGCATTAGGCGTCTGGTCATTGAGAACACGCGCCGCATAAATCATGACCGATCCGAAAAGGCTAGCCAAAACAAAGCCAAAGAGGTAGGTCAAAATATTATTGAAATTTAAAGCGAAAGTCAAGATCACCAAGAGAGCAAAGCTCCCTACCATAATGCCAATTGTCTTTGGTCTACTCCAGAGGCGAACATTTTTCTTGAAACGACTGGTGGTTTCTTTAATCCCTGACATAGTCGCAAACATAGCCCCTAGGAAAAATGGGAAAATGTGCGATAGCGTTGAGAAGTAGATTGTAGAGAAATTACTTACCAAAAACGCTCGTACAAACATGGTCAGAAAACTAATGGCAAAAATCACTGCCGAAGCTAAGAACAAGGTCCCGCGATAGTGCTGTTGATTTTTCGACCACTTAGCTAATAACCAAGCAAAGAGCCCCCAAAGAATGTAAAAATGAACCTCAATAGACAAGCTCCAGGTATGAACAAAAAGATGAGGAATAAACTGACTCTCGTAATTTCCCCCCGTCAAAATCTCATAGAAATTGCTGGTGAATCCCAGAGCTGTTGCAATTTGCCCACCAATTCCAGCACGGTAATCACTACGCACCAAGAAGGTGAAGGGAATAGTTACCAGGACCATCAAGACTAAAGGAGGGACAATCCGATAAAATCGCCGCCTCAAAAATCCGATGATATCAATTTTCTTAGACCGCACGAATTCATCAACCAGCAGTGCTGTAATCAGGTAGCCAGAGAAGGTGAAGAAAATATCTACTCCAATGAAGCCACCGGTAAAAATCTTCGTATAGAAATGGTAGAGTAAAACTAATAAAAGCCCCGTCACCCTAACCAAAGAAAACCATTTTATTCTCATTTTTGATAAATCCCCTGTTTAAACGTGCCTTTATAGACCTTACCATTTTTAGCATTTAAGGTTCCTTGACCATCCGGTTGCCCCTTTTTAAAGTCGCCGGTGTAAGACCAGCCATTTTTAGAGGTGAAAGTTCCTTGACCACTGAAAGTCCCATTCACAAAATCGCCCTCATAAGTATCGCCGTTGCTATAGGTCAATTTTCCCTTACCATTCATGCGGTGATTCACCACGGTTCCTTTGTAAACCAAGGCTCCCTTATCATAAGTCAAGGTCGCTTGAGACGGCAGACTCACTGTCAAGACCGATAAACCAAGGACAAGAATCACAATCACAGCGATAATTTCAAACTGATTGCGAGTCATTGTAAATCTTCTACTTTTCTTCAAGAGTTATTCTCCTAAAATCTTATTTAACCATTGGGCACAGCCAGCGGTTACTAAGTGATATGTTTCTTCAAAGTCGCCCGTGTACCAGGGATCTGGAACGCCGCCATCACAAAAGAGAGCAATTTTATCATCGTAACGTCCATTCGAAAACATCCTCAAATCACGAACGTTCTGCTCATCCATACCGATGATAAGATCAAATGTTCCAAAATCGGACTGACTGATTGACTGAGAAACCTTACCCTTATCATAAGCGATAGCATATTTTTGAAAAATCTTTTGAGTGCCTGAATGGATGGGATTACCATGCTCCCAAGTTGATGTCGCACGACTTTCAACCCAGAGTTCTTGCTTCTTATCCAAATGTTTCATGACGAATTCCGCCATCGGGCTACGGCAAATATTCCCAAGGCAAACAAAACAGACTTTTTTCATGAGAAACTCCTTATGTTTATTATAACAAAATTTTTTCTGTTATAATACCTTAACTTAATTGTGACGGTCTTGTCTCACAGCCATGCCCATTATTTTAAGCCAAAAAAGCTGAGCTCCATGAAGTCAGCTTAGTCATTATTGTTGATTGGGTTGTTGGTAACCTAGATGTTCATAGGCTCGCGCCGTTGCCACGCGCCCCGTCCGAGTTCTCATGATAAAGCCTTTTTGAATGAGATAGGGCTCGTACATGTCCTCGACCGTATCACGCTCTTCCGCAATATTGACTGACAACGTCCCCAAACCAACGGGACCTCCACCATACATCTCAATCATGGTACGGAGAATCTTTTGGTCAACATAGTCTAGACCCTCATGGTCCACATCAAGCATGGTCAATGCTTTGTCCGTAATCTTATCATCGATGAGCCCGTCACCCATAATCTGTGCGTAGTCACGCACACGTTTCAAGAGACGGTTGGCGATACGAGGGGTTCCACGACTTCGGCGGGCTAATTCTAAAGCAGCTTCATGGGTAATTTCCATCTCAAAAATATCAGCGGTCCGCTCAACGATTTCCGTCAAATCAGCCTCTTCATAGTATTCCATGTGTCCCGTAATCCCAAAACGCGCCCGCAATGGATTTGACAACATGCCCGCACGAGTGGTTGCCCCAATCAAAGTGAATGGTGGTAAATCAAGATGGACACTACGCGTCGTATCACCAGCACCAATCATAATGTCAATGTAGAAATCTTCCATGGCGCTATAGAGCACCTCTTCCACCGCCATAGGCATACGGTGAATTTCATCGATGAAAAGGACATCGCCTGGTTCTAGGTCATTGAGAATAGCAACCAAGTCTCCCGCTTTTTCAATGGCAGGACCCGAAGTTTGCTTGAGATTGACGCCAAGTTCATTGGCAATAACAAAGGCCATAGTCGTCTTACCAAGACCAGGAGGCCCAAACAAGAGCACATGGTCCAAAGACTCATCACGCAATTTTGCCGCCTCAATAAAAATTTTTAGCTGGTCCTTGACCTTATCCTGCCCGATATATTCTCTTAAATATTGTGGACGAAGGGTACGTTCAACGAACTCCTCGTCACCCATTGTTTCACTATCTAAAAATCTTGTCATGTTCTTATTATAGCACAAAAATCCCTACAAATTCCTTTACATAAGCTTGTTTCTGGACCACAATCGTACTACAATATAAGTTAAGATTATTTAGGAAGTTAGACCAACATGAGTAAGCATTATCGTATTTTTGAGCACCGTAGGGTCGCTGTTCTCCTCACCTTTATCAGCGGTTTCCTCGACGGCTTCTCCTATCTGACTCAGGGAGGCCACTTCGTTGGCATGCAGACAGGGAACCTGATTATGGCAACGGTTCATCTGGCTGATGGAAAATTAGCTGTCGCTAGCACCTATCTTCCTCCCATACTTGCCTTTCTCCTAGGACAGGTTATTCACCATTTCCTCCGAGAAGAATTGATGCAGCGCCACATTCATTGGCATCGTTTCAATGCGCTATTAATCCTACTACTAACCTTTGTCACTGCGGTGCGTACACCTTATGTCACATCCAATGTAACCGTTAGCCTACTATCCTTCGTTAGTTCGCTCCAGCTCAGCACCTTCACCAAGGTCCGTGGCTTAGCCTATGCCAATATGATGATGACTGGTAATCTCAAACGCCTAGCTCTGCTATTGACCAAAGGTATCAGCCAAAAAAATAAAGACCTTCTCACCCAAGCCTCTCACATCTTTTTTGCCATTATCTCTTTCGCACTCGGCGTCTACCTAGCTGCCGTACTATCAAAAAGCTACCACGAGTATGCTCTCTACGCAGTCCTACTACCGCTCATTGCTGTGAATGTGATACTGTACTTTGAGAGAGTTGAATAAGGAAAAAAGAAACAAACGAAGCAGTTCACAATGCTTCGTTTGTGTGTTTTAAAGATTCCACCAACCAGCTCCTGAAAGTAAAAAGCCAGGAAATTTCAAAAGTAAGTTTAATAGTACCATAGTAAGTACAGATATCGCTAATTTTTTCATTTCTCTTAACTCCTTAATCTTTATAAAGCTATTATAAAGATTTGCCAGCAAATACAACATGACAAATTTGTCATATCCGATTGGAAAATTTTTTTGAAGATATTTTTCCCTCCACTTGTCAAGTCAAGTGCAACAAAGTTCCATCTGAGAAAGTCCTATTATGTTATGCGGTTTGAGCTAGCTTAAACCGTTTTTTAGCTGATTGATAACCAATTAGTCTCCTTGGTCTATCATTGATGGCTTGTGTGTAACTCTCCAAATCACTTAGAGTAAGGTCTTTAAGAGACAATTATAGCAATTACTTAATCTATGTGCTTTAAAACTAAAGCTGTCTGCACTTTGACCAATGTATATTATACTTGGTCTTTTTCCCATTCCTCAGTTAACTTATTTTTTAGATAATGATCACCAATCAAATCGGCAAATAAGACTGCTTTTTGATAATGCTCCTCTGCCTTAACATTGTCATTTAGCATTATTAGATAATATTTCCACTCTACTAAATTTAAAATTGGGCGTTTTTGGAAATCATTCATCTCCTCCATTAGCTGGCTACTCTTTTCAATAACCTTCTGAACTATGTCCCCACGACCTCTCTCAAAAGCTAGTAATATATTTCCTAAAAGCATATTATTTAATTGAAATTTTTCTGCTAAATCATGTGGCTCCCAATTCAACAACTTTGTAATTACTCGATAATAATTATTATCATTATAAAAATAATGACTAGTATCTTTTTCATATGAAAGATAAGTCAAATATAAATCCAGCAATATCAAGTCATTAACCTTATAAGTTCTCTTTGCCACCACTTGTTCAAAGTAATCCTTTAACACATCATCTTCAAAGTCAATATCCTCTTCATCATGAGTATCTAGCTTAAACATCAAACAGTCGATAACAACACACTCTTCTTCTGGTATTTGACGATAAAATTCATTATAAATCGTTTCTAGCAGTTCTCTCCTTGCTTTCACACGAGAACTATCACTATAAGTAGGTATTCTTAAAAGTTGATTTTTCATTGTTACATAACGATTGGGCAATTTTAACCGGTCCTCATCAACCAACTCCCCAACAGTCAACTCCAAGCACTTCGCTATATAGGTTACTTTCGATAAACTAGGCGTCGACTGGTCTCCCTCAATACGTGCCAACTGCCTTACAGATAATTCTGATTCATCTCCACAAAGTTCCTCGCGGGTCATGCCATATTCTTTCCGTATTCTCCCAACCTTTGCTCCAAATGTCTCTTCCATAACCATCTCCTTTGTCTAGTAAATAAATTTGGTATAGAGTCTATTTTATCATAAACTCCCAAAACTAGAAAAAACTTTCACTTACCTGTATTAGTGCAAAATTTACAGGTCTGATGTTTAAAGTACACAAAAACAGGCTACAACACATAGCCTGCTGTTTTATTATTAATCCAACCCCACGCGCTTGAAAATTTCATCCACGCACTTGGTGTAGTAAACTGGGTTGAAGATTTCATCGATTTCTTCTTGAGTGAGACGTGAAGTGACTTCTGGATCCGCTTCGAGCAGTGGCTTGAAGTCTACTTGGTTGTCCCAAGAGTAGGCTGTTTTTGGTTGAACAAGGTCGTAAGCTTGTTCACGGGTCATGCCTTTTTCAATCAAGGTCAACATAGCCCGCTGGCTGAAAATAAGACCAAAGGTTGAGTTCATGTTGCGGATCATGTTTTCTGGGAAGACCGTCAAGTTCTTAACGATGTTTCCAAAACGGTTGAGCATGTAGTCAATCAAGATGGTTGTATCTGGTGTGATGATACGCTCAGCTGATGAGTGAGAGATATCACGTTCATGCCAAAGGGACACATTTTCATAAGCTGTTACCATGTGACCACGGATAACACGCGCAAGACCTGTCATGTTTTCAGAACCGATAGGGTTGCGTTTGTGAGGCATAGCAGATGAACCTTTTTGCCCTTTAGCAAAGAACTCTTCCACTTCACGTTGTTCTGATTTTTGAAGACCACGAATTTCAGTTGCCATACGCTCGATAGAAGTTGCGATGCTGGCAAGAACCGCAAAGTACTCAGCGTGAAGGTCACGAGGAAGGACTTGTGTTGAAATTTCTTGAGCACGGATACCCAATTTGTCGCAGACGTATTTTTCAACGAATGGTGGGATGTTGGCAAAGTTACCAACCGCACCAGAAATCTTACCGGCTTCCACACCAGCAGCCGCATGCTCGAAACGCTCAATGTTACGTTTCATTTCGCTGTACCAAGTTGCCAATTTAAGCCCAAAAGTTGTCGGCTCAGCGTGCACACCGTGGGTACGACCCATCATGATAGTGAACTTGTGTTCTTTAGCCTTGTCTGCCACGATTTTAGTGAAGTTCTCAAGATCCTTGCGAATGATATCGTTGGCTTGTTTGTAGAGGTAACCATAGGCAGTATCGACCACGTCAGTAGATGTCAAGCCATAGTGAACCCACTTGCGCTCTTCACCAAGAGTCTCAGAAACAGCACGTGTGAAGGCCACTACATCATGACGAGTTTGCTGCTCAATTTCCAAAATACGGTCGATGTCAAAGTCCGCTTTTTCACGAATCAAAGCCACATCTTCCTTAGGGATTTCCCCCAACTCAGCCCATGCCTCGTCAGCCAAGATTTCCACCTCAAGCCAAGCACGGTATTTATTTTCTTCACTCCAAATGTTCGCCATCTCAGGGCGAGAGTAACGGTTGATCATGGTTGTTTCTCCTATTTTTACTGTTTCCTAATTTTTTATTAAAGTCTATAGTTCTTTTTATATGAGTTAAAATGTCAGAATAGTAAATTCTTATTGTTTTCTTTTTGCTACCTTTCTCTTTTTCCTTATTCTTTTTTTCAGTTTCTTTTCTCTATTGCTACTAGCTTTATTACTTGACATTAGTTTAGAAATCTCTTCACGCTTTATCCAATAAATTGTTGGTGTAACTCCGTCTGTGATTAATTTCAATTTACGAAATGTATAGATTATTTCTAGTATATAAAAAATTAGGGATAAGTTGACAATACATAACTTAGCAAAGTCTATAATAGAATATTTTTCAGTTCTAACTCTACCACCGTATTTATCCTCAAAAATAATTTCTTGATTATCAACATCCACATGAGAGCTATAATGTTGAATTGCATTTCTGATTTTATTATTAAGGCTACTCACTGGTTTGCTAAACCGTTCCGAAATGTTCAAATAAGATTGTTCTGGATTATTTTGATTAATTTTCTGAAACTTATTGGTGATTTTTTCAAGGTCATTTAAATATGTTTTTCCATTGTAGCATTCATTGTAGCTATTCCTCTCAAAAATATTATTAAGTGCTATAACGAGATTAATATTATCAAGAATCCACTCATAACTTGAAGCATAAAATTCATTTAATTCTTTACAGTTTGCCGCAGAAATTCCATCTTCATTCTGATTTAAATCTTCATAATTTCCAACATTCATCAAGGTAACTGCAGGAATCAAGATATGATAAATTTTAGCGAAAGCTGTAATTTTATCAAAAGCGGTTTTCTCAATCATATCAAAACTACTTGTAATATGATTGCTGTATTTAAGTAACTCATCTCTGTGTTGCTCTGAACTATAAATACGATTGCTTAATTCGGTATATTCAGACAAGGAGTTTTCTCCAAGAATAAAATTTATACCAGAGGTAGTCAAAAATAACTGATGTAAGGCCATGGTGGCATCCGAAAAGTTCTTCACTTCCGTTATTGGTGTTAATCCTTTGTAATCACTTAATAGCCGGTTTAATTCTGGATATAAATATTTATCTTTTTGATTCCAATATAGATTATATAAACGTTTAAAATTATCTAGCTTTCCATCCCTGATAAAGTCTGCGAATATTCTCGTGTTCTGAAATTTTTTAATATCAGTTAAATCATTTTTTTTACCCATCCTAGCCATTTGAGCCATAAATGGAGCTAATCCATCAAATTGACTTTCTCTTAAATACAATTTTCGAGTTGGAAACTCTGCAGAAATTTCTAAACACCATATAGGAAAATTCGTTAATTTATCATAGTTAGGATCGTTTATATCAAGAATTTGTGCATTTGTTAAAGATATACCGAACGGTTCAAATTCAACTCTCCCAGTAATTTCCGTTTTACACTCTGGACAATTTAGAACAAAATCAACAGGAAAATTCCCCATCTGAATTCTTAAGTTAACGCATTTATTACAAGTAGAACACAGAATAAATTCATTATTAGTCATGTTTATAACTCTCTCCTAAAAATCAATCCCTTCCCCAAACTCATCCACACTATCCGGTTCATCACTAAACAAAGTCACATGTCCCATTTTGCGGTTGTGCTTCGCTTCTATTTTACCATACATGTGGAGGTGAGCGCTTGGATTTTCTGTGACATATGTTTCAGCGGCCTCGACGTGTTGTCCGAGGACATTGAGCATAACAGCTGGGGCATGCAGTTTGATAGCTGGCAATGGTGCTCCGAGAACACCCAAGATATGGGTGTCAAACTGAGAGAAGTCGCAGGCTTCGATTGAGTAGTGTCCTGAGTTATGTGGGCGTGGGGCAATCTCATTGACAACGATGTCATCAGCTGTCGCAAACATTTCCACGCAGAGAGTTCCAGATAAGTTAAGCTGTTCAGCGATTCGCACTGCCATAGCTTTGGCCTTATCAGCCAGACTTTCTGAAATGCGGGCTGGCACGATGGTTTTCGAAAGAATGTTATTGCGGTGGATATTTTCCTGAACTGGGAAAACCGTCACGTCCTTACCATTACCAGACACAATGACAGAAATTTCAAGGTCGAAGGTCACAAACTCTTCCAAGACGCACTCCGCATGGTTTGCCAATTCCATAGCGTCAGCCAGATTTTCTTCTGATTTGATAACCACTTGCCCATGACCATCGTAGCCACCTGTTGCGGTTTTGAGGACGTAGTTCTTAGACAGGTCTAGGTTTTCCAAGTCTAGGCTTGATGTGACTACCTTGTAAGGTGCCACAGTAATGCCTGCCTTGTTTGACAGGAAGTCCTTTTCAAAGATACGGTTTTGAGAGATGCGGAGTAAGTCCGTTCCCTGTGGCAATTGTCCTAGCTTGATGACCTTGTCCAAAGCATCTGCGTCCACGTTTTCAAACTCGTAGGTCAGCACGTCACAACGCGCAGCCAATTGTGCCAAAGCCTCAACGTCGTCGTAGTCAGCTACAATCATGTCCGACACGCGCGATGCTGGGCAGTCGACCGCTGGGTCCAGGGTCACCACCTTGTGACCCATGTAGATAGCAGAGATTGCCATCATCTGACCCAGCTGCCCGCCTCCGATAATGCCGATGATTTTAGATGAGTTCATCCGTTGAAGCCTCCGCGATTTTTCCTTGTTCCTCTGCAAAATGGGCTAGCGCCTCCGCCAAGTTTTGGTCCTCAATGGCAAGGATTCGGAGAGCTGTGAGGGCAGCGTTGGTAGCTCCCGCCTCACCAATAGCCATGGTTGCCACAGGCACCCCACCAGGCATCTGAACAATCGAATAGAGGGAATCGACACCGCTGAGGGCGCGCGATTTGACGGGAACACCGATGACAGGGAGGGTTGTCTTGGCTGCGACCATACCTGGAAGGTGGGCAGCGCCACCCGCGCCTGCGATAATGATTTTGATACCACGACCGCGTGCTTCTTCGGCATGTTTGAACATAAGGTCAGGGGTGCGGTGGGCAGAGACGACTTTTTTCTCGTAAGGAACTTGGAACTGATCCAAGACCTCAGCTGTTTTTTGCATGGTTGCCCAATCGGATTTTGAGCCCATGATGATGGAAATGACTGGTTGCATATGAATATCCTTTTCTTTTTAATAATGGTCTTATGTGGTGAGGTCGGAAACAAACCTTCGGTTTCATTCCTAAACCTTGAGCCTAGGGTCTCAAGGTTTCCCTCGACCGTAACTTTCAGTTACGGTCTTTTTCACCACGGCGACCATTATCGGTGTGGCTCGCTTCGCTCGCAATAGCAGAGCTGATAAGCTTTTTTGTCTATTCTTAATCTTTCAAGGCTTTGCTTCCGATGTCTGTTCGGTAGAAGAGGCCTTCTGTGTTTTGGGTTTTGAGTTGGTTGTAGATGATGTCTTGCGCAGCTTGGACGGTGTCTGCTGTGGTGACGAGCATGTAAACGCGTCCGCCGTTTGATAGCAGGGCTCTGCCATTTTCTGCAAACTTAGCGCCTGCGTAGTAGGTGATGATGTCGCCGTCAGTTTTGGCTGGCAGTTTCACACCTTTGTCATAAGCGAGTGGGTAGCCGTTTGAGGCAACGACCACGCCTAGGGTCACGCCTCCGTCCGTCCATGTGATGCTTGGATCCTTGCCATCAAGGATATCGCTGATGTTTTGAGCGAAGTTTGAAGTCAGGCGAGGGAGGATAATCTGAGTTTCAGGGTCACCAAAGCGGGCGTTGAACTCGATAACCTTAGGTCCGTCCGCTGTCAAGATGAGACCGCAGTAGAGAATCCCAAGATAAGGGCGTCCTTCAGCAATCATACCCTTAAGGACAGGTTTGACGATGGCTTCAACTGCTGTGTCCACTACTGACTGAGAAAGTTGAGGTACTGGCGCATAGGCACCCATGCCGCCTGTGTTTGGTCCCTTGTCGCCATCATAAGCTCGCTTGTGGTCTTGGGCTGTCGGCATGATGTAGAACTTATCGCCGTTGACGAAGGCAAAGAGGGAGAATTCTTCCCCATCCAAAAATTCTTCGATGACCACGCGCGCACCAGAATCCCCGAACTTATTGTCCAGCAGCATCTCGTGAGCTGCTTCTACCGCTTGCTCCACGGTCTCTGCCACGACCACCCCCTTACCCAGCGCTAGCCCATCCGCCTTGACCACGATAGGCGCACCCTGCGCCTCGATGTAGGCCTTAGCTTTTTCAAAGTCGGAAAATGTGCCATAGGCTGCTGTCGGAACGCCGTATTTGACCATGATTTCCTTGGCAAAGTCTTTTGACCACTCAAGCTCCGCTGCCAAACGAGTCGGACCGAAGGCTTTAAGCCCAGCTTGGTTGAAATCATCAACGATACCAGCCGCTAGCGCATCATCAGGACCAATAAAGCTCCAAGCGATATCATTTTCTTTAGCAAAATCAATCATTTTAGAATGTTCGGAAATAGCGATATCTACCAAATCCAAATCATCCAAGGTCATGCCATCATTCCCAGGTGCCACAAAGACCTGTTCAACACCATCAGACTCCAACAACTTCTTAGCAATCGCATGTTCACGACCGCCTGAACCAACAACCAAGATTTTCATGATATACCTCGTTTTACGAATTATTCTTTTACATTATAACACATTTGTTCGGTAAAATGTAAAAACAACCCAAAAAGTAATCCGAATCAACTTACTTTTTATAACTGTCGTTAGTTAATATCAAATTTCCCTTTTCTAAAAATCACTTTTAAATCAAAAAAGAACAACCTGAGCTACTACTCAAATGTTGTTCTAGGAGATTATTTTAATCTAGTCGATATAGCTTTACCATAACAGCTACTGTCAGATTGAGGAGCGGAGCCGTGAGAAGATGAGTCGTGGCCACTGCTACGAAAAAGATACATTTACTGTTTGAACTTTAGTCCATTACAGCGAGAGGTAACGAAGCTAAACTCAAATCTTAACTAAAGTTTTAGTAGGTCAATGACACGTGCACATGATCATAGTGGTTAGCTGTTGCGCTACCACGGTCCGGCATTGCGCCCCATGTGTTAGCTGCGCCGTAGATGTTGTTTTGTGTTGAATAGAATTGTTGTTCCCAAATGATGTAGCTTACACCAAGAGAAGCGTAGTTATCAATAACGTATTGAGCTACGGCTGCACCTTCAGCAGATGATGAGACCATGATATCAAGGGCTGTACCTGTTCCGTGGTCTTGGTCGCCAGCACGGTAGCCACCGATATTTGTGATACCTGTCGCGTTAGCGATTTGATTTTTCACTTCGATACCGTGAGCTGTTAAACCTGTATTTGGTGTTGTTGGAACAACCGTCTGCGCGGTTTCTGATGCTGCTGGGGCTTCTGAAATAATTTCTGAACTTGCTTCTGAGCTAGCTGTCGTTTGAGTAGCAGATTCGCTGCTGACTTCTGAACTGGCTGTTTCACTTGTTGGAGCCTCGCTACTTGCCTGTTCGGATTGTGCAGCTTCCGCAGATGCTTTTTGTGCTAAGATTTCAGCTGTCATGCTGGCAATATCAGCAGTGCTTGACTCGCTAGTTTCTGAGCTTGCATCCGTAGCGGTTTCTAATGCTTGAGCCTCTTCTGATGCCGCTTCACTGCTTGCTTCTGAACTACTTGCTTCGCTTGACACTCCACTTGTTGCTGCTTCACTAGAAACTTCGCTTGAGGCTTGCTCAGAAGTTGCGCTAGCCTCTTGACCACTGACCTCTGAGGCTACTTCAGAGCTTGCTTCTGTGCTTTGTGCGTTAGCAACTGCGGCTTCGGCGGCTGCTTTTTGCTCCAAGATTGCTGCGGTTTGAGCTTGGACGTTGGTCGCGCTGGTTGTATCTGCTGTTACTTCTGAACTTGCAGGCTCAGATGCCACCACACTGCTAGCCACTGGCGTTTGGACTTGGTCCAAATTCACCGTCTGGTCCTTAAATGTCACTTCATTAGTTGTCAAATCGGCTGACGCTACCACTTGGTTGTCATCGCTAGCTGTCGTTGGTGTTTCAATCTGCAGGCTAGTCGCTTCTTGATTGCTGTTATAAGTTGCTGTGAGAACCGTATCTGGGAAAATCAAGTTAATATCAGTAATCGAATTGAGTTTAGCCAAAACATCCACATCGATATTCATAGCTTCTGCAATAGTGCTGAGCGTATCGCCATACTTGATGGTATAAGTCACTTTGTTATCTTGACTGACAAGTTCTGACTTGATTTGATCCACCGTACGAGGTGACCAATCATCTGCACTAGCATGAGTTGCCGCAAAGGCCACAAGGGCTACGGTCGACAGTAAAAGTTTTTTAGTTGTTGTCGTCATAATCTATCATAAATCCTTTATTCAAATTTTAAGTACTTCCTATACTACCATAATTTTTATCAAGAACAACATGAATGCGAGTCATTTAAAGAAATGTGTTAGAGCTGTCATTTTTGTAATATTTCGTATTGTTTGAAAGAAGGACTAATTTCCACTCAACAAATGATTGAGGTTATCCACGCGCAGCCATGATGTCCGCCCATTGGTAAACTGTGTTTTTGCCCAGCGGTAACCAGCAGTTCCTTGAATGGGATTGCCCACAGAGACGGTTGTTTTTGGATTAAAGACAAAGTAGCTGCCGTTTTGTAAGACTTGGTCTGCGGTCAGGTTACCATTGGCATCCACTTCATCAATCTCTGAAGCTGGAATACCATTATCCTGCCATTCAAAACCAACAGGAACAAGCTCGTTATTCTTGACTAGCCAGGTTCCGTTAATCTTTTGAAGGTCATCAACGCGGTAACGTTTGAGGCCGCTCTGCTGATTGGAAGGTTGATTATTTGAAATGACTGGGTTTGAAACGGGCGTGGCAACTGGTGATGGTACAGCTGATTGTCCTGTGAAGTTTGGTGCTTGCGAAATCATGCTAGTCGGGTCAATGCGCCCCGCTCTGCCATTTTGAAAATTAGGCGATGAAGGGAGAAACTCGAAATGAAGGTGAGGTCCAGTCACTTGTCCAGTCGCGCCAACATAGCCGATAATATCTCCTTGCTTGATGCGTGCGCCTGTCGATGTCGCGATGCGAGACATGTGGGCGTAACCGCTGTGCATGCCGTCAGCATGCTGGATGAGGACACAATTTCCAGCCAACCAAGTCATCCAAGAGTGCTGAGCACCTGGACCAGCAAATTTCACAGTCCCATCTGCTACCGCTCGAATTGGTGTTCCAGTCGGTACAGCATAATCAACACCACTATGTCCTGCATAGCCATTGAAACCAGTTGTGATTCGACCGTTGTCGATTGGTTTGGTATAGGTCGCTGCTAAAACAGATTGACTCATCGCTAGAGAAAGTCCACCTAAAACTGCAACTGACATCACTTTCGCAAAGCTTTTATTCAATAAAAAATCCTCCATCATAACGAATACTTGCAAGCTACTGAGTGCCTACAATTTATTATTCGTAACTGGGAGAATTTTTTATGATTTAATTTGATTTTTTGTATTAGTGTCTAAAGTGACGAACGCCTGTAAAGACCATGGCAATGCCATACTTGTCGGCTGCTTCGATGACTTCTTGGTCACGGACAGAGCCACCGGGTTGGACAATAGCCTTGATACCTGCGGCTGCGATTTCTTCGATGTTGTCCGCAAACGGGAAGAAGGCATCGCTGGCAAGAACTGCGCCATCAAGGCGACCAGCTGCGTGTTCAAGAGCGATCTTAACAGCACCGACACGGTTGGTCTGACCAGGTCCGACACCAAGTGTCATGCGGTCGTTAGCCACCAAGATACCGTTTGATTTGACGTACTTGATAGCCTTCCAGGCAAATTCAAGGGCTGTGAATTCTGTCTCGTTTGGTTGGCGTTTAGTTACGGTCTTCCAGTCAGCTGGATTTTCCTTGACCACGTCTTGGTTTTGCACCAAAAGTCCGCCGACCACGCCAGTGTATTCTTTTTCAACTTCGCTCTCTGCTTGGGCGTCAAATGGCAATTCCAAGATACGAAGATTTTTCTTTTTGGTTGTAAGAATAGCTAGCGCTTCGTCTGAATAAGACGGTGCAATGATGATTTCTAAGAAGATGGCGTGCATTTTCTCAGCGGTAGCCGCATCCACCTCATGGTTAAGAACGACGATACCACCAAAAATAGAAACTGGGTCAGCAGCGTAAGCATTGTCCCAAGCCCCTTCAATCGTGTCAGCCTGCCCGATACCGCAAGGGTTCATGTGCTTGAGGGCAACGACGGTTGGCTTGTTGGTGAAATCGCGGATGATGCGAATGGCTGCATCAGCATCACGAATGTTGTTGAAGGATAGCTCCTTACCGTTGAGCTGCTTAGCTGACGCAATCGAATAATCCGTCGGAATGGCAGATTGGTAGAAGTCGGCATCCTGCTGAGGATTTTCCCCATAACGCATAGGTTGTTTGAGGTCATAGGTGATGGTCAACTTTTCAGGTTTGGTCTCGCCGACCTGCGTTGTGAAGTAGTCCGCAATCAAGGCATCGTAGGCCGCTGTGTGGCGGTAAACCTTGGCCGCCAAACGTTGGCGAGTTTCGTAAGTTGTTTCACCAGAAGCCTTGAGCTCGTCAAGAACGACAGCGTAGTCAGTTGGGTCAACTATAACAGTCACGCTGGCATGATTTTTAGCCGCAGAACGCAACATAGAAGGTCCACCGATGTCAATATTTTCCACAGCTTCGGCATAAGTCACGTCTGGTTTCAAAATGGTTTCCTTGAAGGGATAAAGGTTAACCACCACAAGGTCGATGAGTTCAATCTTGTTATCTCTGGCAGCCTGCAAGTGGCTGTCGAGGTCACGACGAGCCAAAAGACCGCCGTGGATATTTGGATGAAGAGTCTTGACACGGCCGTCCATCATCTCAGGAAAACCAGTCACATCATCAATAGCGATGGTGTCAAGTCCAGCCTCATCAAGGGCTTTCTTAGTCCCACCAGTTGAGATAATATCCCAGCCGAGGGCTTTCAATTCTTGGGCAAAATCAACAATGCCCGCTTTATCAGAAACACTAATCAGTGCGCGTTTAGTAGTCATTTATTCTCCTTAAATGGTCTTTCGATAGTCTTTTAGGGCAGACCAGCACTGTGCTGCTTAATCTACTTTCCTCTCCACTCCCAAATTTTCCAGCACTGCTGGGTAGAGTTGGTATTCATTGTCATGAATACGAGCTTCAAAGCTTTCGATGGTGTCTTCTGCTAGGCGCGGCACGCGGACTTGTTTGATGACTTGTCCGGTATCAACGCCAGAGTCCACCCAATGAACGGTGACGCCGCTTTCTGCGACGCCTGCCTTCCAAGCGTCTTCGATACCGTGAGCGCCTGGAAATTCTGGCAAATAAGCTGGGTGAATATTGATGATGCGACCTTCATAGGCAGCTAGCAAAGGCGGACCTACAATTTTCATGTAGCCAGCTAGGACAACAAGATCAATGGCGTGCTTGTTCAGCAGGGCAATGATAGCCTCTTCGTAGGCTTGCTTACTGTCAAATTCTTTGAGTTCAAAGGCGTAAGTCTGCACTCCCAGATTTTTGGCGCGCTTTAGCACATAGGCATCTCGGTGGTCCGCAAAGACAAATTCTACTGGAAATTGCTCTGCAATGACTTGAAAATTAGAGCCGTTGCCAGAAGCAAAAACTGCGATTTTCATATTCGATACAAAGGGACGATTCGGCTTGCCGAAAATTTTCGTAGAAAAATAGGAAATTGCCGATGTATGCTCGCATACAAGGAAATTTATCTTTTTTCCTAGAAAATTAGTCCCGTGTTCAGTTCGGCTTGCAAACTGAACTTCCTTTCTTCATTTTTTAACAATAACTATTGATAGAGACAATTACTTAATCACCACGCTAGCGTCAGCTTTTTCCACGATACGGCCGAGCTCATAAACAGGTTCGTCCAAGATTTCCTTAACGCGGTCAACATTTTCAGGACTAACAGCCAGCATGAGACCAATACCCATATTGAAGATTTCAAACATTTCTTCGTGCTTGATGTCGCCGTATTTTTCAAGGGCTTTGAAGATTGGGAGAACTGGAATCTTGTTTTCTTCGATTTCAGCTGCCAAATTGTCCGCAAACATACGAGGTACATTTTCGACAAAACCGCCACCTGTGATGTGGGCTATGCCGTTGACCAACTCTTCTTTAATCAATGGCAGAGCTGCTTTGACATAAATGCGAGTTGGTTCAAGAAGGACATCTTTAAGTTTTTTGCCTTCTAATTCTGGCAGTTCTTCTTCACCTGTGTAGTCCGCAAAGACACGGCGGACAAGTGAATAACCGTTTGAATGGATACCAGATGAAGCAAGACCAAGCAGTACATCGCCTGCCTTGACTTTTGAACCGTCAATGATTTGAGATTTTTCAGCGATACCGACCGCAAAACCAGCCAAGTCATAATCGTCTTCGCCATACATACCAGGCATTTCAGCCGTCTCACCACCAATAAGGGCTGCGCCAGATTGCACACAACCTTCAGCTACACCGGCTACCACTTGCTCGAGTTTAGCAGGTTCGTTTTTACCAGTCGCGATGTAGTCAAGGAAGTAAAGGGGCTCAGCACCAGCCGCGATGATGTCGTTGACACACATAGCCACACAGTCCTGACCAATCGTATCGTGCTTGTCGTATTTGATAGCCAGCATGAGCTTAGTACCGACACCATCAGTTCCAGAGATGAGTACAGGCTCCTTGATGCCAGTCGCTGTCAAGTCAAACATGCCACCGAAACCACCTAGGGCACCCATGACCCCAAGACGCTCCGTGCGCGCCACGTGTTTTTTAATGCGAGCAACCACTTCATATCCAGCTTCAACGTCAACACCAGATTGAGCGTATGCATTTTTTTCTGTCATTTCATTTACCTTTTCTTGATTTTTTTGGGGGAAATAGCTGCGCTTATTTCTTATCTTTAATGGAATAAAAGCTTGTTTTCTCTTTCAAACTTTGCAAGTAGCGTTCTTCGTAATCATAAAGTGGCGTTGGGTAGTCCCCGTCAAAATATGCCACACAAAGACCACCATTTGGAGCATCTGTCTCAAGTCCAACCGATTCAATCAATCCATCAATGGACAAATAAGTGAGACTATCTGCACCGATAATGTCGCAGATTTCATCCACCGAATGATTGGCCGCAATCAATTCGCGACGACTTTGGATATCAATCCCATAGAAGCATGGGTATTTGAGCGGTGGGCTGGCAATGGCAACGTGAACCTCTGCAGCGCCAGCTTCTTTCAAAAGCTGAACGATACGACGAGAAGTCGTTCCACGAACGATGGAGTCATCAATCATGACCACGCGCTTATCTTTGACAACGCCAGACACCGCAGACAATTTCATACGAACCCCTTGCTCACGTAATTCTTGAGTAGGTTGGATGAAAGTACGCTGCGTATACTGGTTCTTGACCAAGCCCATTTCATTTGGAAGACCTGATTCTTCTGCAAACCCCATAGCTGCTGAAAGTGAGGAATTTGGCACTCCGACAACAATGTCAGCTTCATGTGCAAATTCTTGCGCCAAAAGACGCCCTGCATTTTTACGAGCCGTGTGGACATTGACTCCATGAATCGTTGAGTCAGGGCGAGCAAAATAGATATACTCCATCGAACAAATAGCTAATTGCGTATCTGTTGTGTAAGTATCGTAGGTGATACCATCATCATCAATAATGACAATTTCACCTGGATTCACATCACGAACCCACTCAGCACCGATAACTTCAAAGGCACATGTTTCACTAGAAACAACCCATGAACCATTTTTCATACGTCCGATAGATAAAGGACGGAAACCATTGGGGTCCAGCGCAGCGATGAGCTTGTCCTCAAGCATCAAAAGATAAGCAAAGCCTCCCTTAACCGTGTTAAGAGCCTCCTTGACCTTCCCGAGAAATTCTGGGTGATGGCTACGACGAATCAAGTGTGCCAAAATCTCAGAATCTGATGTTGATGAGAAAATCGCTCCTTGACTTTCCAACTCACGACGCAAAGTTTGGGCGTTAGTCAAATTCCCATTGTGAACCAAACCGAAACTATTATCATAAAATTTGAAATGGAAAGGCTGAATATTGTCAATAGAAGCTTCACCAGCTGTCGCATAACGAACATGTCCGATAGCCGCTGTCCCAGTCAATTTTTCTAAATCAGCTGGATTTTTAAAGACTTCTGACAAAAGCCCTGTTGACCGATGACGTTTCAATTTTCCTTCATCGTTGGTTAAAATACCTGCTCCTTCTTGACCACGGTGTTGCAGGCTGTGCAGACCAAAGTAAGTCACTTGGGCTGCTTGTGGATGTCCCCAGATACCGAAGACCCCACACTCTTCATTGAGAGATTTCACTTCGTATGTCATTTTTTGTTTTTCCTAATTTATCTTTTTTGACACTTTTCTGAATTGGTGAGGACGTGAGAAGAAATTATCTGGGAGATGATTTCTTAAATCCAAGTAGTTCCATGGCGAAAAGTATCGACTAGTGGCTCTCTTCGTTCGCCTTATTGCCTGTAAAGTAACGTACAGCTGACTCAAACAAGTGTTGATCTTTATTTCCTGGGATATTTTGGAAGAGACCGTCTTCCCAGCGTTCTGAGTGTCCCATTTTACCAATGATTTGGCCGTTCTTGCTAGTAATCCCTTCGATGGCGTTGACAGAACCGTTTGGATTGTATTTAGAATCCATGCTTGGTTGACCATTAAAATCAACATACTGGCTCCAGATTTGACCATTATCGCGAAGCTCTGCAAATTCTTCTGCTGTCACGACAAATTTTCCTTCACCGTGCGAGACTGGGATAGCATGAATGTCGCCGACTTGCACGCCCGCAAGCCATGGTGAATTAGTATTAGCAATGCGTGTTTCTACCATTTTGGCAACGTGTTGGTTAGCATCGTTATAGAAGAGGGTTGGACTAGTCGCATCAGCTTCCTCAAAGTTACCGTAAGGAAGCAGACCTGATTTGACAAGGGCTTGGAATCCATTACAGATACCGATGATGAGACCGCCTTTTTCGATAAAGGCGTCAATAGCTGCGCGAACTTTCTCGTTGAGCAAGATATTGACGATAAATTTAGCAGAACCATCTGGTTCATCAGCTGCTGAGAAGCCACCTGCAAAGAAGATGATATTGGCTTTTTCAATGTTAGCAACCATGGTGTCAACTGAATTGGCAATAGCTGCTTCGTTCAAGGTTACAAATGGCACCAAGTTGACCGCTGCACCAGCTTGTTCAAAGGCTTTGGCTGAGTCGTATTCAGAGTTGGTTCCTGGGAAGACCGGAATATAAACTAAAGGTATTTCAACAGTTTCTTTGGCTTTAATCACAGCTTCTGAAGCTACTGCTGGCACTTCTTCAAGTGCGGTGTTTTGCTCAAATTCTGTTGGGTAAACGTCTTCTAATTTTCCTTCAAAGGCTGAGAGGAGCTTGCCGCCTGAAAGAGCCACATCGTTGACAGTTACTGTAAAGTCAGCGGTTGTTTGACCGATTTTAACAGCGTCAGCGATTTCTTCATCTGATGTAAAGACAAAACCACCAAGTTGCGCTGTCAAGACCTTGTTAAGCTCTGCCACATTGACAGAAGCACCGATACGGTTACCAAAGGTCATGAGGGCAAGACTTTCAAGAAGACCGCCGTATTTAATGGCTGACGCTGATGTAACAGTATGCTCAGCCTGAATCTTTTCAAAGGCTGTGAAGTTAGCCTTGATAGTATCAAAGTCGATATCTTGACCAAGAGCAGGACCTGCTAGGTAGTAAATATTTTGACCTGCAGCCTTGAACTCAGGAGAAAGCACCTTATCGCTGTCCGCTGTTGTCACACCAAAGGCTACCAAGGTTGGTGGCACGGTCAATTCTTCAAAAGTACCAGACATAGAGTCTTTACCACCGATTGATGGCAAACCAAGCTGGATTTGAGCCTCGATAGAACCAAGAAGGGCTGAAACAGGCTGTCCAAAACGCTCTGCCTGTTTATCCATGCGCTCGAAGTACTCTTGATATGAGAAGCGAGCCTTAGACCAGTTGGCGCCAGTCGCTACCAAGCGAGCTGTCGCTTCAACAACTGCGTAAGCCGCACCATGATAAGGTGACCACTCAGCAAGATATGGGTTGAACCCTTGTGCCATGACAGAGGCTGTCTTAGTCACACCGTGTTGAACTGGCAATTTCTGTACAGAAGCCTCTGTCGGTGTGATTTGATAACGACCACCAATTGGATGGTTGACCGTTGAACGACCGACAGATGAGTCAAAGATGGTTTGAAGGCCTTTTTGGCTAGCATGATTGAGGTCTGAAAGCATGGCTAGCGCATCGGCTTCAAGCATCTCAGCTGACGTGTCAATTTGTCCTGGAAGCGCAACATCTTTATCAACGACCTTGGCATCAACCACCACGCGCACACCGTTTGTATCAAGGAAGCTGCGCTCCAAGTCAACAATTTTTTGACCATTCCAAGTCAAGACAAGATTTGGTTTTTCAGTGACAGTCGCCACAACAACAGCATCGATATTTTCCTTAGCACATTCTGCGATAAATTGGTCCACATCACTCGGACGAACGACAACTGACATACGTTCTTGGGATTCCGAGATGGCAATTTCTGTTCCATTAAGACCAGCGTATTTAAGAGGTACCTTATCCAAATCAATTTCAAGACCATCAGCCAATTCACCAATAGCGACACAGACTCCACCTGCACCGAAGTCATTTGATTTTTTGATGAGACGTGTCACATCACCATTACGGAAAAGACGTTGAATTTTACGTTCTTCGATGGCATTCCCTTTTTGAACCTCTGCGCCAGCTGTCTCCACAGACTCAACCGTTTGAACCTTAGAAGAACCAGTCGCACCACCGACACCGTCACGACCTGTTTTACCGCCGAGGAGGATGACCACATCACCAGCTTGAGGTTTTTCACGAACGACATTACCTTTTGGAGCAGCACCCACTACGGCACCAAGCTCCATACGTTTAGCGACAAAACCTGGGTGGAAATACTCACGCACGTAAGTTGTGGCAAGACCGATTTGATTCCCATATGAAGAATAGCCGTGCGCCGCAGTTTTAGAAATAATTTGTTGTGGCAATTTACCAGCACGCGTTTGAGCGATTGGAGTTGTGATGTCCCCGGCCCCTGAAATACGCATGGCTTGGTAAACATAAGAACGACCTGACAATGGGTCACGAATGGCACCACCGATACAAGTCGCAGCCCCACCAAATGGTTCGATTTCTGTTGGGTGGTTGTGGGTTTCATTTTTGAACATAAGGAGCCAAGGCTCTTTGACGCCATTGACACCTACTTCAATTTCAACTGAGCAGGCATTGATTTCATCAGATACTTCCATGTCATCCAAACGGCCGTTGGCACGTTCATAACGACCAAAGATTGTCGCCATGTCCATAAGCGTTTCTGGTTTTTCAGAACGACCAAGTTCATTACGCATAGCGATGTACTTGTCATAAGTCGCTTGCAATTGCGCTTGGAATTTAGACTCAGAAAAATCAATTGATTTCAACTCTGTTTCAAAAGTGGTGTGACGACAGTGGTCTGACCAGTAAGTATCCAAGACTTTCAATTCTGTTTCAGTTGGTACACGACCAATTGATTTGAAGTAGTCTTGAATGAAGAGAAGGTCATCCACTTCCATGGCCAAACCTTCTTGAGCCTTGTAAGCTGTAAAATCTTCTGCTGTGTAGGTTGCAAAGAAATCAAGATTTGGAATAGTCTTATCAGAATTTGAAAATTCTTGCGGACGAATAGCAACCGTAATATCTTTAAAACGTGAATCGACAGGATTCAACAAATAATGTTTCACAGCCGCTAGTTCATCTGCAGCCACATCTGCATTAACTAAATACAATTGAGCCGTATTGACAACCACATCACTTGAGCTTCCAAGCAAGAGCAAAGCTTCTTGCGAGCTTGCTGCACGTTGGTCAAATTGACCTGGAAGAGACTCAATGGCAAAAAAGGCTGCCTTTTCTAAATCAGCCTGTACAGTAGCCTCATCCAAAATAGTATCTGTTACCTGCTCAGAAAAAACGTGTTTCTCAGCACGCGCAAACAAATCCTCTGCCAAGTTAAACACATCATAAACTTGAATGATACGAATATCTTTCAAAGTTTTCAATTGCAAATTGTGTTGCAATTCCTTAACCAAAGATTCCGATTTAATTTGAAAATTAGCTTTTTTCTCAACGAAAATACGTTTATCCATAAAAGATACCAAGTCCGACAAGGAAGCGACCGAAAAATAGAAGAAGTTCTGAAATCTTGCTTTCAGTAAGGTCTATCTTTTTTCCGAACTTCCCAGACGGGTTCAATTCCTTCCCCTTCTTATTTCAATCCCTGCAATTTTTCAAGCACAACCTTGTAAACATCTGTCAAGCTACCAAGGTCACGACGGAAGACATCTTTGTCCATGTGATGGCCCTCAGCATCCCAAAGTCGGCAGTTATCAGGAGAAAACTCATCAGCCAAGATAATCTTGCCATTGACATCTTTACCAAATTCCAATTTGAAGTCAATCAAGCGAAGACCAATTTGATTAAACCAGTCCTTCAAAAGCTCATTGATACGACGTGTTTCAGCCTTGATGTAGGCAATATCGTCATCAGAAGCAATTCCCAAGAATTTGACATGTTCGTCGTTGATGAAAGGGTCGTCCAAGTCATCATTTTTATAGTAGAATTCCACAATTGGTGCTTCAAGAGCGATTCCTTCTTCTACACCAAAACGTTTTGAAAATGAACCTGCTGTCACGTTACGAAGGACAACTTCCAAAGGAATAATATCAACTTTTTTATTCAATTGTTCGGTTTCTGATAATTTTTCAACAAAATGTGTTGCCACGCCAGCAGCGTTTAATTTCTCAAAAATAAGAGATGAGATTTGATTATTTAGCACCGCTTTCCCCTCAATGGTCTCCTTACGAGCTCCATTAAGCATAGTTGCTTGGTCTTTGTAGACCGAAATAATCAAATGCTCATCCTCTGTACTATAAATATCTTTAGCCTTACCTGAATAAATCAGCTCTTGTTTCATAATTATGTTCGCCTTTCGCTTTTATTTAAATAGATTCTAACACAAGTATTTTTTAAATTCAACATAAAACATACTTTTTAATCAATCAAAAATAAAAACGTCCGCAATTTACGAACGTTTTTATCTTATTTTGCTAATCGCAAGGCTAGATAATCTAACATATCTCCCATGGAAGTCATATCTTCCACATCCTCATCAGGAATTTCCAAATTAAAATCATCTTCCAAGGTGATGACAAACTCTGTTAAGGCAATCGAGTCAACACCCAAATCGTCTTTCAGACTTGTCTCAGGTGTCACAACCAAGTCCACCTTTCCCAACTGTTCCTTGATTAGAGTCGCAATTCTGTCAAAAATTTCTTCCTTTGTCATATAATCCCCATCCTATTCTTTCGTGAAAGCCTCAACTAATTGGTCAACAACCTTGGTATCTAGCATCGTACGCACTTGCTTCAAAGTTGAATAAACAGCGGTAGCATCGCTTGACCCATGGCATTTCACCACTGGCGCCTTCAAGCCAAAAAGAACAGCTCCACCTACACCAGAATAATCCATACTATCTTTCAAGCTATACAAACTGTCCTTAAGCAACCAAGCACCCAACTTAGCCTTCAAGCTGCCATTTTTAATGGCCGATTTCAGACTACCGAGAATAGATATCCCAGTACCTTCCATAGTTTTAAGCACAGCATTTCCCGTAAAGCCATCAGTAACGACGACATCCGCGGCATCATTCATCAACTCACGCGCCTCAACATTACCGATAAAATTGATTGACGCTTCATTAGCAAGTAATTGATAGGCTTCCTTGTGAGTCGGGTCACCCTTGGTATCTTCCGTACCGTTATTCAAGAGACCAACACGTGGATTAGCAATGCCACGTACATTCTTAGCATAAAAAGAACCAAGAATACCGTACTGATGAAGATGAGAAGCCGAATTTTCAGCGTTAGCACCCAAGTCAAGCATATCAAATCCTTTACCGCTCATACTTGGCAAGGTTGACATCAAACCAGGACGTTCAACACCTTTAATACGACCAACCACAAACAGACCAGCAGCCAAAAGAGCACCAGTGTTCCCAGCAGAAACAATCGCATCTGCCTGCCCATCCTTGACAGCCTGTGCTCCCAAAATCATTGATGCTTTTTTCTTACGACGAACCGCCTTAGCTGGCTCATCATCTGAATTAATCTTTTCATCCGTATGGATAATCGTCACGCGCTCAGAAGCCGTCAAATATTTTTTAATCTTAGCTTCATCCCCGTAAAGTTGAATCTCTATATCTTTAAAATCAGCAATTGCTCGGTTTACACCTTCCACAATAGCTTGAGGGGCATTATCGCCCCCCATAGCATCAACAGCAATTTTCTTCATTGTATAACTCCTCACAAAAACGATTGTGGCTATATTATAGCATGAATTCTGAATTTTTCATATAGGAGCAATAGCCGCGCTGACAAGAAGCTCTGTTCTCGTTTGTTACAAGTTTCCTCGTTCTCGTTTAGCCTTCTGCTGTGCTACACAATAGAAAAGAACTGTTAGTCCAATCATGACAAAACTGCAAATAAACCCACCTTCAAAGCCAAATCCACCACCGTTTAGCCAAATTTTCTCAGGATGTGCTTGCATTCGAAAGACAGAAACTGGTGAATAACCACCACTCACCTTATTGCCAAAAAAACACCCCATAGAAAAATTCCACATAGTATGAACCCCCGTCACCAATAACAAACTATCAGAAAGATAGAATAACAGGGATAAAACAAGTCCAATCAAAAACAGATTAAATAGAGCCAGCCAAGATACCTCTGCATTACGATAGTGAATAAAGGAAAATGCAAGCGAACTTAGCAACGCCCCTATCACATGCCCCTTTCGCTTGGCAATACCATTCATAGCAAAGCCTCGAAATAATACCTCCTCTGTCAAGCTCTGTAAGCCATAAGCAAGCAGTAAAACCATAAAACTACCCAATTTAAAAGAGCCAGACCAGGAAATAACCACCGTTTGGAATAACATATTCAAGCTAACAATCACAACCATAAATCCCAAACCAAGCTCCAGACCAAGCTTCAGCATTTTACTTCCTCGTCGCCAAGACAGGCCTAAAGAGGCCAGCGAGCGCGCATGGTAAGTTGCCGTAAACCAAAAAGCAAAGAGTAAGACAGGTACAAAGCAGAATAAAGCCACATGAAGACGATAAAAATCCCCAACCGTCACAATAGAGCTTACTCCAGCCTGAACCAGCCTAAGCCCCAATAATTGAATGATAACTGCCCAAATAGCAGGGCTAAACCAAAAATCGCCCTCAATGGCACGTGTTAATACCAAGCTACGTCTCATTGCCATTCCCCTCAACTCATTTTATCTGCTTTAATAGTAACTCATTCCACAAAAAAACAACATGACATTTTTGTCCTGTTGCTTTTTTATGATTCAATTACTCTGACCTAGGCTTCATAATATCGCCCCATTTACCCAAATCATCAATAAATTTTTTACTCTTCAAATGAACCCCTACATAATCATCATAAAGCTCATCCAAAAAAGCACGAATCTTCTGCTTCATATCCGCTTTAACCGAAATCGTCTGCAAATCATCAAATCGAATTGATTGAAAACGGTCCAAAAGATAAGGCACATTTGGGTCCAAGTGACTTCGATGCTCATCCTGATGGTAATGGTCAGGACAGAGCAACCCCGAATACTGGTGAGAAAAATCAAAAGGTAGCCCAACCCGATGACAAAAGACACACTCGTGAAAATTAAGAGCCACCCCAAATCGCTCCAAAATCTGAACCTCAAAAATATTGGTCAAAATTTCATAGTCTAGCCCCTGATTCATCAATTCCAAGGTCTTCCTTAGAAAAGCAAACAGCTGAGCATCGACTTCATTATCAGCTATCGCTGCATCCGCTAATGCTGTGACATAAGAAGCGTAAGAGAGGCAAAAAATATCTTCGTTAATGTGCTGATAAACATCGGCTCCCCGATAATCAGCAATGTAGGACAGACCATTATCATTGATATTCATGATAAAATCTGCCACTGTCAAAGGTTGAATGACAGCATTCAGTTTAGACTTTCCAGCATGTTTCACGAAAAACATTCGCTTTCCTTCAGTCTCCGTGAAAATCTTAACCAGCTTGTCATCCTCTTTGTAGTTGCGATTATACAAGACTAAGCCGTAAGACTGACTAGTTCGCATAAGACTTCAAGAAGACTTTCAAGCGTTCCATGGCTGTCTTGATAACTTCCATGCTAGCCGCGTAAGACAAGCGCACGTAACCTTCTCCGTATTTCCCAAAAGCCACACCTGGAATAAAGGCTACCGCTTGCTGGCGAGCAAAGTCTTGACAAAATTTGAAAGAATCCTGCTCGTAACCAGCAGGAATCTTGGCAAAGATATAGAAGGCTCCGTCTGGCTTGATAATCTTGAAACCAAGTGCCGTCATCTTGTCAATGATATAGTCACGACGTTTGATATATTCCTTTTTCATTGGCAGCGCATCATCTTTTCCTACTGATAGGGCTTCAATGGCCGCAAATTGTGCCATGGTTGCTGCCGCTGTTACCAAATACTGGTGACTCTTGATGAGTTGGGCTACCAAAACAGCTGGAGCAAAAATCAGCCCGATACGCCAGCCCGTCATGGCATGCGATTTAGACAAACCATTAATGAGAATGGTCTGTTCAGGCAGATACTCTGCAATGGACACATGCGGTTCTTCATTGTAGGTCAATTCAGAATAAACTTCGTCAGACACCACGAAGATGTCATATTTTTTGAGGACATATGCAAAAGCCTTGATTTGTTCACGTGAGTAAGTGACGCCAGTTGGATTGGTTGGGTAGTTGAGCAAGACCGCCTTGAGCTTGTCTCCCTGCGCCAAGATAGCTTCTTCCAGCATCTCAGGCGTCAAAACAAAATCATTAGCCGTTGTATCAATTTCGACAATCTCAGCTCCCACAAGATTTGCGATAGGTTCATAGCCTGGATAAGCTGGCGCTGGTAACAAGACCGTGTCTCCTGGCTCTAAAATGGCTGTCAGTGTGGCAGACAGGGCTTCCGTTGCTCCGATTGTCACCAGAATTTCATTATCTGGATTGTAAGACAGATTGTATTTAGTCTTGACAAAATCGGCTGCCGCTTGACGTAAACCAAGCAAACCAGCCATTCCAGTATAGTGAGACTGATTGGCATCAATGGCTGCCTTGGCAGCCTCCTTCACATGTTCAGGCGTCGTAAAATCAGGCTCTCCCAAAGTCAATTTCATAATGCCTGGCACATCAGAGATTGATTGGTCAAACTGACGAATCAAAGACACTTCAATCTTATCTAAATTTTTATTAAAACGCTTAGTC
Source organism: Streptococcus sp. HF-1907 (assembly GCF_015594605.1). Classification (GTDB taxonomy): domain Bacteria; phylum Bacillota; class Bacilli; order Lactobacillales; family Streptococcaceae; genus Streptococcus. The sequence goes on along the minus strand of NZ_JADNQT010000013.1, from coordinate 3,108 downwards.
AAATCCATAATCATACTCCTCAAACAAATAGTACATCTATTATACATAAAATTCAGAAAATTTTCACCCTATTTCTCCTTGTGCCAAAGAAAATCGCAGAGCCCCTAACTAAATAAAAACCCAACCGAAGTTAGGTTTTCATTCTTATTTCATATGACCCATTTCAAACAATGGAGACAATGGACGTTTTTCATGAATACGGATAATCGCTTCCGCAATCAAATCTGCAATTGAAATTTGCTCAATTTTATCAATCAAACGCTCTTCTGGGAGGAAAATCGTATCAAGAACAATCAATTCTTCAATAGCTGAATTTTGAATGTTATCAAGGGCTGGTCCTGAAAGAACTGGGTGAGTACATGAAGCATAAACCGCAGTTGCCCCCGCTTCAGCAAGAGCATCTGCAGCATGGCAAATTGTACCCGCAGTATCGATCATGTCATCAATCAAGATACATTTTTTACCTTTAACATTACCGATAATATTCATAACCTCAGAAGTGTTCATTTTAGTCACACTACGACGTTTATCAATAATAGCAATCGGTGTTTTAAGGCATTGTGCCAATTTACGAGCACGTGTCACACCACCATGGTCAGGACTGACAACAACAACATCATCACCGACAAGACCTTGACGATCAAAGTAATCAGCAATCAGTGGTGCCCCCATCAAGTGATCAACAGGAATATCAAAGAAACCTTGAATTTGAGCAGCATGCAAGTCAACAGTCAAAAGACGATCAACCCCAGCAACTTCCAACATATTAGCAACCAATTTAGACGTAATTGGTTCACGAGAACGTGCTTTACGGTCTTGACGTGCATACCCGTAGTAAGGCATCACAACGCTAACAGACTCAGCGCTAGCACGTTTCAAAGCATCAACCATAATCAAAATTTCCATCAAGTTATCATTGACCGGTGAGCTTGTTGATTGCAAAATAAACACGTGATGTCCACGAATAGACTCCTCAATGTTAACTTGAATCTCTCCATCAGAAAATTGACGAACTGTCGATTTCCCAAGAGGGATTCCAATAGTATCAGCAACTTTTTCTGCTAATTCCTTGTTTGAAGACAGTGCAAACAATTTCAAATTAGAATAAGACATGATTTCCTCCAAAGTTTTAATCCTATACTATTCTATCGTTTTTTGCATAATATTTCAATGAAAAGTACGGCTTGAGCCTTAAAAAGCCTATACACCTAATCGAAATGAATCAATAGAAAAAGAGGGAAACACCCTCCTTTCCTGATTATGCATTTGGATAAATGTAGTAGACTGATCCACCCCAAGTTGAAGCTGTTGGATCAAAAGTACCACGATAGTTACTGATACTCATATTACCAGCATAGTTAGATTCCATAACTTGGATAGCATTTGAGCTTGATACAGATGTTACCAAAGCAACGTGACCATAGCCACCACCATCGTTTGGCCAAACTGCAACCGCACCAGCTACTGGTGTATAACCGATTGAGTAACCAGCTGCTTGTGCACTAGAACCCCATTGATTAGCATTACCCCAGTTGTTACCAACCCATGATGCAAGAGATTTAACCCCCCAAGTACATTGACCGATTGGGTAAGTGTTACTTGTATCGTTGATTGGATTTGTTTTAGTTGTTACAGTAGCCTCAGATATAGCTGTAGCTGTCGATTGGGCTACTTCACTTGTTGCTTCTGATGTCGCTGTTGTTTGCTCTACAACTGACGTACTATTCGTCGTTTCTGACTGTGCTGCCTCTGATGTAACATCAGTTGCAACTGCTTCTGATTGCGCAGTCTCAGACTGTGCATTTTCACTTGTTGCTTCTGACTGAACAGTTTCTGATTGAGCTACTTCACTTGTTGCTGTTGAATCTGCTGTAGATGTTGTTGATTCAGCTTGAGTTTCTGATTGAGCTACTTCACTTGTTGCTGTTGAATCTGCTGTAAATGTTGTTGATTCAGCTTGAGTTTCTGATTGAGCAGTCTCACTTGTTGCAACTGTAGATTGTTCAAGTGCAGCTTTTGCTGCTTCAACAGATGCCGCTTGTTGTTTAGCTTCTTCTTCTGCTTTAGCTTTAGCGGCTGCCTCTGCGGCTGCGGCTTGACGTGCTGCTTCTTCAGCAGCAGCTTTTTGCTCTTGCAAGCTTGCTTTCTGATCTTGAGCTGTCGCTAATTGAGCTGACAATTCAAGTTGAGCTGCTTCAAGTTGAGCTTGTTGCGTAGCCAAGGCATTCTTATTACTTTCAATTGTTGCTTGGTTTTCATTTACAGTATTAATAGCTTCTTGATTTTCAGCTTGTTTAGCTTCAAGAGCTGCTTTATCTGATTCTTGTTGTGCCAACATTTTTTCATTAGCAGTAACAACTTCACGGATAGCAACAATACGGTTAATGGCATCAGATACAGATTTTGAATTCAAAACAGTATTGATGTAGCTTGTCATGTGACCTTTTTGTGCTGTACGAGCTTGTTTTTTCAAAGATTCGTTACGAGCAACAATTTTGTCTGATAATGTTTGAATCTCTGCACCAAGTTGTTGTGATTTAGCTTGAAGTTCTTGGTTTTGAGCTTCTAACTCTGCTTGTTGTGATTCAAGACTACTTACTTGCCCTTGAATAGTTGAAACTTGTTCTTGGGCTTTAGCTTGTTCACTTGACAAATTATTGATGACAGCATCCTGTGCAGCGATTTGAGTATCAAAATCGTCAGCATGTACAGCTGTAGCAGTTCCCAAAGTAACTCCACTTACAAGAACAGCTGATAAAATTCTTTTTTTCATAATTATTAAAACTACTCCTTTACGATAAGACATATACTATTGTACCAAAAAATCTCCCTTTGTATATTACGCGACTGTTACAGTTTTATTTGAAATTTTTATAGTCTGTATACTAAATAAAACTGAAATTGGTTTTTTGCTAATTTTAAAAACCTTTAATTGTAAGAGCATTAGAATCACAACTTTTCAAAAATAATATCAAGATATACCCGTGGTGCTAGTTAATTTCAAAATATCTTAAATTATAAGCTAATACGATTTGCTCTATCCTCAATTGCAATCCTGTTTTTGCTCTAGCTAGTGTTTGTTCCATATCGAAAAGCGTACAAAGTTCT
>NZ_JADNQT010000012.1 GCF_015594605.1 Streptococcus sp. HF-1907 | reverse complement strand
AATACTCGTAGTTAAGTGACGATAGCCTAGGAGATACACCTGTTCCCATGCCGAACACAGTAGTTAAGCCCTAGTACGCCTGATGTAGTTGGGGGTTGCCCCCTGTTAGATAGGGAAGTCGCTTAGCAAAGGGGAGTTTAGCTCAGCTGGGAGAGCATCTGCCTTACAAGCAGAGGGTCAGCGGTTCGATCCCGTTAACTCCCATATAGGTCCCGTAGTGTAGCGGTTATCACGTCGCCCTGTCACGGCGAAGATCGCGGGTTCGATTCCCGTCGGGACCGTTAAGTTGAAAGACTTAAGACTCGTTAGCTCAGTTGGTAGAGCAATTGACTTTTAATCAATGGGTCACTGGTTCGAGCCCAGTACGGGTCATTATTTGCGGGTGTGGCGGAATTGGCAGACGCACCAGATTTAGGATCTGGCGCTTAACGGCGTGGGGGTTCAAGTCCCTTCACCCGCATAACTTAATAGCCGGCTTAGCTCAGTTGGTAGAGCATCTGATTTGTAATCAGAGGGTCGCGTGTTCAAGTCATGTAGCCGGCATCTTTATTTTTATATGTGGTTCGAGTCCACTCGTGCCCATATAGAATGGTCCGTTGGTCAAGGGGTTAAGACACCGCCTTTTCACGGCGGTAACACGGGTTCGAATCCCGTACGGACTATTGTTTAAGAATTTAGGTATTAGTATTGTACCTGTAAATAAAATGAAATTCCAGTTTTTTTATTTAAAAGATTAGCTGGAATTTTTATTTATAGTCTTAAAATAGTGAATGGTAAAAAGTGGGTGACTTATCACTAACATCTAGAGAGAATCAGATTGGTTCTCTCTATTTTGATGTTCAAAGCGATGAGAATTTTTGTTTTAATGTTCTTGAAGTTTCGAAATCCGAAAGCTTGACGCTTAATGTCCTTGATGAGTTTGTTAGCGGCGTCTAGCTTAGCGTTAGAATAGGGGAGTTCTAGGGCATTTGCGATGTAGGATTTGTATTTCTTGAAGGTCTTAAAGACAGCGGTAAATATAGGATTGACAAAGGGAAGGTTGTCGTCAATCAGTGCCATAAAATGGTCGGTATTCTTCTCTTGAAAATGGAATAATAAGAGTTGATACAGCTCATAGTAATAGCGGAGCTCCTCCGATAAATCTAGAATTTTCTTAACAATTCCTTTTGGAGTCAAGGTTTGCCTAAAGGTTCGTGAATAAAAGCGTTTGTCAGAGAGTTTGCGATTGTCCTTTTGCAGGATTCTCCAGTGATTCTTCATGGCTCGATAAGGGAGAGACTTTTTATCAAAGCTCTTCATGATGGTAATTCGAGTGCTCATCATAGCTCTGCCAAGGTGTTGGACAATATGGAAGCGGTCGAGCACGATTTTAGCTTTGGGGAGTGAAACAGTCTGGTGAGAGACTGTTTCAGCCTGAGCCTAAAAATAGGAGAGCGAAGGGTCTTAGGATTGGAATATAAGACCCAGATATGTCCACGGTAACGGCTTTAACCGCCTCACGAACAGTTCTAGGATAGCGTTAAAAGTAGTTTTTGATGGTGGTTTGTCGGTTGTTTTCAAGGAGAGTGACAATCTTTCTGGTCTCAAAATCTTGAGCGATGAAGGCCAGTTGTCCCTTGTTCCGAAAAAATTCATCTACTGATAGAACCTCAGGAAGATGAGTAAAGTCTTCCTTGAAGGTGAAAGCTTCCAGCTGACGTTGGACAAGAGATACTGAAAGGTGGAGTCTCTTAGCGATGGCAGTATTAGTTAACTTTTCGGTATGGTATTGTGTGATTTTCTGCCGGACAGGCTTCGAGATTTGGCAATGCTTCTTGACTAAGCTGGTCTCAGAAACTGTCACACGGCGATAGCCCTTACATTGAAAGCGTCGCTTCTTGAGTTTGAGGACCGTTGGCATGCCTTGGACGTCAAGGATTGGAATAGTAGAGGCTCGTTGAAGGTCATACTTGCTCATCTGACTTTTGCAGTGAGGGCAGAGTGGAGGCTGATAGTCTAGGCTAGCCTCAATCAAGATATGAGTATTAGCCTTAAAAACAGTCTTAATTTTGATATTTTTGTCTTTTAATCCGATGAGTTCTGTGGTATTCTTAAGTTGTTCCATAAGGTCTTCCTAATGATGGTTTGGTCGCTTTTCATTATAAGTCTTATGGAGCTTTTTTGATATACTGAAAAAGCTCCATAATCTCCGCAGTAGATTTACCCACTACAGAAATTATAGAGCCTAAAAAATATTACCTGTATTATTAGCTTTGTATCTCGATTTTGAACTCATTATCAACGGGATTAAAAAAACTGTCTTCTGTTTAATACAGGAGGCAGGTCTTTTAATAGTGTACTTATTCGATATTTTATTTTGAAATATTATTTTCTGAAATAGGCATTATACAGAGCTCTGACAGCTTTTTTCTCATCTTTACTATCAATGACGAACATGATTGATACTTCGCTAGATCCTTGTGAAATCATGGTTAAGTTGATATGATTTTCTGATAGTGCTTTTGTGGCGATTGCAGAAACTCCGACGTGACTCTTCATGTTTTCACCAACAATCATAATGATAGAAAGGTCTCGTTGAATTTCGACATGGTCGACTTCTAGTTTTCGAGTTAGTTGGCTAATAATCTCTTGTTCTTTAATTGGTGTCAACTCACGGCCTCTCATGACAATAGACATATCATCAATCCCTGTTGGCATATGTTCAAAGCGAATGTTGAGATCTTCAAGAATTTGTAGGACCTTACGACCAAAACCAACTTCACGGTTCATCAGATATTTAGACATATTGATGCTGACAAAGTCATTGTCTGCGGCGATACCGATTACTGGAATGTCTTTTCCTGTGTGTTCCAAGATAATTTTAGTCCCTGGATGCTCAGGGTTGTTTGTATTTTTGATAACTAATGGGATTTTACCACGGTATGCTGGGATGAGTGCTTCGTCGTGGAGAACTGAGAACCCAGCATAGGATAGTTCACGCATCTCTTTATAAGTTAGCTCAGGAATTGAATGTGGTTTTTCTACAACACCAGGGTGCGCTGCAAATATACCATTAACGTCTGTAAAGTTTTCATATAGGTCAGCCTTGATCCCTGCGGCAACGATTGAACCTGTAATGTCTGAACCACCACGCGAAAAAGTACAGATTTGATTGTCAACTGTTACCCCAAAAAAACCAGGAATAACAAGTACGTCGCTGTAGTTATTTAAATTTTCTAATTTATCGTAACTACTAGGTAGAATACGAGCATTTCCTGGTTCGCTACTAACAATTAAACCGGCTTCTTTAGGATGGATATAGCGTGCTGGAACATCCATTTTGCTGAAGAAGGCAGCAACTAATTTAGCATTATTATCTTCACCGGCAGCGAGAAATGTGTCGTAAAGAAAATCATTGTTTTCAATTGGTAATGTTGCTAGACTTTTGATTGCTTTAGCAATATTGTCAAGAATGGTGCGATTGAGTCCAAGTTCTTCAATGATTGATTGGTAACGCTCGATAATCCAATTTTGATTTTCAGTGACATTATTTCCTGAAGTGTAGTTTTGATAGTATTGGATTAGGGCATCGGTTACTTTGGTATCTTCAGGGTTACGTTTTCCTGGGGCAGAAACGACAACAAAGCGTCGTTCATAATCTGATTTGACGATATTTAAGACTTTTTTTAATTGTTCAGCAGAAGCCAGTGAGCTGCCTCCAAATTTAATAACTTTCATAGTTGCTCCAATTTTTTGAATTTTAAATCAATTATAGCAAAATTCAGAAAATTTGTCAGTAGTTTTTAGGTGAAAAAGGTTGTATAATGGAAAAATGAGTAAGTTTAAAGCAATTATTTTTGATATGGATGGTGTCTTATTTGATACGGAGACATTTTATTATGATCGTCGGAAAAAATTTTTAGCAGATAGAGGTATTGGCATTGAGCATTTACCTTATAGCTTTTTTATAGGCGGTAATATGAAGCAAGTGTGGCAGGCTGTATTGCGAGATGACTATGATAAATGGGATATTGAGCAGCTACAGAAGGACTATAATACTTACAAAACTGAGCATCCTCTCCCTTATAAAGAGCTGATGTTTGAGGATACGGCTGATGTAGTTAAGCAATTAAAGGTTCAAGGTTACAAGATTGCAGTGGCTTCTAGTTCGAATTTGGCAGACATTCACCGTGCTTTAACAGAGACAGATCTAATCGATTTCTTCGATATTATTTTGTCTGGAGAGCAATTTGAAGAAAGTAAACCACACCCAGCTATTTATCAACAAGCTTTGAAATTGTTAGAAGTTGCTAACGACGAAGCCTTAATCATCGAGGATAGCGAAAAGGGAATTCAGGCTGGAGTTTCTGCTGATGTGGAGGTTTGGGCAATCGAAGATCATAAATTTGGAATGAACCAAAAGAAAGCTAGTCGTATGCTTTCTTCCCTTAGGCAAGTCCTCACAGATATTTAATAGAAGTATGAAAAAGTGGCATCAAAATTTCTTTGATGTTGCTTTTTATGATTAATACTTTGATTGTTAAAGTAAAATGACATCAAATTGTATCATAAATATCGCTGATTTTATTGGTATATTTTGGAAAATTATGTTAAACTATGTATCATTAAAATAATTTGAATATCAAACTATTTATTGACAGTGATAGATTTTTATAGGAGAATTAATGGTGGAATTTGAAAATATTATTTACCGAGTTGAGGATAATGTTGCGACCTTGACTTTAAATCGTCCAGAAGTGGCGAATGGCTTTAATATTCCGATGTGTCAAGAGATACTGCAAGCCATGTCTTTAGCTGGTGAGGGAGATGTGCAGTTGTTAGTCATAAAAGCCGAAGGGAAAATTTTCTCTGTTGGTGGAGATTTAGTAGAAATGCAACATGCCGTTGATGATGACAATGTCGAATCTTTGGTTAAGATTGCGGAATTGGTTAATAAGATTTCATTTGCTATCAAAAAATTACCTAAGCCTGTTATTTTGGTAGCTGATGGTCCTGTGGCAGGTGCCGCGGCTAATATTACTGTTGCTTCCGATTTTGTCATTGCTTCTGATAAAACTAAATTCATTCAAGCCTTTGTGGGTGTTGGTTTGGCTCCAGACGCGGGTGGTTTGTACTTGCTAAGTCATGCTATTGGTGCCAATCGTGCGACTCAACTATCAATGACAGGTGAAAGTTTATCTGCTGAAAAAGCTTTGGAGTATGGTATTGTTTACAAGGTTTGCGAGGCTGAAAAATTGGAGCGTACACTGCAACAATTGGTGAAACGGTTGAAACGTCACTCAATCAATTCTTATAAAGTCATTAAGGAATTGATTTGGCAAAGTTCTTTCACCGAATGGGAAGATTATGCTGATCTTGAATTGAACTTGCAAAAGAGTTTAGCTTTTACCGAAGATTTCAAAGAAGGAGTCTGTGCTCACACTGAGAGACGACGTCCTAAATTTTCGGGTAAATAATTTGAAGATCAAATTATTTCCTAAAAACCCTTGCGTAAAACTTTGACATCTGATACAATTTGATTGTCAAAGTTTATGATGAGGGGTGATTTCTTGGAATATAGTCAAATTAACGAATATCTTGTTGATATTTTTAATAGAATTATGATCATTGAGGAGATGAGTTTAAAGTCTAGTCAATTTAGTGATGTTTCCTTGAAAGAAATGCACACAATCGAGATTATTGGTAAACAACCTAATGTAACTCCCAGCGATGTTGCTCGTGAGTTGATGTTGACATTAGGGACAGTTACGACTAGTCTCAATAAACTCGAGACAAAAGGTTATGTTGTCCGAACGCGTTCAAAATTGGATCGTCGTGTGGTTCATTTAAGTTTGACGAAGCGAGGTAGATTACTTAACCGTCTTCATGCTAAATTCCATAAATCAATGGTTGATCACATTGTAGAGGATTTATGCGAAGAGGATATTGATGTTTTAACACGTGGGTTGAGCAATCTTCATCAATTTTTGGAGGAACTTGTTTAATGGGATTTGCAAAGATTAGCCAAGTTGCACATTATGCTCCTTCACAGGTGATTACGAATGATGATTTATCGACGATTATGGATACCAACGACGAATGGATTAGTTCGAGAACAGGTATTAAGCAACGCCGTATTAGCCAGTCGGAAATGACTTCTGATTTAGCTGGTCAAGTTGCTCAGCAATTGCTTGATAAGTCTGGAATTGGTGCAGATGAGATTGATTTTATCATTGTAGCTACAATCACACCTGATTCTATGATGCCATCGACAGCGGCTAGAGTCCAAGCGAAGATTGGCGCTAAGAATGCCTTTGTCTTTGATTTGTCTGCAGCTTGTAGTGGATTTGTTTTTGCTCTATCAACGGCAGAAAAATTCATTGCTTCAGGGCAATACCGTAAAGGAATGGTCATTGGTGCAGAAACCTTATCTAAGACCTTGGATTGGTCAGACCGTCGTACAGCTGTATTGTTTGGCGATGGTGCTGGAGGTGTCTTAATTGAAGCAACAAGTGAGCAACATTTCTTAGCAGAATCCATGAATGCTGATGGTAGCCGTGGTGGTTTATCATCTGGTGTTGTTGGCTTGCAATCGCCATTTTCAGATCAAATGTCAGACGACAAGTTTTTGAAGATGGATGGCCGTGCTATTTTTGATTTTACGATTCGTGATGTTTCAAAAAGTATTGCCCAGCTTATTGAAGATTCAAAAATTGGTGTTGAACATTTAGATTATCTGTTATTGCATCAGGCTAATAGTCGGATTCTTGATAAGATGGCTAAAAAAATTGATATTCCCCGTGAGAAATTTTTAGCTAATATGATGGCTTATGGCAATACCAGCGCAGCTAGCATTCCAATCTTATTGTCGGAATCGGTTGACAAGGGGATAATTCATTTAGACGGTTCTCAGACGGTCTTACTTGCTGGTTTCGGCGGAGGTTTGACATGGGGCAGTCTAATTGTTAAAATTTAGTTATATCATGTGCTTGTCACATTTATAAAACATATTTATTTTTAAGGAGACAAAAAATGGCAGTATTTGAAAAAGTACAAGAAATTATCGTAGAAGAACTTGGTAAAGAAGCTGAAGAAGTAACTTTGGAAACTACTTTTGATGAACTTGATGCAGACTCACTTGATGTCTTCCAAGTTATTTCAGAAATCGAAGATGCTTTCGATATCCAAATCGAGACTGAAGAAGGTATCAATACTGTAGGTGACTTGGTTGCTTACGTTGAAGAAAAAACAAAATAAGAACACTTGGGAAAGTGTGAGGTTCAAACTAGAACCCAACTATGTCGCAATCGTTAATGAACGATGATAGCCATTGGTTTTAGTCATAATTAACATTGCGTTGCGGGGTGGGTGTGAGTTCTGAGAGAATGAACCCCACTCTTTCTTCTTATGTTAATAGTTTGATTATCAAATTATCAACAAGATTATATTAGGAAGTTACAAATGAAAAGTCGTATTACAAAATTATTGAACATTAAATATCCAATTTTCCAAGGTGGAATGGCTTGGGTTGCTGATGGTGACTTGGCTGGTGCTGTGTCAAATGCTGGTGGTCTGGGTATCATTGGTGGTGGTAATGCCCCTAAAGAGGTTGTAAAAGCAAATATTGACAGAGTAAAGTCAATCACTGACAAACCTTTTGGTGTTAATATCATGTTGTTATCACCGTTTGTTGATGATATTGTTGACCTTGTGATTGAAGAAGGTGTTAAAGTTGTCACAACAGGAGCTGGTAATCCAGGGAAATACATGGAACGTTTTCATGAAGCAGGTATTACTGTCATTCCGGTTGTGCCAAGTGTTGCTCTTGCAAAACGTATGGAAAAACTCGGTGCAGATGCTGTTATCGCTGAAGGTATGGAAGCTGGTGGGCATATTGGTAAGTTGACTACAATGACACTTGTTCGTCAAGTGGTTGATGCTGTTTCAATTCCAGTAATCGGTGCTGGTGGTGTTGCTGATGGTCGTGGTGCAGCTGCGGTCTTTATGCTTGGAGCGGAAGCTATTCAAGTTGGGACACGCTTTGTAGTTGCCAAAGAGTCAAATGCTCACCAAAACTTTAAAGATAAAATCTTGAAAGCCAAAGATATTGATACAGTGGTATCAGCTTCAGTTGTTGGACACCCTGTTCGTGCTATTAAAAATAAATTGGCTTCACAATATAATCAAGCAGAAAAAGATTTCTTAGCAGGTAAAAAATCAGCTGAAGAAATTGAAGTACTCGGTGCTGGTGCCCTTCGTAATGCGGTTGTTGACGGTGATGTTGTTAATGGTTCCGTTATGGCAGGACAAATTGCAGGTCTTGTTCGTAAGGAAGAAACCTGCGCAGAAATTTTGGAAGATTTATATTATGGTGCGCGTGATGTTATCTTAGCTGAGGCAAAACGCTGGGCTGACTAATTGTAGGATTACCAGTCTGTAAATAACGAAGACTTGGCTTACAGGGTCAAGTGTGTTGGAGGATAGAATGACAAAAACTGCATTTTTATTTGCTGGTCAAGGTGCTCAAAAACTTGGCATGGTAAGGGATTTGTATGATAACTACCCTATTGTAAAAGAAACTTTTGATACTGCTAGTCGTGTTTTAGGTTATGATTTACGTGACCTGATTGATCATGATGAAGAAAAACTTAATCAAACCAAATATACGCAGCCAGCTATTTTAACAACATCAGTTGCTATTTACCGCTTGTTAGCTGCGAAAGGCTATAAGCCAGACATGGTAGCTGGGCTTTCATTAGGAGAATATTCTGCTTTGGTTGCCTCAGGTGCTCTTGCTTTTGAAGATGCGGTTGCCCTTGTTGTTAAACGTGGTGAACTGATGGAAAATGCTGCGCCTGCTGGTAGTGGGAAAATGGTTGCCGTTTTAACTACTAATCGAGATGTTATCAACGAAGCCTGTCAAAAGGCATCTCACAAGGGAATTGTCAGTCCTGCGAATTTCAACACACCTGGTCAAGTGGTCATTGGTGGTGAAGTTGATGCAGTTAATGCTGCAGTTGAATTATTGAAAGAAGCTGGTGTCAAGCGTTTGGTTCCTTTGAAAGTTTCAGGTCCTTTTCACACAGCCTTGCTAGCGCCTGCTAGCCAAGCTTTGGCAGAAGTGCTAGATAAGATTTCATTTAAAGAATTTTCTTGTCCGCTTATCGGCAATACCGAAGCTGACGTGATGGCTTTATCTGATGTCAAAAGTCTCTTGGCTAGACAAGTCATGGAGCCCGTTCGTTTTGATGATTCTATTGAGAAAATGAAGGAACTTGGTATGACTGATGTTATTGAAATTGGTCCGGGAAAAGTCTTGTCAGGTTTTATCGAGAAGATTGATAAGACAATTCCAGTCTTGTCAGTTGAAACAAAAGCTGATTTTGAAGCACTGAATTAAGAGAGGGGGAGAGTCATGGAAATTCAAAATAAAAATGTGTTTATCACTGGTTCAACACGAGGCATTGGTCTTGCCATTGCACATGAATTTGCTCGTCTGGGTGCCAATATCGTCTTAAACGGTCGCTCTGCGATTTCAGATGAATTGCTATCAGAATTTGCAGCTTATGATGTCAAAGCTGTTGGTATTTCTGGTGATGTTTCAAGCTACGAAGATGCTAAGCGTATGATTGCTGAGGCAACAGAAACGCTTGGTAGCATTGATATTCTTGTTAATAACGCTGGGATTACTAATGACAAATTGATGCTCAAGATGACTGAGGAAGATTTTGAACGTGTTCTTAAAATTAATTTAATCGGTAGCTTCAACATGACCCAATCAGTCTTGAAAGCTATGACTAAAGCGCGTCAAGGAGCCATTATCAATATCTCAAGTGTTGTTGGTTTGAATGGTAATATTGGTCAAGCTAACTATGCTGCCTCCAAAGCAGGACTGATTGGTTTTACCAAATCAGTAGCACGTGAAGTTGCAGCTCGTAACGTTCGTGTCAATGTGGTTGCCCCTGGTTTGATTGAATCGGATATGTCAGATGCTATTCCAGAAAAAATGAAAGAAGCCATGATAGCGCAAATTCCAATGAAGCGCGCTGGTAAACCAGAAGAGGTTGCAAGTTTGGTTGCATTCCTTGCTCAACAAGAATACCTTACAGGACAAGTTGTCGCTCTTGATGGCGGCATGTCAATGTAAAACAGTTATTGAAAGAAAAAATCCCGCAAAAAGGAGACAATTATGTCATTTAATCGTGTAGTCGTCACAGGTTATGGAGTGACTTCCCCAATTGGTAACACGCCAGAAGAATTCTGGAATAACCTTGAAAATGGTCGTATCGGTATTAAACCAATCACAAAATTTGATACATCAGAAATTCCTGTAAAAAATGCCGGTGAAATTCAAGATTTCCCATTTGATAAATACTTTGTCAAAAAAGACAAAAATCGTATGGACATGTATTCTTTGTATGCCATCTATGCTGCCATGGATGCTCTTGAAAATGCTGACTTAGACATGGATACTGTTGATCGTGACCGTACTGGTGTTATCGTGTCATCTGGTATCGGTGGTCTTCAAGAATTGGAAGACCAAATTATCCGTATGCATGAGCGTGGTATGAAACGTATCCAACCAATGTTCATTCCAAAAGCTCTTTCAAATATGGGAGCTGGAAATATTGCGCTTAAAATTGGTGCTCAAGGGATATGTAAATCCATTACAACAGCTTGTGCATCAGCAAATGATGCTATTGGTGAAGCCTTCCGTGAGATTAAATACGGTCACCATGATGTCATCTTGGCTGGTGGTTCGGAAGCTTCAATCACTAAAATTGGTATCGGTGGTTTCAATGCCTTGACTGCTTTGTCAACAACAGAAGATCCAGCTCGCGCTGCTATTCCGTTTGATAAGGACCGTAATGGTTTTGTCATGGGTGAAGGTGCGGGGGTTCTTATCCTTGAAAGTCTTGAACACGCTCAAAAACGCGGTGCCAATATCTTGGCTGAAATTGTCGGTTACGGAGGCAACTGTGATGCCTACCACATGACGACACCAACTCCAGACGGTTCTGGTGCGGCTAAAGCAATCAAGTTGGCAATCAAGGAAGCTGGTATTGAACCTTCACAAGTCGGCTATGTCAATGCACACGGTACCTCTACACAAGCTAATGAAAAAGGTGAAAGTAAGGCCATTGTTTCTGTTCTTGGTAAAGACGTTCCAGTTTCTTCAACTAAATCATTTACCGGTCACCTTCTTGGTGCGGCTGGCGCGGTTGAGGCAATTGCTACTATCGAAGCTATTCGTCATAGCTACCTTCCAATGACTGCTGGTACAAAAGAATTGTCTGAAGATATTGAAGCGAATGTCATTATGGGACAAGGGCTTGAAGCAGATGTAGAATATGCTATCTCAAATACTTTCGGTTTTGGTGGTCATAATGCGGTTGTTGCCTTCAAACGTTGGGAGGTCTAAGCATGAATATTTCTGAAATTAAAGACTTGATGGCTCAGTTTGACCAATCTAGTCTTCGTGAATTTTCTTATCGCAATGCTGGTGAAGAATTGAGCTTCAGTAAAAATGAAGCCAAGGCGCCAGCTCAAACGCCAGCTCCAGTCGCGGTAGAAAAGACACAACCAGTGCAAATTCCAGCGCCAGCTATACTTCCAGAAGAAGAAAAAACGCCAGAAGTGGCTGAAGGTGAGCTTGTCGAAAGTCCGCTTGTGGGTGTGGCTTACTTGTCACCGTCGCCTGATAAGCCAGCTTTTGTCTCTGTGGGTGATAGTGTGAAAAAAGGACAAACCTTGATGATTATTGAGGCTATGAAAGTCATGAATGAAGTGCCTGCCCCACGAGATGGCGTCATTACAGAAATTCTTGTTTCGAATGAAGAAGTTATTGAGTATGGTAAAGGATTGGTGCGTATCAAATGATCGATATAAATGCAATTAAAGAGGCTTTGCCACATCGTTACCCAATGCTTTTGGTGGACCGTGTATTGGAAATGTCTGAAGATGAAATTGTAGCCATTAAAAATGTCACAATCAATGAGCCATTTTTCCAAGGTCATTTTCCGCAATACCCAGTCATGCCGGGCGTCCTTATCATGGAAGCTCTGGCACAGACCGCAGGTGTTTTGGAACTATCAAAAGAAGAAAACAAAGGGAAATTGGTTTTCTACGCTGGTATGGACAAGGTTAAATTTAAGAAACAAGTTGTTCCTGGGGACCAGTTAGTCATGACAGCTAAATTTGTCAAACGTCGTGGAACCATTGCTGTCGTTGAAGCTAAAGCTGAAGTGGATGGCAAATTGGCAGCTAGCGGAACGCTAACATTTGCACTTGGTAGCTAGGGCTGAGAACTATTTAGAAGGAGAGAAGCGTCAGATATGTTTAAAAAATTATTGATTGCCAATCGTGGTGAAATTGCGGTGCGGATTATTCGAGCAGCGCGTGAATTGGGAATTTCTACGGTTGCCATCTATTCTGAAGCAGACAAAGAATCCTTGCACACAATTTTAGCAGATGAGGCTATCTGTGTTGGTCCTGCTAAGTCAACTGATTCTTACCTCAATATGAGTGCTGTCTTGTCAGCTGCTATTGTAACAGGTTCGGAAGCTATTCATCCTGGTTTTGGTTTCTTGAGTGAAAACTCAAAATTCGCTACCATGTGTGAAGAAATGCACCTTAAATTCATCGGTCCTTCTGGGGCTGTCATGGATAAGATGGGAGATAAAATCAATGCTCGCGCCGAAATGATTAAGGCCAATGTTCCCGTTATTCCTGGTTCGGATGGTGAAGTCATGACCGCCGATGAAGCTCTCGAAGTAGCTGAGAAAATTGGTTACCCTGTCATGCTCAAAGCCTCTGCTGGAGGCGGTGGCAAAGGCATTCGTAAGGTCGAACGTCGTGAAGATTTGGTTTCTGCCTTTGAATCAGCTTCTCAGGAGGCGCTAGCTGCTTTTGGTAACGGTGCCATGTACATTGAGAAGGTCATTTATCCTGCTCGCCATATCGAAGTTCAGATTCTGGGCGACAGCTATGGCAATATTATCCATCTTGGCGAACGTGATTGCTCTCTTCAACGTAATAACCAAAAGGTTCTTGAAGAAAGTCCATCTGTGGCTATCGGAACAACCCTCCGTCAAAAGATTGGTGATGCAGCAGTTCGCGCAGCTAAGGCTGTGAATTATGAAAACGCTGGTACCATTGAATTTCTTTTGGACGAAGCCAGTGGTCAGTTCTACTTTATGGAAATGAATACGCGTGTGCAGGTGGAGCATCCTGTTACGGAATTTGTGACTGGTGTTGATATTGTCAAAGAGCAAATCCGTATTGCTGCTGGGCAAGCTCTTCCTGTCACACAGGATGACATTCATTTGACGGGGCATGCGATTGAATGCCGTATCAATGCTGAAAATCCAGCCTTTAACTTTGCGCCAAGCCCTGGTAAGATTAGTAATCTTTACCTTCCAAGTGGGGGTGTTGGTTTGCGTGTGGATTCAGCTGTTTACCCTGGCTATACGATTCCGCCTTATTATGATTCAATGATCGCTAAGATTATTGTTCATGGGGAAAATCGTTTTGATGCCTTGATGAAAATGCAACGTGCGCTTTATGAGCTGGATATTGATGGTGTTGTCACTAACGCTGATTTTCAGATGGATTTGATTTCTGATCAACACGTTATCGCTGGTGATTACGATACTTCATTCTTGATGGAAACCTTCTTGCCACAATATCAGAAGGATGCAGAATAGGAGGACAGAATGGCTTTATTTAGCAAAAAAGATAAGTATATTCGTATCAATCCTAATAAATCTCTCAAGCAAACTGAACCACGTGAAGTTCCAGAGGTTCCAGATGAATTATTTGCCAAGTGTCCAGCTTGCAAGCACATGATTTATCAAAAAGACTTAGGCCCCGCTAAGATTTGTCCAGCTTGTTCTTACAATTTCCGTATTTCAGCTCAGGAGCGTCTTTGCCTAACGGTGGATGAAGGCAGTTTTGAAGAACTTTTCACAGGTATTGAAACCAAAAATCCTTTGAAATTTCCTGGATATGTAGATAAATTGGTGGCTACTCGCGAAAAAACTGGTCTAGACGAAGCAGTTATGACTGGTCTTGCCAAGGTTAAGGGGCAAGAAATTGCGCTTGCTATCATGGATTCACACTTTATCATGGCATCTATGGGGACTGTCGTTGGTGAAAAGCTGACGCGTTTATTCGAACTTGCTACTGAAAAAGCTCTGCCAGTCGTTATATTTACAGCCTCTGGCGGTGCCCGTATGCAAGAGGGAATTATGAGCTTGATGCAGATGGCAAAAGTCTCGGCTGCTGTTAAGCGTCATTCAAATGCAGATCTTTTCTATTTGACAATCTTGACTGACCCGACAACTGGCGGAGTAACCGCAAGTTTTGCTATGGAAGGTGATATTATCCTAGCAGAACCGCAGGCCTTGGTTGGCTTTGCAGGTCGTCGCGTTATTGAAACAACGGTCCGTGAGGATTTGCCAGAAGATTTCCAAAAGGCTGAGTTCTTGTTGGAACATGGCTTTGTCGATGTCATTGTCAAACGAACAGACTTGCGTGATACAATTGCAGAGCTAGTTGCATTTCATGGAGGTGTCAAATGAGTGATGTCGCTCGTATTTTAAAAGAAGCGCGTGATCAAGGGCGTTTGACTACCTTAGATTATGCGGATTTGATTTTTGACGATTTTATGGAGTTGCATGGAGATCGTCAATTTGCGGATGATGGTGCTATTGTCGGTGGCATTGCCCGTCTGCAAGGTCGTCCCGTGACTGTCATTGGCATTCAAAAGGGGAAAAATCTCCAAGATAATTTATATCGTAATTTTGGGCAACCTCATCCAGAGGGTTACCGTAAGGCGTTGCGCTTAATGAAACAGGCTGAGAAGTTTGGTCGTCCCGTTATTACCTTTATCAATACTGCTGGTGCTTATCCCGGTGTCGGTGCTGAAGAGCGGGGGCAGGGTGAAGCTATCGCTCGTAACTTGCTAGAAATGAGCGACCTCAAGGTGCCAATTATTGCCATTATCATCGGAGAAGGTGGTTCTGGTGGTGCGCTTGCGCTTGGAGTGGCGGACAAGGTATGGATGTTGGAGCACACCATGTATGCTGTTCTTAGTCCAGAAGGCTTCGCGTCAATCCTTTGGAAAGACGGTACTCGTGCAACAGAAGCTGCAGAGTTGATGAAAATTACTGCAGGTGAATTGCTTAACATGCAAGTCGTTGACAAGGTCATTCCTGAACATGGCTACTTTTCAAGTGAAATTGTTGACATGATTAAAACGAATTTAATCGAAGAGTTGGAAAAGCTATCTCAACTATCTATTGATGACTTGTTGGAACAACGTTACCAACGATTTAGAAAATATTAAACCTAAGCCCACTAAGGGCTTTTTTGTTATAATGGATTTATGGAGGTCACTATGTATCAAGAACTCAACGATTATCTAGCCTATCAAGGCATGAAATACATCAAGCCAGAAAAAGCAGGCAATCTTGCTAGTGAAATGGAAACTTTCAAGGCTTCAGGGCAAAAGGCGAGACAGGCTTTTACGCTTTTAGCTAAGGAATTGGAGAAGCGTCTAAGTCCCTTTGAGATGGACCGCGTCAGCAACTGGGCTAACCAAGCTCAGATTGGGCGTCCGCATTTTTGGGCCTACTATCATAAACCTACGGACGCCCCTGATGATGTCGCGCTAGCCATTCGCCTCTACGGTCAAAAGGATGACTTTGGTGTCAGTGTCGAGGTCAGCTTCATCGAGCGTAAAAAGTCAGAGACGACACTTGCTAAGCAGGGAAAGGTTTTGGCGCAGCCAATAGCAGAGCCTTTATATTATTTTGTGCAAGTAGATGGTGTCAGTCATCGTCAAGCTGGAACAGAGGCTAATCGGCTAGCGCTACAAAAGGCGCTTGCTGAAGGAAGCGTCAGAAAAGTACTGGTCAAATACGATATTCCCATGTCAGCAAGTCAAGAATTAGACGACCTCTTGCAGGAACTTCTTCACGGTTTTGACCTTGTCATGCCCTACTATGAGGTGGCTAACCGCTCATGAAAAAGATTCTTAAAAGAAGTTTACTAACCCTTCTGGGAGTGGTCATTGCTGTTGGAATGGTAGTAGGAGCTTACATGTCCTATGTTTACCTCCAATATCACCGCTTGCCAGACCAGCAAAAACTGACCGTTAATAATAATCAAGGAAAGCTAGTCCAACAGGGACAGACTTACAAGGTAACAACTTTTAATATCGGCTACGGCTCTTATCCAGCTGATTTTTCCTTTTTTATGGACGGTGGCAAAGAGGTTAGGGCAAGGAGTCGAGAATCGGTTCAAAAGGCGCTTACCAATGACCAAAAGCTGTTATCACAGCTAAAATCTGATTTTACGCTTTTGCAGGAAGTGGATGTCAGTGGCAATCGTTCGCAAGAAGTGAATGAAGTCGCCTATTTTCAAAAGCATAATCCAAATGATGCGTCCAGCTTTGCACAAAATTACGATTCAGCTTATCTTTTCTACCCAGTGACAAATCCTATCGGACAGGCAAAATCTGGCCTGCTGACTTTGTCCAAGTACCATTTGACATCAGCCAAGCGTTATCAGTTACCTATTGAGACTAATTTTAATAAGTTTTTCGACTTGGACCGTGCTTTTTCGGTCAATCGCTTTACGACTGCGACGGGAAAAGAATTAGTTCTGGTCAATGTGCACCTTTCAGCCTATATCAGAAATCAGATCATTCAAGAAGCCCAGCTGCATAAGTTATTTACTTACCTAGACAAGGAAGCTAAGAAAGGCAATTATGTGATTTGTGGCGGAGATTATAATCATGTTTTGAAAGGTCAGGTTCATAATGAATTAACCTGGATGAAGGCTTTTCCGAGTCAAAAACTGCCGAGTAATCTCAGGATTGTCGCTCCCAATACAGCAACCGTCCGCAATATCAATGAGCCTTATAATCCTAAAACAACAACGACAGGTACTATTGACGGCTTTATCCTATCAAAAAATGTGACGGCGACAGCCATCTCAATCTTGGACAACCACTTTGCTCACAGCGACCACCAGCCAGTGACTTTAGAGTTTAGGATAAACTAAAAAGATTAGTTGACACCTTTGAATCGTGTCGACTAATCTTTTTTCTTATTCTAGTTAGGTTTGATGACTTTAGCACCGCCCATGTATGGACGAAGGACTTCTGGAATTGTCACGGAACCATCTTCGTTTTGGTAGTTTTCAAGAATTGCTGCAACAGTACGTCCAACGGCAAGCCCTGAACCATTGAGGGTGTGGAGCAATTTCACTTTGCCGTCAGCTTCATCACGGTAACGAATTTGTGCGCGACGAGCTTGGAAATCTTCAGTGTTTGAACATGAAGAAATTTCACGGTAAGTGTTTTGAGCTGGAATCCAAACTTCTAAGTCATAAGTTTTAGCAGCTGAGAAGCCCATATCGCCAGTACACAAAGTGATGACGCGGTATGGCAATTCTAGTTTTTGAAGAATGTTTTCAGCGTTAGTAACCATTTTTTCAAGTTCGTCGTATGATTCTTCTGGTTTGGCAAATTTGACCATTTCAACCTTGTGGAATTGGTGCAAACGAATCAAACCACGTGTGTCACGTCCTGCTGAACCAGCTTCTGAACGGAATGATGGACTCATGGCTGTGAAGTAGATTGGCAAGTCTTTGCCGTCCAAGATTTCTCCGCGGTAGTAGTTTGTCAAAGGCACTTCAGCTGTTGGGATAAGGACGTATGGACGTTCTTCGTCGTTGATTTCAAAGGTATCTTCTTTGAATTTAGGATATTGACCAGTACCAAACATTGAGTCGCGATTAACCATGTAAGGGGTAATCATTTCAGTGTAGCCTTCTTTGGCGTGCTCATCAAGCATGAAGTTGTAGATAGCACGTTCTAGGCGAGCACCAAGTCCTTTGTAGAAGAGGAAACGTGAACCAGTGACTTTAGCACCGCGTTCCCAGTCAAGAATGTCGAGGTCTTCCCCAAGGTCCCAGTGGGCTTTGATGTCAAAGTCAAATTTGCGAGGAGTTCCCCAACGACGGACTTCAACGTTTTCATCTTCGTCAGCACCGACAGGAACATCTTCAGCAGGAATGTTTGGCAAAGTTGTGATGAAGCCAGTCACTTTGTCGTCAAGTTCAGCTAATTCATTGTCGATAGCCTTGATTTCTGCTGACAATTTTTGCATAGCTGCGATTTGTCCATCAGCATTTTCTTTGTTGCGTTTTGCTTGAGCGATAGCAGCAGAAGCCACATTACGTTCAGCCTTTGATTCTTCTGATTTGACAAGCAAGCTACGACGTTTTTCGTCAAGCTCTTTCAATTCAGCCAAAGTCTCTTGTGCAACGCCACGGTTGGCCAATTTTGCAGCAACGGTGTCAAAATCATTGCGGATACGTTTAAGGTCTAACATAAATTTCCTCCAAAAATAGATAAAGTTAAAAGCAATAGTAAGATGTTACTTGAAGTCGTCCTTGCCAATTTCCACAGATGGATAGTGGGGGAGATTAGCCAAGTCGCAATCAAGTGGTAGGTCATAAATGGCTAGGTAGTCCTCAGGATAAGATTTTTGAAAATCTATCATTTTAGCAAGCACAGCCTCTTCATCAGCAGAAGCGAAAAGCACTTCTACAACAGCTTTTTCAGTTTCTGCAAATGCATGAACAATGATTTTTATCATCAAGTCCTCCCTAGTTATGAAAAAAACACAGCATGTCGATTGCTGGAGCGCTCCTGCGCGGTTCCATCCAGCTTCACATCCTGTGCACTTAATTATTTCTCCAATTATGCCACGGTAGAATTTCACTAGCAATCCTTATCTGCTCACAGCGACCGCAGATTTTCTGAAAAAGTATGGCTAATTACTTATCCGTTGATGTTATTATACAAAAAAATGACCTAAAAGTAAATGAAATCCTGATTTTGTTGCGAACGAATGAGTTGATTTTATTAGAATTGGTTCGTTGTTAGAGCGATAAGTTGAATCTGATAGAATCATCTCATTGTCAATAAACAGTTAGTCAAACTAGCTAGAATCACTTCGTTGTACATGAACAACTAGTTAATTCAGTTTTGCGAATCCTATTTGTAGGTCTATAATGGGAAAATTCATTCCTGCCAGATTTATTTGTAGGTTTACAAATGACTAAATCGATCTGCAAAAGGTCTGTGTAGCCCTACAATTGCTCAAATCATGTCTGCAAAACCTAATTGTAGCCTGACAATAGGGAATTGCAGCTCTGCAATAAGCATTTGTAGCTCTACGAATGGATACATCACAAAAAGAAGCCTTCATTGGCGATGAAGACTTTATTTACGTTTTAATTTGCTTGCGATAGTTTGGATGAGGGTCGGTAATTTGATAACTTTGTCATTGCCAATATGCTGACGAGCGATTTTGAGAATTTTTCCGGAATCCTTTGAAGCAAAAAGGAATTTACCTTGATCGGTAAAGATTTCGAAATGACGGCTGATTTTCTTTCCAGAAACATTTGCACCAATCTGATTGATAGATGTCCAAGGAATTTGGATGTAGTCAGCAACATTTTTATCATTGAAAAATTCAAGTCCTTTATCACCAAGCATAAATTTGCCAACCTTACCTCCCATACCGAGATAAGAGACGCCAGTTGTTGTCAACTCAACAGTGCTGTTAATTGATTGTACCATTTAAGCTCCTTTAAAGTTGTTTTGTTAACATCTATTATATCAAAAAAAAGGAGGTTTCCCTCCTTTTTATATAGCTTATTACATGATTCCGAAGAAACGAGCTGCGATACCCACGATGAACAAGCCGATGATGATTGTGATTGGAGAAACTTTTTTCTTAAGCAACCACATACATAGGAATGTAAGGAGAAGACCCATCAAACCTGGGATAAGGGCATCCAATTGACCTTGAAGGGTTTGTGCTTGCATTTTATCAAGTCCAAGACCGCTATTTACTTGACCAAGAATGTCGTGCAATTGTTGTCCAGTAACATTTCCTTTAGGGAATTCGATGTAAGCACCTTTAGACAAGGTCTTAGAGGGGAGCCCAACAGTAAATGAAATACTTACCCAACGTTCAACAAGAACGGCGATGATGAACATACCAAGGATTGAAGCACCTTTAGTGATGTCTTGAAGGATACCACCTGACATGTCTTTTGTGATTTCAGAACCAGCTTTGTAACCAAATTCTTGAGCGTACCACAAGAAGGACATACGGATGAGGTTCCAAAGAACGAAGAAGAGGATTGGTCCCATGATGTTACCTGCCATAGCAAGTGAAGCACCGAGGGCACCAAGGATAGGACGTACTGTAAACCAGAAAACTGGATCACCGATACCGGCAAGAGGCCCCATCATACCGATTTTAACACCTTGAATAGCAGTGTTATCGATTTCAGCACCGTTAGCTTTTTCTTCTTCAAGGGCAAGTGTAACACCAAGAATAGGAGCGGCTACGTATGGGTGAGTATTGAAGAATTCCAAGTGACGTTCAAGCGCAGCAGCTTGGTCTTCTTTAGTTGTGTAAAGTTTTTTAATCGCTGGGACGAGTGCATAAGCCCAACCTAAGTTTTGCATACGTTCATAGTTCCAAGAACCTTGAAGGAATGTTGAACGCCACCAAACTTTTTGACGATCTGATTTGCTTAATTGAATTTTTTCAGCCATGGTAATGCTCCCTTCTAGTAGTCTTCCAAGATGTCGCCGATTGGGTCGCCAGAACCGCTGCTAGCAGAACCGCCACCATTACCACCTTGTTTAGAAAGGTTGATGTAGATGAAGGCGATAGCAACACCGATAGTACCCATTGCAATAAGTGTAAGTTTAGAAAGGGCAGCAAGTGCAAAACCAAGTGCGAAGAATGGCCATACCTCACGAGTAGCCATCATGTTGATAACCATTGCATAACCAACGGCAACAACCATACCACCACCAACGGCCATACCACCTGACAACCAAGCAGGCATAGCGTTAAGAACACCTTGCACTACTGATGTTGGAACTGCGAGAAGAAGTGCAGCAGGGATAGCGATACGAAGACCTTGAAGGACAAGGGCAATCAAGTGAGTGCGTTCTACAGCAGCGATGTTACCTTCTTTAGCAGCAGCATCGGCACCGTGAACCAAACCAACTGAAACTGTACGAACGATCATTGTAAGGAAAAGACCAGCAACAGCAAGTGGTATAGCAGTTGTATAGGCAAAACTGATACCTTTGTTTGTGAAGTCTCCACCTTGAACCATGATGATAGCAGATGCAACTGAAGCAAGTGCAGCATCCGGTGCAACGGCAGCACCGATGTTAGCCCAACCAAGGGCGATCATTTGAAGTGTACCACCAAGGATAATACCTGCTTCGAGGTGACCAGTTACAAGACCGATAAGAGTACATGCAACAAGTGGTTGGTGGAATTGGAATTGGTCGAGGATACCTTCAAGACCAGCAAAGAAGGCAACAACAACGACTAAAATCATAGAAATAACTGACATTATTCTAGTTCCTTTCGTTTTATGAGTTGAGTTTTCAATGAACCAGAGTCGTAACTATCGATAGAGTTACGACGATTTTTAACTTTCATCGATAATATGAAAGTTAAAAATCTAGTGGGGTAGCTAGTCCGCAATAACGGCTAGCGTAGCATACTGAGACGCTTTAGCGTCCATTATGCTACGCACTTATTGAACGTTTGCTTTGTTAATAAGTTCAAACAAGTCTTTCTTAGAATCGTTTGGTACTTTACGGACGTCAAATTTAACGCCAAGGTCACGCAATTTTTCAAAAGTAGCAACGTCATCTTTGTCCATTGACAAAACGTTGTTAACCATTGTTTTACCTGTTGAGTGAGCCATTGAACCAACGTTCAATTCTGTAATTGGCACGCCACCTTCGATAGCTTCAAGAGCTTCTTGAGGTGTTTCGAAAAGGATAAGAGCGTGTGTGCCACCCATACGTGGGTCTTTAGCAACTTCGATCAATTTCTTGATTGGAACAACGTTAGCTTTGACACCGTTTGGCGCAGCTTGTTTGATCAAGCTCTTACGCAAGTCATCTTTGGCAACTGTATCAGATGCAACGATGATA
Organism: Streptococcus sp. HF-1907; assembly: GCF_015594605.1. Taxonomy (GTDB): domain Bacteria; phylum Bacillota; class Bacilli; order Lactobacillales; family Streptococcaceae; genus Streptococcus. The sequence continues at coordinate 41,892 of NZ_JADNQT010000012.1, read as the reverse complement.
CGATCAGCTTTAGAAGCTGGTGTCCAACCTGTTGCAACTTGTCCGTGAAGAAGACGAGTGTCCACACGAGCAAGATTGATTTTGAGTTTACCGTCACCGATGACAGTTCCTTCTGGAATAGCACCTTGATGTACTGCAGCTTGCGCAACTGGAGTGCTAGCTTCCTCAGCTGGGTTAAGCTCTTCAGGAAGGGCTTTAACACCATCTTTGGATTCCTTGATAATGTTTGCGGCAACTTGTTCAACACCTGCATTGGCGTCCATCATACGCTCAGTGTAGGCTTGAATAAGCATTGGCAAGTTAAGACCTGTGATGATTGCCATCTTGCGGTCAGGATTTTCACCCATGACGCGACTAGCTTGGTTAAATGGAGAACCACTCCAAAGGTCAGCTAGAACGAGGATTTCATCATCAGCATCGAATTGTGCGATAGCATCGTTGAAGTGCCCATACAAATCGTCTGGTCCTTCGTTTGGCATGAAAGTGACAACTTGAACTTTCTCTTGGTCACCAAAAATCATAGAACCTGATTGATGGATGCCTTCAGCGAATTTACCGTGGCTGGCAATAATAATACCGATACCCATTCTTGTTCTTCCTCCTATAAAATATTTTTCGTTGACATGAAAAAGAATAATCTCCTTCCAATTGCTTGGCCATTCTTTTTCATTTCAAGGAAATTAAGAACAAGTATATTGTAAAACGTTTTCAGAAAAAAAGCAACCCCATTTTAAAGAAAATATTATAAAAGCTGATAGAATTTTCAGAAATTTGTGTTAAATATATGATATATAACCTCCGTAAGAAATTTTTTCTACTATATAAAAGAAATTATCTATAGTATTAAAAAAGATTGAGAAAAAATCTCAATCTCAAGTAGCGATATGATGTTAAAGGAAAAGTTCCTCTAGTTGTTTGGCAACGCCGTCCTCTTCATTTGTCCATTGAACTTGTTTATCAGCGTATGGAAGAAGAATTTGGCTGGCATTTTTCATGGCATAGCCAGTGTGGGCAAGTTGTAGCATCTCGGTATCATTATGTTCATCTCCAAATGCGATAAGTTGCTCTTTAGATATGTTTAGAGCCTTGAGGAGATAGGAGAGTGCATAAGCCTTATTAACACCTTTAGGTGAAAATTCTAAAATATTAAGTGGTCCGCCCCAGGAATCAATTTCAAGCTCGTGATTGAAGTGTTTGCGCATTTCATCAGCGAGGGCATATTTATCTTCGTGGCGCGTCTGCATGAGAAGGGCATTGGGGTTGCGAGTGACTTTAGCCACATCAAGTGCCATCTTATCTGTGATTTTTTCGACACCAAAAAGTTCAGGATTGATTCGATTGCGATTTTCCATGGTGATATAGAAATTTTTGCGGTATTCGCTGGCAACAAAATCAGCCTCGGTCATGTCATCCAATTTGAGTGTTTCAAGGAGGTAGTTTTTGTCAATGGTAACGCTGTGCTCAAATTCCCATTTTTTCTCTGGAAGGTGAGTGAGGGCGCCGTTGAAGTTAATCATGGGTGTTTCAAGTTCCAGACGACGGTAGTGGTCAAGCGCCATGCGGTAAGGACGTCCGGTCGCAATAATAACTTTGTGCCCTTTGGCTTGAATTTTCTTGATAGTATCAACAGTGTAATCAGAGATGGTATTGTCACCGCGAAGGAGTGTCCCATCTAAATCAATTGCAATCATTTTCTTTGTCATGTTCCTCATTATATCAGAAACAAGCGCCAATTTAAATGAAAAAGCCATTAATTTGACTGCTCTTATATGGTATAATATTGTCTGTAAAAATGAGAGGTTCGGGTGTTTTATGCATAAGATTATTTTTGCGCATATTTTTGCATTTTTTATTTTCATGGGAATGTGGTATTATCAGCCTAGTGTGACAGGTTTAATGGAAATGTTGCTGGTAGGAATGGTGGCCTTGGAGACTGGTTTTATCGCCTTTTATACTCAAAATGTAGCATTTCGTCTTTTGGCAGTCTTGGTTTGGTTATTTTTCTATCCAAGAACTTTCAAGGGAATCATGACTGCAGCTGATACATCTTGGGGCGGTGAGGGTATTTGGACTTCAGGTGCTATGAGCGCTTTTATGGTCTATATGGCTTGCTTACTCTTTACGCTCATTGCAGGGACTTTGAGTTTGCAGCTGATTTTAAAAAGTTTTAAATTGAACATTTATACCCAGTTGAGTGTGATTCTCTTGGTTGCTATTTTAGCTAGTTTCACTCTCTACCTTGGACGGACAAGTGATTTAGGTTGGCAGGCTTTCATCCAAAGTCCGGCTAACTATTTTGAACAGTTAGTTGCCAATTTTAGTGTGTCAAATATGCCCTTTATGATTGGTTTGAGTGCTATTCAGGTCATGCTTGCTGTTTTATTGGGGGATGACTGATAGAAAGTCTGGCAATTATGTCAGGCTTTTTTGCTAGAACAGAGCTAGATTCTGCTAATTTCTATAGAAAATTGTAGAATATAAGAATAAAGGAGGTGTCCTATGACGAAAAAATTAGCAATGATTCACTTATTTTTTGTAATAATAGCAGCTGGTATTCAGTATTATCAGCTGACGGGGCCAGATTTAATTTGGAATATGTTCCTAGCGCTATTAGCCCTAGACTTTGCAGTGTTAGCGCAGCGGATATCTGCAAAAATTTTAAAATATATCTTTAGCCTGGCTTGGCTGTTTTTCTATCCCAACACTTTTTACATGCTGACAGATATTGTGCACATGAACTTTGTCTCGACCGTTTTGACGGACCGCTATAGCCTAATTTTGTACTTGCTCTATGTTGCTAGCATCTTATTTGGTGTCTTTTCTGGTGTGGAGAGCGTTCGGATAATGCTGAGAGAATTTCCGATTAAAAATACATGGCTGCGCTGGTTTCTTATTTCTGCACTTTCCTTCGTTTCAAGCTTTGCCATTCACATTGGACGTTATGCGCGCTTGAATTCATGGGATATTGTGACGAGACCTAGCCTTGTCGTCAAAGAACTTTTAGAAGTTGTCAGTTGGAATGCTGTTCACTTTGTACTGGGCTTTACTTTTCTACAAATCATGTGTCTTATTTTTACTGACGTAGGAAATTCAAAAAAAGAGATTGAAAAATGAACGATTATTTGTTAAAATAGGCATATCGTTCGTAAAACGATGGAATATCTTAAGGTGATAGGGCGTGAAGTCATTATCATTCTTATTTAGTTACAAGGAGTATCCACGTTAAGATGGAAAAGTTTTTTAAACTAAAAGAACATGGAACAGATGTTCGTACTGAGGTCACAGCTGGTTTGACCACATTCTTTGCTATGAGTTACATCCTCTTTGTCAACCCATCAATGTTGGCACAGACAGGAATGCCTGCACAAGGTGTATTCTTAGCAACTATTATCGGTGCCGTTGTTGGTACTTTGATGATGGCTTTCTATGCTAACTTGCCATACGCACAAGCACCAGGTATGGGCTTGAATGCCTTTTTCACTTACACAGTCGTATTTGCCTTGGGTTACACATGGCAAGAAGCCTTGGCAATGGTTTTCATTTGTGGGATTATTTCATTGATTATCACCGTAACTAAGGTTCGTAAAATGATCATTGAATCTATTCCAACAACCTTGAAATCAGCAATTTCAGCTGGTATCGGTGTTTTCTTGGCTTATGTCGGAATTAAAAATGCAGGATTCTTGAAATTCTCAGTTGACCCAGGTACTTACACTGTTGCTGGTAAAGGTGCAGCTAAAGGTTTGGCTTCAATCACTGCTAGCTCTGCTGCAACACCAGGTTTGGTTGCTTTCAATACACCAGGTGTTATCCTAGCTTTGGTTGGTCTTGCTATTTCAATTTTCTTCATCGTTCGTGGAATGCGCGGTGGTGTTATTTTATCTATCCTAGCAACAACTGTTGTTGGTATCTTCATGGGTGTTGTTGACCTTGGAAAAGTTAACTGGGCGGCAACAAATCTTTCAGCTTCATTTGGTGATTTGAAACAAGTCTTTGGTGTGGCTCTTGGTAGCAAAGGTTTGGGTTCATTGTTCTCAGATCCTTCACGAATTCCAGGTGTCTTGATGGCAATCCTTGCTTTCTCATTGACAGATATTTTTGATACAATCGGTACGTTGATTGGTACTGGTGAAAAAGTTGGTATCATCGCTACAACTGGTGACAATAATGAGTCTAAAGCCCTTGACCGCGCTTTGTATTCTGACCTTGTTGCAACAACAATCGGTGCCGTTGCTGGTACATCAAACGTCACAACTTATGTTGAATCTGCTGCTGGTATTGGTGCTGGTGGACGCACTGGTTTGACAGCTCTTGTGGTAGCTGCTTTATTTGCAGTATCTAGCTTCTTCAGTCCATTGGTTTCTATCGTTCCAACACAAGCGACTGCGCCAATCCTTATCATTGTTGGTGTGATGATGCTTTCAAACCTTAAGACTGTTAAATGGGATGATTTGGCAGAAGCTATCCCAGCTTTCTTCACATCAATCTTCATGGGATTCTCTTACAGCATTACTTACGGTATTGCTGCTGGTTTCATCGCTTACACATTGGTTAAAATCTTTAAAGGACAAGCTAAAGATGTTCACTTCATTCTTTGGATTTTGGATATCTTGTTCATCTTGAACTTCGTCAGCTTGGCCATTCTTTAATTGAAATTTATCGGAGAAGTCGATTAAGTTCGGCTTCTTTTTTGCTGCTCTTTTTAGATAGGCTAATTATCTGTTTTTTTAATGTATTCGGTTAAGTATTGGAAGACACTAGGAATTCTGATATAATGGGAATATGTTTTATAGTCAAAATGAAAATGAACTCATTGCGATTGGTGAGCGTATTGGGCGCCAACTGGAAGTGCAAGATATTCTAGTTTTAACGGGTGATTTAGGTGCCGGCAAGACGACGCTGACCAAGGGGATTGCGCGTGGCTTGGATATTAGTCAAATGGTTAAGAGCCCGACCTACACCATCGTTCGTGAGTATGACGGGCGCTTACCTTTGTACCATTTAGATGTTTACCGCATCGGGGATGATCCTGATTCGATTGACTTAGATGATTTTCTCTATGGTGATGGCGTAACGGTTATTGAATGGGGAGAATTGCTCGGCGAAGACCTCTTGGATGACTATTTAGAAGTTGTTATCGGTAAAGAAGGCGAGGGTCGTCGTCTAGAATTGATTCCTCATGGCAAACGGTCAGAAGAACTAGTTGAGGCTCTTGAAAAATGAGCCAAGGACAAGAAGTTTGCTTTGAAGAGGCAAGTCGTGCTGATGCCAAAGGTCTCTTGGACTTAATGATGGCTGTCACGGCAGAGACTGACTTTATCACGAAAAATGATGACGAGATTTGGTCTGTTGAGGACATGGCTGCTTTTATTGACTTGAGCTCAATGAGAGAAAATCGTCTGTGTTTGCTAGCGAAACTTGGTCAAGAAGTTATTGGTGTTCTGAATGTTGATGCTCAGTGGCAGGATAGTAGTCGCCATATTGGTGATGTTTTTATTGCTGTGCGTAAATCTTATTGGGACCATGGACTCGGTCAAACTTTGCTTGACGAGGCTATCTATTGGGCTGAGCAGACTGGAATCATTCGTCGGTTAGAGCTGAGTGTTCAAAAGCGAAACGAACGCGCGGTTCATATTTATGAAAAGTTTGGTTTTGAGATAGAAGGTGTCCAAAAACGAGGGGCAAGAACAAAAGATGGGGAGTTTCTAGATGTTTACCGCATGGGTAAATTGATAGATTAAAGATACTAAGATGAAAATCGGAAAAAAAATTCTATTGATGCTGTCAGCTATTTTGGTGACAACAGTTGTGGCTGGGTTTGCTTATGTGGGCTCTGCTTATCAATTTTCAACCAATGAGTTGGCCAAAACGTTTAAAGATTACAAAACCTCTAAAACGTCCAGTAAGGCTATTCAGCAGACCAAACCTTTTTCAATTTTACTGATGGGGGTTGATACAGGTTCTTCAGAACGTAAGTCAAAATGGTCTGGGAACAGTGACTCGATGATTTTGGTGACTGTCAATCCTAAGACAAAAAAAACCACAATGACCAGCCTGGAGCGCGATATTTTAATCAAACTATCTGGTCCAAGTAGCAATGATATGAACGGTGTTGAAGCCAAGTTGAATGCAGCTTACGCTTCTGGTGGTGCCAAGATGGCCATCATGACAGTTCAGGATTTGCTTGATATCAATATTGATTATTATATGCAAATCAATATGCAGGGCTTGGTTGATTTAGTTGAAGCTGTTGGTGGTATTACCGTGACTAATAATTTTGATTTCCCGATTTCCATTTCGGAACATGAGCCTGAGTATCAGGCTGTTGTTCAACCGGGAACGCATAAAATTAACGGTGAGCAGGCTTTGGTCTATGCTCGGATGCGTTATGATGACCCCGAGGGAGACTATGGTCGTCAAAAGCGTCAGCGTGAAGTTATCCAAAAAGTTATGAAAAAAATTCTAGCCTTGGATAGTGTCAGCTCCTACAAGAAAATTTTGGCGGCAGTTAGTGGCAATATGCAAACCAATATCGAGATTTCATCAAGTACGATTCCAAGTTTGCTAGGCTATGCTGATTCATTAAAAAATATTAAAACCTACCAACTACGTGGTGAGGATGCTACTTTTAATGGTGCCTCTTATCAAATTGTAACCTCAAAACATTTGTTGACAGTGCAAAATCGTATCAAGAAACAATTGTCTAAATCGTTGGGCACGTCTGATGATTTATCAACAACGGCTGTTCTTTATGAAAATTTGTACGGTTATAGTGTTGATACTGACTATGATACAGCTGATTCATCTAGTTCAGGAACTTCTGGAAACTCATCTTACGGTAGCAATAGTGACTATAGTTCAAATTACAGCACCTATAACAACTATAATAGCTACAGTTCTTCAGCGGCAGAGACTTACAATTATAATCAAGGAAACACAACAACCTATGATTCTAATGAGACAACATCTTCTTATACCGACAACAACCGCGACCTATAGCGATTAAAACTATGCAACGACAGGTCGGTAAATAACAAAAATCAAGCAACGATTCTTCGCTGCTTGATTTTTAGTTTTCAGAATTAGTTGTCATTTGGTACTTGTCCATGGTGTGATGAATTTCTTCCAAGCGTGATTGTGTTTCCTGATTGAAGACTCGAAATTTATAGCTCAAGTCTTCAGAGATGGCTTTGAGCTGCTCTTTTTGGTCTTGGATGACGGCTAGGTTAGCCTTGATATTATTGACATCTTCTTTGATGGCTTGGGAGCTTTCTTTGGCTGATAGGAGGCCTTCTTTGATAGCCTGACGGTTTTTGTAAACCTGATAAGTAGCGTAACCTGCCACACCGACTGCTAGTAGGCGACTTAGCTTCATGCCTCTACCTCGTTAGCAATTTGCGCAGCCAATTTTCCAAGAGCTTCAAAATCAGGTTCGTGCTCAGTGTACTCAATCTTGATGCCATCTTTTTCATCATAGCGTGGAACCAAGTGAATGTGTGCGTGGAAAACAGTTTGTCCTGCGATTTCTTCGTTGTTGTTGATAATATTCATACCAACAGCATTTGTAGCTTTTTGAAGGGCGCGAGCGATTTTTGGTAGGCGTGAGAAGGTTGTGCTAGCAAGGTCAGCCTCCATTTCAAGTACATTGCGGACGTGCCTTTTAGGGATGAGCAGTGTGTGACCAGGTGTTGTTTGAGAAATATCCAAGAATGCCAAAACTTGGTCGTCTTCATAAACTTTTGATGAGGGAATCTCACCTGCTACAATTTTACAGAAAATACAATCATTCATTGAAATCTACCTTCTTTTTCTTAATTTGTTATAATAGATAGTATAAGTATACCAGAAATAGAGAGAATTAGTATGTTAAAAGTTGAAAACGTTACAGGGGGCTATGTTAATATCCCTGTTTTGAAAAATATTTCGTTTGAAGTGGGAGACGGTGAGTTGCTTGGTCTAATTGGGCTTAACGGTGCTGGGAAGTCAACCACCATCAACGAAGTCATCGGTCTCTTGACACCTTACCAAGGTAAGATTACCATTGATGGCGTTAGTCTACAAGAAGACCAGGCTGGCTATCGCAAGAAGATTGGCTTTATTCCTGAGACGCCAAGTTTATATGAGGAGTTGACTCTTCGCGAGCACCTTGAAACGGTGGCTATGGCCTATGATATCCCTGTGGCAGATGCCATGGCGCGTGCAGAAAAACTGTTGGAAACCTTCCGTTTGTCAGATAAGTTGGATTGGTTTCCCATCAATTTTTCAAAAGGGATGAAGCAGAAGGTTATGATTATTTGCGCTTTTATCGTGGACCCTAGTCTCTTCATCGTTGATGAGCCCTTCTTGGGACTGGATCCGTTAGCTATTTCAGATTTAATCGCTTTGCTTGCTGAGGAAAAAGGGCGTGGCAAATCTATTCTTATGTCAACTCACGTTCTCGATTCCGCGGAAAAAATGTGTGACCGTTTTGTCATCTTGCATCAAGGGCAAATTCGTGCAGTAGGAAATTTGGCAGAGCTGAGATCTGAGTTTGGAGATAGCCAGGCAAGTCTCAATGACATTTACATGGCTTTGACTAAAGAGGTGTGACATGACAGAAGTGTTTCAAAAACGCCGGTCGGCTTTTCTAGTGCAAACCAGCAGGTATCTGAGATATGTTTTTAATGACCATTTTGTTTTGGTACTGGTGTTTTTGTTTGGTTTTTTGATGGTGCAATACAGCCAGTTACTCAGGAATTTTCCCAAGAATCATTGGTCTATTATTTTGATTTTGGTGTTGATGACAGTTGTGTTACTGGGTGCAGGACGCATTGGGACTTACTTAGAACCTGCGGACAAGCAATTTTTATTACCTAAAGAAACTGAAGTTTTGGCAATGATTAGGAAAGCAAAGACGCGCTCTTATGTCGTCTGGACGGCTATTCAAACGATACTCTTAGTCTTTTTAGCACCGATTTTCCTTAAGCTCGGTCTATCTCTCGTAATGTTCGTGTTGCTTCTAGTGGTTTTGGGGGTAGTGAAGTGGTTTATTTTTGCTCATAAGAGTGGTGTGTTTTATACCGAATCTGGTTTGGATTGGGACGCTGCCATTGCCTATGAGCAAAAGCGCAAGCAATCTATTTTAAAATTCTTTGCTCTCTTTACCAATGTCAAGGGGATTTCAACCAGCGTTAAGCGCCGTGCTTATTTGGACGATCTTCTTAAGAGACAATCTAAAACTCAAGCGACTTTGTGGTCTAATCTTTATGCGCGTGCTTTTTTACGGAGCGGTGATTATCTAGCTTTGACCCTTCGTTTAGGCATTTTGAGTCTGGTTTTGATTGTTTTGATTAGTAGCAAGATGATTGGTGCTGGCCTGGCTTTGATTTTTAATTATCTTTTGTTGTTCCAATTGCTGGCGCTCTTCAATCATTTTGACTATCAGTATATGGTTCATCTCTATCCTATTTCTGGGGTGCAGAAGGTTAACAATTTACAGGATCTTCTTCGGTTGATTGCCTACTCCTTAGTGGTTCTTCAAGCGCTAGCTCTATTTTCCCTAAAACCAATCCTTCTTCTAGTGGTGGTTACGATTGTCTTGACTGAGGTTTATCTGCCATATAAAATGAAGAAGATGATTGACTAAGTGAGTCAAAACAAGTAAAATAGGAATAAACGTCTAAAATAAATGTGTAAAGGAGGGACAAGTGGTGGCAACATCTAATCAGGACTTGACGCTGACTCCCCTGCGCGGGAAGAGTGGCAAGGCCTTTATTGGTACTTATCCAAACGGTGAACGTGTCTTTGTCAAATTTAATACGACACCGATTTTGCCGGCTTTGGCTAAAGAACAGATAGCACCGCAGTTATTGTGGGCGCGTCGTACTGGTAATGGCGATACCATGAGTGCACAAGAGTGGCTCAATGGGCGGACATTGACCAAGGAAGATATGGGAAGTAAGCAGATTGTTCATATTTTGTTGCGTCTGCACAAATCTCGTCCCTTGGTAAACCAGCTTTTACAGTTGGATTATAAAATTGAAAACCCTTATGATTTGTTGATGGATTGGGAGAAAAAGGCTCCGCAACAAATTCGAGATAATACTTACCTTCAATCTGTCGTGACAGAACTCAAGCGCAGTTTGCCGGAATTTCGTTCAGACATCGCAACCATTGTTCATGGTGACATCAAGCACAGCAACTGGGTGATTACGACCAGTGGCTTGATTTATTTGGTGGACTGGGATTCAGTGCGTTTGACCGACCGTATGTATGATGTGGCCTACATGCTTAGTCATTATATTCCGCGCATGCATTGGCATGAATGGTTGCACTACTATGGCTACAAGGATAACGACAAGGTTCGTAGTAAGATTATTTGGTATGGTCAATTTTCATATTTGTCTCAGATTGTGAAGTGTTTTGACAAGCGTGATATGGTCCATGTCAATCAAGAAATCTATGGCTTGCGCCAGTTTAGAGAATTAGTTAGAAAGTTATAATGCGAGTAAGAAAACGTAAGGGTGCCGAGGAGCACTTGGAAAATAATCCTCACTATGTGATTTCAAATCCAGAAGAGGCTAAAGGTCATTGGCACGACATTTTCGGAAATAATAATCCTATCCATATCGAAGTCGGTTCGGGGAAAGGGGCTTTCATTACAGGGATGGCTCTCCAAAATCCAGACATTAACTATATCGGAATCGATATTCAGCTGTCTGTATTGAGTTATGCCTTGGACAAGGTCTTGGATAGTGGTGCTGAAAATGTTAGACTGCTCTTGGTTGACGGGTCAAGTTTGACTAATTATTTTGCGGATGGTGAGATTGATTTACTCTATCTCAATTTCAGTGACCCATGGCCAAAAACACGTCATGAAAAACGTCGCTTGACTTACAAATCCTTCTTGGATACTTACAAGCAAATTTTGCCAGAGCATGGTGAAATTCATTTCAAGACAGATAATCGTGGGCTCTTCGAATACAGCTTGGCTAGTATGTCTCAATATGGCATGACACTTAAGCAAGTATGGCTTGATTTACACGCTAGTGATTATGAAGGCAATGTCATGACCGAGTACGAGAAAAAATTCTCAGACAAAGGGCAAGTCATCTACCGAGTAGAAGCTCAATTTTAATGAGCTTAGCTGTGGTTGTTCAGCCAATGATTGAAAACAACCAGTTCATTTATCATTTGAATTGTTATCTAACACAATAGACGGAGGAGCCTTGGTGGCATCCTCCGTTTTTGTTGAAAAAGAATTTTGATTCAAGGTGTTTAGAACAGACCATGAAAAAGAATTATATGAAAAACCGAACATTATAACAAAAAGTTAGATTAGTTGCTTTTTTTCATAGAATATGGCAAACTATACTAGTTGATATTTAGTATAATCCTAATGAATATCCGAAATTTGAAATTATGGAGAGGTCGCATAGTGGTCGAGTGCGCACGCTTGGAAAGCGTGTAGTCCTTAACGGGGCTCGGGGGTTCGAATCCCCTCCTCTCCTTTGTTTATTATATAGTGTGAAATGATGATTTCAAAATTAAAATAGTTTGCTAAAGATGCAAATAAAAAGTTTCAATTAGGAAGTAAGGTTACTGTTCCTAACCAATGTTTTTGGGAAATGTGATTGTTTCACATTTATAAATTTGATAAGTGGTTACAGTCCTTTTGAGGAGAATGTATCTTATGAGTATTAATAGCTTAAAGCTATCGCTGGCTAGGCATAGAGGTTTTGTCGTCTTCAGTGAATTGGTCATTTCACTTTTTCTGCTTATACTTGTTATTTATGAGCAGATATACAGAGATTACCATCTTATTGCAGTCCTTATTTTATTTACCATTTTTTTGTGTCCTGTTGACATTTTCTCTTTTGACCAGTAGAAATTTCTTGGTGACAGACTATATTTTAGAAAGTTCAGCAGAGATTAATCTCTATGCTCTTGATTTAGACTTTCGGTTCATAGCTATTAATAAAAATGATGTTCGAATGATGGAGAAGTATTTTGATTTTACACCAAGGCTGGGTGAGTCTCCTTTGGATATCATGGATGGACAAGAAGTAGAGGCTTTAAAGAGTAATTTCTCTCGGGCTATGGCAGGAGAGTCTTTTACTGTTTTAGATAAGATTGAAAAGAAGGGTGAAGTTCTTTACTGGCAATGTCTATATTCACCAATTTATAATGACAATTCGACAATTATCGGTGGCTCATGTGTAGTTCTTGATGTAACAGATGAACGAAAGAAAGATATCGAAAATCAATGTTTAAGCAACACAGATCCATTGACACAAGTGTATAATCGTCGTTATTTGGAAAATGCTTTTACAGAGTGCATAATTGAAAAAGTCAAAAAATTACCCTGATTATTACAGATTTGGATGGTTTCAAAGAAGTCAACGATATTTATGGACATCAAGCAGGTAACAAGGTATTAGTTGATTTTGCTGAATTATTGAAAGAAACGATGCCACCGTATGCTACCATTGCAAGACTGGGTGGGGATGAGTGTGCTATATTATTACCTAACGTTTCCTACTTTAAGGCAAGTTTATTAGCTCAATTAATCCAAGGAAAGATGTGTGACTATCCCTATGAAATCACAACTTCTTACGGTATTTTTACAGAATCTTACGATGCTGGTCTAACCTATATTGATTTTTACGGGAAAGCAGATAAAGCCATGTATATTCATAAAACGGATAGGAAAGTTGAAAGGTAAAGTGATGAGTAAAGATTATAAAAATGTAAAGATTGTTATTCTGTCCTATGAGCCGGACCAACGTTTGTTGGAGCTTTTAGCACAAATTAGAGACAAGTAACAAGCGCAGTTTGATATTATACTTATAGACGATGGGAGTGGGGAAGCTTACTCTCATATTTTTAGGGAAACGATTTCTAAGTTTGGCTGTTATGTACTGACTCATTCTGTCAATAAAGGAAAGGGACGAGCTATCAAGACAGCTATTGATTTTGTTCTTGAGAATTTCCCAGATGCACTGGGGATTGTGACAATTGATGCAGATGGTCAGCATACCTATGAAGATACCATTAAGTGCTTGGAGGCATTCTTGAAGTCACCAGATAGTCTAGTCTTAAGGGTTCGTGTTTTTGAAGAGAATGTCCCACTGAGAAGCAAATTTGGGAATTTGCTAACTAGGGATGTTCTAGGAGCGTTTACAGGGATGGCTATCTCAGATACTCAGACTGGCTTACGAGTTATTCCTTACCACTGGTTAAGAACCTTGTTTGAGCTTGAAGGGGAGCGTTATGAGTTTGAGATGAACATGCTCTTGCAGGCTAAGGAAGATGGAATTGCTATTTTAGAAGTACCAATTACGACGATTTATTTAGATGATAATCAGTCTTCGCATTTCCATGCTATTCGTGATTCAATTCGTATTTATGCAGTATTTTTTAAATACATCGTATCTTCAGTGTTTAGTTTTCTCGTTGACATTGTTGTGTTTACGATTTTAGTCTCTCTTTTTAAGGGAGTGAGTTTAGAATCAATCACCTTAGCATCTGTTATGTCTAGGGCAGTTTCTTCTGTTACGAATTTTCTTATCAACCATAAGCTAGCATTCAAAGCTGGAAACTCCCTGAGTTGGGTCAAATATTTTTCATTAGTAGTGATTCAGATTTTCTTATCGAGTGTGCTGGTCACTTTGTTGTCAAGTTGGTGGACCTTTCCAATTACAGGAATCAAGATTCTTGTTGATGGATTCTTGTTCTTCTTAAGTTATTATATACAGAAGACATTTGTCTTTGATGGAGGGAAGAGATGACGATAAGACAGAGATTGCTTTATTTCTTTGCATTCGTAACGACAGTATTTTATTTGTCATGGAGAATCTTGCGAACTATCCCTTGGGATGACTCACTGTTTTCGATTATTTTTGGTTTAGTGAGCTTATTTCATCGCTTACAGCCTATATTATTATTTGGAATAAGCAAAAAAATAGTCAACTTGAGAAACCGGTAATTTTAGAACAAGACTATCCCGATATTGACGTTCTTATTGCAACTCACAATGAGGATGTCGATTTACTCTACAAAACAGTAAATGCTTGTACTTATATGGACTACCCAGATAAAAAGAAGGTACATATTTACATTTGTGACGATACCAATCGTCCAGAAGTAGCTGACTTAGCTAGAAAATTTAACGTTGGCTATTTCGGTCTCGCCGACAATAAGCATGCAAAGTCAGGCAATTTAAATAATGCTTTGGAACAAACAAACTCTCCTTTGGTTGCTACCTTTGATGCTGATATGATTCCCTATCGTTCTTTTTTAATGGAGTCTGTTCCTTACTTTGTCAAACAGTTGGAAGCTGATAAAAATGAAGAAGAGCCTGAACAGAAAATTGGGCTTATTCAAACACCGCAGAGCTTCTATAATGCCGATATTTTTCAATTTAACCTTTTTCCAGAATCTACGCTTCCGAACGAACAAGATTTTTTCTCAAAAGGGGTCAATGTTTTAAACAATGCACATGGTGCAGCTGTTTATACGGGATCAAATACGGTTATTTATCGTAAAGCAATTGAGGAGGTAGGTGGTTTCCCAATAGATACCATTACAGAGGATTTTGAACTTGGTGTTCGTATGAATACTAAGGGTTACGTGAATTTTTCTACGACTGAGCAGATGGCTAGTGGTTTAACACCGACTGATTTCAAGAGCGTTATTAAGCAACGAATTCGATGGGGACGAGGTGTTATCCGTAGTAGCTATAATACGAATATTTTTTTGAATCCGAAATTGTCACTTTCTCAAAAAATCGTATATATCAATGGTTATTTATATTGGTGGTCTTTTTTTAGAAGACTTTTATATATTTGTGCACCGATTTTATTTACGGTGTTTCATGTTAGGGTGGTTGTTGCTAATGTTTGGTTGCTTTTGTTTTTCTGGCTACCAAGTTATGTGTTGACGCGACTATCAATGATCGATGTGACGACTCAGTACAGGACACAAATTTTGGGGGAAGTTGTTGAAACTATTTTGGCGCCTTACTTGGTGCTCCCTCTCTTTTTAGAGGCTTTTGGTATTAGTGAGAAGAAATTTAAGGTTACCAAAAAGGGAAAAGAAAGTTCTCGTTGGGAATGGATGTATGCACTACCATACATTATCTTTTGGGGGTTATCTGTCTACGGATTGATTAGTTTTAACTATGGTAAATTTGGATCGGAACTTTTTTACGGAAGTGTCATTAGCTTTTGGTTGATTCATCACATTACGAATTTAACATTTGCTATTTTCTGTTCCTTGGGGAGACCAATTTATAGGCAAAGTGAACGGTTTAAAGTAAAAGATCCAATGGTCGTTGAGGCTTTGGGTGAAAAATATGATGTTCAGTTGTCAAATATTTCTGAGACAGGGGCTTCATTTTTAACTCAGATTCCTCTGTATTTTCCTAAAAAGACAATATTAACCTTGCTTTTGAAATCCTCTCATTATCAGGCCAAGCTGGATGCTAAAATTGTTCGTGTTTACACTGGAGAGGATGGCTGGTATTATGGCGTGCAGTTTATTGACATTCCCGAAAGTCAAAAGCGGGAGTTCTTTCAATACATTTACGACCGTATTAATCACTACCTACCTAGCGAGAGAGATACCTGGATGACAGTGCTTGACGATTTATTTGAAAATATCAATAGGCGCTTATTTGTCTCTGAGCATGATATCGCTACCTATAGCGCTGTTTTCCCCTTAATAGCAGTCAATGAGATGATCAAGTATAAACAGGAAGAACGTTTTGTATCAGTGACTGATTTTGAATATATCACAATTTTAGGACAACCTAGCAAAGAAGAGCAAGCTGGTCAAATTAGTTTAATTAACTATAGAGAGTTGCCATTAGAACTTAAGTTTGTCAAATACAGTGAAGAATATGATGAGAGCCTTTATCAAATTACAAATATCGATAAGTTAGTCCGTCTTTCTCAATTCAAAAAGGTTACATCATCATGGAAAGGAAGAGTATGTATTTCCTAACATTATTGCGATTGGTAGTCTTTTTACTTTCGGTATGTGGCTACGCTAAATTAGTAGAAAGTCATTTTCGGATTAATCGGAGGTTGAAGTGGATTGTCACCTTCTCAAGTATTATTTTAGTGATTTATTTAGCTAGCTTGTGTGGGTTTCTGTTACCCTCTGTGTGGTTAATTGCTATTTTGGGGATTGGAATAAGTATTTATTATGGGATAGCAATATTACGCAAAAAAATTAGACTCAAAAAATTGGACGCTGTTGCACTGGGGATGCTGCTATATCTTTTGCTTTTTGGAATAACGCTTTGGCAGTCTCCCTTGTTGCATTATGATAATTTTACGCATTGGGCGACCATTGTTAAATTTTTACATTTAAATAATACTTTGCCAGAACAGACGGATGCCATTATTGGCTATTATGACTATCCTGTTGGTAGCTCACTATTTTTATATTACTTTACAACTTTAGTTGGCTTTTCAGATGGCAGTATGTTGCTAGGATAGTTTATTCTGATTTTGTCAGCTTTGTACGGTATTTTTGCTTCATTACGAGATAGTCGTCGAATGTTGATGGTGCTATTGCTTTTTTCAACTCTTGCTATCTTTAACTATTTAAATATAGCGATTCGCTTGAATAATCTTTTGGTTGATTTTCTCATACCAGCACTGATGTTGGCTGTGGTCGGAGGGTTTATCGCTCATAAAGATGGATTTCTTCCTCTATCTTTAAATACCGCAGTTATTCTTGGAGTTTTGAGTATTGTCAAGACCAGCGGGCTATTTTTTGTAGTCATTGGTATGGTCATTTATACTGTTTTAGCTTTTCGATTGTTGAGAAGAAGACGCTTGGTGTGGTCTCAGACTTACCTGATAAGTGTAACAATTTTGATGAGTTTTATCTCTAATGTTTTATGGCGTTGGCATGTTTCAGAGCATTTTGAAAATGCTAGTAAAGCTAAGCACGCTATTTCTTCTAGTGAATTATTGGGAATATTTTCAGGGCACATGACCACTGTTGCAAGAGATATTACGATGAATTTTGTAAAGGTAACATTTAGTCTTAACAGTTTAGCTTTGCATGGTATTATGTTCATCAATATTGTTTGCTTGATTGCAGTAATTGTTATAGGATTTTTTCTTAAGAGACCAAAACGGGTTCTTTTTAGTTGGCTATTATCGAATCTTATTTTGATAACTTATTACGTTGGCATTTGGTTGATGTATTTAGTGGCCATGCCTAAAAATGAAGCTTTAGAGTTGGCTGGTTTCGAGCGTTATGCTTCAAGTATCGTTATTTTTGTATTGGGATTTGTCATGATGATACTTGTGAGAGAAATGGACTATTGCTTGGTTGAGCAAAATATTCAGCGTCGTAATATCAGGAGCTTCAAGAGTTTAACGACAAAACGATTGTACCAAAATAGTAGCTTAATTTTACTCTTTTTTACAATTGGTATGTTGCTATCAGAAAACAATGGCATCCAGTTCAATAATCGAAAATCAAGTCACAACGTATCACAAAAAATTAAAAAGATTGTCGGTGATCGTCAGCGAGAATCAGTTAAGAAAGTTCTTGTTGTTAGTGCTGATCGGACAAATGTAGAGAATTACTTCATCCAGTATGCCACGCGATATTACTTGTGGGATGCACACGTTGATGCTCGTGAAAATTTCATGCTAAGTACGAGTCAGTTCAAAAAACTTCTTAAAAACTATGATCAAGTTCTGATTTTGGATAGCCACTATACTTTTGGTGCTATGAGTAAGAAAACCTTTGGTAAAACCTATTCTACAGGACTTCATAGTACCAAAGAGATGCTTTCATTGAGTAGGTAAAAACTTTTTATTTGTGATTTCATAAAATTGTGCTATAATAAATTTAAATAATACAGAGAGGGGCGGAGTTATAACTTCGCCTCTTATGTGTGTATTTTCTTTTAAAACAGTTTATGATACTTTTCTTAGGTGGTGGCGGACGCAAGCAAACCCCATTCGATGTTCCATTGCTAAAAATTGAGTCTAAGGTCTCAATTTTTCCGTGACTAGAAGCAATGATTTGCTTCTAGTCGTTTCACCACGGCGAAAAGTATCGGTTTGTGCTCACTTCGTTTGCAGGTCCTGTTTTGAAAGTAAATGGTTAAACTTGTTTACAACTGATGTAAACTAGAAAGATGAGGGTATTATTATCGCAAATCAATCTCTTATCGATATTGTAACCGAGGTGGTAGCTCCTGCTATTGAGGCACCGTTTGAATTGGTTGATATCGAGTATGAAAAAATGGGTGGCGATTATGTCTTGAGCATCTTGGTTGATAAACCAGGTGGCATCACTGTTAATGATACGGCTGATTTGACAGACATCATTAGTCCGTTGTTGGATACGATTAAGCCTGACCCATTCCCTGAACAATACATGCTTGAGGTTTCAAGTCCTGGTTTGGAGCGTCCGCTTAAAACGGCTGAAGCGCTTGAGAATGCTGTGGGTTCTTATGTCAATGTTAGTCTCTACAAGGCTATCAATAAAGTGAAAATATTTGAAGGTGACTTGGTTGCTTTTGATGGTGAAACCTTGACCATTGACTACCTAGATAAAACACGTCACAAAACTGTAGAAATTCCCTATCAGACGGTTGCAAAAGCCCGTCTTGCAGTTAAACTTTAAGAAAGGAAGATTCTTGCTGGGCAAGAATGGACACTATGAGCAAAGAAATGCTAGAAGCCTTCCGTATTTTGGAAGAAGAAAAACACATTAACAAAGATGATATCATTGATGCGGTTACAGAATCTTTGAAATCAGCCTACAAACGTCGTTATGGCCAATCAGAATCTTGTGTCATCGAGTTTGACGAAAAGAAAGCTGACTTTAAAGTTTATACCGTTCGTGAAGTTGTCGATGAAGTTTTTGATAGCCGTTTGGAAATCAGCTTGTCAGATGCTTTAAAAATCAGCTCTGCTTATGAGCTTGGCGATAAAATTCGCTTTGAAGAGTCTGTGACAGAATTTGGTCGTGTGGCTGCACAATCTGCTAAGCAAACCATCATGGAAAAAATGCGCCGTCAAATACGTGAAGTGACTTTCAACGAGTACAAACAACATGAAGGTGAAATCATGACTGGTACAGTTGAACGTTTTGACCAACGTTTTATCTATGTTAACCTTGGTTCACTTGAAGCACAATTGTCTCATCAAGATCAAATTCCTGGTGAAACTTTCAAATCGCATGATATGATTGATGTTTATGTTTACAAAGTTGAAAACAATCCTAAAGGGGTTAATGTTTTTGTAAGCCGCAGCCATCCAGAATTTATCAAACGCATCATGGAACGTGAAATTCCTGAAGTCTTTGATGGAACAGTTGAAATCATGAGCGTTTCTCGCGAAGCTGGTGACCGTACTAAGGTCGCTGTTCGCAGTCACAATCCAAACGTTGATGCTATTGGTACCATCGTTGGTCGTGGCGGAAGCAACATCAAGAAAGTTATCAGCAACTTCCATCCAAAACGTATCGATGCTAAGACGGGCGTGGAAATCCCAGTTGAAGAAAATATCGACGTTATCCAATGGGTTGAAGATCCAGCTGAATTCATCTACAATGCGATTGCGCCAGCGGAAGTTGACATGGTTCTCTTCGATGATGAAGATTCAAAACGTGCAACAGTTGTTGTTCCTGACAATAAATTGTCTCTTGCTATCGGACGTCGCGGTCAAAACGTACGTTTGGCAGCTCATTTGACAGGATACCGCATTGATATCAAATCAGCGTCGGAATATGAAAAATTAGAAGCTGAAAAAGCTGCGCAGGCAGAAGTTGCACCTGAATTTGTCGAATCAGAAACAATTGAAACAGAAGCGGTTGAACCAGTTGCTGTAGACGTTGTTGAAGAAGCTGTTTCAGAAGACGCAGAATAAGGCACATGAGAGAGGTGTTTCATGGCTAAAACAAAGAAAATACCTTTAAGAAAATCAGTTGTTTCTGGTGAAGTCATTGATAAGCGTGACCTCCTTCGTATCGTGAAGAACAAGGAAGGACAAGTTTTCATTGATCCAACTGGAAAGCAAAATGGTCGCGGAGCTTACATCAAGTTAGACAACGACGAAGCACAGCAGGCTAAAAAACGCCGTGTCTTTGATCGTAGTTTTTCAATGGAAGTTTCAGATGAATTTTATGATGAATTGATTGCCTATGTTGATCACAAAGTCAAAAGAAGAGAGTTAGGCCTTGACTAATTTAGAAAAATTATCAAATTTCATCGGACTTGCGCAAAAAGCAGGGAAGGTTATTTCTGGAGAGGAGTTGGTGGTCAAAGCTATTCAGCACCAGCAAGTGTCTCTAGTCTTTCTTGCTAATGACGCAGGGCCAAATTTGACCAAAAAAGTAACTGATAAAAGTAGTTATTATCAAACAGAAGTCTCCACAGTGTTTTCAACACTGGAATTGAGTGCTGCGCTTGGTAAACCACGCAAGGTGGTAGCTATCGCAGACGCTGGATTTTCAAAGAAAATGAGGACTCTTATGGCATAACAGAATAGGAGGACATCAATTGTCGAAGAAAAGATTACATGAAATCGCTAAGGAAATTGGCAAAACTAGCAAGGAAGTGGTTGAGAAGGCTCAATCATTGGGTCTTGCGGTCAAGAGCCATGCTTCAAGCGTAGAAGAAAGTGATGCCAAACGTATTGTGGCTAGCTTTGGTGCTCCTGCAAAAGCAGAAAAAGTGGTAGCAAGTAAAACTGAAAAGGTGGCTGCGCCAAAAGTAGAGGCAAAAGAGGCTCCAAAACCAGCGCCAGCTCAAGAAGCTAAAGCTGTCGAAGCTCCTAAAGTAAAACCTCAAAGCCGTAATTTCAAGGCAGAACGTGAAGCGCGCGCTAAGGCAGAAGTAGAGCGACGTCAAAATAATGGTGGCAATCGCAACAATGGTAAGTCAAACGATAATCGCCGTGACAACCGTAACAAGCAAGACCGTCGTAATCAAGGTCAAAACCGTTCAAACGGAAACAGTGGTCGTCAAGACAATCGTCAGAATGGCAACCGTCAAAATGGTAGACAAGGTCGTTTTGACAACCGCAATCAACAGCAAACTCGGAACCAACAAGCTACTGGTGTGCGTATCGACTTCAAGGCGCGTGCAGCAGCTTTGAAGGCTGAGCAAAACGCTGAGTATTCACGTAGTAGTGAAGAACGTTTCCATCAGGAACAAGAAGCGAAGCGCCGTCAGGTTCGTGAACAAGAGGCAGCCAAACAGGCTAACTTGAAAGCTCAAGAAGAAGCTAAGACTCAGGCTGCAAAACCTACTGTGGCGGCTAAGCCTGTCGCAAGTAAACCAGCGCCAGCTGTTGCTACAGAAAGTAAACCTTCCGATACGCGTCGTAAGAAAGCTAATCGTCCTGAAAAATCTCGTGATTTTACGCGTGACAATGAAGATGGACCTAAGCAAAATAAGAATAAAAAGTGGAATAATCAAAACCAAGTGAGAAATCAAAGGAATAGTAACTGGAATAATAACAAGAAAAATAAACGTGGTAATAAAAATGGTGCTCCAAAACCAGTAACTGAGCGTAAGTTCCATGAATTGCCAAAAGAATTTGAATATACAGAAGGGATGACGGTTGCTGAAATCGCAAAACGTATCAAGCGTGAGCCTGCAGAAATCGTTAAAAAACTCTTCATGATGGGCGTTATGGCCACTCAAAACCAATCTTTGGATGCTGATACTATCGAGCTCCTTATGGTAGATTACGGTATTGAAGCTCATAAGAAGGTTGAAGTCGATGAGGCCGATATCGAGCGCTTCTTTGCTGAAGAGGGCTACCTTGACCCAGAGAAAATGACTGAGCGTCCGCCAGTTGTTACCATCATGGGACACGTTGACCACGGTAAAACAACTCTTCTTGACACTCTTCGTAATTCTCGTGTTGCGACTGGTGAAGCGGGTGGTATCACTCAGCATATCGGTGCCTACCAAATCGAAGAAAACGGTAAGAAAATTACCTTCTTGGATACGCCTGGTCACGCGGCCTTCACATCAATGCGTGCGCGTGGTGCGTCTGTAACAGATATCACTATTCTTATCGTTGCCGCTGACGACGGTGTTATGCCACAGACAATCGAAGCCATCAACCACTCAAAAGCAGCTGGTGTTCCAATCATCGTTGCCATCAATAAGATCGATAAACCAGGTGCAAATCCTGAGCGTGTTATCGGAGAATTGGCAGAGCATGGTGTTATTTCAACTGCCTGGGGCGGCGAGTCTGAGTTCGTTGAAATCTCAGCTAAGTTCGGCCAAAACATCGAAGAATTGCTTGAAACAGTCCTTCTGGTTGCTGAAATGGAAGAACTCAAAGCTGACCCAACAGTTCGTGCTATCGGTACCGTTATCGAAGCTCGTCTTGATAAAGGTAAAGGTGCGGTTGCCACTCTTCTTGTTCAACAAGGGACTTTGAACGTTCAAGACCCAATCGTTGTTGGTAATACATTTGGACGTGTCCGTGCTATGACAAACGACCTTGGTCGCCGTGTCAAAACTGCTGGACCATCTACACCGGTTTCAATCACTGGTTTGAACGAAGCGCCTATGGCGGGTGACCACTTTGCGGTTTATGAAGATGAAAAAGCTGCGCGTGCAGCTGGTGAAGAACGTGCTAAACGTGCTTTGATGAAACAACGTCAAAATACACAACGCGTCTCACTTGAAAACCTCTTTGATACTCTTAAAGCTGGTGAAGTCAAATCCGTTGACGTTATCATCAAGGCAGACGTCCAAGGTTCTGTCGAAGCCCTTGCTGCATCACTCCTTAAGATTGATGTTGAAGGCGTTAAAGTCAACGTTGTTCACTCAGCTGTTGGTGCTATCAACGAATCTGACGTGACTCTTGCGGAAGCGTCAAACGCTGTTATCATCGGTTTCAACGTTCGCCCTACACCGCAAGCTCGTCAACAAGCGGAAGCTGATGATGTTGAAATTCGTTTGCACTCAATCATCTACAAAGTGATTGAAGAAGTTGAGGACGCCATGAAAGGTATGCTTGACCCAGAATTCGAAGAAAAAATCATTGGTGAAGCTGTTATCCGTGAAACATTCAAAGTTTCTAAAGTGGGAACTATTGGTGGATTCATGGTGCTTAGCGGTAAAGTCACTCGCGATTCAAGCGTTCGTGTTATCCGTGACGGTGTCGTTGTCTTCGACGGCAAACTTGCCAGCCTTAAACATTACAAAGATGATGTCAAAGAAGTTGGTAATGCCCAAGAAGGTGGTTTGATGATTGAAAACTACAACGACCTTAAAGTGGACGATACCATCGAAGCTTATGTTATGGAAGAAATTGAACGCAAGTAACATCTGAAGCTAAAGCTTCTAGTTGTTACACGGCAAACCCTATAGGGCTTTGCCTATGCGTTACACTAGCTTTCAAGGTTTGTTATTATCGAACAAACCTTGAAAGCGTCGAAACGCAAGTAAACATTGAAGTTAAAGTTTCTAGGCGTTATATGGCAAACCCTATGGGCTCTTGCCTATGCGTTGCACTAAGTTTCATATAACGAGAAATAAATAGAATCTGAGAGCTAGGCTGGTCCTAGCTTTCGGTTTATTAGACTAATAAGAAAGGAAAGTCCTATGGCTAATCATCGTGTTGACCGTGTTGGGATGGAAATTAAACGTGAAGTCAACGAAATCTTGCGTCTCAAGGTTCGTGACCCACGTGTTCAAGATGTGACCATCACCGACGTTCAAATGTTGGGTGACCTATCAATGGCTAAAGTGTTCTACACTATCCATTCAACCCTTGCTTCTGATAATCAAAAGGCACAAATTGGTTTGGAAAAAGCGACAGGTACTATCAAACGTGAACTCGGTCGCAACTTGACCATGTACAAAATCCCAGATTTGCAATTCGTTAAAGACGAATCCATTGAATATGGAAACAAAATTGACGAAATGCTCCGCAATTTGGATAAGAAATAAGCAACAGTCATCGAGGGCAACCTCGATGACTTTTTTGTGCTATACTAGGTTATAAATGAGGTGAAGAAGATGAAAATAACAGTATATTTGGCTTCCCATCTGGGAGCAGATGTGAGCTTTAGAGCTTTGACGGCTGAGCTTGGGACTTGGCTTGGTCGTGAGGGTCATGTGCTGATTTATGGCGGGAGTGACCAGGGACTCATGGGCATTTTGGCAGACAGTAGCTTGGCTGCTGGTGGTCAGGTGACGGGGATTATTCCGACCTTTCTCAAAGCGCGTGAGATTGAGCATACCGGCTTGACTCACCTAATTGAGGTGGAGGATATGACCGAGCGCAAGCAACTTTTGCGAGAGCAGGCCGATCTCTTCATCGCTCTTCCTGGTGGTCCTGGGACGCTGGAGGAGATTAGCGAGATTATCTCCATGGCCCGCCTCGACCAGCTGACCCAACCCATCATCCTCTACAACATGGCTGGTTTTTACGATAGCTTGCGGGATTTATTTGACAATATGCTGGCGCAGGGCTTCATCACGGCAGTTGAGCGTGACAAGGTGATTTTCCTTGACAGCCTAGACCAGATTGCCGCTATCGTAGCAGAAGAGGAGCGCAGCCATGGACATTAAATCGCTAATCGAAAACAACCAAGACATCATGACCATCCTGCAAATCATCGCTGATTTAGAATTGAGGGATTGCTGGCTAGCAGCGGGTCTTTTGCGAAATATGGTCTGGAACCATTTGTCGGGCCGAGAGGATTTTGACGAGGAGACCGATGTGGATGTGGTTTTCTACGACCCCCAAGTGACTTATGAGGAGACGCTTGCCATCGAGCAGAACTTGCGAGCAGCTTATCCACACTACAAGTGGGAAGTTAAGAATGAAGTCTACATGAACATCCATACCCCTGGCGCTGATAGGTACGCGTCAGCCTGCGATGCCATTGCCAGATTTCCAGAGCGCTGCACGGCTATCGGTGCCAGACTTCATGATGGCGACGTGGAGCTTTTTCTACCTTATGGCGCTGAGGATATTGTCAATTTTGAAGTCCGCCCGACGCCTAGCTTTGCAGGCAATGAAGAGCGGATGGCTGTTTACCGAGCACGAATGGCTAAGAAAAATTGGGCGGACAAATGGCCTAAGTTGGTAGTTTTTCAAGAGAGTGGGACAGAAATCGGTAAGACGAAGTCTTCGATTCCGTTGTCCCACCTCCGCACAGTTGAGTAGGTCTCTAAGTGCTGATTTATCAGTGCTTTGATGCCACTCAACACTGCGACTCACAATTAGTCCGTACGAAAAGGTTGTGATTTTTGTCTCAACCTCTTATTTTTTTGCTAAAAACGTTCTAGAAATCAGTTGTTAAACTTGTCAAGAAAGACTTGCCTATGGTCTTACAAAAAGCTATTCTAGTCCTTTCCTTGCTTACGGTGGTTTTGGCGAGAAAAGGAGGAGCGGTATTCTTTATTGGTTAAGTGGGCAATAGACTTTTGACCTACTCATCTCTCAGATAAACGGTTACTGGTTTGTCCACCATGTAGTTCTGTTCAGATACACGGTGCATTAGCCTGTTTAAGGTGTGATTTTAGTTAGATAGATGGTATGACTCGTTTGTTGTTTGATTTAGGTCAGTTCCTCGGGGAAGTTGTCTGTCTGATGTGTGATTCGGGTCAGTTTCCCGGGGAATTTGCTTGCCTGCCATGTAATTCAGGTCAGTTCTCCGAAGGTTTTGTCTGTCCGACGTGTGGTTCTGCTCGGGACCCCCGAGGGTTTTGTCTGTTCGGCATGTGGTTCAGGTCAGTTCCCTGGGGAGTCAGGTTATCAGCTTGAGAAATGAAGACTCTGCTCTGCTATTTTGCTAAAAAATCAAGAGAAGCGTCGGGCTCATCTGGGAGAAGAGCGCCTGAGTCAGTGATGCGCCTCTAAAAATGTAGGGGAAAAATGGAGGGACCACCGAAATGCCAAATGGCTACCGCAAGTCTGGCGCCTATCTGGCGCTTGGGGCGGGTGCTATTGAGGGCATCCGAGCTATGGACCTTCTGAACCTTACAATACAGGGAGGCAAGCAGATGGCGGACAAAGTTGCTAGTCAGCCCCATGCTAAGTCGGTTAGAGCGGCCAATCAAGCTAAAGAAAATACCTAAAGATATGCCAGACCGAGCCCAGCAAGGACTTGGCGGATTGCATAGGAGCTGAAAAATCATTTTATTTCTCATCAAGCGACTTTTACTGTTGACAAACGTAAACGATAGGTTTATAATAAATCTACAAACATAAACAAAAGGAGTTTCTAGCATGGCAATTTCAAATGCGGAATGGGATATTATGCGCGTGGTTTGGACCAAGGGTCAGGCGACTAGCGGTGATATTCTAACAGTTCTAGGTGCCAAGAATAATTGGTCGGCTTCGACAGTCAAGACTCTGCTCAAGCGCCTGGTGGACAAGGGTTACTTAGCGACAAGCAAGATCGGTAAGGGCTTCATCTATTCAGCTCTGCTTGCGGAATCCGATGCTATGGCTGAGCAGGTTGATGAAGTTTTTAGCAAATTCTGCCGGACCAAGCACGTAGCAATCTTGGAGCACTTGCTAGCTGACCGTCCCATGACTGAGGCTGATATTTCAGCTCTGCAATTACTTTTAGAAAAGAAAAAAGCTAGCGCTGTGGATAAGGTCGTCTGCGACTGTGTCCTCGGTCAATGCAAGTGCAAGGAGCATTTAAACTAATTTAAACTCAAAAGACCTAGGCTTGTTTCGTAAGCGCGAAAACATTATAGATAAGAGCGAACGAAGTGAGCCAAACTTGCCGTAGTGGGATTATCAGTGACGCTGTCAGCGTCACTGATAACGGAATCTTTGAGAGAGTAACAGTCCAGTGGACTGTTACTGCCTGAGCCTAAAAACGAAAAAGCAAAGGAGGTTACTTACGTCCGCACTACTTGAGAAAATATCAAAATCAGTATTTAAAGATAAAGAGCATTTAGAAAGCGAGGTTCTTCATGGCAACTAAAGAGGAAACTTTCGTAATTGACGGCATGACCTGTGCCTCCTGTGCCCTGACTGTGGAAAAGGCGGTCAATAAGTTGGCGCATGTGGACAAGGCTGTGGTTAACTTGACGACGGAAAAGATGGCGGTGGATTTTGACCCAGATTTAATTTCTGAGGCTGAGATTGAAAAAGCAGTGGCTGACGCTGGCTACGGTGCGACGGTCTATGACCCTGAGCAAGCCCAAAGTCAGCAGGAGCGTCACAGCACGGCGACCCATAAGATGTGGCATCGCTTCTGGCTTTCAGCGGTCTTTGCCATTCCGCTTTTATACATTTCTATGGGCGGCATGATGGGCTTGTGGTTGCCGCCATTCTTGCAGGCTAGTCAAGCACCCTTGACGGTGGCTGTGCTTGAATTGGTCTTGACGCTTCCTGTTATGTATTTTGGTCGCATGTTTTATGAAAATGGCTTGCGCTCTCTCTTTAAGGGGCATCCAAACATGGATTCCTTGGTTGCGGTAGCAACCAGCGCAGCCTTCATTTACAGCCTTTTCGGCCTCTATCATGTCATCTTGGGGCATGGGCATCATGTGCACGACCTTTACTTTGAGTCTGTGGCGGTCATTTTGACCTTGATTACGCTGGGCAAGTATTTTGAAACCCTTTCTAAGGGACGGACTTCTGCGGCTATTGAAAAATTGCTGACGCTGTCTGCCAAGGAAGCACGTGTTATCCGTGATGGACAAGAGCTGTCGCTCCCAATCGAGCAAGTCCAAGTCGGCGACATTGTTATGGTTAAACCTGGGGAAAAAGTTCCCGTTGACGGGATTGTCATCGAAGGGCAGTCAGCCATTGACGAATCTATGCTGACAGGGGAAAGCCTCCCTGTGGATAAAACCGTGGATAGTCAAGTTTACGGTGCCTCCATCAACGGTCAAGGCGCCCTCAAGATTCGCACTGAGAAAATCGGTAGCGACTCCATGCTATCACAGATTATCAAGCTAGTTGAAGATGCTCAATCAACTAAGGCACCGATTGCTAATATTGCTGACAAAGTGTCTGGTGTCTTTGTGCCAGTTGTCATGACTATCGCGCTAATCGCAGGTCTCTTCTGGTTCTTCATCATGGGGCAAACCTTTATCTTCTCTCTCAAGATTGCCATCGCGGTGCTGGTTATCGCCTGTCCTTGTGCTCTTGGACTTGCGACTCCGACAGCTATCTTGGTGGGTAGTGGACGCGCAGCTGAAAACGGTATCCTCTTCAAAGGTGGCGATAGCCTTGAGACAGCCCACCATGTGGACACTATCGTCTTTGACAAGACCGGGACTTTGACTCAAGGTAAGCCTGAGGTTGTTGCTGTCCATGCCTCTGATATGACCGAAGCAGAGCTATTGACCAAGGTCGCCTCTGTGGAAAAACTCTCTGAGCATCCGCTTAGCCAAGCTATTGTTGACAAGGCTGTGGAAAATGGGCTGGCGCTTGAAGAAGCTAGCGACTTCCAGTCTCTAACAGGTCTAGGTCTCAAAGCGACACTTGCTGGACAGACCATCTATGTCGGTAATGGCAAGTTGATGGCGGATCAAAAGATTGATACTAGCAGCGCTAAAGCCATTGTTGAGACAGCTGCTAAGCTGGGTCAAACGCCGATTTATGTCGGGAAAGCTGAGCATCTGCTTGGGGTGATTAGTCTTGCTGACCAGGTCAAGGCTGACAGTCAGGCGACGGTTGCCAAACTGCAATCATTGGGAATTGATGTGGTCATGTTGACGGGCGATAATGCGGCAACTGCGTCAGCCATCGCTAGTCAACTAGGTATCAATCAAGTTATCTCAGATGTGTTACCTGATGAGAAAGCGCAAGCCATTCTTGACCTGAAAGGTCAGGATAGAAAAGTCGCTATGGTGGGCGATGGTATCAATGATGCGCCTGCGCTTGCCAGTGCTGATATCGGGATTGCCATGGGGTCTGGGACTGACATTGCTATCGAGTCTGCGGATGTGATTCTCATGAAGCCTGAGCTCTCAGATGTGGTTAAAAGTTTGACCATTAGTCGAAAAACGCTTAGAATTATTAAGGAGAACCTCTTCTGGGCTTTCTTCTACAATGTGCTAGCCATTCCGGTGGCTATGGGCGTGCTCTACCTCTTTGGCGGACCACTTCTCAATCCAATGCTGGCGGGTCTCGCTATGGGCTTTAGTTCAGTGTCTGTTATTCTCAATGCCCTTCGTTTGAAATGGGTTAAATTATAGAAAGTAGGAAATGATTATGGAAAAAACGTATGAAGTAACTGGTATGAAATGTGACGGCTGTGTCAAAACTGTTACAGAAAAACTCTCAGCCGTCCGCGGTGTGGAAAAAGTTGTCGTTGACTTGGACAAAAAACAAGCAACTGTGACAGGTAAACCTTTTAAATTTATGCTTAAAGGTGCCCTCAAAGGAACAAAATTCGCACTAGGTAAAGAGATTTAAGAGTCAACCACCTCCGGGTGGTTTTTTTAGTGCTGGTAATGAGTACAGCAAAACTGATTTTTGATATTTTCTAAGGTAGTGCGGACGCAAGCAACCTCCTTCGGAGTTCCATTGCTAATTTTAGAGCCCCTTCGCTTCTTCGTTTTTAGGCTCAGGCAGTAACAGTCCACTGGACTGTTACTCTCTCAAAGATTCCGTTATCAGTGAATTGTCATTTATTATTAGGATAAATACTGTCCGCCGAGCGGATAAGCTCATGTAATTTTGCAGGAGCCCCACCACCGGGTGGAGTAGCCAATGTAATTTTGTAGGAGTCCCACCGCCGGGCGGAGTGGTCAATGTATTTTTGCAGGAAGCTCACCGCCCAGCGGACGGGTCAAAGGAGTTGACTGACTATCGTCTATGAGAGTTTTAGGTGTTCTGATGTTCGGATAAGATTTTAATTTTCCCTAAGCCCTCCCTTTTTCCCTCTAAAAATGGTAAACTAAGGGGGAAATTAGTATAAAGGAGCTGGTCGTGTCAGTTGATATTTGGAGTATTTTGAACTTGGTGGGGACGGTGGCTTTTGCTTTGTCGGGAGCCATCGTGGCTATGGAAGAGGACTTTGATATTCTGGGGATTTTCATCCTTGGCTTTGTGACGGCTTTTGGTGGCGGGGCTATTCGCAATCTGTTGATTGGTCTGCCCATTCATATGCTGTGGAATCAGGGACCAGCTTTTTATGTGGCTCTAGTCGCTATGCTTATCATCATAATTTTTCCAAATGCTATCAACAAGCGCTGGATGCAAGCAGAGGTGCTGACAGATGCTATTGGTTTAGCGGCCTTTAGTGTTCAGGGAGCTCTCTATGCCATTCGGATGCAGCAACCTTTGAGTGCGGTGATTGTAGCAGCAGTTTTGACAGGAGCTGGCGGTGGCGTCGTTCGGGATGTATTGGCTGGGCGCAAGCCTGGGGTACTTCGGAGCGAAGTCTATGCCGGCTGGTCGGTGCTAGCTGGCATCATCCTCTACTTCAAACTAGCCTCCAACTCGACAGGCTACTACCTCTTGGTGCTGGCAATCACCTGCCTACGCATGCTCGGTTACAAGCGCCAGTGGCATTTACCCAAAGTCAAATGGCAAGACACAGAAAAAACAGGAGAAAAATGATGGTAAAACTGATTGCAATTGATATGGACGGGACGCTTTTAAATAGCGAGAAGAAGATTCCGCAGGCCAATATTGACGCCATTCAAGAGGCGGCGCAGGCGGGTATTAAGATTGTCATCTGCACGGGACGTCCGCGATCAGGCATCCTGCCTTACTTTGAGCAGCTGGGGCTGACCGATGAGGAGTACATCATCATGAACAACGGCTGCAGCGTCTACAATACCAAGACTTGGGACTTGGTGCATTCAGCTCAGTTGACGTTTGATGAGGTGGGACAATTGGCTGACGCTGTCAGTGATTATCCACAGGTGTGTTTGACCTTGACGACTGAAAATACCTATTATGCCCTGGCTGACGCGGTCCCAGAATTAGTGCAGTACGACGCAGGACTTGTCTTTGACACAGCAAAGGCAACCAGTTTTGAAGCACTGAAAGACGATACAGACATCATCTTCCAAGCCATGTATATGGCAGAGCCGGACCAATTAGACTTTTTTCAAGCTGACATGGCTGAGGAAGTCAGCCAGTCCTTCAGCACGGTGCGAAGCCAGAGTTACCTTTTTGAAGTTATGCCTCAAGGTACAACCAAGGCTAGTGCCCTTAAACAATTAGCGCAGCACTTGGGCTTTGCCCCAGACCAAGTCATGGCACTGGGCGATGCGGCAAATGACCTTGAAATGCTTGAGTTCGCAGGGGTCAGCGTGGCTATGGGCAATGCGACGGACGAGGTCAAGACCATCTGTAAGCACGTGACAGCTAGCAACGATGAGGCAGGTGTGGCGCAAGCGATTTTGGACATTGCTTTAAATTAGATAAATTAACTAGCACCATGGTTTAATACAGTACCACAAAATACAACTGGTACGCCAACAACTCCAACTCCAACTTCACAACCACAAACCTCAACAACATCTCAACCTAAAGCTACAACGGTAACTTCAACGTCTACGACACAATCAACAATTCCTACAAGTACTGCTAAACAAGCAACGCTTCCATCTACAGGTGAACAAGATACAACAGCAACAGTTGCTACAGGCATTGGCTTCATCTTAGATGCGTTAGGTTTAGCTGACAGACGTCGTCGTAAAAAGGATTAATCATTAGCGTCAGATCATTAGATGTGAGATAATCATTAGCGCCTAAAACACTAGTGCTAACTGATAGAGCCAAGAAATGAGGGATCAACTCCAATTTAGAGTGATTCCTCATTTTCTGTCTCTATGAAATTGTGAGAGATGACTTTTCAGTAGGCTCCCAGATTGTCTTTTGGGGTTAAAATCCCTTATTTCACAAGGGCTTGTGTTATAATAAAAGCATGACTAACAAGAAAAAATTACTTTTAATTGATGGCTCATCGGTAGCCTTCCGTGCCTTTTTTGCACTATACAATCAAATTGACCGTTTTAAAAATGCTAGCGGTCTTCACACCAATGCTATTTATGGGTTTCACCTCATGCTCAACCATCTCTTGGAGCGCGTGCAACCGACCCATGTTTTGGTAGCCTTTGATGCGGGTAAAACCACCTTCCGTACGGAGATGTATGCCGACTACAAAGGTGGACGTGCCAAGACACCAGATGAATTCCGTGAGCAGTTTCCTTACATCCGTCAACAGCTAGAATTGCTTGGTATCAAGCATTATGAATTAGACCAATACGAAGCTGACGACATCATCGGAACCATTGATAAACTGGCTGAAAATGTGGATGAATACGATGTGACCATTGTCTCTGGTGACAAGGACTTGATTCAATTAACAGACAGCAACACTATTGTGGAAATTTCCAAAAAAGGTGTGGCTGAGTTTGAAGAATTCACCCCAGCCTACCTCATGGATAAAATGGGCATTACCCCAGCGCAGTTTATTGACCTCAAAGCCCTCATGGGAGATAAGTCTGATAATATCCCTGGCGTGACCAAAATCGGTGAGAAGACTGGGCTCAAACTGCTTTTAGAGTACGGTTCTCTCGAAGGCATCTACGACAATATCGATGGCATGAAGAAGTCTAAGATGAAAGAAAACCTCATCAACGACAAGGAGCAGGCTTTCTTGTCTAAGACTTTGGCGACCATTGACACCCAGTCACCAATCACAATTGGACTTGATGACATCACCTACTCTGGACCTAAAGACATTGAAGCGCTAGCCAAGTTCTACGACGAGATGGATTTCAAGCTCTTCAAAGAAGCCTTAACTGGGCAGACAGCACCGCAGGAAACTTTCGAAGTAGCCTACACCGAAGTGACTGACAGCTTGACGCCTGACATGTTCGCAGACGACACTTTCTATTATATGGAGATGTTTGGGGATAACTACCATGTGGCCGATATGATTGGTCTTGCTTGGGGAAATAGCAAAGCTATCTATGCGACGACTAACTTGGACCTTTTGCAGGATGACCTATTTAAAAAAGCTCTAGCTGCGCCTATCAAAACCTATGACTTCAAGCGTACCAAGGTTCTGCTTAGCCATCTTGGTCTTGATTTGCCAGCGCCAGCCTTTGACACTCGTCTGGCTAAGTACCTGCTTTCAACCGTAGAAGATAATGAGTTGTCAACTATCGCTCGTCTCTACACTAGTCTTCCGCTTGAGACAGACGAGGTAGTCTACGGTAAGGGTGCCAAACGTGCCATCCCTGAAAAAGAAGCGCTGCTCAGCCATTTAGCCAAGAAAGTCCAAGTCCTCATTACTTCTGAAGCGCCTATCTTGGAAAAATTGGCAGAGCACGACCAGAAATCCCTCCTCTTTGACATGGAGCAGCCCCTGGCTGATGTTCTAGCCAAAATGGAAATCCAGGGAATCACGGTCAAAAAGGAAACCCTGCAAGAAATGGAAGTGGAGAACCAGAAAGTCATCGACAACCTCACGCAGGAAATCTACGACTTGGCAGGCGAAGAGTTCAACATCAACTCACCAAAACAATTGGGAATCCTCCTTTTTGAAAAATTAGGCTTGCCAGTGGAAATGACCAAGAAAACCAAGACTGGCTACTCAACTGCTGTTGATGTCTTGGAGCGTTTGGCGCCAATGTCACTGCTTGTGACCAAGATTTTGGACTACCGCCAGATTGCTAAGTTGCAGTCAACTTACATTGTTGGTTTGCAGGATTTCATTCTTGAAGATGGGAAGATTCATACCCGTTATATTCAGGATTTGACGCAGACTGGTCGCTTGTCTAGTGCAGATCCTAACTTGCAGAATATTCCAGTGCGTTTGGAGCAAGGGCGTCTTATTCGTAAGGCTTTTGTGCCATCGCAGGCTGATTCAGTACTTTTGAGTTCTGACTATTCACAGATTGAATTGCGGGTGCTGGCTCATATTTCTGGGGATGAGCATTTGATTAAGGCCTTCCAAGAAGGAGCTGATATTCACAGTTCAACAGCCATGCGTGTCTTTGGTATTGAAAAACCTGAGGATGTCACTCCAAATGACCGCCGTAATGCCAAGGCCGTTAACTTCGGTATCGTCTACGGTATTTCAGATTTTGGTTTGGCAAATAACCTCGGTATTCCACGTAAATTGGCTAAACAGTACATTGACACCTATTTTGAACGCTACCATGGTATCAAAAATTACATGGAAACCGTTGTCCGTGAAGCTAAGGATAAGGGCTATGTGGAGACACTCTTCCACCGCCGTCGTGAATTACCGGATATCAATTCTCGTAATTTCAACATTCGCAACTTTGCGGAGCGCACAGCCATTAACTCGCCAATTCAGGGAAGCGCAGCCGATATCCTTAAAATCGCTATGATTAACCTAGACAAGGCCCTAGAAGAAGGTGGCTACGAAGCGAAAATGCTCCTCCAAGTGCACGATGAAATCGTCCTAGAAGTACCAAAAGTAGAACTAGCAGCCATCAAAAAACTAGTCACCGACACCATGCAATCAGCCATCCAACTATCAGTCCCACTCATCGCCGACGAAAATGATGGAGAAACATGGTATGAAGCTAAATGAGGGAGCACTACAGAAATCTGTGATTTCGTCTTAGTGCCCCCGCAAGGGATGTGAGGCTAGTGACAAGTCGCGAAGCGCTGCTGTCATTCGCCCACAGCCTACTGCGTACAAGGACAGGAAGGCTTGCGAAGCAAACCTCCCCTTCGTTTTAGAATTTTCAGGCTCGGGCTAAAGCAGTCCATTGGACTGCTTTACTAGGACCTCCGCACAGTTGATTAGGCTGGTAGCAAGTCACGTAACGACGCAATCAACTGCCAATCAACCCTTGAACCAACTTTAATACTCCCCCTCAAAAAAAACTGGCAACCAAGGAAAGGACTCCCATGCAACCAGCTATCGATATCAAAGAACCTTTAGAGGTTCTTTACAACTTGATTTTGAATCCTGAGGTGACTCAGGAGGAACGTGATTTACTTGTGAATGCTAAGAATAAGATTGAGCACGGCGATGATGTCTTGCCGGTCTTCAATCTTCTCCTCGGCTACCTCCGCCCTTATGCCATCAAGCGAATCATGTCTAAGCCAGTTGCAGAGGAACTTTACCTCAAAGCCATGACTCGACCAGCCAATGACCAAAAGTTCTGGTCTTTGGTCTACTTGGGCTTTCTAGCATCAGGAAAGTAGCATTTGCGCTACTAGAAAGGAATTCCTATGACTTATTCATTTCAAAATCCCAGTCCATCTGTCATCCGTGACTACATCCAAAATGCTAAAACCATCGCTGTCGTTGGGCTATCCAACCGCGAAGACTCAGCAGCCTATGGTGTGGCCAAGGTCCTTCAGTCAGCAGGTTTCACCATTATTCCCGTCAACCCTAAGTTAGCTGGTCAGGAGATTTTAGGGGAAATGGCTTACGCTTCATTGCGAGATGTGCCTGTTCATATGGATATCGTTGATGTTTTTAGGCGCAGCGAGTTCTTGCCTGATGTGGCGCGTGATTTTTTAAAGACTGATGCTGATGTTTTCTGGGCACAATTAGGCTTAGAAAGTCAAGAAGCTGAAGAAATCCTCCGCGCTGCAGGGCGTCAGCATATTGTCATGAACAAGTGCCTCAAAATCGAGTACCGCAACCTCTCTGCTCAGTGAGAAGGCGTCCCAATAGGCAAGTAGGGAGAATTTGTGGTATAATAAACCTACTAAAAACGAGGAAAGTGTTGTAGAAAGGAGCCCTATGGACATTCATTCACACAATCACCAAGCCTTAGATGCCTATGAAAATGTCCTAGAGCATCTGAGAGACAAACACATTCGTATTACGGAAACGCGAAAAGCCATCGTTGCTTACATGGTCAAAAGTACCGAGCACCCCAGCGCTGAAAAGATTTACCATGACCTTTTGCCCAAATTTCCGGGCATGAGCCTAGCAACGGTCTATAACAACCTAAAAGTCTTGGTTGAAGAAGGTTTTGTGGCTGAGCTGAAAATCAGTAATGACAGCACAACCTACTATGACTTTATGGGACACCAACATGTCAATATCGTCTGTGAATCTTGTGGTAAAATCGTTGACTTCATGGATGTTGACCTTCTCGATATTGCCAAAGAGGCTCACCAACAAACACAATTTGAAATCACTAAAGTTCAATTGTTGGCTTACGGCATCTGTCCAGAATGTCAGGCTAAACAGGTTAAAATATTATAGGAGGGTTTGGAATCAAGGTTCCAAACCTCTTTTTATATCAAAAAACACTTCGCGTAAACGAAGTGCTAGTTATGTTAGTTATCTGCAACCAACTGATTATAGAAGATAAGGTGGGCTGTTGTGTTATACGGGAAAACATAGAAATAAATGAGTCCCATTGTTAGAGGGACAAGGAAATACCAACCGATGAAGCTGAGTTCTAGCAGGAAGAATTTCCATTTTTTCCCCTTCATCAAGGTGACACTTTGCGACAAAATAGCGCGTGCGCTGGAATAACGATTGTCTTCCAAATGGTCATAGAGTAGATATGGCGCCATGCTGTAAGCGTATTGGCGTTGAATGACGATTGTCAGACCAATGACGGTCACTAAAATGCCTATAACCAGGAGAATAATCGCAGTCAGAGTAATGGTATTCCCTAGCAAGTAAGTCCCAAGTCCCACCAACAAAAAGCCAAAGGCGGGAAGCAGACTGAGTAGGAAAAGGTAAATCCACCGCAAAACTAGAAGTACCAGCAATTTCATAAAAATAGCTCGGTTGAATGCGTAAGTATTATCCGTAAATTGAACTGTCTGACGTTGATGACGAATCACATCAAGCATGATGAAGCTAACAGATAAGACAAAGAAATCAAGCAGATAGCTAATCAATAGCGGTGAGTAGCTGGCAGACACTCTCACTTGGATTCCTCCCAGATCCAGCAGGGTTTGATACACTGATAGACCAGCGGTCAAGATGGTTAATAAAATCGGTAGGCAAAATAAAGCGTATTTACCGCTCAAGCCTCTGAGTACTGCGCGAGCCTGAGCTTTGATGTCTGAAATGGTCATAAATCCTCCAAAAGAGATGATAACTTATTATACCACAGTTGGCTTGTGAGCATGACAAGAGCCTATTTTTTTGGTAAAATCGTAAAGGATTAAGAAGCGCAAGCTTATTTTTTTGGAAAAATAGCAGAGCTCAAAAGAAAGCCCACGACTGTTTTTCGTGGAAGCAAAGGAGAAAACATGACAGATCATCCGATCAAATACCGCTTGATCAAGCAAGACAAACGAACAGGAGCCCGCCTGGGTGAAATCATCACCCCACACGGCACCTTCCCAACCCCGATGTTCATGCCAGTTGGGACGCAGGCAACGGTTAAAACCCAATCCCCAGAAGAACTCAAGGAAATGGGTTCAGGCATCATCCTTTCAAATACTTATCACCTCTGGCTTCGCCCTGGTGATGAATTGGTTGCTAAAGCTGGCGGTCTGCACAAATTCATGAACTGGGACCAAGCTATCTTGACGGACAGTGGTGGTTTCCAAGTTTATTCATTGGCTGAAAGCCGTAACATTACCGAAGAAGGGGTGACCTTCAAGAACCACCTCAACGGATCAAAAATGTTCTTGTCACCTGAGAAGGCCATTTCTATCCAAAACAATCTTGGTTCTGACATCATGATGAGTTTTGATGAGTGTCCGCAGTTCTACCAACCTTACGACTACGTCAAAAAATCAATCGAACGTACCAGCCGTTGGGCAGAACGTGGGCTCAATGCTCAGCGTCGTCCGCATGACCAAGGCCTTTTCGGTATCGTTCAAGGCGCTGGTTTCGAAGACCTTCGTCGCCAATCAGCTCAAGACTTGGTCTCAATGGACTTCCCTGGTTACTCAATCGGTGGGCTCGCGGTTGGTGAGACTCACGATGAGATGAATGCCGTTCTTGATTTCACGGTGCCAATGTTGCCGAGCGACAAACCGCGTTATCTCATGGGCGTTGGTGCGCCAGATAGCCTCATTGATGGGGTTATCCGCGGGGTTGATATGTTTGACTGCGTCCTTCCGACTCGTATCGCCCGCAATGGAACATGTATGACTAGCTTTGGTCGCTTGGTGGTTAAGAATGCCCAATTTGCAGAAGACTTCACCCCACTTGACCCTAACTGTGACTGTTACACCTGTAAAAACTATACGCGTGCCTACATTCGTCACCTGCTCAAGGCTGATGAAACCTTCGGTATCCGTTTGACATCTTACCACAACCTTTACTTCTTGGTAAATCTTATGAAAGACGTTCGCCAAGCCATCATGGACGACAATCTTCTCGAATTCCGTGAAAATTTTATGCAACGTTATGGCTACGGAACCAATGGACGTAATTTCTAATAGAAGAGAAATCTGGACGCTGTTTAGGTTTCTTTTTATCACCTCAAATCAGAAAAATCCCTTTCGATTTGATATAATAAAAAGAGTATAAAACAAAGAAGGTATTCCTATGAAACTAATAACACTTGGTTGCTGGGGTGGTTACCCATACAAAGATGGTGGGACAACCAGCTATTTAATTACCGCAGAAAATGGCTTTCAACTCCTTATGGATGCGGGAAGTCGAGCAGTCAATGAACTTGAAAAAGAAATCAGTCCTCTAGATTTGGATGCGGTTATCATCAGTCACTATCATCCAGACCATGTAGCTGACCTCGGTGTTTTCTACCATTATCGTCAGCTTTATCCTAAACACCTTTGGGAGCCAAAAATCTTGCCAGTTTACGGGCATGATGAAGACACTTATGAATTTTCAAAATTGACGCTTCCAAATGTTGCCCAAGGCATTGCCTACCATACCAATGGTGTCGAGCAGATTGGACCGTTTGATGTGACCTTCATCAAGACTGTTCACCCCGTGGTTTGTTACGCCTTTCGCATTGTGGAACGCGAGACAGGTCAAACCCTAGTCTTCACTGGAGATACAGGCTATTTCCCAGAGCTTGCGCCATTCACCAAGGGTGCCGACCTCTTCCTTGCTGATGTCTATTTCTTTGAAGGCAACGAAAATCACTTTGCTCATTTGACGTCTAAGGAAGCGGGACAAATCGCTAGCGCAGCTAAGGTGAAGAAGTTGGTGCTGACACATGTCCCACAATTTCCAGCAGAGGGCATCGCTCCAGATAATCACTTGGAAGTGCTTCGCAAACAAGCTGAAAGCTACACCAATGGCATTTCTGTTGATTTGGCTCAGCCACATAAATCATGGGACTTGGGGAATCTGTAATGCAGGAATTCACCCAAGAAGAAAAAGAATTTTTCATGTCTGAGGCACTTAAAGAAGCTCAGCGTTCATTAGAAAAGGAAGAAATTCCTATCGGTTGCGTCATTGTCAAGGACGGACAGATTGTTGGACGCGGTCACAATGCTCGCGAGGAGGAGAATAAGGCTATTCTCCATGCCGAAATCATGGCTATCAACCAAGCTAATGAGACGGTGGGTAACTGGCGTCTGTTAGACTCGACACTTTTTGTTACCATTGAACCTTGTGTCATGTGTAGCGGAGCTATTGGGCTTGCCCGTATCTCACAGGTCATCTATGGGGCTAAAAATGCTAAGTTCGGCGGTGCTGGTAGTCTCTATGATATTTTGACCGATAGCCGTCTTAATCACCGTGTTGAGGTGGAAACAGGTGTGCTGGAAGCCAATTGTGCTCAGATTATGCAGGATTTCTTTAGGAAACGTCGCCAAAAATAAGGCTAGAGGGAGTTGTCATGAGCCATTCCCATCATTCTCAAAAAATCAAAGCAAGTCGCTTGAAGGTTTGTCCTAGTGGCAAGGCGTCCTATCAGGACAGATTGTCAGCTATGCTCTTTATTTCGCGTCAATGGCATGATGATGATTGGTGGAAGAAGGGCAAGAGAAGTGACAAGCGCTTGGCTAGAGCTTACCAGTGCCCTATCTGTGGGCATTGGCACTTGACTAGCCATGCAAGCTGAAAATTTTAACTTGCAATTTTCATGGCATATGCTATAATAATTAACGGAGCAACATCTGTGCGTGAAGCGGGTCAGGGGAGGAATCCAGCAGCCCTAAGCGATGTCAGGTGTGTGCTCTTTTTCTGTTTCTTTCGACTTTTACGAATTATAGGATGATGAAAATGTTTCAGAAAGTAATTGTAAGCTATGCAAAGTTTATGAAAATTTTCGGAAATTGTGGTAACGCTTTTAAATAATGAAAAAGCTGTCAAAAGCCTTGAAAAAATAGCTATAAAAGAGTAATATAAGAGAGAACATTTTTTTAAAAGTGAACAGTTTATTAGAATATACAGAAAACGCTTTCTATATATTGTGACAAACTGTATCTTACTATAAGGAGCTTATCATGTCACATATTCAATTTGACTACTCAAAAGTACTAGATCAATTCGTTGTACCACACGAATTGGATTACCTTCAAGTTCAAGTTTCAGCAGCAGACAAAATGTTGCGTGAAGGAACTGGACCAGGTTCAGACTTCTTGGGATGGGTTAACCTTCCAGAAGACTACGATAAAGAAGAATTTGCTCGCATCCTTAAAGCAGCAGAAAAAATTAAATCAGACAGCGAAGTGCTTGTTGTTATCGGTATCGGTGGTTCATACCTCGGTGCTAAAGCAGCTATTGACTTCTTGAACAACCATTTTGCTAACCTTCAGACAGCCGAAGAACGTAAAGCGCCACAAATCTTGTACGCTGGTAACTCAATTTCATCAACTTACCTTGCTGATCTTGTTGAATACGTTCAAGACAAAGAATTCTCAGTTAACGTTATCTCTAAATCAGGAACTACAACTGAACCAGCTATTGCCTTCCGCGTCTTCAAAGAACTTTTGATTAAAAAATACGGTCAAGAAGAAGCTAACAAGCGTATCTACGCAACTACTGATAAAGTTAAAGGTGCTGTTAAAGTTGAAGCTGACGCAAACGGATGGGAAACTTTCGTTGTTCCAGACAATGTTGGTGGACGTTTCTCAGTTTTGACACCAGTTGGATTGCTTCCAATTGCTGCTTCAGGTGCGGACATCACGAAATTGATGGAAGGTGCTAACGCAGCTCGTAAAGAATTGACTTCAGATAAAATTTCTGAAAACATCGCTTACCAATATGCAGCTGTTCGTAACGTTCTTTACCGCAAAGGTTATGTGACTGAAATCTTGGCCAACTACGAACCATCACTTCAATATTTCGGTGAATGGTGGAAACAATTGGCCGGTGAATCAGAAGGTAAAGACCAAAAAGGTATCTACCCAACATCAGCTAACTTCTCAACAGATCTTCACTCACTTGGTCAATACATCCAAGAAGGTAACCGTAACTTATTTGAAACAGTTGTCCGTGTTGACAAACCACGTAAAAACGTTGTGATTCCTGAATTGTCAGAAGATCTTGACGGACTTGGTTACCTCCAAGGTAAAGATGTTGACTTCGTTAATAAAAAAGCAACTGACGGTGTGCTTCTTGCTCACACAGACGGTGGTGTACCAAATATGTTTGTTACTCTTCCAGAACAAGATGCCTTCACTCTAGGTTATGTTATCTACTTCTTCGAATTGGCAATCGGTTTGTCAGGTTACCTCAACGCTGTTAACCCATTTGACCAACCAGGTGTTGAAGCTTACAAGAAAAACATGTTCGCCCTTCTTGGTAAACCAGGATTTGAAGAACTTTCAGCAGAATTGAATTCACGTCTTTAAGAGATAGGAAAAGTGGCTCATTGTCAACTGTAGTGGCTGACTTATCACTAACATCTAGAGAGAATCAGATTGGTTCTCTCTATTTTGATGTTCAAAGCAATGAGAATTTTTGTTTTAAAGTTCTTGAAGTTTCGAAATCCGAAAGCTTGACGCTTAATGTCCTTGATGAGTTTGTTAGTGGCTTCTAGCTTGGCGTTAGAATAAGGGAGCTCCAGGGCGTTTGCGATGTAGGATTTGTATTTCTTGAAGGTCTTAAAGACAGCGG
>NZ_JADNQT010000011.1 GCF_015594605.1 Streptococcus sp. HF-1907 | reverse complement strand
GCAAGCTCTTCCTTCAGCGTTCTACTTGCATGTATTAGGCACGCCGCCAGCGTTCGTCCTGAGCCAGGATCAAACTCTCATTAAAAGTTTGAGTTCTTCACTCATCTTCTGTCGCTGACAGATTTATTGTTCATTGACGAAGTAGTTTTACTACCTCACCCCTGCACTTTTGGTTCGTCTTGTTCAGTTTTCAAAGGTCTTTGCCTCTCAAGAGACAACCTCTATATTCTAGCAAATAATCAACTACTTGTCAACTACTTTTTTCAAAAAAGTTTTTTAACAATCGACTATCTGTTAGGTCTCTTTGCGAGACGACTATGTTAGTATACACGATTAGCTATGATCTTGTCAACTGGGGGATTTGGACTGTTTGCTGGTTTATTTTTTAAAAGCTTATAATCCCATCAAATATTTATTCTTTTGTATGGTTTTTGTGGTGATTTTTACTTAATAGTGATAACAACTTTCTCGCAAAAGAGTTATAGACGAACTTTATTTTTTTATAAAAAACACAGCGTAGAAAAGGCTACAATGTGTTTGAAATGTCGATTTCATTATCAGTTCAAGATATACTTACTAAATTGTCAATCATTTTTCTGGTTCTAGATATATCTTATCACCCTTTTTCACGTCAAAAGTGTCATAAAATTCTTTGAAGTTGCGAATAGGGATATTAGCACGTAATTCGTATGG
This sequence comes from Streptococcus sp. HF-1907, assembly GCF_015594605.1. Taxonomy (GTDB): domain Bacteria; phylum Bacillota; class Bacilli; order Lactobacillales; family Streptococcaceae; genus Streptococcus. The sequence goes on along the minus strand of NZ_JADNQT010000011.1, from coordinate 64,767 downwards.
TGAATGGGCATCTGACTGAACGGAAAACTTGCTAAATTCTTTAGTAGCTTTTTGGCGCCAAACAGCTAGCTACCCAAGATTGGAAGAATGCTTTGTAGTCCGGATTAGCCTCTGTCTTCAAAGCTTTTAGTGCAACCATGACACCGCCATTGGCAGCGATGTTTTCGGCTAAGGTTTGTTGACCGTTGACCTTGCCACCTGTTGCCTTAAAACCATCCCACTGAGCAACCATCGCCTTGGTTTTCTTTTTATAATTTGCTAAATCTTTCTCATTCCACCAATTGTGGAGATTTCCATTTTCATCAAATTTCATACCGTTGATGTCAAAGGAGTGGAAAATTTCATGGTCAATAATAGCTCCGATAGCACCGTAATTTGGGCTAACAGATTTATTTTTGTCATAAAATGGTGCCTGAAGAATAGCCGCAGGAAAAACAATGGCATTGGCATTTGGATCGTAATAGGTATTAACTGCATTGGCACTCATCTTCCACTCATCGCGCTGGCGAGGTTGGTTAAATTGGTCAAAACTTCGTTTTTGAGACAGGTATTTATAGCGATAATTATTGTCAAAGAAGCTGACCTTGCTATCAAACTGATAATCTCTGTAGAGGTCTGAGTAATTGTCAGGGTAGCCAATGAGTAATTTCATAGCATCTAGTTTTTTAATAGCTTGCGCCTTGGTTTCTTCTGACAGCCAATCATTCTTTTGCAGACCTTCTTTATAGATAGAGATGATTTTCTTAGCCATATTTTCGACATCCTGACGGCTTGTTCACCAAAATATTTCTTCGCGTAATAGTCTCCTAAAATGTGACCGAAGGTAAACTCCGTTTGAGTGTAGGCGTTCTTTTCTTTGGAGTCCATTTGTGTCAGCCCTGACGATAAATTCTTGTAGTAGCTGGCAGCTTTTCGAGCATTTTCATCCAAGAAATCTGACTGCCCAATCAACAAATCAATGGTCATCCAAGCCTTGATGCCGTCAAGATTTTCCTAAGTTAAAACATCATTGATTTTCCCAAAGTAAGCCCGATCTTCAACAATCACGTCCTTGTCGGTCGGTCCGACCAAACTTTCAATCAAGGTTTTAAAGCTAAATTCAGATGCATACGAATCCACCTTACCAAGTGATTCGGGATGATAGCGAGCTGCTGTCGTATCTTCTTCTGAGCTGTTTTCACTTGATGCTTTCTACGTTTTTTTCGGACAAGAGGCGGTCAAATTTCAGGGCTGCTTCTATCATTTTCTCAGCGTCGCCATCTGATTTTCCGGATTGTTTCAATAATGCTGTCGCTGACTTCCTATAAGCATCCAAGGTTGTTTGTTCTTCTTCATTACTTTTTTTGTATAAATCAGGCGATTGGAGAAGGGCTTCTGGTTGGCGCAAGACAAGCTGCTTTTGACTGCCATCTTTAGCATCTGCCTCCACTGTCAATGAGAATGGCAGAGCATAATTGGTGTACATAAAATCATGGGCCAGCTGTTGAAAATCTGACATAGATTTGACGTCTTGAATTTTTTGAAGAATTGGTAGGCTGGGCTTCATTCCGTCCTTGTCGCGAGTTTTGAAATCCATGGCTTATTTGTAATAATCCACCATCTTTTCTTGCTCAGTGTTGGTAGGCTTTATTTGGCCTGTAGCCATTTTTCCATGTCCGAACGAAGGAGTTTCTCCAATTTTGATTCGATTTCAGAAAAAGCACTGATATTAGATTGTCCTTTATTCAATTTTGTTTTAGCCAGCCAATCCCTGTTGACATATTGATAGAGATTGTCCTTGGGGGCTGGTAGTCTGCTTAGAATCCCTGCTGCTTGCTTGTACAGAAAGCAGTGCTAGCGCAGAAGTGACTACCATGCCTGACATGAAACAAGCAAGTAAACCAATGGTTGTCGCCGATTTTAAAGAATGTTTAGATAGCATCATTTTCCTTTTCTTACAAAACAAGTTCTTCCGTCAGGGCATCACCAGTCAGTCGTAAGGAGACGTCCGCCATTTTAGTAATTTCTCGGCTGTGCGTTACCATTACTGATATGATTCAATCCATGTCAAGAGTATCCACAAAGCAGATATGACTGTAAAACGCCTTTGGAAGTAAGAACGCTGCCTTAACATCAGAACATCCTTTGTCATACCCAATCGCTAAGAATAACAAAATTGAAAAGTACAAGTCTAAGTGGTCTGCATAAAAAAACAGCCGTACATTTATTTTGTACGACTGACCTTCAAAAACATACACTTTTTTAGATATTTAACCTGTCTACTTGACAGGGGGCATATCATTCTCACGGGTGATTTTGATTAGTGCTTTAGCTATTGCTATTTTCTTCATCAAGCTTAAATAGAAGTTGATAAAGCATAATGAAGAAGAAAAGATTAATTGAAATAAGAAGGCCTGATGCCCATGGAAAATCACTTTCTAAATTTCGAAGAGGTGAGTTCCAAGCAAAATGAGTAGCAAAAGCACCACAGGCATAAAGGAAGCCAATAAGGCAGTATTTTTGATTAATAGCCTTTTGACATGAATGCCATATCAGGACTAGCCCCATAGCAAGAAAGGACGTATAAAGCCAGTGAGATGATACTGCCCCAATACTGCGGCCAAGGATTCCCGAAATCGTATAAGAAAAACCATCAGCTAAATCTGAAAGGATATAGGAGAAATCTTCACTAATCTGAAAACCTAGACCAGCTGTTATAGCCACAAGTAAGAGCCCTTTGTAACTTTTTGTCGGTACCATATAGATAGCAAAGAGAAAAGCTGCCAGTTTGAGAGGCTCCTCAACAAGAGGAGCCATAATGGCATCTTCAAAACGATAGAAAAAATGTTTTGAAGATAGGTGGACCGTTACCCATTCATGAGAAAAGGTATTGGCATAACCAGCTATCCATCCTGTTATAAAGAGACCACCAATTAGGGCAAAGGCTAGCACAAGTGGTCTAACCTGCCATTTTTTACCTAAGTGATTAATAAGAAATAAAGACGGAACGATATAGCATAGAGCAATGAGTGTTGATAGCCCAATGATACCGTAAGCTGAACCAGACAGAGCACCTGAAGTGTATGATTGGGTATCATAAGTCAGGCCAATAGCTGAAAGAAACAAAAAAATATACAGGGTTAATTTTCGAAACATGTATAACCTACTTTCCAAATGATACTTCCAGTATATCAAATAATTCTTTGTCGCCGAAATATTTCAATTTTTTTATTTCCCTAATTGTCAAGTCAAGTGCAACAAAGTTGTTCTTCTGATTAAATGAGTATCTTTCAAGCTGTTTGAGTTAGCTCAAACAGCTTTTTTGCGGACTGATAGCCACGGATTCGTCTAGGTCTTTCATTGATAGCCTTTGCATAGTCCTCTAAAAGATTCTGATTTAGTTCTTTTAACGAACACCCCTTCGGAATGAACTCTCTTAGTAGTCCACTAAAATTCTCATTTGTACCTCGTTCATAAGATGAATAGGCATGTGCAAAATAAACATCTAATCCCTCTATCTTACTCAATGATGAAAATTCGTTTCCATTATCTGCAGTTATGGACTTCATGGGATAAAGTTTTATGACTAGGAGTTGGAATTACTTTGAATGTCTGTCACTTCAAGCTTCTAGGCTTTTATATTTTGTCGCAATTTCAAAAAGCTAGAATTACTTTGAAGAAAACAGGGAGTTTTTTAGAGTAACATGTATATTTTCCTTGATTGGCTAAATCACGTAAAAGTTTAAAAATAACTACACCTTTATCAGAAAAGATTCCAATAAATTTGAGTGAATTGCTTTGAAACAGAGAAATATTGACTATTCTAAAAAACAGAAATTCTACCTATAAAGCAAAATTTTATAAGATTTTTGAATTTTTCCCGTTCTTCTGAACTTGATAGATAATCTTCTAAATTATATTGCTCATAAATTGCTGTTACTTCCTCAAAATTTTTATATAGTCCATGTGAAGCCGAACGAACATCAGCATGATTAATAACTGATGCTAACAGTCCATAAGAATCAGAATAATTTCTCAATTTAAGAGGTAAATCTTCCTGACTAAAATCTTCCTCGTATTCAATAATCTCTGCTTCTGAAGGATAATCCATATTTTGAATCTTTTCACGATTACTGTTGAGCCAGAACCTAGCTTCATCAATCCCCTTAGTTTTCACAATCGATAAAAGAAACTTGTCAAGTAGTTGAATATTATCAAATCCTTCTACTTCAACTAATTTTTTTAACGTTCGATATCTAATTTCAGGAGGCAATAGAGAAAAGAATGATAAAACATTTTTATCTGACTTTAAGTTGAGATTATACTTCAAAAAATATTGAACAAACAGATATGAGAACAATTCCCAAATAGAATCCTCTGCCATAATTAATTCATCTTTATTAGCAACTAACACATTCGCTGTATGTGTATGTTTATTCCCAATTTTCCTTAATCTATTTATCGTTTTTTCAAAATCTTTGACTAGCCGTTTATCAACTTTATTATATTGTTCAGTAACTTTAAATTTATCATTTTTTTCATAGGCAGTTATATCCTCTAAGTTCATAGGTTCTCCCGCCCCTAAGTCTAAGAACTTACGTGCTAATAACTCAGTTAATTTTCTTAATAATACTATTCTACTTCCATCACTAATATCAGAGTAATAAATATCAGCAATTAAATCAGAGAGAATCAGTTCATAATCATTATTATCAAAAGGTGCAATAGCCATAATTTTTCCCTTCTAAAAATAGCATATGAGCTAAACTCACATGCTATAAGCTTTTCCATTAATTCTCTGAATTTACTTCATTAGCTAATCTAGCAAGAATAATTTCTTTATGTGAATTAACAGAAGTTGATACAAGCTCAATAAGAGCCAAAATAACTTCAGTCCAATTGACATTCATTACTTCTTCCTCCTTCTAGGCACTCCTGTGCCAAAAAACCAAGAGCTTGTAACGACTTAATACTATTAAAATACTACAAATATGTCAAATATTTATAATATATCTTTCGAGAAAAGACATATTTTTTAGGAAAAAAAGACTAAAAGGGCGGAGCAATAATATATAATCTAGCTTTTCTTTACAAAATCAAGTGAAAATCCATCAACTATATTTACTTCGAACGGTGAGCTCTTTCCATAATAGATACCTTGCTTTATCAGATAACCGTTTCAAATGGACAAGACCAGATGAAACAACTACCTACAAAAGCCACTAACGCCTTTGAAATGGCTCAAACATCTGGAAACTTTTTCCTTGCTGGAGCGGGATTTGGAGCGGGACTATTCATGAATGCTGGTAAACAGATGAAAACTCTTTTTTCAAATCCCCATCCGACTTCAGAAAAAACAGAAAGTTCAACACCTTCAGAAAATGACGAGGAGGAAACACCCGCTACTTCTTCCTTTGAAGAAACAGGCGTTCCCAACGAGGTAACAACAGCATTTCAAGAGCCAGATATGCCAATGGAGACTTTTGAATCTGCTATTCAGGAAGAAGACACAAGCGTTCAACCTTTTGACACAGAACCTTCTCCGCTAATGGATACAAAGCAAAGCAGAGAACAGAAAGAGTTTGAAGAGCGCCGTCAAAATCGCCTCTCTTGGAGACAGAAGCGCAAAATCAATAAACTCGAAAAAGAATTAGAACCTTATAAAGATGATGAAGCACTATACCAAGCGCAAGGTTCAAATGCCTTTATCAGGAACTATCGTAAAACCTTGCCAAAAGACGATAAATTAAAAGTCAATATCAACCGTAAACATCAGATAATAGAGGAATTAGCACGATTGAGAGGAGGAAAGGAATGATGAATACACGTATTTATTCTAAAAGAGGTTTTGAACAGACGGTGAACAATGCGGTTGCCCTTGCCTATGGAAAGAGAAAGCCTTCTATTGATTTTTTCCTTTTATTTTCAGTAAAAGAGACTGAGAAAGAGCAACTGTTGGCAACTATCAAAGAAAATCCTCTCATTTTAACGGCTCAATGGCGATTTGAAACGGTGATGATGACAGTCTACGTGAAAACTTAGGAGGGAAGATGAAGAAAAAACTAGTAATTGTTAGTGCTTTAAGTGCTCTGGTTTTACCTTTGTTCTTAGTCGTCATTATCATGGGAGCTTTCGCAGGTAGTGCGTCTTCTAATGGACAAACCAAAGGACTACAAACCAAACTAACGGCTAAAAAAGTAGCTCAAAAAGCCAATATTTCAGAAGAACGGGCTAGTGATGTCATCAAAATTCTCAACCATGAACTCTCACAAGAGCAATTTACTATCGCAGGAGCTTCTGGAAGTTTAGCGGTTGCAGAACGTGAAAGTGGATTTGACCCTAAAGCAGTCAATACAGGTGGTGGTGTAGCTGGTTATTTCCAATGGTCAGGCTGGTCTTCTACTATCAATGGCAATCGCTGGTCAAAGGCAAAACAAAAGAAATTAGATTCTGATATTGAACTAAACCTCTTATCTACAGAGCTAAACGGCTCTTATAGCAAAGTCAAAACAGAAATGCAAAAAGCGACTGACCCTGAAGAGGCAGCGCTTTATTGGTCAGAACATTATGAAGGGGTCGCTTTATCAGACGGTCAAACCAAAGCTAGTGACCTGAAAAAGAATGCGAGAAAATGGTATAACCTCTTCAAAGATACCTTAACAGGTGAGACAACTGCCAAATCACGAGGCGGTGGAGGCGTAACTTCTGATGGAGTACCTGCTGGATATAGCCTTACAAAAGCAATCAACACCTCTAACTACACTTCTGCGACTTATCCTTGGGGACAATGTACGTGGTTTGTCTATAATCGAGCCAAAGAGGTAGGCGTTAACTTTGACCCTTATATGGGCAATGGTGGGGATTGGAAGCAGAAAGCAGGCTACCAAACCACACATACACCAACAGAGCATAGTGCGATATCTTTCTCTCCTGGTCAGGCTGGTTCTGACCCAACCTATGGTCACGTAGTTTTCGTGGAGCAGGTCAAATCAGACGGGTCTATTCTCATTTCAGAAGCAAACGCCAAGGGACTTGGAGTTGTTTCTTACCGCACATTTGATAAAGCAACGGCTAACCAATTTACTTATGTGATTGGGAAGTAAAAATTTGACAAAAAAAACTACATTTGTCGTACAATTGAAGTACAAAAGAGGTGATTGTATGACTAAAAAAATGTTTCAAAAGCGAGTAGATTCAGAATTACTAGATGAAGTATCGGTACTATACAAATCCTTAGGAACTTCTGTAGGTGACGCTTTCGTGATGTTCTTACAAAAATCAAAGGAGGTGAATGGATTGCCATTTGATTTAAGAAAACAAGTCCATGCTATTTCTGATAATCCTTTAGAAAGACTAGCTTTGGCAAACTCAAATGTTATCAAAGTGACTGCTTCTAATCCAGAAGTAATCGCAGATTTCTTTGATGAAGACTATCCAGAATACGAGGAAAGACATGGACAACTATAACCCATATGATATTCTGATAGCGACTATCGCTTTTAGTGATGGGACGGGAGCTAAAAGACGTCCTGCTCTAGTCATTGCAAATAATGAAGAAGTTATCAGAACCTACCGTCTCTAGTCATTGCAAATAATGAAGAAGTTATCAGAACCTACCATATCACTAGTCAGTATTCCCGTAAATCATCTTATATTCGTTCAAAATACTTTGAAATAAAAGAATGGGAAGAGGCAGGATTAGTGAAACCATCTTGGATTGATACCGTTCAACTTTATGATTTAGATGTAGAACTTGTTCAAGTTCGCTTAATCGGAAAGTTAACAGAAAATGACCAACAGAGATTTGAAAAATTTTTAAAAGAAAATTAAGATTATACGATTATATTATAAATAATCCTAAAACTTTTCTTTTTCATAATCTCCTTAAGGTAAGGGCTTTATAGCTCTTGCTTTTTTATTGCCTAAAAGGGAGGAAAATTATGCAAGTTATTTTACCAGAAGAACAAACAAAAGAAATTCAACTGTTTGTTGCAAATCTTATTAAAAATGAGATTGAAACCGTTAAAGAAGATTCAGGACAAATTAGTCCTTTTTTAAATAAAAAGCAGACCTGTCAGTATCTGGGAATTTCAAATAACACGCTGGATATCTGGATAAGAAAGGGAATGCCACATATTCGGATTGGAAAAACAATTCGATTTGATAAAGACAGTATCCGTAGATGGATGATACAACTGGAAAATCACTTTTGATTTCATTATAATAAAGTCAGGGTAATTTTCTAGCTCAGTAAAAAGGAGATTACTATGACAATTACAAAAACCTCAAATGGTTCTTATCGTTTAAAACTCTATGTTCCAACAGAAGCTAGACCTTCTTTGGGAATTTCAGGAAATTACTACGATAAGCGTTTTAAAACAAAGAAGGAGGCTAAAGAAGCTGAACTACACATTTTAATAGATATTAACACTATCCAAAAAGGGGGTGCATTACCACATCAAGCAATCAATGGCGATATTCTCTTCAAAGATTTTTATCATAATGTCTGGTGGGAAGCCTATAAAGCAGGTCAAACGACTTCAACAAATAAACCACCCACTCTTCCAACAGTTAACAATACAGAAACTGTTTTTAGATTACATATTTTACCAATGTTTGGAAATTATTCCATTAAATTTTTAAATCAGAATAAAACAGTCGTCTTAAATCTGATGACTGCTAAAGCAAATGAATATGCAAATTTCAAAGTCATACGTAGTTATGTTAATTCCATTTTTGACTGGGCAGAGGAATTAGAATATATTGAAATGAATCGCCTATCTAAAACAATCAGTCGTATTAAGGCTACTAAAAAAATCAAATTACAAGAAGCTAAGCGTGATGAAGATTTATACCTTACTTTAAGTGAGTTACGGGAATGGTTTGAAATGTTCCAAGAAGACCTAGAAAACAAAAAATTGTCGCTTAAAGACTATGTTTTATTTTTTACAACTTTTATCTTAAACGACCGTAAATCGGAAAGCTATGCTTTACAGTGGAAACATATCTCCTTAGATACATCTGAAATTGGTTTAATCCAAGCCTTGGATAAATATAAGAAGCCTAAGTCTACTAAAGGAGAAAAGAAAACAATTTTTGCTATTCCTCAAGAGCTAACTGTTCTCTTATATCAATGGAAAATTCAACAAAAATCAGAATTAGCAAAATTTGGTATCATTCAAACTCCAGAACAATATGTCTTTACTTATATTGACACTAAAGGCAATGTGAATAGCCCTCTGCATGCAGATTACCTTAATAACAAGATGAAATCTGTAGAACGTCGCCATAAAAATCTTAGGCATGCCACTCCTCACATGTTAAGGCATACTGGTGCTACTTTAGCTAGAAGGCAGGAATGTCTCTGGAATCCATTTCAGAAGCTTTAACACATAGTGATTTGAGTACAACAAAGATTTATGTTAATACTTCAAATGTTGTTCCACTTAGTGCTGGCGAAACTGCTTACAGAGAGCTCAAAAATAAATAAGGTAAAAATAAGGTGAATTTTGAGGTGAGTTTTTCAAAAAGTGCACGAAAAAACACCCAATGAGGTAAACATTGAGTGTCTGTAATCGTTGCTGTAAAGCTGTTCTTAACGTTTTGAGAATTGTGAAGCTTTACGAGCTTTTTTAAGACCTGGTTTCTTACGTTCAACCATACGTGCATCACGAGTAAGAAGTCCAGCGCGTTTCAATGAATCGCGGAAGTCTGGGTCTACTTGAAGCAATGCGCGAGCGATACCGTGACGGATCGCACCTGATTGACCAGCGTATCCACCACCTACAACGTTAACGTGTACGTCGTATGAACCTTCAGTTGAAGTAACTGCGAAAGGTTGGTTGATAACGAGACGAAGGTCTGCGTGTGGGATGTATTCTTCTACATCTTTTTTGTTAACAGTAATTTTACCAGTACCTGGAACCAAACGTACGCGTGCAACGGCGTTTTTACGGCGTCCTGTACCTGTGTATTGTGCTTGTGCCATTTAGATAATACTCCTTTCTCTCTTAGATAAGACCTGTAATGTCAAGTACTTCTGGTTGTTGTGCAGCGTGTGTGTGCTCTGAACCAACGAATACTTTCAATTTCATACCTTGTGCGCGTCCAAGAGTATTGTGTGGAAGCATACCTTTAACTGATTTTTCAATCAAGCGAACAGCGTTTTTAGAACGCAATTCACCAGCTGTGATTGATTTCAAACCACCTGGGTACAATGAGTGAGTATAGTAAACTTTATCAGTTGCTTTTTTACCAGTCAATTTAACTTTTTCAGCATTGATAACGATAACGAAGTCACCTGTATCAGTGTGTGGTGTGAATGTTGGTTTGTTTTTTCCGCGAAGTACGCTAGCAACTACTGCAGAAAGACGTCCAAGAGGTACATCTGTTGCGTCAACAACGTACCATTTACGTTCAACTTGGCCTGGTTTAGCCATGAATGTTGTTTTGTTCATGATTTCTCCTATACGAATTCGTAATATTTGTTTACAAGGGTGATGGGTGTTCCGTCCCATCGAAGGTATTTGGAAGGTTCCGGGGCCTTTCAAATGGGGTAAACAATACCGTTTATTATAATACCAAAAAAACAGGCTCTCCGTCAAGTGATTTAAACCTGTTTTCCGTTTTATTTCCCATAAAATCATTGACTTAAGTAGGTATTCGCTTCCAGCTACTAACTATCTAAACTAACTAGGAAATTTCTTAGCGTGCTTGATTCCCAACGGTGAAGACAGCTAGGGTTCCTGGTCCTACGTGGCTTGTGATGACTGGTCCCAATGGGAGTACAATGACCTTGTCTATACCATCCTTAGCCAACAGCTGTTCTTTAAGAGATTCTGCTGCCTCTGGGTCTTCGGCATGAGCAACCAAGGCTGTTGTATGGTCTAAATCTTGGCTGGCTTGATTGAACATTTCTTTCATACCTTTTTTGCGACCACGTGTTTTAGATAAAGGCACGAGCTTGCCCTCAGTATCCAACCATAAAAGAGGTTTGATGTTAGCTAGACTTCCGATAATAGCAGAGCTTTTTGACAAACGCCCGCCACGCATCAAATGATACAAATCATCAACTAGGAAGTAGGTCCGCAGACGTGGCACAACATCCTCTAACAGAGCTTTGGCTTCATCCAGAGACTTGCCTGCATCACGCGCTTCAACCGCCAACATGGCTAAGTAGCCTTCTCCCAAGCTGGCAGCCAAGGTATCAATAACCTCAATTCTTGCGTCTGGGTATTTTTCCAAAATCATCTCACGCGCAATCGTGGCACTCTGATATGTCCCTGAAAGAACAGATGAAAAGGCTAGGTATAAGATTGGTGTGCCTTCTTTGGCATAGGCTGAAAATGCCTCTTCAAACTGACCGACGTTCACCTGGCTGGTTGTTGGTTTAGCGCCAGCCTGCATTTTTTCAATTAAGAAAGAATTGGTGATGCGGTCTGGTCCGACTGTTTTATAGGCTTGTCCATCCATTTCGATGCTTAATCCAAGCAAGCCCACTTGATTATCAATGGCCCACTGCTCGTCTAAATCTGCTGTTGAATCCGTAAAAATTTTAAAAGACATATTGATCCTCTGTGTTAAAGTATTTTGATTGTCAAAGTAATTTTACTTATTATACCAAAAAAATCCGCCAGTGGCGAATTTTCTTTAAAGATCTTTTAAAAGATTTTGTAGTTTTCCTAGCTGGTCATCATTCCAGGGACGTAATTTAGGCGTGGCTAAATCAATCTGGCTGGACATCCTATCCAAGTCAGACTTAACTGTGTTGACACGTTGTTCCAACTCACGAGCAGACACACGAAGGGCACCTTGAGAAAAAACAGTCCACTGCTCGTTCAAATCGCTGGTTGCCACAGAAACGAGATTGAGTGCTGACTGATTGAGCTCTGCTGCCGTTCGTTCGATATAAGAATCCGCAGTCTCATCTTCTTCGGTAAAGACGACTGAAATTTTGTACTGGTCATAGCGCTGACGAACACCTGGCACATACTGGGCGTCAAAGACGACTACAATATCAAGGTGTTCAAAGTGGGCGTAGTGGTTGAGTTTTCGGAGCAATAGCTCACGCGCTTCATCCAGACGATTGGTTTTAAAGAGTTGACGGGTCTCTTGCCAGAAAGCAATCATATTGTAGCCGTCAACTAAGAGAATGTTATGTTTTTTCATGATTGGCTTTCCTTAATCAATAATTAGAGACGATTCCTGAAGACTTCGTACATAAGAATGGCTGCTGCAACACTAGCATTTAGGCTTTGGACATGTCCGTTCATTGGGATGGTAATCATCTCGTCCACTTGTTTTTTGATGTTTTGGGAAACGCCTTTGCCTTCGTTGCCGATGATAAGGGCTAGTTTGCCTGCTGTGTTCCATTTGTTGGACGGTGTGCCGTTCATATCAGTACCAAATACCCAGAAACCTGCTTTTTTAAGTTTATCAAGGGTTTGGCTGAGGTTGGTCACACGGGCGATAGGGACATGTTCAATAGCGCCAGTTGATGTTTTTGCTACCACCGGAGTCACGCCTACTGCGCGATGTTTAGGGATGATAATCCCGGTCACATTGGTCGCGTCAGCGGTACGGAGGATAGAACCGAGATTATGTGGATCCGTCAGACCGTCCAAAATGAGAATAAGAGGATTGTCTTCCTGCTCTGCTTTTGCCAAAATGGCTGAGAAATCAGCATAGGCAAACTCTGAAACGCGAAGAACAAAACCTTGATGAACACCTCCTTCTGTCATCTCATTGAGGGTCTTTTTATGGGTCCAAGAAATCGAAACTTTCTTCTCCGCCGCTAGCGCTTTAATCTTATCGACATTTTTCCCGCGAAGGTCGTCTTGGAGGTAAAGTTTGTTACCGGTATTAGCCTGAAGGCTTTCTGTGACGGCGTGGTAGCCGTATACGATGTCATTATTTTCCATAGTTTTATTATAGCATAGAAATACCAAAAAGAAGCTAGACGTCTAGCCTAACTTCTCAAATGTCAACCTTCTCTGTGTTTGTTGTTGTAGAAATGATTAGCAAGCAAACCCGCTAAGCCAAAGGTCACCCAACCGAGGACGGTCATGGCAACACTATTTTCACTAGAAGTTTTTGGCAAAACGTTCTTTTGTTGTCGAGCAGGTTGTGTTGGCGTTGTTGCTTGGCTTGTCTTAGCACTTGAACTTGCTGAAGTCGTTTGATTAGTCTTAGGAGCAACGTAGGCTGTCTTATGGAAAACGTTAACTTTACGATGTTCAAAGACAGTTGTTTCATTGTAATCAGGGAAAACAGAAACGTGATAAGTACCGACAGGAAGGTTCTTCAAGCTAAACCAAGCAGTGAAGAATTTATTACCCTTAGGCATAGTATAAACGAAGCTTGATAGCAATTTCAAGTTGTCATCAGTCAATTTAACCAAGATTTTAGTGTCTTTAGACATGGCTTGGTCAAATGTGACGGGCACATCAACTGCTGAGTTGTCTGAACGAATTTGAGCAGATATGCCTGTTATGGTACGGTTTTCATAAGTTGGTTGTGTCGTCGTGTCAGTTGTCTTAGTTATTTCTGTTTGTTTTTGACCTTCCTTAGGCGTTTCAGTTGCCGTTGCTTCGCTTGATGGTTTTGTTTCTGTCTTGGTTTCATCGGTCTTAGCGGCAACTGGTTTGGTATAGGTAAAGGTTTGCGTCATAGGGTCAATCTTAGCGTCAGCCATTTCTGGTTCAACTGAGACAAGATAGAGACCTTCTGGACGATTCGTTAAGTCAAACCAAGCGGTAAAGCTAGAACTGCCTGTTGTCATTTTATGAGTAAGGCTATCAATTTTATTACCGCTAGTGTCAGACAAAGTAACTGTCATCGGAGTCGCTTCTTTAACGGGTGCTGACAAGCTCATAGCAATGTCAACAATAGACTTGCTATCACGTTGTTTGATAGTCAAGTTAGACACTTGTGTCATTACTGTTGTTGGCGCTGATGTCGTGTCTTCTGCACGAACAGCTTGTACTAGTGATAAACTTGCAAGTGTTAGAACTGCAACAGATGCGTATAAAAATTGACGTGTCCTCATGACCTAAAACCTCCTATCATGATCTCTTTTCAATTATATTATAGCACTTGAAGTAACCGTTTCCAACAAAAAAACTGTCGCTTTTTTGTAACAAAAATGTCACAAAAAATTAAAAAGAGAACTAGCCGTCTGCTAATTCTCCTCAACTATTTTAATGCAGTAATCAATCAATCCTTCCAAGCGCTCAATCTGCCCAGTCATGTGCAGGTAGCCCATAACCGCCTCAAAACCCGTCGACATCTTGTAGGTCACAACGTCCGTGTTCTTAGCCTTGGTGTGGCTGTTGGCGTTGCGCCCGCGCTTGTAGATGTCTTCTTCTTTTTCGGTCAATAGCTGCGCTTCTCTCATCTTCGTGATGAGCATGGCTTGCGCCTTGGCTGACACATAACGAGTCGCCATGCGGTGCAGTTGATTAGGCTTAGTCTGTCCTTGAAAGATTAGGTGTTGCCGAATGTAAGTGGAATAGATGGCATCCCCTTCAAAAGCGAGAGCAATGCCGTTAATAAGATTGACATCAATCACGTGTCCACCTCACACCATCCTTGGTATCCAGCAACTTGATGCCTTGCGTAGCCAATTGGTCACGGATAGCATCCGCCTTAGCGAAATCACGGTTAGCACGCGCAGCTTGGCGTTCTTCAATGAGAGCCTCAATATCCGCATCCAGCACTTCTTCCTTAAAGACGATACCGAAAATCTCAAGTAATTTAGCAAAAGTCGCTTTAACCTCTTGCGTGTAATGACCAGAGTTAATCCATTTAGCCATGTCAAAGAGAACGGTGATGCCGTTAGCTGAGTTGAAATCATCATCCATAGCAACCTCAAAGTCTGCAACAAACTTAGCTAGGTCTGTTGTGTCAGCCTCTTCTTGCACAGGAAGAGTGTAGGTATTTTTGAGGTATTTTAAGTTGACTTCGGCATCATGCACTGCTTTTTCAGTAAAGTTGACTGGTTTACGGTACTGCTGAGTGGCTAGGAAGAAACGAAGCACTTGCCCGTCAACGCTTTTTAGCATATCATGGACGGTCACAAAGTTGCCTAGCGACTTAGACATTTTTTCGTTATCCACATTGACAAAGCCGTTGTGCATCCAATAGTTGGCAAATGTCTTGCCTGTTTTAGCTTCTGATTGGGCGATTTCGTTGGTGTGGTGTGGGAATTCCAAATCGGCTCCGCCACCGTGAATATCAATGGTATCGCCTAAGATTTCTGTCGCCATAACCGAACACTCGATGTGCCAACCTGGGCGCCCTTGTCCCCACGGACTTTGCCATGAGACTTCACCTGGTTTAGCGGATTTCCAGAGGGCAAAGTCAAGCGGATTTTCCTTGATATCGCCCTCACCGTCTACACGACCGCTAGCGCCGACCTCAAGGTCTGCAAGAGTTTTGTTAGCAAGTTTGGCATAGTTGTGTGACTTGGCTACGCGGAAATAAACATCGCCGTCAGATTCATAAGCGAAGCCATTGTCCACCAAAGCCTTAACAAAGCTGATAATCTCGTCCATGTAGTCGATGACGCGAGGATTTTTGGTGGCTGGTTTAACGTCTAGGGCCTTGACGTCTTCCATGAAGGCTGCGATGAACTTGTCAGAGAAGCTCTTGGTGTCCATGCCAGCTTCGGCAGCGCCCTTGATAATCTTGTCGTCAACGTCGGTGAAGTTGGAAATGTAGTTGACCTTGTAGCCGCGGTACTCGAAGTAGCGACGAATGGTGTCAAAAGCCACGACACTTCGGGCATTTCCGATGTGAATATAGTTGTAAACCGTTGGTCCGCAGACGTACATGTTGACCTGTCCCTCATTGAGGGGAACAAAATCGCGCAGACTACGAGTCATGGTATCGTAAATTTTAATCATATAGTTTTACTTCTTTCGATTGTCTAAGTAGATGTATAAAGCCCATACAACAGCCACTAGTAACCATAGCCAGCCAGATAATAAATACCCGTCTAAAAAATTCCAGACACTTAGAATTAGACTAAGGATAAGCGTTGCACAGCGCATGGTAGTTTGAGAAAGCCATTTTTTCATTGCTTAGCTCTCCTAGAGGTCACAAATTTATAACAGCGATAACACCAGTAGATAATGCCTAGCACAAGAACAACATAAGTTGCCTCTTGTCTGCCTGCAATCCATAGTTGCAAGGACGCAAGCAACCAAACCAAGGTCAGCGTCACTTGGGTCACGATTAGTAAATAATTTTTCATCTTAAACAGCCTTTATCATAATTTATAGTTTATACTCATAACTGATTTTTGATATTTTCTTCGCTTCTTAGTTTCCTATCTCAGACCTCTAATAGTCTCCCAGACTGTTAGAGCATTCCTAATCTTCGAGCCTCTTCGCTTTTTTATTTCTAAGATCAGGCAGAAAATGCCACTGAGAATTCCACTACGGCGAAAATATCAGGTTTGGCTCACTTCGTTCGCCCTCATCAATTAGCCCTATTATACCATAAAGCCCACCCCACTCCAAATAAGGCCTAGAGGGGAGATAATGGGACTTATCCATGGTTGATTGCTGGGTTTTACTCGTCAGAATGGAGAGTGGGACAGAAATTGGTAAGACGAAGTCTTCGATTTTCCCTCACGTCTTTATTTCTCGGTTTGGGCTGAAACAGTCTCTCCCCAGACTGTTTCACTCCCACCCCCGCACAGTTGAGTAGGTCTCTAAGTGCTGATTTATCAGTGCTTAGATGCCACTCAACCACTGCGACTCACAATTTCCCCACAGGGAGATAAAATTCCATGGTAGCTGATGTCTTTTAGCTTCTAGGAAGATGGGGGACGGACGGAAATAGACTCCCTAGCATTCCGAAGAAGTCGACGGCGGGTGGCGCTGACTGACCCGCTTTATACCACAAAGCAATCCTACACAAGTAGCCCGCACCAGCCACCTAATCCGCCAACCCGCTCGCAATCATGAGCGCAATATCAAAGAAGACCATAACATCCAGCGTCCGTTCCTCGTGGCGGGTATCCCAGACCTCCTTATGATGATTCACATAGTCAGCTGTGTAGAAAAACTGGTAAACTTTGGCTTGCCTAAATTGTGCCCAAGCCATGATGGCTGATGCCTCCATATCCACCACAGTCGCGCCCGCAGCCAAGCGCCGCTTGACCTTAGCAGCTGTCTCGCGGTAAAAAGCATCAGTCGTCCAGCTCTTAGCCCTGATGTGCTCAATTCCATGACGGTCTAAGATGTCTTCCATGGTCAATAGCAGAGCTGGGTCGTAGCTTATCTCATCGCTAGCTACTGCATAGTGATAACTGACACCCTCATCACGCAGGGCTGTCGCTGGCAAGATAATCTTGTCTGCCTGGATGGATTTATCCAGCACACCGCAGGAACCAACTATGATAAAGTTTTTAAAGCCCTTGGCTTTCAATTCTTCCAGTTGTCCAACAGCCATAGGAGCCCCAATCGTCGCCGTCATAACAGCAACCTTACATTCCTCATTTTCATAAATGTACCAAGGATGTTTGCCATTGAGGCTAGACAGATGACCGCCTTCATAGACCCCTCGCAGCCACTTCACGCGATTGACAATTTCCCCATCAAAAGAATAAATCATGGTATCACAGATTTCACCAAGCCCAGAAATGCCATCATCATAAGGCTCAATGACCGCCCTCGTATCTTCAAATTCATTTAATAGCATGATTAGCCCTCGCAATTTTAAAATTAAGACTTATTTTACCAAAATATCGGCTAAAAAAGAATCCTGCTACCACAAATGGATAGCAGAATTTCTCTATAAATTCGATGAATGAAAACTAGCGTCACGCATTTTTTCCAGCTTTGAGGTGTAGTACCTAGTGTCACGCTCCTCTTCAATCTGGTGAATGACCAGGTCGTCTTTCTTGCCGTGGACACGGACAACTTTGGCTGGGATACCGACAACGGTCACATCTGCTGGGACATCCGCAACCACAACCGCGGCTGCTCCCACCTTGGCATTTTTCCCAATCTCGATAGGACCGATGACCTGTGCGTGGGCAGATACCAAGGCACCTTCACGCACAGTTGGATGGCGTTTGCCGACGTCTTTACCAGTACCACCGAGGGTCACGCCATGATAGAGCATAACCCCTTTTTCAACAACAGCGGTCTCACCGATGACCAGACCTGAACCGTGGTCGATGAAAACACCGCTGGCAATTTGGGCGCCGGGATGGATTTCAATTTGTGTCCAGAAGCGCCAGAATTGACTGTGCATGCGCGCCAGCAATTTAAAACCGTGTCGCCATAAAAAATGCGAAATGCGATGCGCTGCTAGGGCTTTAATCCCTGGGTAAGTGAGAACAACCTCCAGCGAGGTTCGGGCTGCTGGATCCTGTTCCTTAACAATAGCAATACTTTCTTTCCACCAACCCATAAGCACCTACTCGCTATCTACATCTGACCAATCGACGAGAATTTGTTGGTCATCAAATGGGTCAATGGCCACACCAAAGGTTTCGTCAAGGTCATTTTCACCATTGCGTGGTTTGTAAATGTCGTCAATAGTCCAAGTCAAGACAACACCTTGCGCCTTGCGGAAGGCACCACCGAAGTGTTCTTGGTTGTACCATTTGGCAAAGCTTTGAAGGTTTGAGAAGGCTGGCACATAGCTCTTGCCTTCTGGTGTTGACATGGTTGGGAACATACGGTCAAAACTTTGGTCATCGCGTGGGTGAACAAAGGCAGGAACCAAGTAAATCTTGTCCATGGTATCAGCTTCCAAATTTTCCTCGCTCATGAGCGCGTTCAAAACAGCTGTGTAATTGTTCATGAATTGCACAAAATCATTGTTATAGAAAATGGTTGAATTGCCGAAATCACCATCTTTTTTCAAATTGTAAACCAAGCCTGACAAGCCATTGACAATGGATTCGTCAAGAACATCAAGGCTTGAACGTTCTTCCCAAGTATGATCTTTAGCGCTAGCCTGATCTTTGCAGAATTGATCCCAGTCTGCTGGGCTAGTAAAGACTGGAACAACACGCTGGCCGTCAATTTCAAGGGCATAAGGGTCACGGCTGGCCATGACTGGAAATTGATGCAAGGCATTGACTAGAGCAATACCGTCTAAAAAGTTGTCAGGTGCATTGATAAAGGCACGAAGACGTAAATCAAGTTCATTTGTTGTCATGTGATTCTCCTTTCTTAGCTGGTCGTGGGAGGAGGGCTTTCATTGAGGCATCAACGCGTCCTTTTTCATCGATTTTAATAACCTTAACATCCACTTCTTCACCCACTTCTAGGACATCTGCGACATTAGCTGTGCGGGTCCAAGCGATTTCTGAAATGTGAACGAGGGCATCAATCTTGTCAAAGAGGTTGACAAAGGCACCGAATTTCTCGATACGAACAACCTTGGCATGGTAAACTTCACCGACTTTAGCTTCACGGACAAGACCTGCAATGATTTCTTTGGCACGGTCGATAGCTGCTTGGTCACTTGAGAAGATTGAGACATTTCCTTCTTCATCGATGTCAATTTTGACACCTGTTTCAGCAATGATTTTATCGATAGTTTCGCCACCTTTACCGATGACAATTTTAATCTTGTCAACGTCAATCTTAATCATGTCAATCTTAGGAGCTGTCGGTGCCAAGTTTGGTCGTGGCGCAGCAATTGTTCCCTCAAGAACATCCAAAATCTCAAAACGAGCTTTCTTAGCTTGCGCAAGAGCTTCTTCCAAGATTTGAGGGGTAATCCCTTCAATCTTGATATCCATTTGGAGGGCTGTGATACCATCGCGAGTACCAGCAACCTTGAAGTCCATGTCACCAAAGTGGTCTTCAAGCCCTTGAATATCTGTGAGGACAGTGTAGTTAGTGCCGTCTGAGATAAGACCCATGGCAATACCAGCTACCGGTGCCTTGATTGGCACACCACCAGCCATAAGGGCAAGGGTTCCCGCACAGATTGAAGCTTGAGATGATGAACCGTTTGATTCCAAGACTTCGGCTACCAAACGGATAGCGTATGGGAATTCTTCCAAACTTGGAAGAACCTGAGCGAGGGCACGTTCACCAAGAGCCCCGTGACCAATTTCACGACGACCTGGCGCACCGTAACGACCGGTTTCACCAACTGAGAATTGTGGAAAGTTGTAGTGATGCATGAAGCGTTTTTTGTATTCGTCATGAAGACCATCAACAATTTGCGTCTCACCCATAGGTGCCAAAGTCAATACTGACAATGCTTGAGTTTGACCACGTGTAAAGAGACCTGAACCGTGCACTTTTGGCAAGAAATCAATCTCCGCATCCAAAGGACGGATTTCGTCAACCTTACGACCATCAGGACGAACCTTGTCTTCTGTGATGAGACGGCGCACTTCAGCGTGTTCCATTTGCTCAAGGATTTCAGCCACGTCGCGCATGATGCGGTCATGTTCTTCATCCTCAGCGTAGCGTTCTTCATATTCAGCCGTCACGCGCTCTTTGACCGCTTCTGTCGCAGCTTCACGTGCTTTTTTCTCCTCCACTTGCACCGCTCTTTGGAGGTCGGCATTGTAGGCTGCGATGATTTCAGCTTGGAGGTCAGCGTCCACATGAAGGAGCTCAACTTCCGCTTTTTCTTTTCCGACAGCAGCGACGATTTTTTCTTGGAAGGCAATGAGCTGGCGCACCGCTTCATGTCCTTTAAGAAGGGCTTCTAACATGACATCTTCTGACAATTCTTTTGCCCCAGACTCAACCATGTTAATAGCTTCTTTAGTCCCCGCAACAGTCAATTCAAGAGCTGACGCTTCTTGCTGCTCAGCCGTTGGATTGATGATGAATTCCCCATCAATGTAAGCCACCTGAACCCCAGCGATTGGACCGTTGAAAGGAATATCTGAGATAGAAAGCGCAAGCGAACTACCAAACATAGCTGCCATCGGAGCGCTAGCATCTTCATCATAAGAAAGCACCGTGTTAATGACTTGAACTTCATTGCGGAAACCTTCCGCAAACATAGGACGGATTGGGCGATCAATCAAACGCGCTGTCAAGGTTGCATCCGTTGACGGACGGCCTTCACGCTTGTTAAAGCCACCTGGGAATTTACCAGCCGCATACATTTTTTCTTCGTAGTTGACTTGCAGTGGGAAAAAGTCACCGGTTGACATCTTTTTAGACATGACTGCTGCTGTGAGGACGGTTGATTCACCGTATCGGATAACCGCTGCGCCATTAGCCTGCTTAGCCACCTGACCAATTTCAACAACAAGCGGTTTGCCTGCAAAAGTTGTTTCAAAAACTTGTTTTGTCATAAGATTCTCCAAATTCATTATGCTTACGTGTTTTTCTACAAAGGTCAATCTAGCAACTTGCTAAATTCAGCTTTGTATAAAACCCACGTATAAGGTCTATTTTATCATATTTTAGACAAATAAAAAACGCTCAGCCATCTTGGTTGAGCGAATAAATGTAATCGATTTTATCAGAATCAAGTCGTTGTCTATGAACATTAAGCTAATTCTGTAAGAATCACCCCGTTGTTCATAAACATTGAACCAATTCCGCGAGAATCAAGCCGTTGTTCATATACAATGGAGTGATGTGTTGTGGATTATTTTAAACCTTGTTCCAAAGCCGCTTCCAATCGTCTTTGGTGAAGCGCAAGCCCATTTTCAAAAGAATAATTCCCAAAATAAAGAGGAAAAGACCGTAGACTACTGAAACATGGTAGACCTGATGCCAGATGCCTAGATAAATAAACAACCCCATTGCTAGCAAGTAAAAGACTAATGAAATCAAGCTCGTCTGCCACTGCCATTTAGCAGGAAAGCTGTACTGAAATAGGAATGCTCTAACAGTCTGGGAGACTGTTAGAGGTTGAAAATAGGAAAAGCGGAGCTTTTCTCATTCGTCCGAAAGAGGTTGCTTCCGTCCGCACTACCTAAGAAAATATCAAAATCCTTTTTCAACTTTCAATAAGTCTTACCAACATCTAAAAAACCTCCCCGAGGAAGGGAAGGCTATAACGCATCTTCTAGATTAGAACATGTCAATCAAAAGCTGTTTAAGTTCAGCAATGTATGGTTGACGTGGGTTTGCTGGTGTACATTGGTCATCGTAGGCCAAGCTTGCCAAGTTATCCACTGCTGCATCGAAGGCTTCCTTTGTAACGCCGTTAGCAGAGAGTTTTGGTTCAACATCAACAGCGTGCATGAGTTTGTCAATGCGTTCGCAGAGTGCTTCAACCAAGGCTGCATCGTCTTTACCTTTAAGGTCAAGAGCGCGAGCGATGTCTGCGTAGTCACGTTGTCCGCGGTATTCTTCGTAACGTGGGTAAACTGAGCGTTTCACATTACCAGTCACACCGTTGTAGCGGATAACGTGTTGCATAGCGATTGAGATAGCAAGTCCGTGAGGAAGACCAAATTCACCACCAGTCTTGTGAGCGATAGAGTGGTTAATACCAAGGAAGGCATTTGAGAAGGCCATACCTGCAAGAGTTGCTGCATAGTGCATGTTTTCACGCGCTTGTTCACCACGAAGCGTTGGATTCTTATGATCGTAGTTGTAAGAATCTTCCAAGTTTTCGATAACAAGTTTGATAGCTTGAAGTGACCATGGACGAGTCAAATCAGATGCCATAACTGATACGTATGATTCAAGGGCATGTGACAAAGTATCAAGACCAGAAAGAGCAACTGTACGTTTTGGCACTGTCATAACGAATTCTGGGTCAACGATAGCCACTTGCGGTGTCAATTCGTAGTCAGTCAATGGGTATTTAACGTGTGTGTTGTCGTCAGTGATAACAGCGTATGGTGTTACTTCTGAACCTGTACCAGATGTTGTTGGGATACAGAAGAGACGTGTTTCAGCTTGGTGTTTGAAGCGAACGATACGTTTACGAATATCAATGAATTTTTGTTGCAAACGAAGGAAGAGTTCGCTGACTTTTTCATATCTGTCAAGGAAGTCTGCTTCTTGGTCAAGTGAGTATTCATAGATGTAACGTGCAATCTTAGCCGCATCAAGGGCAGAACCACCACCGACTGCGATAACAGTGTCAGGTTTGAAATCACGCATTTGACGAGCGATTTCAATAGTTTGTCCAAGGGTTGGGTCTGGTTTGATTGTTCCGTAAAGTGAAGTCACCACTTTTTCGTCACGGAGAGCCAATTGACCAAGAACAACATCAACGAAGCCGAATTGAACCATACCTGGGTCAGCAACGATGATAGCACGTGTCATTTCTTCTGTTTCATCTTGCAGGTAAGAAATAGCATTCTTTTCGTAGTAAGTTTTTTCTGGAAGGCGAATCCACTGTGGACGGTTACGACGTTTTGCAACAGTCTTGATATTCAAGAGGTCGCCAGTTGATAAATTGTGTGACAATGAATTTTTCCCCCATGATCCTGTTCCAAGAGTTAAGCTGGCTTTGAGTGCATCTGTATAGATATCCCCGATACCACCGACTGAGTCTGGTTGGTTAACCAAGATACGTGAAGAATCCATGCGGTCGCCGTATTCTTTCACAAATGGATCAGCTTGAGAACCAATTTGGATGGCACAGTTGTGACCTGCACCTTGGTAGTCAAGGAGGGCTCTAACGATTTGAATACCATCTTCACGATCCTTAGCTTTGTAAACTGAAAGGAGTGGAGACAATTTTTCAGAAGACAATTTTTCGCCGATATTCTTCTTATCAAGTTCAAATAAAAGGACATCTTTGCCTTCTGGCAAGTCAACACCTGCGTGTTCACAAATCCATTGAGCTGACATACCAGCCACAGGACCGTTTACACCGTGGTGATCATTGAAGACGAAATCTTCAAATTTCTTGTAGTCTTTCTTAGGAACAAGGTAAGCGCCTTTTTCTTGCATTTTAGTAAGCCATTCTTTGTAGATTGGTGCTTCAACGACTGCTGAGTTTTCAGTCGCACAAATCATACCGTTGTCAAAACGTTTAGACAAGAGAAGGTCTTCAACAGCGCGGTTAAGGTGAGCTGTTGCATCAACGTAAACAGCACCGTTACCAGCCCCTACACCCATTGATGGGTTGCCAGATTTGAGGGCTGCGTTAACCATACCAGGTCCACCAGTTGCCAAGATTGATGCGATTTTCTTGTTAGAAATCAAAGCATTTGTGTTGGCGATTGATGGTTTGTCAATCCATTGAACAATGTTTTCAGGTGCGCCAGCTTTGATAGCTGCATCGTACAAGATTTGAGCGGCATGTGATGAACATTTTTGAGCTGCTGGGTGGAATGAGAAGACGATAGCATTACGTGTTTTCAAAGCCACCAAAATCTTGAACATAGTTGTTGATGTTGGGTTGGTTGTTGGAACGATACCAGCTAAGACACCAAGAGGAGCTGCAATTTGGATGCTACCTGAGATTTTATCTTCACCGATAACGCCAACTGTTTTTTCGTTTTTAATTGATTCGTAAACATTTTCAGTTGCGAAGTGATTTTTTGTATCTTTATCTTCAACGACACCACGACCAGTTTCAGCGTGGGCTTCTTTTGCCAATTCCAAGGAAGCTTCTGAACCAGCTAGAGCCATGGCTGCAACAATTTTGTCAACTTGTTCTTGTGTGTAAGTTGCAAAGATTTTTTCAGCTTCAACAGCTTTATCAACGAGTTGACCAGTGTATTGCTGGGCAATTTCTTCTACGCTTAGTTCTTCAATTTTAGTTTCTTTAACCATCTCATATCCTCCGAATATTGTCTGTTATAGATGCGTTTTTAAGAAGAGGTCCTTATCAACGATTCTTTCTATTTTTACCGTTTGTGACTTTCTTCACTTGTTATTGTAACCCTTTTCAAAAACAATGTCAATAGTTTTTGTGATTTTTTTCACTTTAATTGTTTTTTGATACTTTTCCAGACCACAATACCATTGACCGCAAGCTCAAAAAAAGAAAAAAGCCACCAGAATACAGGATTCCAGTAGCTTTCTTGCTTTATACGTCTTTTGATTAACGACGAAGTCCAAGTGATTGGATCAATTCGCGATAACGGTTAACGTCTTTGCGGCGAAGGTATGCCAACAAGTTACGACGGTGACCGATTTTTTTCATCAATCCACGGTAAGTAGCGTGGTCTTTTTTATGTTGTTTGATGTGGTCGTTAAGGTGGTTGATTTCCCAAGTAAGAACTGCTACTTGAACTTCAACTGAACCTGTATCACCTTCGTGACGTGCGTATTGTGCAATGATTTCATTTTTTTTCTCTTTTGAAATTGCCATGATTTTTCTCCTTTTATTGCTTCATCCGAGTTCAAGGATTGGCACTCCTTGAACCAAGAAAAAGTTGGTTTGTCTTTTCGACAGTTCTTATTCTAACAGATAAAGACGGGCTTTGTCAAAGGTTTTTATTTAAAAGCGTCAGCCATTTCTCCTCACAAAACAAAGGCACCGCTATGAGCGACGCCTTCGTTGGAGATTTTATGAAAAAGTTTTAGGAATGCTTATAGTATATCGGAGAACCCTTAAAGAAAGCTGAAATGATTGCTAAATTATCTAAATGAGAACCCTTCATAGACTAATTCCGTTTTTGGATTTTTCTCGTGGAAAATTTTGGCGAAGGTGGTCATCATTTTGACAGTCCCGCACATGAAAACAGTCGTGTTGTCTGACAAATCATAATTATCAAAGTTGAGATAGCCATCAACGTTACTGTCCACGATATGAAGCGTCAGCTTGGGATTTTTGCTGGCATAGTCGCGCAGCATATCCACATAAACAGCATTTTCAGCACCAGTGAAAGCGTAGAAAAAGTCAACTTCTTTGTCCAAAAGGGGATTTTCTCGGATGTAGGAAATGAAAGGCGTGATGCCAATCCCACCAGCAATCCAAACTTGCTTGTCACGCCCATCTTTGAGGGTCATGTGCCCGTAAGAGCGGTCAATAGCGACCTTAGTGCCGACTTGCAACTTCTTATAAATGTCTGTCGTGAAATCACCTGATGACTTGATAGTGAAGAAAATAGTCTTGCCCTGTCCTCCAGAGATTGAGAAGGGGTGAGCAGCGGTTTCAAAACCTTCTTGGAAGATTTTCAAGAAAGCAAATTGCCCAAAATCATAAGTAAAGTCGCGTCGCATCTCCAATTCAATCTCCGTGGTATCATGATTGAGGTACTTGATGCCCTTGACACGTCCATAATTGCGAAAACCAAACGTTTGATACAAAAAGATGATATAAAATCCCGATAGCAAGCCAATCAACGTGTAAACCAAGCTAACTAGACCAAGAAAAGTCGGTGCCAGCAAAGTACCACCCAAAATCAGATAGGCATGCAAGAGCCCCAAAATATAGGCTAAATAAACAAAACGGTGAATGTTCCGCCACACTTCATATTTCAGCCTTTTACCAAGATACACCACTAAAATAATACTGAAGAAAAGGTAAATAGCCATATGACCAAAATTTGTAGCCAGGCTATTGCTCCATAAACCAGCTCCCATAGCAACATTATGCATGACCAGCAAAACCATCGAAAAGACCGCCATCACTTTATGGAAAAAGTACATATTTTCGATGCCGTGGAAGATTTCTTCTAAGAAACGACTCTTCGTCGCTAGCGCAAAAGTCAAAGCCAAGGTCGTCAAAGCCACCCCCGGCACGATAAACATGATCTGACCGCAGAGACCCACGCCAAAGCCGTGATAACAATACTAAACAGGATAAGCACTAAGCCCTTCCAAGATTTCATGACCGAGTTTCCTCACATTTCTACATAATATCCCATTATATAGAGCACAATGACCCCAGTCTATTTTTATGCTTAAAGCGACAAATGGTTTAAGACTTCTTTAAGTTTTTAAACCCAAAAAATCTGGACAAGTTCTGCCCAGATTTTAAGATTTAATCGATTACGAATTTAATTCACTTTAATATAACGACGAACGCCTGAACCACTGATATAGCTTAGCCAGTTGGCACCGTCAGCTTTGACGATTTTATCGTAGTTGACACTACTGCCTGCGTTATAGTAGGCAAAGACTGGCGCTGAATTGCTGGCTTCATTAGTGATAGCTGTGCGTGTTGTGAAAGTATAACTACCGCTGCTTGGAAGAGTCGTATCGGTTGCTATTTTTTCACTTGTAGTGCTAGCCGTTACTTGTCCCAAGTCAACATAACGACGAACACCCTTGTAGTTAGTGTAAGAAATCCATTGGTGGTTATCCGCAACCAAGCTCTTGTCGTAGTTGATGGTTTCCCCAGCTGTAAAGGTGAACTGCGTTGGAGCAGTCACACTAGCGCTAGCTTTAACCTCAACTTCCTTGTCAAAAGTATAGCTACCGCTGGCTGGAAGAGTAGATTTGGCTGTCGCTACATCATTAGTTGCTGGTTTCACATCAGTTTTAGTGCTATCTTTTTTAGAAGTATCCGTAGTCGCTTTGCTATCAGCTGTCTTTGTACTTGTCAAGGCTTCAACAGGAAGATAGCGACGGTTACCTGAATAGCTCATGTAAGAAAGCCATTGGTAGCCATCTGCTTTGACGACTTTATCATAATTGACGCTATCACCCTTGTCATAGTAAGCAATCGTTGGTGCATCCATCTTAGCTTCTGATTTGATGCTTGTGCGTGCTGTGAAAGTGTAGCTACCACTAGCTGGGAGACTTGTTTCAGTTTGTTCTGCTTGCGCTTTAGCTTCTTTAACAGTCACTTGAGTACCTGCAACTCCTTTTAATTGACCATTATTTTCAACATAGTAAAGGTGAACATTGTAAACACCTGTGTTGTTCTTGTGGTCTTTGACATCCACATTGACTTTGTAGGTGTTATCGGTATCGGCTTTAGCAGTGTACCAAATCAAGTCATCTTGACCATCTTTTTCAGACCAGACAGGAACCTTAACTTCTTTGACACCTTGGCTATCCTTGACATTTTTGACAACAACGTCAAAACCTTGGCTGGTTTGGTTGGCGATAGTGATATCACCTTTCACAACAGGAGTTGTTGGTGTTTTAGATGATTTTGTACTTGACGGGCTTAGTTTATTGAGAGCTACATAGCGACGAGTACCGCTGTAACTCTTATATGAAAGCCATTGGTAGCCATCTGTTGTCAAGACCTTATCATAATTGACCCTATCCCCTTTAGCAAAGGTAAATTGTGTTGGGCTATCCACCTTGGCCTGATTTTTGACTTCTACTTGTTTGTCAAAAGTATAGCTACCTGAACTTGGGAGTGTTTGAGTGCTACTTGTCGTAGTATCTATTTTATCGGTCTTAGTTTTTGGAGCCACAGGTGTGCTAGCTGTTAGCTCTGCGATTGGCGCGTAGCGACGAACGCCTGAGTAAGAGCGGTATGAAATCCAACGGTGATCATCGGCATTTACCACCTTATCGTAGTTGACACTTGAGCCTTTTTCCATGTAAAAGACGGTTGGGCTGTCCATGTCTGCTTGATTTTTGACTTCTGTACGAGTTTCAAAAGTGTAGCGACCGTTATCAGGAATAGCAGGTGTTTGAGTAGCTACTGTCGTATCTGCTTCAGGGACTTCCGCTTCTGTTGTTGCAGTCGTTTCAGGTACTTCTTCCGTTTGTGTCGCTTCTGAAGCTGTTTCAACTACTGGTGTGTTTGCTGTCGCTGGTGTAGTCGTTGTAGCAGTCGCTTTAGCACTTGTATCTGCGCTTGCTGGTGTCGTTGTGACTACATCTGTTTTTGGAGTTACATCAGCTGTGGTTGCTGCATCCGTTTTAGGAGTTACATCAGTTGTGGTACTAGCTGGTGTAGTCCTTGTGCTCGCTGCGGTAGCATCAGCTGACGCTGTTGTTGCTGACGTTGCTGTATCTGAGACAGAGACAGTGTGGCTGTTAGGCGTACTTGCGGCTAGAGAAACATTTGCATCTACCCATTCACTAGATTGACCTTGTTCGTCTGCCAAAACAGCTGGCGCCATCAACAAACAACCAATCATCACAGAAGCTGTGCCAACGGCATATTTACGAACACTATATTTTTGTTTTGATTGACCATGTAATTTCATCATCACATTAACCTTCTTAATCATTAAATATCTTTGATAATTATATTTTACACCTTTTTAACCACAAAAACCAACTTTGTTCTGAAATGTCGTCAAAACATCCTGAACGGTATAAAAAGAGTGTGGCAGAAATCGGTCAGACAAAGGTTTCGATTGCATTGTCACACTCAACCACTGCGACTATTGATTAAAAAATCACAGTATATGAAAAGGCTGGGTACTTATGTCCCAACCTTGTGATATTATTGCTTAACGATGGAATGGATGAGCTGTTTCTGAAGTAGATTGGCCGATTGTGATCGTTCCTTGATCCGCTGAAACCCAGATTGGAACTGAACCGACTGGACTATTTGGGTCATACAAACTTCCAGCAAAGCCACCGTTTGAAACAGAACCTTGGATAGCAGTCAAATTTCCTTGATTACTATAACTGACGCTACCGTCAGCTCCAATAGTAACCGTTGCACCTAAATCGTTTGTCCAAGTCCCTGCAATAGAAGTAAAATTACCATTTGCTAAGTCTGAATTTGATGTAGTATCTGGTTGTTCCACCGTTGATTGGCTAGCAGCTACTTGGTTTTGGCTTGCTTGTGCGGTTGTCGTAGCTTGACTTTGTTCAGTTTGAACTGCTGATGAAGGAATTGAAGTTTCTGACGAAGTTGCTTGACTAGAACTTGATGATACTTGAGAAGAACTAGACTTAGTCGTTTTTTTAGCTTTAACTTTTGATGAGCTAGATGATTTGCTGGTCTGAACCGTTTTAGATTTGCTATTAGAAAATGAATCTTTAGCTGATTCCTGCTTACCACAAGCACCCAATAAGACAAGTGAACTTAGCATAGCAATTGCCATTAGTTTTGATGTTGATTTTTTCATTTTAAATTTCCTCGTAATTGATTTAGTTTGTTTACGGACACTATCTTATTCCTTTTTTGAGAAAAAAGTTCACTTTATCCTAAACGGTCGTCAAAACATCCTGAAATGTTAGTAATAGCGATTGACCTACATTTCAGGATGTTTCAAGCACATTTCAAGACAAAATTAAATTTTCATTTATTTTTCTGCTATAATAACACTAATTTCAATATTTACGAAAAGGGGATAATTATGCCTGGTTGGTGGGATGCATTATTTGGAAAATAATTAAAAAGTGACTAGCTGATATAATCTAGTCATTTTCTAATTCTAAATATAATTCTTGTATAAAACGATAATGTTTACTTGAAGTTTTTAAGTTAACATTAGGATAGTCTCTTAAAATACTCGAAATATTATCCAAACCAATTCCTCTTCCCTTACCTTTCGTTGAAAATCCTCTCTAGTAAAGATTTGTTATCGAAACCTGTTCATCTAAAGTACTATTTTCAATAACAATAAGCACTTGATTATTTTCTTCAAGTATCGCTATAATTATTTGGGGTTGTTTTGCAAACAACGAAGCCTCTATGGCGTTATCTAATAAAACGGATAATATGACTACCAGATCAAGCGTCTTGATAGGAAAGTTATCAATTCTTGAAGTAACTTCTATGCTAATATCAATATTTTTTGATTCCGCATCGATTATTTTAGCGGATAATATACTTTTAATAGCAGTGTCCTTAATCAAAGATAGCCTTGTAAAATCAAATTTACTATCTTGAATACTTCTCCCTGACTCACCTAACACCTTTCTATAAACTTCTTCTATTGCTCCAATATCTTTTTTGTCAATACCAACCTTAAGACTAGTTAAAACGTTGACATAATTATGTCTGAAACTTCTAACTTCCTGATATAAATCTTCTATTTGTTGACTATACTGTTCTAACGATTTTAATTGATTGTCTTTTTGTTCTAGAAGCTCCATCTTGAGTTTATCATTTAGGTTTGCATTCGTATAGCTTAATAAAACCAAAATCGAAACAACATATAAGGTAACCAAGTAACCACGATAAGTTACAAAAATAGGATATCTCTTATCTCCTAGAAGAAAAACTTGTAAAATCACAAAATAGATAATCATTGCAATATCAATTACAACCAATGGTAATTTAACTCGTTGCGGGTTTAAACCAATATGATAACTTTGGAAATCAATCCTTAACAATTTGACTAAAGCAAAGTAAGTAAGCACTCCTAAAATACGACCGCAAATTGAAAAAATTAGGATTGTAAAATGTGTTTCCTCTATTCCTAGAAAAGGAAATAGAAAAAATTGATAGTATCTACTAAACAAATCCTCAATAATTACGGGGAATAAGCCATAAAACAGCGCCATACTTTTATTTAACTGCCCCCAGTTCCTTACCACAGAATATATGGGTAGAAACAAAAATGTCGCAAAGTAAGCAACAGGCGGTAACACTAAAAATAATAGCCTTAACACTAATGGAAATGTTAAAAAATGATATTTAGCAATCCTTTTACCCATTACATGCTGATAAATCAGTAAATCGGCTATAAGTAAGATAAAGAAATTCACATTTTCAAGAATAATACCCATATAACTACTCCTGATCTCCTAAAATATATCACTATTATACTACAAATGCCTATTAAAAATAATTGAGAAATTATAAACTATTGACTGAAAATATTATATAAAAACACCCAAATCGTTAGATTTCATATCCAACAATCTGGATGACACTTTTAAATCGGCATCATACAACCACTTCCATCCCACCAGCCGCGCCGCTCGTCCTAATCTTCTCAATTAGCGCGTTCTGCTTCAAACGTGACACTGTGCAAGTAGCTTCGTTTTCAAAAAAAACTTGTTGGGTCTTTTTATCAACTCGAACGACATTATCGACATTGATAGCAAAAGATTTATGGCACTTGTATAGGCGCTCGTCAGCTTTTAGGACATCGGATAGCTTGCCGTAGAACTCAATGCGTTCGTGGCGGGTATGCAAGACTAATTTGTGAGGGACGGGTGATGTCTCGATAAAGTAAATACTCTTATAAGGCACTTGAATCACAGATTGTTTGGTCTCAAAGACGAAGGAATCTTCTGCGACAGTATTTTCCTGACGTTCTTGGACGGCTTCTAGAACTTCCGCAATCCTTACCGCAAACTCCTCATCGCCGATAGTTTTGTCAATAAAGTCCAGCGCAGCCACCTTATAACGGAACGTTACTGGAAGAAACTCTGAGTGCGTTGAGACAAAGATAATGCTTGCATTTGGGTCTTTTTTGCGAATAGCTTGCGCTACCTCAAGACCTTTTTTCTCTTCTCCTTTAATCTCAATATCAAGGAAGAAGACTTGGTGATAGCCACGCTCCGTCGCAGCATCAATCAGTTGGTCTGACCGACCAAAAATTCCCAAACTACGATAATCGATTTGTTGCTCACTAAGCACACGACGCAAAATTTTCTCAATACGTGATTGTTGAAGTAAATCATCCTCTAAAACATTAATAGTAATCATATCTAAGACCTCTTTTTGTTTTATAATATATCATATTATAAAACAAACCACCCTCAAATAGGGCACTTTATCTTGAACGGTCGTCAAAACATCCTAAACAGTCAAAAACCTTGGTAAAACGACCAAGGCTTTTGATTATTGACGGTAAAATGTTTGTTCACTACCAACTAATTGGCCTGTAATGTAAATTTTATCTTTATAAATGAAAAGTCCCATTGGTGAAGCAATTGGTTGACCTGATTTACGGTATTCAACCGCATAAACGGCACCATCTTCTGTGGTGTATTGAGAAGAGAGAGCAATATCTTGGTCTGTATCCCCATTATATGCAAAGCTACCGTCTGCCCCGATAGTTAAAAATACACCATCCAATGTTGACCATGTTCCTACTACTGATGAGAAGTCACCATTTGCAACATTTGACACTTTAACAGAAGTATCAGGCGTTGTTTGAGGGATGACCTCTGTTGTTGTGCGATAAAATGGATGATAATCTGCTTCTTCGGATTGTCCGATGGCGATAGTATCTTTGTCATTGACAGCACCGGTATGAATGTTAGCTTTACCAGCAGGTGTCACGATAAAGACAGAAGAACCTGTTAATTGATTTGGATTATAGGCTGTAGCACTATAATAGTTGTCACCAGCTCCTACAAATTGCAAGGCTGTGTAGCTAAATGTACTGCTAAAGCTACCGTCAGCAGCAATGGCAAAGGTTTGTCCTTTGTCATTAGACCATGTTCCTTTAATAGAAGAAAAATCACCATTTGTAAGAGCAGTCAAGTCGACACCTGATTGTTTTGCTTGACTAGCCTGCTTAGTTTTAGTGTCTGTTTTGGCTTGAGCAGATGAGCTAGTTGTTGTTGCTGAGCTATTGCTAGTAGCCTTAGTGTTTTTAGCTTTAGAAGCATCGCTAGCGCTTGTTGATGAAGAAGATTTAGTGGCCTTCTTAGCTTTTGAAGCACTTGTTTTGCTGGTTTGTACTGTCTTATCTTTACTGTTTGTAAACGAAGCCTTAGCTGATTCTTGGTTTTTACCACAAGCACCAAGTAAAACAAGTGAGCTAAGCATTGTAACTGTCATCAATTTTGTAGTAGTTTTCATGAGTTATCTTCTAAATGTCATTTGTGTAACATTTGTAACTTTTCTGTAACATTATTATATGCTATTGTCATATTTTGCGCAAGCTTTTTTTGAAAAATCTTTCAAAGACTTTTTATGCGTCCGCTTATGCGACTTGACAGTCACTACTAGGCTTGATAGAACAAAAAGAAGCTGGTATCAGATGTCCAACTTCCTTTTATTATTTGCAAAAGAGTGATGATGACTGGTTCTTCCTTTATTAGACCAGTCAGATTGTTAGCCTTGACTTGCTTCTACTGTTTCTTTTTTGCTACGGTCACGTTTGCCACGACGGTTAATCATTTCTAAGAATGGTTTACGGCTATTATTGAGAAGGGCAATCATATCTTGATAGACAGCATCCTCTTTCAAGCGCGCGATGAGTTGACAATAGTCGGCCAGATCTTTGTAGGCAGACTCTAAAGCCTTTTTCAATTTGGCATCATCATATTTGATAATATCCAGCTTAGTATTGGCGTGATTGATATAGAAGCGTTCAAAGGCTTCCTGACTCTGTTTTAAATGATTGACATAGTCTGTTAATCCCAGTGTTTCTAACTGTACTGAATACTTTTCATCCTTCAAATACTCTAGTAATTGCTTGTACTTAGCGCTAGCAACTTCGTAATTGCTTCGGACAATGTCACGATAAGGGGCTACTAGCTGATTGAGGGTTTGATAAGCCTTTCGCTCTTCTTCTGTACGGGCATACTGTTTAGCTTGTAAGCTGTAATAGAACCCTTTCCAATCTTCATCACGTCTATCATCCAATTCCTTGATAGCCTTGGTCTGTGATTCCACCTTAACCTGATTCAAAGCTGTTGAAAAAGCTTTATGAGCCTTACGGATGTTAGTAACCAGCTGTTCTGGCATGGTATCAGTCTCAAAATCTAATTGCTTTTTATCATAGTCTGATAAAAAATCTACAATAAACTGACTAAGTTCGTATTTCCCAAGTCGTGTAATAGGCAAAGCTAATAAAATTGTTTTTTCAGTTTTCGTCATTTCAATAAACTCCTTATTTATCTTTAGGCATCTATCATAACAGACTATCCCAAAAGATAACATGACATGAATGTCCTGTTGGAAATTCTAGAAATCTGATTTATCACTCCGTAGCCCTACGGTAAGCTTTTGCAAGTATGAAAATTACCGTCGTAGACCTACAATAACCTTTTGCAGACTTGCACAGACCCTTCGTAGAGCTACAAATCCAATTTTCACACCTACAAAACCTATTTGTAGGGCTACAAGACCCCTTTGCAGACTTGCAAAAAGCATTTGTAGACCTACGAGGCCATTTTGCAGGCTTGCAAAAGACAATTGCAGCCCTACGAGAGACCTCTGCAAGCCTGCAAGACTCATTTGTAGGGGTACGAGAGCTTTTATGACGACGATAGCATCAAGGAGCTGTTGAGCATCTTTTTCAAATTTTCCCATAATCCTATTCCTTTTTTCCTTTTGATTGATGTTGGATTTTACCAACAGCTTAATGGGCTCACTACGTTCGCAATAAGCTTGCACAACGATTAATTACGTATTAAGTGTAAACAATTTTATAGTTGTATGTAAGTTGTTTGGAGAAAAAAGCAGTATTTTTGCTAAAATAAGTCTAGTTGTCCGGTATTTTAAAAACAAATATATAAAACGAGGTTATTAATGAAAAAATATGAAATGATTTTTAAGAAATTGGAGAAAGATATTCTTGAGAACCGCTATGCTATTGGCGATTATCTACCAACTGAAATGGAATTGGTCGAACAATACCAAGTCAGTCGTGATACTGTTCGAAAAGCCTTATCCTTACTGTCTAAAGCTGGACTAATTAAGAAGATTCACGGTGCTGGCTCCCAAGTGACCAAACATGACCAAATCAATTTCCCAGTTTCTGAGTTAACCAGCTACCACGAGCTCGTTGGACAACTACAAATGTCGTCCAAAACCAATGTTATCTCAATTGATAAATTAATTGTTGATGACAAGCTCAACCAGCTAACACATTTTCCTGTTAATAGTTTAGTTTGGCGAGTCGTGCGCCAGCGCGTCGTCGATGGTGTCGCGTCAGTACTAGATACCGACTATCTAAGCAAAGACTTGATTCCAGCTATGACCCGTGACATTGCAGAGCAATCTATTTACCAATACCTAGAAAGAGAATTAGGGTTAGACATTGCTTATGCGCAAAAGGAAATCACAATTGATCAAATAACTGACACAGATAAACTACTCTTAGATTTAGGACCTGAACATCATGTTGTTTCTGTTAAATCGCGCGTTTATTTAGCCAATCAGCAACAATTTCAGTTCACCGAAAGCAGGCACAAGCTAGAGAAATTCAAATTTGTAGATTTTGCACGACGAAAGAAACATTAAAACCAGCTCATAAAAAGCTGGCTTTTTCATTTTATTCTGGCAAGTACTGATAAATATCCGCATAGTCAGTAATCACGCGGTCAGCAGCGCTTAAATCTTGTGATGGATAGTCTGGATTAGCAAAACCGAAGCAATACATCCCCGCAGCCTTAGCCGCACGGCTACCGTTTTTAGTATCTTCGATAACAGTACAGATTTCTGGGACCACGCCCAATAGCTCCGCTGCTTTTAAGAAAACGTCGGGAGCTGGTTTTGAATGAGCAACATCATCGCCTGTTACCATGTGTTCAAAACATTCTGCCACCCCTAACTCGGTTAAATCACGGGTAATATTCTTCATGGGAGAGGAAGAAGCAACTGCCAAGCGGTAGCCATGCTCATGCAACCAATGAATCAAGTCCTGAGCCCCTTTGATGGCTCTAACCCCATCACGCGCAATCATCTGCTCCCGCCGCTGGTTCATATCTTCGATGTATTCCGCCACAGACTTGGGCAAATGGAACTCGTCCTTCATGGCTTGCCACATGAAGTCAAAAGTGGTCCCCATGTACTGATATTGATAGAATTCATCCGTCACAATCCCCTCATCACGCAACATCTGCGTCTTGGTCCCAAGAAAAGTGTACTCCGAATCCACAATAACCCCATCCATATCAAAAATAATAACTTTTTCCATCAGATTTATCCTTTTTACTATTATTGTAAGCCTTTTCCTGGCTGCTGACAAGGTTTTTGAAGTGTAAATTGAGCAAATGATAACATGATTGCTCTACTGCTACAACTAGCAGGCCTCTCAGAGTACAAAAAAAGCTGAGTGCTCTCGCATCTCAACTTTTTCTGATAAAAATAATTTGGAGTTTTGAAAGATAATCGTTTAGAAGGGCAATTCCTCCTCTTCGAGCACTAGGTCAGCCAAATCATTAGCGACATTGTTCTCACGCATGGCACGTTGGGCACGACTTTCCAATAATTGGAAGGAAGAGGCAACCACTTCAGTGACATAACGCGTTTGCCCATCCTTATCGTATTTACGCGTTCGCAATTCGCCGTCTAAAGAAATGAGTGAGCCTTTGGAACCGTAACTCGCCAAAGTTTCAGCCAAGCGCCCCCAAACAACGACATTAATAAAATCTGCTTCGCGCTCACCAGTCTGATTTTTGAAACGACGATTAACTGCAACTGTCACGCGCGTCACCGATTTATCATTTGACGTCTTCACCATCTCAGGCGT
Organism: Streptococcus sp. HF-1907; assembly: GCF_015594605.1. Lineage (GTDB taxonomy): Bacteria > Bacillota > Bacilli > Lactobacillales > Streptococcaceae > Streptococcus. The sequence goes on along the minus strand of NZ_JADNQT010000011.1, from coordinate 27,662 downwards.
CGCCGTCAGACGCCCAATCATAATCACTTTGTTATACATATGATTACCTCCTCACTTATATTATTCGTAAGTGGAAGGGAAAGTTGAGAGAGTTTTGGAATTTATTTCACCGGCACCCACAATTCTATCTCATAATCACTAGCCGTACGGTTGCCCAGCCCCTTGTAAACTTCTGGGCTTGACCCATTTGCCACTGAAAAATGAGCTTGCGCATATTGCCAGGCTTGAGGAATAGTTTCAAAAAGCAGGACCTTTTAAGCTGAAGCAAGCATAGCTAGCCGCTGGCAGGACAAAACTCTCCAAGCCGGCCCTATCCTGGTCCCGCCCCAATACATAAGTGAATCGCCCATCCTTATCAAGCAGAGTGCTAAATCCATAAGTCTGCCCATCCGTCATAAACTCTGATAAAAATCCCATCCATAAACCTGACAAATCCTGGTCCAAAGTCACCTCGTGTGCCTGTCCGTAAATAACTTTCTCAGATAATTCCTTTATCTCAACCTGCATGATTTTCTCCTATCTATGAAAAAACACGACCGTAGCCGTGCCTAGTTTTATCCATTCCAGTGTTTGCTGGCATCGAAAGCCTCACCGACAACTGCGTCTGCACCAAGTTCGATAATCCCACGCACTTGCGGAGCGTTTGGCAATTCCAATTCACGCGCGCTGCAGAGCATACCAAAGCTATCCTCACCACGGAGTTTCCCTGGGAAAATAAGGCTGCCGCTCGGCATCATTGCACCCGGAAGAGCTGCCACGGTTTTAAGACCTACGGCCGCATTTGGTGCCCCGCAGACGATTTGAACCATCTTGCCGTCATTGATTTTAACTTGGCAAATGTGCAAGTGGTCGCTGTCTGGATGGTCAACCATTTCTTTGATTTCAGCCACGACAAATTTTGGCTCAGCATCGTTGATGATAGTTTCTTCAAAACCTTCTTTAGAGAGTTCAGCGTTAAGTTTTTCAACGTCGCTATCTGACAAGGTCACCTGACCGCGCCCCTCGATGGCAAAAAGGCTTGAGACTTGGAAAATATTCCAAGCAACAGTTTCTTTGCTGTCTTGCAAGAAGACGCGAGCAACATTACCACGGCGGTCAACGTCAAGTTTTGCACCTTTGCTGTCTTTGACAATAATCATGAGCGTATCGCCGACGTGTTCTTTGTTATATGTAAAAATCATGGTTTCTCCTATAATTGTTATTTATTTTTGTTTTGTGCTTTCTTTAGGTAGTGCGGACGCAGGCGAACCTGCGTTTCCATTGCTAAATTTGGAGCCTAGGGTCTCCAAATTTCCGTCTTTAGTAACAACCTAGTTGTTACTAAAGATTCCACCACGGCAGAAAGCACCTCGTTAGAGCTCACTAGAGCTCACTGCGTTCGCGGAGCGGAGCTTCTCTTATTTTTCCATCAGGTCAGTAAAATGATTTACCCAATACTCTTCAAAAAGTCGTTGATTTCAGCTTTGGTTTTTCTGAGTTTGTTGACAAGGCGTCCGAGTTCTTTGCCATTTTGGACGACAACAAAGCTTGGGATGCCGAAGATATTCCATTTTTGAGCGACTTCCATGTAGTCGTCACGGTTGATGCGGACAAAGGTAAAGTCTGGATTTTCAGCTTCGATGTCTGGCATAGCTGAGTAGATAAATTGACAATCTGGACACCAGTCAGCCGTGAAAAAGAAGACAACTTTCTCATCTTTTTCAATATAAGATGCAATTTCTTCATAAGATTTTGGTTCAATCATCGCTTATCCTCCATATAATCAATAGTGCCGTCATGGTAAACAAACTCAAAAGCTCTGCCATTTTCCAAAACCACCCCACCAGTCGTCGTGGTCTCATCTGACTCGTAGCTGTTGATGTAAAGCACCTGGATAGGACCCATCTGGCTAAAATAATCTCTGATGTTTCGAGTCAATTGCTGGCGCTTGAAGTCATCACGCTTTTGCTTGAGCACATAGCTAGCCCCTGCCAAGAGACCAAGCCCGACAAAACCAGCACCAATCAAGGTCTTTTTGTATTTCATAGCCTTTATTTTACCATAATTTATGACAAAATAATAACCCTAACTTCCTTATAAATTATTTGACTTCACCTAGTAGTTAGAGTTATATTAAATGTAATAGTGAAGATTGTTGTAACTCGTGTACAACAAAAAAGCCCCCAACGGTCGCAACGTTGAGGGTTTTCTTTTTGGCTTTTAGCTATACTAGCTACCCAATGGGTTACTTGTTACGTGAGTTAAGCCAATACTCAAACAATGCTGTGAGGATAGCCACTGGCAAAGGTGCAACAAAAACTGTGAAGATTGTCATCATTGTGTACTTCACCCCCTTCCTATCCAAAAGGGGCAATTCTTATTATAACAAAATCAATACCTGACTACTACTTCATTTTACATTATAAGACTAAGTCATAAAACGTTGATATAACAAGGTTTTTAATGACCTATATTATAATTTGTGCTAAAATAGTAGGCATAGAATCGAGGTAAATCATGACAACATTATTCGATAAAATCAAAATTGTAACTGAGCTTGACGGTATTGCTGGTTACGAACATAGTGTTCGCGACCACCTTCGTAGGGAAATTACGCCCCTTGTTGACCGGGTGGAAACTGACGGTCTCGGGGGTATCTTCGGTATCCGTGACAATGCAGACGCCAATGCTCCTCGTATCATGGTGGCTGCCCACATGGATGAGGTCGGCTTCATGGTTAGCGAGATCAAACCTGACGGTACTTTCCGCGTGGTCGGTATCGGTGGTTGGAATCCGCTCGTTGTTAGCTCGCAACGCTTCACTCTTTACACACGCGCAGGTCAAGCTATTCCAGTTATCTCTGGCTCTGTTCCTCCTCACTTCCTTCGCGGAAGCAATGGCGGAGCTTCTTTGCCAAAAGTGGAAGATATTGTTTTTGACGGTGGCTTTGCCGATAAAGCAGAAGCTGAAAACTTTGGTATCGCCCCAGGCGACATCATTGTACCAAAATCAGAAACCATCCTCACTGCCAACCAGAAAAATGTTATCTCTAAAGCTTGGGACAACCGTTACGGCGTCCTTATGGTTAAAGAACTCCTAGAAGACACTAAAGATACACCACTACCAAACACTCTCATCGCTGGTGCCAATGTTCAAGAGGAAGTTGGTCTCCGCGGAGCTCATGTCTCAACAACCAAATTTGACCCAGAAATCTTCCTAGCTGTTGACTGCTCACCTGCTGGCGATGTTTACGGTAACCAAGGTAAGGTTGGTGACGGAACCCTCATCCGCTTCTACGACCCAGGTCATATCATGCTCAAAGACATGCGTGACTTCCTTCTCACAACCGCCGAAGAAGCCGGCATCAAGTACCAATACTACGCTGCTAAAGGCGGAACCGATGCAGGCGCTGCCCACCTCAAAAACGGCGGTATCCCATCAACAACTATCGGCGTCTGTGCCCGCTACATCCACTCTCACCAAACCCTCTACGCCATGGACGATTTTCTTCAAGCGCAAGCCTTCTTGCAAGCCATCGTCAAAAAGCTAGACCGCTCAACCGTAGACCTCATCAAAGGCTACTAGAAAGAGGCAGATATGAAAATCGGTATCATCGGCGTTGGCAAAATGGCTAGCGCTATCATCCAAGGGCTCAAAACCACTGACCACGAAGTCATCATCTCAGGCTCTTCCCTTGCTCGCTCTAAGGAAATAGCGGAGCAACTTGAGGTCGCTTACGCTCAATCTCATCAGGATTTGATTGACTCTGTTGACCTTGTTATTTTAGGTATTAAACCTCAGATGTTTGAAAAAGTGCTGGCTCCGCTAAGCATCGACAAGCCTATCCTGTCTATGGCAGCTGGGATTACACTTGAGCGCTTAGCAAGTATGAGTAAACAAGACCTTCCCCTTATCCGTATCATGCCAAACATCAATGCACAAATCCTCAAAAGCAGCACAGCCATCTGTGCCAACGAACACGTCTCTGACGACTTATTCACGGAAGCTAAAGCGATTGTTGAGTCATTCGGAACTGCCTTCGTGATTGCAGAAAAGGACTTTGACACCTTTACCGCCCTAGCGGGTTCAAGTCCTGCCTACATCTACCTCTTTATCGAGGCGCTAGCCAAGGCCGGTGTCAAATATGGTCTTCCTAAAGACCAAGCGCTAGCCATTGTCGCCCAAACCGTCATGGCATCAAGCCAAAATCTCATTGAGGGTAGCGATACACCGCACGATCTCATCGATAAAATCTGCAGCCCTGGCGGCACTACCATCGCTGGACTTCTGGACCTTGAAAAGACTGGTCTAACCGCCAGCGTGATTTCATCAATCGATGCGACAATTGAAAAAGCAAAACAGCTCTGAGCACACGCTCAAAGCTGTTTTTTCTATGTTAACAAAGGTAGAAGCATCATCATGAGAAAACTCAATCCATTGTTCAAAGCATGTGTTACGATTGAATATTCCAAACACTCCGTTTTGTAGTAAACGTAAGCCAGAATAGCACCCGTTCCCGCGTAAACAACGAAGCTTCCAAGGTCAGAGGGTCCGTGTAAGAGGGCAAAGAGAAGCACTCCGATGACAAAGCCGATTTTCTGATGACTCTTGAAAAGTTCTTTGGAGATGACGTGACGAAACATGATTTCTTCCGTGATGGGGGCGCTGATAACAGTGAAAAGTCCCATGAGTGCCAGAGGCAGCCGCGTCATCAAGCTTGCTAGCGCAGCCTGATTGGCTGTATTTTTAACTCCTTCCAGAGCCATGATGGCGCTCCCTGCATACATTGGCAGGCGCATGGCTAACCAAGCAAGTAGGGCTATCTTGATGGTGCGCCCTGACCAGAAGACTTTTCCGCGCAGCAATTGCTTGCGCTTAGCGTAGACGAGAAAGAGGGCAGTCGCCAAGATCTGTGCTAAAAAGAGAGCCACTGCCCAGCCGGTAGCGAGCGCATGCTGTTTGGACATGAGAGCTGCGACCGTTACAACAAGCTGATCCAATACTAGCATAGTTAATAGTAAGCCGATGATTTTAAGTTTTTCGAGGATTAACTTCATATAAAAACCTTTCTAAATGAGCTTCATTAAGAGCCAACGGAGAATGATAAACCCGTAAGCTACAAGATAAAAGAAAACTGTTAAGAGACCACTGTAAGTAAAAGTCACGCCTGCAACTAGGTAGAGCACCCACAGAATGAAGGTTCCAATCAAAAGAAGGGCAATCAAAATCTTGCAGGTTAAATTTGTCACAAATTTTGTGCGTTCATCAAAAACGCTGATGTAATAACGATTAAAGAGTTTTTCATTAGTTGGCAACCAAATGAAGTAGAGACTAATCAATATCAAAGCAATACCCGCTCCTAAAGATAGACCAGCATCAAAGTCAGACTTACCACCAGTTACTACAAAAAATGGTAGTATCAATAGAATCAAGCCAATTGTAATAAAAATAGTTGATACTGTCCAAAGATATTTCTTATAGTTGGCTTTAGACATCTTACCGTTGATTGAAAACAATTCTTTTAGCATTTTACTCTTCCTCCTTATAAATAAAAATCTCTTCGATACTCTTTCCAAAGTACCTTGCAATCTTAAAAGCCAATTCCAGCGATGCCGTGTAGCGACCTTTTTCCAGCGAAATAATGGTCTGTCGGGTCACTCCAAGTGCATCCGCTAAGTCAGCCTGACTCAGCTTTTGCGACTTTCGCAGTTCCTGAATCTTTGTTTCCATTCTCCGCCTCCTTCTTTTTGTACAGTTAACTTTATACTTATAGTATAGTCTGCTTTACATTTTATGTCAAGTATATTTTACATTTTTTATAAACTTTCTGATTGATATTTTCTTAAATAGTGTGGACGCAAGAAGAAATTATCCAGTGGATAGTTTCTTGAAATCTCATTGATTCCATTGCTAATTTAAATTTTATTTTAACCCAATCTAAAAACAAAAAAGCTGATGGATTTCTCCACCAACTTTTCTGGTCTTATCATTATAATATTGATAACTTAGTTAGCATTTTTGAAGCGTTCCACGTCACGGGCAATCACCAATTCTTCATCTGTTGGGATAACCATGACTTTCACCTTAGCGCCGTCTGTTGAGATGATGCCATTTGCTCCAAAAACATTCTTTTCTGGGTCAACGTCCATACCAAACCATGACAAGCCTTCAATCACATCACGACGAACAATATCTGAATTTTCACCGATACCTGCTGTGAAGACAATACCATCAACACCATTCAAAACAGCAACATATTGACCAATGTATTTTTTCAAACGGTCAATGTACATGTCATAAGCAAGGCTAGCTTTGGCTTCGCCAGCTTTCTTACCTTCAATGATGTCACGCATGTCACTTGATTTTTCAGAAATACCAAGTAAACCTGATTCGCGGTTGAAGACGTTACGAATTTTTTCAGCGTCAGCCAATTCTGGTTCGCGGTCAATTAAGAATGGAATGATAGCCGGGTCAAGGTCTCCAGAACGTGTTCCCATCATCACCCCACCAAGTGGTGTCAAGCCCATTGAGGTGTCAACTGATTTGCCACCTTTAACGGCAGTGATTGAGGCACCATTACCAATGTGGCAAGTAATCAATTTGAGCTCTTCGATTGGACGACCAAGCACTTTAGCTGCTTCTTGGGCAACGTACTGGTGGCTTGTGCCGTGAGCACCGTATTTACGAACTTTATAATCTTCATAGTAGCGGTTAGCGATTGGATAGCGGTAAGCTACTTCGGGCATGCTTGTGTGGAAAGCAGTGTCAAAAACAACAACACTTGTAATTTCTGGCAACAATTCTTTAAAAGCACGGATACCGAGCGCTGCACCTGGATTGTGAAGAGGTGCTAACAAAGACAATTCCTCAACTTGTTCAATGACTTTCTCATCAACAAGCGCTGATTCTTTAAAGTACTCACCACCAGCAACCACACGGTGACCAACACCTGTGATTTCGTCATAGCTAGCGATAATATTCAAGTGAATCAAGTCATCTAAAAGCATCTTAACAGCGATAGTATGGTCAGGAATATCTGTCGTGATTTGTTCAGATTCGCCATTGAATTTAACGGTAGAAATACCGTTTTCAAGACCGATGCGTTCAATCAGACCTTTAGCAATGACTTTTTCTTCTGGCATTTGATACAATTGCCATTTCAAACTTGAAGAACCTGCATTTATTGATATTGTTTTTGACATTTTATTACCTCTCGTAAAGCGTTTTCACTTACTTATTCTAACACATTCAAAAGTAAATTGCTACGCTCTACCTTGCCATTCTTGAAAATTTTCAATAAAATCTGCCATGTTCTCACGACTTTGCAAATCCACCAAGGGATAGACAAAGGTTTCTGGTGTCTGCTCCGCCTGTTTTTGCAAAACAAAAATGGACTTAGCATTTGCTGGACTACCAAAAATCGTCTCAGGAAGCGTGATGACCGCAATGATATCCGCGTAACCTTTAAGCCAAGTTTTCAAAAGGTCACTCTGTGGGCTTGTCAGCAAATTAGCTGGCGCTAGAAAAATGGCAATCCCATTTTTCTTAAGGTACTTAAGCGATTGCTCCATCAAGAGATGGTGGGCATAGGTATGCTCGGTGTCGCTTGCCACTTGGTAACGTTTGGCAATCTCATCATTGGGATAATAACCGACAGGTAGGTCGCTGATAATGACATCACTCTCTTTGAGAATCTGAGGGCGCACCGCATCTTCTTGAACGAATTGCGCAGATGAACCCATCACCTCTGCGATAGAAGCCGACAAATCAATCAAAAGGTCGTCCACTTCAATGCCCATATAATCCAATTCTTTAGAAGAATTATTGAGTAGGGTCTGCGCTAGATTTCCCGTTCCGCTCCCAATTTCAAGAATATCAAGTTTTTGCCCATCTGTTAATTCCTCCATCAAGAACATCAGAATAAAGCCGATGCTATCTGGTGTGAATTGGTGATTGGCTTGCAAGCTCTCTGTCTGCGCAGCCTTGATAAAAATAAATTGAAAGGCACGACGCCATTCTTCCTTGGTCAAATTAAGCTGGCGCAATTTATCATTGTTAGCCTGCACCAAGTCTTCTGCCCCTTCGGCACCAAGATAGAAAGAGTTTTGCTCAATCATAGCGTCATAAATATGGGTTTTCAATTGATTTTCAATCGTCTGGATATTTTCTAAAATCAGCTCATAGGCTGCTTCAATGTTTTCAAAATTCATGATTTCCTCCGCAACCTATCATATCAAAAATGAAGGTATAAAGAAAGAGAGCTGGTCAAAACAGCTCTGCTATTTTTCAAAAACTCTCTAAACGGCTACCTAACGGTCTCCAAAGAAGAAAGAAACCACCGCAATGACAATCACTGCTCCTAAGATAGATGGAAAGAGCGCCATGCCAGCCAAACTTGGACCCCAGTAGCCAAAGAGACTTTGACCAACCGATGACCCAATCAAACCTGCAGCAATCCGAGTAAAGCAACCCATCGACTGACCCTTATCTGTAATAGCCCCCGCAATAGCACCGATGATAGCACCAACAATCATAGACCATAGTAATCCCATAAGTCACCTCATTTTAATTTGTTGAGCCTAGCATATCATCTTGAGTTGACGATGGCAACTTTGGAGCTTGAGAACTATCTGTTTCTTCCTGCTTAGCAGTCTCCTCAACCTTCTTCTCTGAAAGACCTTCATCAGACTTGACATTAAAATCATATGAGAAGCTCTGCCCATTTTTCAAAAGCACATTAACTGTCATGACCCCGCCCTTAGCCTCATAGGTCGCCTGCCCCTGCTCAAAGCTAACTTTTCCTTCTGACTTGTCCGCCACTTGCTTGGTCATCTGAGCCATTAGGTAAGCCTTTGTGGACAATAGCTGCGCTGACTGCTGACGCTCCATGGCGACCACGCGCCCCAAATAAAATTGTAAAACTAAGGCGAAAATAGCTGACATAAGGAGAGCGTAGAGTAGAATCCCTCCCTTAACCTTTTTCTTCAAAAGCATAGACAAAAGTCCTTTCAAAATCGTCTTTGAAATGAAAATCAAGCCTAATCACAGCACCCGTCTGGCTGATGGCAACCTCATCCAAGCCATAAATCATAGGCTGATAACCACGACCATCGCTATGCGTTTTACGAAAATCATCAGACTTGGACAAGCCAAAAGCCAGGTCTTTATTGCCCTTTTTGAGATAGATTTTCTGACTGTCCACTTTGACTAAGCTCGCTCCCTCAAATTCTTTGCTCAATTGCTGGACAAACAGTGACCAATCTCGTTGACTAGACCGTGATAAATAGCGGAGTTCTGATACTACTGACTTTGTTAAGCCTTGATAGACTAAGACAGCACCTGAAATCACCAGCAAGGAAACCAAGCATTCTAAGAGCGTGAAGGCTTTAATTTTTGCGGACATGGATGAGCTCCTTTCCGTCAGCTTGTACGGACAGCTCGGTTGGACTTTGAGTGACTGTCACCTCGATACCGTTGAGGGCCAGTTCTTTTTGACCTGTCTGAACCGCCATTGTCGCCAGCTGCAAAACCTCCTGTTCATGGTTTTTATGGGCAAAATAGCTACGCTGGTTCTGAATTTCGGTTAGGACTAAGCTGCTGATGGCGACCAAAATACTGAGCGCTACCAAGCTCTCAAGGAGAATGTAGCCGGCTAGTTTCCGTTTTTTTAAAGTTGCCATTTCCGAGATAAAGTTGATAGCGCACCTCCTTGTCTGGGGTCTGGAAAATGAGTTTCTTAAGCGACGAATTGCCACCTGCCTGGTCAAACGTGAGTATCATTGGCGTCGTCAGCTCAACAGTCTCAGGTAAGGTCAGCTGCCCCGAAGTAGAACGAATAGTCCGACCCGTCAGCCACAGCTCTGAATCTTCTTGTTTAATCGCCGATAACTTTTGGGTGTCTCGGTAGAGATTTTCAAAGGAGAGAAAGAAGAGGCTTTCCTGCACGCGACTGAAAATCTGATTGACCGAACCAGATAGGCTGATTGTCAGAAATGAAACGATGGTCAATGTAACCAAGCTTTCCAGAACCGTGAAAGCCTTAATTTTCAACATTTCGTGCTGCGTCAGCGTTCTTAGCGTAATAGTCATTGAATGCCTTAGCCTGCTTATCTGTGATGTAACCGTCATTCTGAAGAGTTCTTAAAGTGGCTTTTTTATTATTGTTCAATTCAAATAGCTCCGCCTGGTTCTCAACTACCTTAACCACCGCAGCGTTTCCTGTCTTAGTGACGCTCTCTTTTTGCTTAGCCAAGTTCGGCACAAACAGAAGCATCAAGACCGAGATAATTACCAGAACAACCAACATTTCAATCAAAGTAAAGCCTTTGACAGTTTTCGCTTTCCATTTTTTCAATACATTTTTCATTTAAAATACCTCCATATTTTGATACATAGGCAAGAGCATTGCTGCGTAAATCATGACAATCACCAGCGCGACCAAGATAAAAATCATAGGCTGGATGACTTGTGTCGCCTTGCTTAAGCGACTAAAAAATTGTTCCCAGGCTTCCTCAGCATAGATTTCTAATTCTGCACCGAGTTTTGCCTTCACCTCACCGTATTCAATCATCAAGCTCAGCTCTCGTAAGAAGAAAGGATAGTCCAAAACCTTCTGGTGAAAGGCACGACCTGCAAGTAAACTGGCTTCCATATCAGCGCCAATCTCTCGAAACAGCTTGGACTTTTGCCCCTGCATGAGGTCGACAATATGCGCCAGCTCAATGCCCTGACCCAAAAGATTGCCCCACTCACGCGCATAGTAGGCGGTCAAATAGAGTTGCACGAACTTGCCGACAAGTGGTAGCTTAGCTAGTCCAGTAAAGAGTCTGATGCGGGACAGACGCCGAGACCATAAGTACAGCCCAAGCCCAAGCATACAAAGACCTGCAAAACCACCTAAGAAAATAGCTGGAAAATTGGCAATCAGCTGGGTCGCAAGATTTCCCTGCTCCAACTGCGGAATGAGATAATTTTTGAGCCCCAGCATAATCAAAACCAAGAAGGTCAAGAGAATCAGCGGATAAGTCGCCACCTCAACTAATTTCTTACGAACTGTCAACATATTACCCAAATAAGACTCAATCTTTACCAGACTTTTTGCCGTGTTACCGTGAATATCAGCCAATGCTAGCTGGGTCGCTACGGCATCAGAAAAACCAAGTACCGTCAACATTTCGGGCAGGCCCTTACCAGCAAGTAAAGTCTCAGTCATCTGGTCAGTGTAATTATCTTCTAATAACTGACTCCGTTTCAAGAAAGGAATTATCTCTGTCAGCGTAAAGCCGCTAGCAAAGAGATTATTAAAGAGCTGAATGACCTTACGTCGTTTCTTAAAGGGCAATTTTTTCGGTGAGCGCTTGCTTCCAAGTGATATATCCTTGGTCAGCCAAGCGGTCCATTTTCTCGTTCCAGTCTATCGGCTGGTGGTTTTGGAAATGGTGAGTTTCAAAGTCAATGACACCTCCTCCCCCAATCAAACGTTGATAAGCAATCAAGCGCAAGCTATTGTCCAACTCCTGCTGACTCACACCAAGCTCTAGAAGTCTAGCATAAACTCCAGGAATGGACTTGGCATGAATGGTCGAGAAAACCATGGCCCCCGTAAGACTGGCCCGAATGACTGCCCGAGCCGTCGCTACATCCCGAATCTCCCCAATAATCAGAATATCAGGACGATGGCGCAGCGATAATTTAATCAAGCTATCATAAGTCATGTCGATGCTCTCATTGAGCTGTAACTGCAGCATATTGTCCTGCTTAATCTCGACAGGGTCTTCGATAGTGATGATTTGTTTGTCGGGAAAAGCTTGCGCTACCAATTGATACATGAGAGTGGTCTTGCCACTCCCTACTGGGCCGGAAAAAAGGTATAGTCCCCTTCCACCAAGTGCTTCCTTGAGATTATGCATGCCATTGAACCAATAAGTCAAATCATGTCGCTCCGAGTAGAGCAGACGCACAACCAAGGACTCCTGACCGCGATAATCACCAACGCTAGAAAGACGAAGCGATACCTCCTCTCCTTCTGCAAAACTATAGTCGCAAGAACCAAGCTGGCTCCGTCGCTTCTCACCCACATTCATCCCTGCAACGAACTTAAAGTGACTAATAAGGCTAGCCATGCAATCAAAGTCATAAACATCCACAAACCGCCTTTCATCACCAACACGCATGTAAAGCTCGTAATGATCACCCTTAGGAATCATGTAAATATCCTGAGCATTGAGCTCCACCGCGTCTTTAATTATTTCTTTTGCTAGATTTTGAACCATGTCAACCTCCTCACTTTATTTATTCGCAATAAAAAAGAAACTTTCTCTTTTTAGAAAAGTTTCTGTCACATTTTTAAATTCAAACTACAAGATGATGGCATCTCTGGAATCTTATTTTTCTGATTAAAAGCTGGTAAATGGTATTCCTTAGGCAATTCTTCCCCATCCTTCAACAATAAAATGGAATGGTATTGCTGCAAATCCTCATCACATTCTTCACACCAGCGTTGATCCTTGGGATCCCAAAAAGTCGCTAATAAATTGGCCTTACTCTGAAAACACGGCAAACTATTTCGCTCAATATCCCATTCCTTTTGAAAATAGTGCAACGCTTCTTCAAAGTCATCAAACTCAAACATTTCAGTGATGTCATCTTCCCAATCTTCAAGGAACCACCAAGGCTCCCAATCTCCATACATTTTTATTACTTGATACATATATTTCTCTTCCTTAGAATACTATTATAGAATAATTTCCCAGTTTTTAGAAAACATATGCTTATTAAGAATAATTATAAATAGCTAACGCTAAAAATACAAAAAGAGACTGAGCAAGGCTCAATCTCTTTTTCATATTATTCTGCGTCTGTTGATACAGTTTCTTCAACTTCTGCTGTTGCAGGAGCTTCTTCAACAATTTCAACTTCATTGACTGCAAGTGGTTCAATGTTACGGTAGCGAGCCATACCAGTACCAGCTGGGATGATCTTACCGATGATAACATTTTCTTTAAGACCAAGAAGGTGATCTTTCTTACCACGAATTGCAGCATCTGTAAGAACACGAGTTGTTTCTTGGAATGATGCAGCAGACAAGAATGAATTTGTTTCAAGGGAAGCTTTAGTAATACCCATAAGAACAGGACGACTTGTTGCAGGAATACCACCAGCGATAACGATATCTTTGTTGGCATCTGTGAAGTCTGAAATATCCATAAGTGTACCTGGAAGAAGGTCAGTATCACCTGGATCCATAACACGTACTTTACGAAGCATTTGGCGAACCATAACTTCGACGTGTTTGTCACCGATTTCTACCCCTTGGCTACGGTAAACTTTTTGTACCTCAGCAAGAAGGTAAGTTTCCACTGACAAGGTATCACGGACTTCAAGAAGACGTTTAGGTTGGATTGACCCTTCAGTAAGAGCTTGTCCACGGTGAACTTGGTCACCAACTTCAACAGTCATACGAGCTGTGAATGGTACCACGTATTCACCTTCACCAGTTTGTCCCTTAACAAAGACTTTCTTAGTACGAGTTGAGGCGTCTTCTTCGATAGCAACCACTTCACCTTTAATTTCAGTGATAACGGCTTCCCCTTTAGGGTTACGTGCTTCAAAGATTTCTTGGATACGAGGCAAACCTTGAGTGATATCGGTATTTGAGGCCACACCACCCGTGTGGAAGGTACGCATTGTAAGCTGAGTACCAGGCTCACCGATAGATTGTGCAGCGATTGTACCAACTGCTTCACCAACTTCAACAGCATCACCAGTTGCCAAGTTGATACCATAACAGTGACGGCAGACACCGTGACGAGTGTTACATGTAAATACTGAACGGATAGTTACTTCTTCAACACCAGCTTTAACAATTGTAGCAGCCATGTCTTCAGTAATCAATGTGTCAGGACCAACAAGAACCTCACCAGTTTCAGGGTGTTTAACTGATTTCTTAGTGTAACGACCAGCAAGACGTTCTTCCAGTGTTTCAGTCACTTCTTTACCAGATGTAATAGCGCTAATTGTCAAACCACGGTCAGTTCCACAGTCATCTTCACGGATGATAACGTCTTGGGCAACGTCAACCAAACGACGAGTAAGGTAACCTGAATCGGCTGTCTTAAGGGCCGTATCGGTCATACCTTTACGAGCACCGTGAGTTGAGAAGAACATTTCCAAAACGCTCAAACCTTCACGGAAGTTAGAAAGGATAGGCAATTCCATGATTTTACCATTCGGAGCGGCCATCAATCCACGCATACCGGCAAGTTGAGAGAAGTTAGAGATGTTACCACGAGCTCCTGAGTCCATCATCATAACGATAGGGTTCTTAGAATCTTGTGTTTCAATCAGACGTTTTTCAAGTTCTTCCTTAGCTTCACGCCAAGTTGTTGTAACCGCGATATAACGGTCATCATCAGTTACCAAACCACGACGGAAGGCTTTGTTAATTTCCTCAACTTTATGGTGAGCTGCATCGATAATTTCTTGTTTGTTATCGATAACTGGGATATCGGCGATACCCACTGTCAAACCAGCAAGTGTTGAGTGGTAGTAACCAAGATCTTTCAAGCGGTCAAGGAAGGCTGATGTTTCAGTTGTGCGGAAACGTTTGAAGGTTTCAGCAATGATGTTACCAAGATTTTTCTTCTTGAATGGGATGTTGATTTCCAAACCATCGATAACTTCTTGGATATTTTGTCCTGGTTCCAAGAAATATTTATCAGGTGTTTTTTCAGTCAAGTTGCTGTTACTTGGTTCTATCAAATATGGTAGGTCAGCTGGCATGATGTCGTTGAAAAGAATCTTACCAACAGTTGTTACCATGATTTTATGTTTTTGCTCATCTGTCCAAGGTTTATTTGGCATTGAGTCAACAGCGATACCAACACGTGTGTGCAAGTGAACGTAACCATTGCGGTAAGCCATAACAGCTTCGTCTTTATCTTTAAAGACCATGCCTTCGCCTTCGCGACCAGCATCTTCCATTGTAAGGTAGTAATTACCAAGAACCATATCCTGAGAAGGCGTTACGACTGGCTTACCATCTTTAGGGTTAAGAATGTGTTCAGCCGCAAGCATAAGAAGACGAGCTTCTGCTTGTGCTTCTTCAGAAAGTGGTACGTGGATGGCCATTTGGTCCCCATCGAAGTCGGCATTGTAGGCTTCACAAGCAAGTGGGTGAAGACGAAGTGCCTTACCATCGATAAGAACTGGTTCAAAAGCTTGGATACCCAAACGGTGAAGAGTCGGTGCGCGGTTAAGAAGGACTGGGTGTTCTTTGATAACTTCTTCAAGAATATCCCAAATGCGTTCATCTCCACGTTCAACCATACGTTTAGCAGCTTTAACGTTACCAGCAAGATCTTTGGCAACAATTTCACGCATTACAAATGGTTTGAAGAGTTCGATGGCCATTTCACGTGGCACACCACATTGATACATTTTAAGCGTTGGACCAACGGCGATAACGGAACGTCCTGAGAAGTCAACACGTTTACCCAGCAAGTTTTGACGGAAACGACCTTGTTTCCCTTTCAGCATTTGGCTGAGGGATTTAAGCGGACGGCTACCTGGTCCTGTAATTGGACGACCACGACGGCCATTATCAATAAGAGCATCAACGGCTTCTTGCAACATCCGTTTTTCATTTTGCACGATGATACCTGGAGCGTTGAGTTCAAGCAAACGTGCCAAACGATTGTTACGGTTAATAACACGACGGTAGAGATCGTTCAAATCTGATGTTGCAAAGCGTCCACCATCCAATTGCAACATTGGACGAAGATCCGGTGGAATAACTGGCAAGATATTTAATACCATCCATTCAGGTTTATTTCCTGATTTCTTAAAGGCATCTAAAATATCCAAACGACGAACAGCTTTGACACGTTTTTGACCTGTTGCAGATTTAAGTTCTTCTTTAAGCTCTGCAATTTCTTTATCAAGGTCAACTTGCTTCAAGAGGTCTTGAATAGCTTCAGCACCCATTTTAGCAACGAATGAACCATAACCATATTCTTGAAGTTTTTCACGGTATTCACGCTCAGTCAAGAGTGATTTTGGCTCAAGCGGTGTATCCATTGGGTCAATAACCACGTAAGCTGCGAAGTAGATAACCTCTTCAAGAGCACGCGGGCTCATGTCTAAAGCAAGACCCATACGAGATGGGATACCTTTGAAGTACCAGATATGTGATACTGGTGCTTTCAATTCGATGTGACCCATACGTTCACGACGAACTCTAGCACGAGTTACTTCAACACCACAACGGTCACAGACGATACCTTTATAACGGATACGTTTGTATTTACCACAAGCACATTCCCAGTCTTTTGTAGGACCAAAGATAACTTCATCAAAGAGCCCTTCACGTTCTGGTTTCAATGTACGGTAGTTGATTGTTTCAGGTTTTTTAACTTCACCATAAGACCATGAGCGGACCTTACTTGGTGAGGCTAATGTGATTTGCATACTTTTAAAACGATTTACGTCAACCACTAGTTTTACCTTTCTTCGTTTTAGCAGGACACCAGCTACCCCAAGGAGGCTTGCCTCGGGGACTAGTATCTTTTTATCAGTCTAAGTCAATAGCTTACGCTGACCTAGCTTATTTTTCTTCTTCAGTAACTTCAGCTTCTGTCGCAGCAGCTGCAGCCTTTTCTTTTTCACGCGCTTTTTCAAGATCATCAACGTGCATCACGTCATCATCTTCACCTTCATCAAGATCACGAAGTTCTACTTCATTGTCATCCTCATCAAGGACACGCATGTCAAGACCAAGTGATTGCAATTCTTTAACAAGAACGCGGAATGATTCTGGAACACCTGGTTTTGGAATTGGCTTACCTTTAGTGATAGCTTCATAAGCTTTAAGACGACCAGTCACATCATCTGACTTGTAAGTCAAGATTTCTTGAAGAACATTTGACGCACCGTAAGCTTCGAGAGCCCAAACTTCCATTTCCCCGAAACGTTGTCCACCAAATTGTGCTTTACCACCAAGTGGCTGTTGGGTAATGGTTGAGTAAGGACCGACTGAACGGGCATGAAGTTTATCATCAACCATGTGGTGAAGTTTGATCATGTACATAACACCAACTGACACACGGTTATCGAATGGTTCACCAGTACGACCATCATAAAGGATTGTTTTGGCATCAGAATCCATACCTGCCTCTTGAACAGTATCCCAAAGGTCTTGAGATGAAGCACCATCAAAGACTGGTGTCGCGATGTGGATACCCAAGTTGCGAGCAGCCATACCAAGGTGGAGTTCCATAACTTGTCCGATGTTCATACGTGATGGCACCCCAAGTGGGTTCAACATGATATCAACTGGAGTTCCGTCTGGAAGGTAAGGCATGTCTTCAACAGGAACGATACGAGAAACAACCCCTTTGTTTCCGTGACGACCGGCCATCTTATCTCCGACTTTAATTTTACGTTTTTGTGCGATGTAAACACGAACCAGCATGTTAACACCTGATTGCAACTCATCACCATTAGCACGAGTGAAGATTTTCACGTCGCGGACAATACCGTCACCACCGTGTGGCACGCGCAATGATGTATCGCGGACTTCACGCGATTTATCACCAAAGATAGCGTGCAAGAGACGTTCTTCAGCAGTAAGGTCTTTTTCACCTTTAGGTGTCACTTTACCAACAAGAATATCGCCTTCTTTAACCTCAGCACCGATACGGATAATACCCATTTCGTCAAGGTCTTTAAGCGCATCTTCACCAACGTTTGGAATTTCACGGGTAATTTCTTCAGGCCCAAGCTTTGTATCTCGAGTTTCTGATTCAAATTCTTCCAAGTGAACTGATGTGTAAACATCTTCTTTCACCAGACGTTCAGACATGATAACGGCATCCTCGAAGTTGTAACCTTCCCAAGTCATGTAAGCGACGATTGGGTTTTGACCAAGGGCCATTTCACCACCGTCCATTGAAGGACCATCTGCGATAAAGTCCCCTTTTTCAACAAGGTCACCAACTTTAACCAATGTACGTTGGTTGTAGGCTGTACCTGAGTTTGAACGACGGAATTTAGTGATATGATAAACATCAAGTGAACCATCTTCGCGACGAACTTCAACTTTAGAAGCGTCTGAGAAGACAACGCGTCCATCATGTTTAGCGATGACAGCGGCACCTGAATCGTGGGCAGCTTGATACTCCATACCAGTACCAACAAATGGTGCATGTGGATCAATCAATGGCACAGCCTGACGTTGCATGTTGGCACCCATAAGGGCACGGTTGGAGTCATCGTTTTCCAAGAAAGGAATACATGCTGTCGCAACGGCAACTACCTGTTTTGGAGAAACGTCAACATAGTCAACGATACTTGCAGGGAATTCTTGGTTATTACCTTGGTGACGACCCATAACGATTTCTTCAGCAAATGTGTTATCTTCGTTAAGTTTAGAATTCGCTTGCGCTACTGTAAATTCATCTTCTTCATCGGCTGTCAACCATTGGATTTCATTGGTAACCACACCTGTTGTACGGTCAACCTTGCGGTATGGTGTTTGGATGAATCCATATTTGTTAAGGTGTCCGTAAGAAGACAAGTTATTGATCAAACCGATGTTAGGTCCTTCAGGTGTTTCAATCGGACACATACGGCCATAGTGAGTGTAGTGCACGTCACGAACTTCATATCCAGCACGGTCACGTGTCAAACCACCAGGTCCTAAGGCTGACAAACGGCGTTTGTGAGACAATTCAGAAAGCGGATTGTGTTGGTCCATGAACTGTGACAATTGAGAAGAACCGAAGAACTCTTTAACCGCTGCTGTTACTGGACGAATGTTGATGATTTGTTGTGGTGTCAAGACTTCGTTGTCTTGAACAGACATACGCTCACGAACGTTACGTTCCATACGAGCAAGACCAATACGGAATTGGTTGGCAAGCAATTCACCAACGGCACGGATACGGCGGTTACCCAAGTGGTCAATATCATCTATCTTACCAATACCTTCAGCAAGGTTAAGGAAGTATGACATTTCTGCCAAGATATCAGCTGGTGTAAGAGCACGTACTTTATCATCTGGATTTGCATTACCAACAATAGTCACAACACGGTCTGGATCATTTGGTGCAACCACTTTGAATTTTTGCAGTACAACAGGTTCTGTTACTACCGCGTAGTCATTTGGTGTGTAAACAAATTTGTTAAGGTCACCGTCAATGTATTCAGCAATTGAATCAATGACATCACGTGTCATCTCAGTTCCAGCTTCAACAAGGATTTCACCTGTTTCACCATCAACCAAGTTTTCAGCAATGGTTTGACCTAAAAGACGTGTTTTAAGGTTAAGTTTTTTGTTGATTTTGTAACGGCCAACAGCTGCCAAGTCATAACGACGTGGGTCAAAGAAGCGAGCTACAAGCAAGCTACGTGAGCTGTCAGCAGTTTTTGGTTCACCTGGACGAAGGCGTTCGTAAATTTCTTTAAGTGCTTCGTCAGTACGTGAATCTGCTGGATTTTTGTGAATATCTTTTTCAATAGTATTACGAACGAGCTCGCTGTCACCAAAGATATCCATGATTTCATCATCACCTGAGAAACCAAGTGCACGTACAAGTGTTGTAAATGGAATTTTACGTGTACGGTCAATACGCGTGTAAGCAATGTCTTTTGAATCTGTTTCTAATTCAAGCCAAGCTCCACGGTTAGGAATTACAGTTGAACCGTAACCAACTTTACCGTTTTTATCAACTTTATCGTTGAAATAAACACCAGGAGAACGAACCAACTGAGAAACGATAATACGTTCACCACCATTGATGATGAATGTACCCATTTCAGTCATGATTGGGAAATCACCGAAGAAAACTTCTTGAGTTTTGATTTCACCAGTCTCCTTGTTAACCAAACGGAAGGTTACAAAAATTGGTGCTGAGTAGCTGGCATCGTGGATACGAGCTTCTTCCAAAGTGTATTTTGGTTCTTTCAATTCGTAACCAACAAACTCAAGGTCCATAGTATCTGTAAAGTTTGAAATTGGAAGTACATCTTCAAATACTTCTTTCAAACCAGAATCTAGGAAATCTTGGAATGAGTCAGTTTGAATTTCAATCAAATTTGGTAAATCAAGAACTTCTTTGATTCTTGAAAAGCTACGACGTGTACGGTGTTTTCCGTACTGAACTTCATGTCCTGCCAAGTTTTTAGCTCCTTTTATTAAAATACAGCAGCCACAACGTCTAGTTGCAGTCTAGTTACATCGAATATCTAGAAAAATACTCTTCTTATCGCCTTGAAACCAATAATTTTCAGAAAGTTTAAATCTAGGTTACAAACCCCATTTTTCTCAAAATTAGGCACAAAAAGAGCAGCTAAATCTCACTTTATCAGGTTGATTTAACTGCTGTAAGCCCCAGCTGGACAATATTTCAGCTAGAACAGACGACAAATAGTTAACAATATTATAACCTATTTTAAGAAAAAAAGCAAATTTTTCTGGTCGCATTCATTGCTTTTTAACCCTTTTAAACCAAGCGTCTTAGCCATCTTACTTTGAAAGCGAATCCAGAAAATCAGCATAAGAAAAAGGACTGAACAGTGACGTTCAATCCTTAATCAGTCGACCTGTCGTCTTAGTTTCCACCAAGTTTTGACCAAGCCTTTTGATAATCACTATCGGTACCACCGATAGCAAATTTGTAAGTCATCGTTCCTGCACCGTTCTTAGCCCAGTTACTTGTTGTCGTCTCACCACCGACCGTAATATTACGTCCGTTGACAGAAACAACACCAGCCTGTAAGCCAGTTGATTTCAAAACCGTTGACTTGATGACGCTAGAATCAAGACTAAATTTGCTACCAGTTCCAAAGACGCTACCATCTGCGCTGTTGATGGCATTAACCAAATTAGCCATGTAATTCGCATTATTATTATAGCCAGCTAAACTTGACAGCGAGCTATTGTCATCGTGACCAGCCCAACCACCCAAAGTTACCTTAGGCGTTGCCAACATCAACCAAACATCAGATGTCGAGTTGGTTGTCCCGGTCTTACCAATCCAATCAGCATTTGCCAGACCACTATTAAGGCTTTGCAAACGTGATTTAAAAGTCGTCGTCTTACCAGATGAAATCGGTCCACGAAGCAGTTCTTGAAGAATAGTAGCTGTCGCTTTAGAAAAGACGCGAACACCATTATCCTTATGCTGATAAATGACCTTGCCACTACTATCCGTGATACTCTCAACCATATACTGCTCGTGATAAACACCATTATTAGCAATCATTTGGTAAAGATTAGTTTGTTGACCGACAGAAACCTCAATACCACCACCAAGCGGAAGACTCTCAATATTGTAGTCCGAAATACTATAGTTCATCTTATCCATGTAGGATTTGACATCAACATCCTTATCCTGCAAAAGCTTATAAGTCCAATAAGCCGGAATATTCCAAGACGTATTCAAAGCCTCTTGCAAGTCAATCATAGTCGTTCCTTCGTCATTGCCGTGCATGATTTTCTCACCACTTGAGTAGGTTGTTGGGTAGTTGGACAAGACGCTGGCGCTACCAAGAAGCCCCTGGTCAATAGCAATACCGTAAGGCAAAATTGGCTTAATACTTGACCCTGGCGACCGTTGCGTGTCAAAAGCATGGTTATTCTGGTTGGCTGAATAATTTCGCCCACCAATGAAGCCTAAGATGGCACCCGTAGCATTATCTGTCAAAACATTACCAACCTGAACAGTTCCCGTCCCATCATCCAACAAATTGCCATATTGAGCAACGGCATTCTGCATGGCATTGTAAATTGACTTGTTAATCGTTGTTTTAACTATGTAACCACCCTGCTGTAACTCTTCGGATGCACGAGTCTTGTAGGCTGACTTGGTCTCATCATTCTTCAAATCCTGCTCAGAGACACCATCTTTTTTAACCAGGTAATCATACATGATATCCTTAGCCTCACTCAAAACAGAGTAGTAAAGATAATCATGCTCAGTCGTTTCAACCGTTTCTGATGCAATAAAATCTTTCTTAATATTGTAAGCTTTATAAGACTCATATTCTTTCTTGGTCAGAACACCCGTGCGGTACATATTGTACAAAACATTTTGCTGGCGGGCTAAACCGTAAGAAAGACCGTCATCTGATTTTAATTGACCATCTGCCGTGTAAGGTGAATAAACAATTGGACTTTGAGGAAGACCTGCGATGAAGGCAGCCTGTGGAATCGTCAAATCCTTAGCAGATACACCAAAAATTCCTTGCGAAGCCTCTTCAACCCCAGCAATATTTTGACCCTTATTATTACGACCGAACGGTGACACATTCAGGTAGTTGGTCAAAATGCTGTCCTTGTCAGAATAACGCTCCAAAGCCAAAGCATAGATAATTTCCTTAGATTTACGCTTGAAGGACGGGTCATCTCCTAGAACCTGTTGTTTCAATAACTGTTGGGTCAAGGTTGACCCACCAGAGCTCTCGCCAAGACCAAGTAAAGACCCAGCTGTCGCCCTAAAGATAGCCTTGGGCACAACCCCATTATGACTGTTGAAGTTCTCATCTTCAGTCGCAATAATCGCCTTCTTGATATTATCAGAAATCTCATTACTTGCTACTGGTGTCCTAAGCAAATCACTATCAACCTCAGAAATCTGTGAACCGTCTGAATAAGTCAAACTCGAAATCCGACTAACAGAACTCACCTGACTAACCAAGCTAGCCTTACTCGGAACCTTAACAGAATCAATCTGACTGGCTAAATACCCAAAAGCCAGACCAATTCCCAACATTCCAAATAATAGTAAAATAATATAAAAGAAGTCAGACATCAACTTCATAATTCGTAAAAAGATGGAACCAACTTCAGACAGGTTAACAGCCTGCTTCTCTCGTTTCCCTTTTTTTCTAGTTTTCTTAACCATCAACAATACCTCGTTTTCTATTATAACAAACTTTATTAGACTTGCATATCTCAAAGAGTTTTGCTATAGTTTGTAGTGATACACAATTATTATAGGAGAAAACGGATGAACATTTTTGACGAACTCAAAGAACGTGGCCTTGTCTTCCAGACAACGGACGAAGAAGCACTCCGAAAAGCGCTCGAAGAGGGTTCTGTTTCTTATTATACAGGTTACGATCCAACCGCTGACAGCCTCCACCTTGGGCACTTGGTAGCCATCTTGACATCACGTCGTTTGCAAATGGCAGGGCACAAACCTTATGCACTTGTGGGCGGTGCCACTGGTCTTATTGGAGACCCATCATTTAAGGATGCTGAGCGCAGCCTTCAAACCAAAGAAACCGTTGAAGGTTGGGTCACTAAAATCCAAGGTCAACTATCACGTTTCCTTGATTTTGAAAATGGTGACAACAGGGCTGTCATGGTCAACAACTATGACTGGTTCGGTAGCATCAGCTTCATCGATTTCCTTCGTGATGTTGGTAAATACTTTACTGTCAATGCCATGATGAGTAAAGAATCAGTTAAAAAACGTATTGAAACAGGGATTTCATACACAGAATTTGCCTACCAAATCATGCAAGGCTATGACTTCTACGAACTCAATGACAAGCACGGTGTTACTCTCCAAATCGGTGGTTCAGACCAATGGGGCAATATGACAGCTGGTACTGAATTGCTTCGTCGCAAAGCTGATAAAACTGGACACGTGATGACAGTGCCACTTATCACAGACTCAACTGGTAAAAAATTCGGTAAATCTGAAGGAAATGCTGTTTGGCTCGACGCTGATAAAACATCACCATACGAAATGTACCAATTCTGGCTCAACGTCATGGATGCTGACGCTGTTCGTTTCTTGAAAATCTTTACTTTCCTTACTTTGGAAGAAATCGAAGACATCCGTGTTCAATTTGAAGCTGCGCCACATGAACGTTTGGCACAAAAAACATTGGCACGCGAAGTTGTGACTCTTGTTCACGGTGAAGAAGCCTACAAAGAAGCCCTTAACATCACAGAGCAACTCTTTACAGGTAACATCAAAGGCCTCTCAGTTAAAGAACTTAAGCAAGGTCTCCGCGGTGTGCCAAACTACGATGTCAAGGCTGACGATAACCTTAATATCGTTGATATCCTAGTTACCGCCGGCGTTGTCAATTCAAAACGTCAAGCACGCGAAGACGTCCAAAATGGTGCCATCTACATCAACGGCGAACGCATCCAAAACCTAGACTACAACCTTTCAGACCAAGATAAATTGGAAAACGAGCTAACCGTTATCCGTCGCGGGAAGAAAAAATATTTCGTCTTGACTTACTAGTAACAAGCGAGCTTCGGCTCGTTTTTTTATTGCAATTATCTAGCTAAAAAACGCACGAACAATTAACTGTCCGCGCATTTTCTTATTTTAACTAAACTTTTAAAATAGTCGCTCTAGGCTAATTTTCTGCGCAGCATTCCACCCAAGCTAACCAGTAGGAAAATGCTGATAAAAATCATGGTAATTGTAGCGCTAGCCGGTGTTTCCCAATAGTAAGAAAGGAAAATACCTGCGACCATACCAACAAATCCGATGATGATACCGATAAAAATAACGGAAGTGAAATTTTTCCCTAAACGCATGGCGATACTTGCTGGTAAAACCATGATAGTAGAAACCAGCAGAGCTCCCGCTGCGGGAATGGTGAGGGCAATCGCTATCCCAGTCACAATATTAAACAAAATTGACATCAAACGTACAGGAAGCCCATCTACGAATGCCGTATCCTCATCAAAGGTCAAAATATACATAGGACGAATGAAGAGTAAAGTCAAAATGAAGACTGTCACAGCAATGGCAAATAGAGCAATCACCTGCCCCATGCTAATAGTAATGATAGACCCAAAAAGATATTGCTCTAGGCTGACACTACCTGCATTGCTCGACTTACTCATGACAATCAAGGAAACTGCCAGACCAAACGACATGAGGATGGCTGTTGAAATTTCCATATAATGCTTGTAAACAGTCTGCAAATATTCCAAAATCACAGCAGCTACCACAACAATTAGCAAGGTTGAAAGGGTCGTATTCATCCCAAGAACAATCCCCATAGCAACCCCAGCCAAAGAGACGTGACTCAATGTGTCGCTCATCAAACTCTGACGACGTAAAATCAAGAAAATTCCTAAAATCGGTGCAAAAACACTAATGGCAATCACTGACAGCAAGGCACGTTGCAGAAAATCATAAGAAAGCATATCAGTCAGCATCAGTTTCTCCTTCCTGTTCATTTGCGTGGACATTGAAACAACGCCAAGGCAATTCCTGATTACGAACCAAATGAATATTACGATCCGCATAACCTTTCACTTCATCAGGGTCATGCGTAATCATCAAAACAGCTTTGCCATGCTCATGCGCATTATGATGCATCAATTTATAAAAGGTCTCCGTTGTTCCAGCATCCATACCTGTCGTTGGTTCATCCAAAACAAAGATATCTGGATCCGAAGCAAACATACGCGCAATGACCGCCCGTTGCTTTTGCCCACCTGACAAGCTGCCAATACGCTTGTGACGATTTTCCCACATGCCAACTGATTCTAGGCTAGCCTTAATGTGTTCCTCATCATGCTTGTTCAATCGACGGAACCAGCCCTTTCGAGGATAGCGCCCCGACTTCACAAACTCATAAACCGTCGAAGGAAAACCCGCATTAAAACTAGCAATCTGTTGAGGCAAGTAAGCAATCCGTAACTTTTTGCCATCTGTATTCTTTTTAGAAATAGTGACGGTTCCCACCTTAGGCGTTAAAATCCCTAAGGTTGCCTTCAAAAGTGTTGATTTAGCTGCGCCATTCTCCCCCGTAAGGGTCACAAACTCCCCGCTATCCAAATGATAATTAATATTTTCCAAAACAGGCTCATTATCATATTGGAAAGCTAAATCTGATACTGTAATATATCTCATAACTACCTTTCTAAACGATTGATAAATACTTCCAAAAAGTGATCAATGACAGCTTGATCTTCTGTCGAAAATTGCTCAACCAAGTCATCATAGACACCTAAAGTTGCATGATGATGATGCAAGTGTTCGTCAGCAATCGGCTTAGCTAAATCAGACAAATCGAAATAAGAAATCCGAGCATCCTTAGTATCCTTGACAGACACCAACAAATCCTGGGCAATAAGACCCTTCACCGCCTTCGTCACAGCAGCCTGGCTCACATTCAACTGCTTGGCCAACTCCGAGTTGGTTAAACGCTCCTGCGACAATAGCATCAAAATATGCTCCTGTGTATTGGTCAAATTAACCCCACTCTGACAATCCCCAAACAAAAGCTCATGCTGATTCTCCGCCTTCAATAAAATCTCACTAACCAAATGATCAACTTTTTTTGCTAAATCCGCCATAAAAACACCTCTATTCATTAACCAGTTAATTATACCATGAAGAAAAAGAAGAAGCAAATAATCACTTCTTCATTTATAAATTTCGATAATTGGTAGCTGGGTTGAACAACAGCCTCACCTACAAGGTCCTCACCTTATAGACCTCCTTGCAAAATCCTTTCATACTATTAACCACACGGTCAGCTTTTTTCTCTGTATTACAAAGCGCAAAAACAGTCGGACCACTACCGGTCATCAGAGCAACGTCGGCACCACACTTCAGCATCCTATCTTTAATTTTTTGAATCAGCGGTTTCCTAGCAATCGTCACATCTTCCAAAGAATTTCCCATATACTCAATCATATCACCATAATTTTTAGACAAAATAGCTCTCTCCAAAGCCTGAATATCAACTCTCGAAATTGTCTGACAATCCACATCACGAAAAACCGTTCGCGTTGAAATTCCAAAATCCGGCTTAACCAAAACCACCCAAGAAGAAATAGTCTCCTCTAGAGGTCTCACTACTTCTCCACGACCAGAAACATGAGCACAGCCCCCCTCAATACAATAGGGAACATCTGTACCGACTTCAAATCCAATCGTAAACATCTCTTCATTCGTCAAATTCAACTGCCAAAGCTGATTCAACCCTCGAATAACAGCAGCAGCATCCGTTGAGCCACCACCTAAACCAGCACAAATAGGAATTGACTTATCTAATGAAATCAATAATCCCTTCTTAATTGAAAAACGCTCCCTAACCAATTGCGCTGCTTTGAAAACATCATTCTTATCATTTAAAGGCATCCTGTAATTATTGGATTCAACAATAATATCAGAACCTTCAATCTCTGAAAGTGTCACATAATCATTTAAATCGACACTAACCATAATCATTGACAACTCATGATACCCATCTTCCAACTTGCCAACAATATCCAAACCAAGATTAATCTTAGCTGGCGCTTTTTCAATAATGCTCAATACACCATAACCTCTGTAAAAATCTTACAACTATTATAGCATAAGAATACCTCAAATCTTTATTTTAATCATTGATCATAAGTTCCACAAAAACTCTAAGCATGTTCCACCTGCTAACTCATGTTACGACAAAATAAAGGCGATAGAACTGTGGCAAGAGATCTAACACACACTAAAATTTAAAAATTTCAACTAAACTTAGCATAAGGATAATTTTTTCGTGCCGCTTTTCGCTTTAGTTTTTTCAAACAAAAAGCGCTGACCTCTCAACGCTTCAAAGTTCTATATGACTCCGGCAGTAGGACTCGAACCTACGACATCATGATTAACAGTCATGCGCTACTACCAACTGAGCTATGCCGGATAATGGCT
>NZ_JADNQT010000010.1 GCF_015594605.1 Streptococcus sp. HF-1907 | reverse complement strand
AATACTCGTAGTTAAGTGACGATAGCCTAGGAGATACACCTGTTCCCATGCCGAACACAGTAGTTAAGCCCTAGTACGCCTGATGTAGTTGGGGGTTGCCCCCTGTTAGATAGGGAAGTCGCTTAGCCATTATCCGGCATAGCTCAGTTGGTAGTAGCGCATGACTGTTAATCATGATGTCGTAGGTTCGAGTCCTACTGCCGGAGTCATATAGAACTTTGAAGCGTTGAGAGGTCAGCGCTTTTTGTTTGGTTAACTGTTGTTTGGCTTTTTTGATTGGAAATTACTGGATTTTATTGTTTTCAGGGCTTGCTTCTTCTTCAACGACTGGTCTTAGGTTCCTGTTACCTGAGTGATTTTTGTGACTTATGTTTTAGCTATCAACTTTAGACTACTATGTTAAGGTTCTAATGTTAATTGAAAGGTTGTTCTTGAGGTTTTTTGTTAATTGCTTATATTTTTTTAGATATCTTTCTTAAAATTCGTTTTTTGCTCTATAATTTATTTTGTATAGCTTTTTGAGAGGAATTATGTTAGAATATAACAAACATTCTTGGAGGGTTAGAAATGAAAGCAATTGTTACTGTTGTTGGAAAAGATAAGGCTGGGATCGTGGCAGGTGTTTCTGCTAAGTGTGCGGATCTTGGTTTGAATATTGATGATATTTCACAAACCGTTTTAGATGAGTACTTTACGATGATGGCTGTCGTTTCTTCTGCTGATAAAAAGGATTTTGCAGTACTTCGTCATGAGTTTGATGACCTTAGTGAAGCTTTGCATGTGAAGATTAATATTCAGAGCTCTGCTATTTTTGAAGCTATGCACAATTTATAAGAGGATTGATAAATGGATATTAGACAAGTAACTGAAACGATTGCTATGATTGAAGAGCAAAATTTTGATGTTCGTACGATTACGATGGGAATTTCGCTTTTAGATTGTGTTGATCCTGATATTGAGCGTGCAGCTGAGAAAATTTATCAGAAAGTCGTTACCAAGGCTAAAAATTTGGTCACTGTTGGAGATGAGATTGCTGCTGAGCTTGGTATTCCAATCGTTAATAAGCGTGTTTCAGTGACACCTATTGCTTTGATTGGTGCCGCAACTGATGCAACAGACTATTTGCCTTTGGCTAAGGCTTTGGACAAGGCTGCGCACGAACTTGGGGTTGACTTTATTGGTGGATTTTCTGCTTTGGTTCAAAAGGGATACCAAAAAGGTGATGAAATTTTGATCAATTCAATTCCACGTGCTCTGGCTGAAACTGAGAAAGTTTGTGCCTCTGTTAATATTGGTTCTACCAAAGCTGGTATTAATATGACAGCTGTTCGCGATATGGGGCGTGTGATTAAAGAAACTGCTGAGGCTTCTGACATGGGAGCAGCTAAGTTGGTTGTTTTTGCTAATGCTGTTGAAGATAATCCATTCATGGCTGGTGCTTTCCACGGTGTTGGTGAAGCTGATGTTGTTATCAACGTTGGCGTTTCAGGACCAGGTGTTGTTAAGCGTGCTCTTGAAAAGGTTCGTGGTGAATCTTTTGACGTTGTTGCTGAAACAGTTAAGAAAACTGCTTTTAAAATCACTCGTATCGGTCAATTGGTTGGGCAAATGGCTTCAGAGCGTTTGGGTGTTAAATTTGGTATTGTCGATTTGTCTCTTGCTCCGACACCTGCTGTTGGGGACTCTGTCGCACGTGTGCTTGAAGAGATGGGGCTTGAAATGGTTGGTACCCACGGTACGACAGCAGCGCTAGCCCTATTGAACGACCAAGTGAAAAAAGGCGGGGTTATGGCTTGTAACCAAGTTGGTGGTCTGTCTGGTGCTTTCATTCCTGTGTCTGAGGATGAGGGGATGATTGCGGCGGTTCAATCTGGTTCGCTTAATCTTGAAAAATTGGAAGCTATGACAGCCATTTGTTCGGTTGGTTTGGACATGATTGCCATTCCTGAGGATACGCCGTATGAAACGATTGCGGCTATGATTGCGGATGAGGCTGCGATTGGGGTTATCAATCAAAAGACAACTGCGGTTCGTATTATTCCAAAAGGTAAAGAAGGCGACATGATTGAGTTTGGTGGACTTCTTGGTGCGGCACCGGTTATGTCTATCAATAAGAATTCTTCTGCTGACTTTATCGCTCGTGGTGGTCAAATTCCAGCGCCTATTCATAGTTTTAAAAATTAGTCGAAAGAGCAGTGACTTGGCTGCTCTTTTTTACGTGTTTTTTTGTTATAATAGAAGAAAATGCTGTGAGGTAAGAATGATGGCTAAAACACGTCTTTACATTGCCCGTCATGGGAAAACGATGTTTAATACAATTGGTCGTGCTCAAGGGTGGAGTGACACTCCTTTGACGGCTGAAGGTGAACTTGGCATCAAGGAACTAGGTCTTGGTCTCAAGGATGCAGGGTTGCATTTTAAGGAAGCTTTTTCGAGCGATAGTGGTCGAACCTTGCAAACGATGGAAATTATTTTGCGTGAGATAGGTCAAGAGGACATTCCTTACACAAGAGACAAACGTATTCGCGAGTGGTGTTTTGGCAGCCTGGATGGTGGCTATGATGGTGACCTTTTTAATGGGGTTTTGCCAAGAATTTTTGATAAAGATATGAGCAAGTTGAGTCATCAAGAGCTTGCGGAAGGTATTTGTCGCGTAGATACTGCTGGTTGGGCAGAGACTTGGGAAGTTTTGAGTAGCCGTATCATGGAAGGTTTTACAGCTATTGCTGAAAAAATTGCTGCACAAGGTGGCGGTGACGTCATTGTGGTCAGTCATGGGATGACAATTGGAACGTTTTTATGGTTGGTTGACCATAATACCCCTCGTAGCTTGGGTCTTGACAATGGTAGTATTTCAATTGTTGAATATGACGATGGTAAATTTACGGTGAAAACAATCGGAGACCGTTCTTATCGTCTTCGTGGTAGGGAGATTTTAGAAGAAAGAGAAAATGAAAAGTAAGATTATTAAAAGTGTTTTATGGAGCTTGTTTGCTTTCTTTGCGGTGCTGAGTTTATTTTTGCTGTTTGTAGTTGGAGACCATTCGAAAACATCGCAGGCTAGCAAGTCTTCTCAAACTAAAGCAAGTACCAGTAAGGTAACGAAAAAGGCGGACTTACCTAAAGTATCATCTAGTGCTTGGGAGTTGGTACTGGTCAATCGTGACAATGTGACAGCGGAAATGAATCCAGAAATTTCATACGTCAATGGGGTAGCGGTCGATGCCCGTATTGCTGAGAATGTGACCAATTTCTTGGCAGCAGCGCAAGCTATTGATGCCAGTGAACATTTGATTTCTGGCTACCGTAGTGTTGCTTACCAAGAAGGATTATTCAACTCTTATGTTAGTCAGGAAATGGCTGCTGATCCTAGCTTGACACAGGAGCAGGCTGAAACCAAGGTGAAGACTTATTCTCAACCAGCAGGGGCTAGTGAACATCAGACTGGTCTTGCTATTGATATGAGTACTGTTGATTCGCTCAATGAAAGTGATACGACTGTTGCTAGTCAGGTTCAGGCTTTGGCGCCTGAGTATGGCTTTGTTCTTCGTTTTCCTAAAGGAAAATCAGCATCAACTGGTGTTGACTATGAGGACTGGCACTATCGCTATGTTGGTGTTGAATCTGCCAAATACATGACCAAACATCATTTGACTTTGGAGGAATATGTGGCGCTTTTAAAGGAGAATAACCAATGAGAAGACGCTTATCTCTCTCTTATTTTGTTGGTGTTTTCTTTCTGTGGTTGCTAGTACTTGTTTTTCCTTTGGTGGCTCATCATAAGCATCCTAATGCTCAGTCAACTCAAGTGGTTTCTTATACGAAGCAGGAATTTGTTCAGAAGATTGCTCCGACGGCTGTGGAGCTTGGGAAGGCTTATGGGGTTCGTCCGTCCTTCATTATTGCGGAGGCTAGTCTAGAGTCACAGTTTGGTCAAACCTTGTTAGCAGCTAAATATTATAATTTATTTGGAAGTCTTGCTCAGTCTGGTGATGCCGTGGTAGTTTTATCGACAGGCGCAGCGAATTCTAGTCAAACACAACGTTATCATCGTTATAGTGACTGGAAGCAATCACTTTATGATTATATGGAACAGGTCAAAGCTGGTCGGGTTGGCACAAGTAAGTCTTATCAAACCATGGTCGCTAATAAAAACACAAAGACCTTGGTCAAACTCCTAGCTGAGGAAGGTTTTTCAAGTTCCAAAACTTATGCCAAAGACATGGTCAATATTGTTGATACCTGTGATTTGACGCGATATGATTAAGGAAAACAGACAATGACTTCTTGTCTTATCAGTCTTAAGATGTATTTTTAGCACTCTTATAAAAAGAGTGCTAATTTTTTGTATTTTTCCCTTGACTCTCTTTTAAAAAGGAGTATAATAAAAATATAAAGTTAGCAGTCGGGTGCTAAGAGTGCTAAAATAGAAAGGCTGGTTATCATGATTACCCAACGTCAAAATGATATTTTGAATTTAATCGTTGAGCTGTTTACGCAGACTCATGAACCAGTTGGTTCTAAGGCCTTACAGCCGACTATTGAGTCGAGTAGTGCAACTATTCGTAATGATATGGCTAAGCTTGAAAAGTTGGGCTTGCTTGAAAAGGCTTATACGTCTAGTGGTCGTTTGCCAAGTCCGGCTGGCTTTAAATACTTCGTGGAACATTCTCTAAGGCTTGATAGTATTGATGAACAGGACATCTACCAAGTCATCAAGGCTTTTGATTTTGAAGCTTTTAAATTAGAGGATATGTTAGCAAGAGCAAGTCAGATTTTGTCTCAGATGACAGGTTACACTGCTGTGATTTTAGATGTGGAACCTGCTCGTCAGAAGTTGACGGGATTTGAAATTGTTAGGCTTTCTAGCCACGACGCGCTAGCTATTTTGACCTTGGATGAGTCTAAACCAGCGACTGTTCAGTTTGCTATTCCAAAGAACTTCTTGGCACGAGATCTTGCGACCTTGAAGGCGATTGTGGATGAGCGCTTGCTTAACCGTTCGGTCATGGATATTCATTACAAGCTCCGTACTGAGATTCCGCAGATTGTTCAGAAGTATTTTACAACGACGGACAATGTTTTGGATCTCTTTGATTACATCTTTGCTGAGCTTTTCCGTGAGATGGTTTTTGTCTCAGGCAAGGTCAATGCACTTGAGTTTTCAGATTTGAAGACTTATCAGTTTTTGGATAATGAGCAGGGCGTTGCTTTGGCTCTTCGCCAAAGCCTATCAGATGATGAAATGGCCAGCGTCCAAGTAGCTGATAGCAAAGAGCCCGGGCTAGCAAATGTAACCGTTCTGACCCACAAGTTTTTGATTCCTTATCGAGGATTTGGTATTTTAAGCTTGATTGGTCCGATTGATATGGATTATCGCAGGGCAGTTAGTCTGACTAATGTTATCGGACGAGTTCTAGCTGCTAAGTTGGGTGACTATTATCGTTACCTTAATTCCAATCATTATGAAGTGAATGGTTCCCATGTTTAAGAAATTATTTAAAAGGAGGGCACGCTGTGTCAGAAGATATTAAAAAAGAGGAAGTGACTGAAGAGGTTGAAGCAACTGAAGCAGCAGAAACAGTCGAAGAAGTCGTTTCAGAGACTCCTGAAAAATCAGAATTAGAATTGGCTAACGAGCGCGCAGATGACTTTGAAAACAAATACCTTCGCGCCCACGCAGAAATGCAAAACATTCAACGCCGTGCCAACGAAGAACGTCAACAATTGCAACGTTATCGTTCACAAGATTTGGCAAAAGCTATCTTGCCGGGACTTGATAACTTGGAACGCGCTTTGGCTGTTGAAGGTCTGACAGATGATGTTAAAAAGGGTCTTGAGATGACGCACGACAGCCTTATTCAAGCCCTTAAAGAAGAAGGTGTTGAAGAGGTTGAAGTAGAGAACTTTGACCACAACTTCCACATGGCTGTTCAAACCTTGCCAGCTGACGACGAACACCCAGCAGACAGCATTGCACAAGTCTTCCAAAAAGGCTACAAACTGCACGAACGCTTGCTCCGCCCAGCAATGGTTGTGGTTTATAACTAATCTAAAAAACGTGTCCGAAAAGACAATAAACTAGGCAGTGAGTCAGAAATATTTGATTTCGTTGACACATCCCACTAACAATGAAAGTAGATAGCAAGTCGAAGACTTGCCAAAACGATATTTTCCGCTGTGGTGAGAACCTCAGAATAAGAATTATTCTGAGGTAGGGGAACTTTGAGACCTTAGGCTCAAAGTTTAGGTATGAGACGCCTCTGGTGGCTGCTACCGTCCCCACCACCAAAGGAAAATATCAAAAACAAATTTGAAAACAAAAGAGGTAAATATTATGTCTAAAATTATTGGTATTGACTTAGGTACAACAAACTCAGCAGTCGCAGTTCTTGAAGGAACTGAAAGCAAAATCATTGCAAACCCAGAGGGTAACCGTACAACACCTTCAGTAGTGTCATTCAAAAACGGTGAAATTATTGTTGGTGATGCGGCTAAACGTCAAGCAGTGACAAACCCAGATACCGTCATTTCTATCAAATCGAAAATGGGGACTTCTGAAAAAGTTGCGGCTAACGGTAAAGAATACACACCACAAGAAATCTCGGCAATGATTCTTCAATATTTGAAAGGTTATGCGGAAGATTATCTTGGTGAAAAAGTGACTAAAGCTGTTATCACAGTTCCTGCTTACTTCAACGATGCACAACGTCAAGCAACTAAAGACGCTGGTAAAATCGCTGGTCTTGAAGTAGAACGTATTGTCAACGAACCAACAGCAGCAGCCCTTGCTTACGGTCTTGACAAAACTGACAAAGACGAAAAAATCTTGGTATTTGACCTTGGTGGTGGTACTTTCGACGTTTCAATCCTTGAATTGGGTGACGGTGTCTTCGATGTACTTGCAACTGCTGGTGATAACAAACTTGGTGGTGACGACTTTGACCAAAAAATCATTGATTTCTTAGTTGAAGAATTCAAGAAAGAAAACGGTATTGACTTGTCAACTGACAAGATGGCTTTGCAACGTTTGAAAGACGCTGCTGAAAAAGCTAAGAAAGACTTGTCTGGTGTGACTCAAACACAAATCAGCTTACCTTTCATCACTGCTGGCGAAGCAGGACCTCTCCACTTAGAAGTGTCGTTGTCACGTGCTAAATTTGATGATTTAACTCGCGATCTTGTTGAACGTACTAAGACTCCAGTTCGTCAAGCATTGTCAGACGCTGGTTTGTCAATCTCAGAAATCGACGAAGTTATCCTTGTTGGTGGTTCAACTCGTATCCCAGCCGTTGTTGAAGCTGTTAAAGCTGAAACTGGTAAAGAACCAAATAAATCAGTTAACCCTGATGAAGTTGTAGCTATGGGTGCTGCTATCCAAGGTGGTGTTATCACTGGTGATGTCAAAGACGTTGTCCTTCTTGACGTTACACCATTGTCACTTGGTATCGAAACAATGGGTGGTGTCTTCACGAAATTGATTGACCGCAACACAACTATCCCAACATCTAAATCACAAGTCTTCTCAACTGCTGCTGACAACCAACCAGCTGTTGATATTCACGTTCTTCAAGGTGAACGCCCAATGGCTGCTGATAACAAGACTCTTGGACGTTTCCAATTGACTGATATTCCAGCTGCTCCTCGTGGTATCCCACAAATTGAAGTAACATTTGACATCGATAAAAACGGTATCGTTTCTGTTAAAGCCAAAGACCTTGGTACTCAAAAAGAACAACACATCGTTATCCAATCTAACTCAGGCTTGACTGACGAAGAAATTGAAAAAATGATGAAAGATGCCGAAGCTAACGCTGAAGCAGATGCTAAACGTAAAGAAGAAGTTGACCTTAAGAACGAAGTTGACCAAGCCATCTTTGCAACAGAAAAAACTATCAAGGAAACTGAAGGCAAGGGCTTTGACACAGAACGCGACGCTGCTCAAGCTGCCCTTGATGATCTTAAGAAAGCGCAAGAAGCTGGCAATCTTGACGATATGAAAGCTAAACTTGAAGCCCTTAACGAAAAAGCACAAGCATTGGCTGTCAAAATGTACGAACAAGCTGCCGCAGCACAACAAGCTCAAGCAGGCGCAGAAGGTGCAACTGACGCAGGTTCATCAAATGGCGGTGACGACGTCGTAGACGGTGAGTTTACTGAAAAATAAGGTTGCAAGTTCTCTTACTAATAACTAATAAAAACGAATGCAGAGGTTGCAACCCAGCCTCTGTTTTTGGGTAACTAATAAAAGGTGACCATAGGTCGCCAAGGCAGATGATTTTTACCGTGGTGAAAAGACTAATAGCTTGCTTATTAATGCTGAGTTAAAAGTAGAAGATATTTATTGTAGATGACAGCGAACGAAGTGAGCCAAACAGGATATTTTTGCCGTAGTGGTACTATTAGTAACAGCTTTGCTGTTGCTAATAACGGGAAATTCGAGACCTTAGGCTCGAATTTTAGCAATGAAACTCCTTTGGAGTTTGCTTGCGTCCGCACTATTTAAGAAAATATCAAAAAATAGTTTTTGAAATATAGTAATGGAACGCCAAAGGCAGTCACTTGCGATCTCACCACTTAAGAAAATCATCAAAAAATAAATATAAGGTATGTTAATATGAACAATCAAGAATTTTACGATCGTCTTGGCGTGTCTAAGGATGCTTCGCAAGATGAAATCAAAAAAGCCTACCGTAAGATGTCTAAGAAATACCATCCAGACATCAATAAGGAACCTGGCGCAGAAGAAAAATATAAGGAAGTTCAGGAAGCCTATGAAACCTTAGGTGATGAGCAAAAACGCGCAGCCTATGACCAATACGGACCTGCTGGAGCCAATGGTGGCTTCGACGGCGGAGCTGGTGGTTTTGGTGGCTTTGATGGTGGTGGCTTCGGTGGTTTCGAAGATATCTTCTCATCATTCTTTGGTGGTGGCGGAGGTGCAACGCGTAATCCCAATGCTCCTCGTCAAGGTGATGACCTTCAGTACCGTGTTAATCTTCAATTTGAAGAAGCTATTTTCGGTGCTGAAAAAGAAGTCTCTTATAACCGCGAAGCTGAATGTCATACCTGTCACGGTTCAGGTGCTAAACCTGGTACAAGCCCGATTACATGTACTAAATGTCATGGTTCAGGTGTGATTAACGTTGATACGCAAACTCCACTCGGTATGATGCGTCGTCAAATGACCTGTGACGTCTGCCACGGAACGGGCCAAGAAATAAAAGACAAATGTACAACTTGTCGCGGAACAGGTCACGAAAAGAAAACCCACAAGGTTTCTGTCAAGATTCCTGCTGGTGTTGAAACAGGTCAACAAATCCGTCTTCAAGGACAAGGTGAAGCT
This sequence comes from Streptococcus sp. HF-1907, assembly GCF_015594605.1. GTDB lineage: Bacteria > Bacillota > Bacilli > Lactobacillales > Streptococcaceae > Streptococcus. The sequence continues at coordinate 64,391 of NZ_JADNQT010000010.1, read as the reverse complement.
GGCTTCAACGGTGGTCCTTACGGTGACCTCTTCGTTATCATCAATGTTCTTCCTAGCCAAAAATTCGAACGTAACGGTTCAACCATTTACTACTCGATGAATATCAGCTTTGTACAGGCTGCGCTCGGAGATACGGTCGAAGTGCCAACTGTTCATGGTGACGTTGAAATGACCATCCCAGCTGGAACGCAGACTGGTAAGACCTTCCGTTTGAAAGGCAAGGGTGCCCCTAACCTTCGTGGCGGTGGTCAAGGTGATGAACACGTAACAGTTAACATCGTGACACCAACTAAATTAAATGACGCTCAGAAAGAAGCCCTTAAATCATTTGCGCAAGCAGGTGGTGATAAGGCAGTCACTCCTAAGAAAAAAGGCTTTTTCGATAAAGTGAAAGATGCCTTTGAAGGGGAATAAATATGACAAATAGGATTGTGGACTCAGTTCCCAATCCTATTTTTATTGTCAGTGGTGAGAGATTAGTGTAGAATGGAGAAAATGTGTGTAGGGGGATAGAAGATGACTAAGTTGGCAGACATTAAGCAGTATTTGATTGGGGCTATTGAGGATGGGCAGCTAGTATCGGGTGACCGTATGCCCTCTATTCGACAGCTAGCGCAGCAATTTTCTTGCAACAAGGATACTGCTCAGAGGGCGCTTCTGGAATTGAAATTTGAGCGCTACATCTATGCCAAACCGCGGTCTGGCTACTATGTCTTTGACCTGCCTAATCAAGAGGTGGAACCAGTGGATTTGCCCGAAAGCGAGGTCGCCAATGATGCCTATGAGGACTTTCGGCTCTGCCTAAATGAAACCTTGATTGGACGCGAAGATTATCTATTTAATTACTATCATCGTCAGGAAGGTTTGCCTGATTTGATTGAGGCGGTGCATGGCTTGTTGGCAGATAGCGGGGTTTACGTGCCGATTGAGCATTTGGTGATTACGGCTGGGAGCCAGCAGGCGCTATACATTCTCAATCAGTTGGCTTTTCCAAATGGTAAAACGGAAGTGGTTGTCGAAGAGCCGACCTATCCTCGGATGCTGGATTTGTTGGAGGAGCAGGGACTTGTTTACCATAGTGTGGCTCGGGATTTGGATGGTCTGGATTTTGAGACTCTGGAACATCTTTTTCGGACTCAGCCTATCAAGTTTTTCTACCTCATTCCACGTTTGCACAATCCTTTGGGAACGTCTTACAGTCCGACGGAGATGAGGCGTTTGGTGGCGCTAGCCGAGCGCTACGATGTGTATTTGGTGGAGGATGACTACATGTCTGACTTTGCTAATCAGTCGCCACTGCATTATTACGATACCAAGGGGCGGGTCATCTACCTCAAATCCTTTTCCAATACCGTCTTTTCAGCTCTGCGATTGGCCACTATTTGCCTACCTCACGACCTGAAAAGTCCCTTTATCGCTTACAAGAAGCTCATGGATTATGACACGAATTTGATTTTGCAAAAAGCGCTGGCGCTTTACATTGAAAATGGGCTCTATGCCAAGAATATCAAACGTCTGCGAGCAAAGTTCCAGCAGCGCTTGGAAAACTGGCAAGAGCGGTTAGCTTCCTATGCTCAGTTGCCAGAATACAGTATCCATCAAGATCAGCTGATTGTAAAACTCCCTCCGCAGATCAAACTGTGGCAGGTAGTAGCCTACGGTGATGCCATGCCACAATCTTATCGTCAACTAGTCAACGAGCATCTGCTTCGACTATCCGATGAAGAGTTTTTGAAGGCCTTGCTAAAATATATTTTGTAGGGGGACAGTTGATATCTGACTTTCTAGTTTTGATGATAGAATGATGGTAAAATAACAACATGACACGATATAAAGCAATTATTTCCTATGACGGGACAGATTTTTCAGGCTTTCAGCGCCAGCCACATTGCCGCACGATTCAAGAAGAGATTGAAAAGACCCTCTTGCGTTTGAATAGCGGTACTCCAGTGACCATTCACGGGGCGGGGCGGACGGATGCGGGAGTGCATGCTTATGGACAGGTGATTCACTTTGATTTGCCTCAGATACGTGATGTGGAAAAGCTGCGCTTTGGACTAGATACCCAGTGCCCAGACGATATTGACATTGTAGCCGTGGAACAAGTTTCCGACGACTTTCACGCCCGCTACAATAAGCATTTCAAGACTTACGAGTTTTTGGTAGATATTGGTCGTCCCAAAAATCCAATGATGAGAAATTATGCGACCCACTATCCTTATCCAGTTGCTTTTGAGCCGATGCAGGAAGCAATCAAGGACTTGGTGGGAACTCATGATTTTACAGGATTTACCGCATCGGGAACCAGCGTGGAAAACAAGGTTCGGACCATCTTCAAGGCAGATATTCGCTTTGAAGAGGACCAAAATTTCTTGATTTTTACCTTCACAGGAAATGGATTTCTCTATAAGCAGGTCAGAAATATGGTTGGCACCCTTTTGAAAATTGGGAATGGTCGTATGCCAGTTAGCCAGATTAAGACGATTTTGGAAGCTAAAAATCGTGACTTGGCTGGTCCAACGGCAGCGGGAAATGGTTTGTATTTGAAGGAGATTATCTATGAGCAAGAATATTCTAGCAATTTCGGGAAATGATATTTTTTCTGGTGGTGGCTTGCATGCTGACTTGACCACCTATGCGCGTGAAAAATTGCATGGTTTTGTGGCGGTGACTTGTTTGACAGCGCTGACTGACAAGGGCTTTGAAGTCATTCCTATTGATGAAAAAGTCTTAGAACAGCAGTTGGCTAGTTTGAAAGATGTGGACTTGGCTGCGGTGAAATTAGGCTTGCTTCCAAATGTTGAGACAGCGGATGTGGTCCTTGAATTTGTAAAAGCGCATGCTAACCGTCCAGTCATCTTAGACCCGGTTTTGGTTTGTAAGGAAAATCATGATTTAGAGGTCAGCCGTTTGCGGGATGAACTTCTCAAATTCTTCCCTTATGCCACTATCGTGACACCAAATCTGGTGGAAGCTCAGCTATTGACCCAAATGGATATCAAGACCTTAGACGACATGAAGCTAGCGGCTGAAAAATTGCATGCGCTGGGTGCTGAAAATGTTGTGATTAAGGGGGGCAATCGCCTAAGCGAGGACGATGCTATTGACCTTTTCTATGATGGAAAGTCTTTTGAAGTTATCTCTTATCCGATTTTGGACAGCAACAATGTGGGGGCTGGCTGTACTTTTGCTTCCAGTATCGCAGCTAAACTAGCTCAAGGTAAAACGACCTTGAATGCTGTCAAAGAAGCTAAAGACTTTGTCTATCAAGCCATTCAACATGCTGACCAATACGGTGTCAACCAACATTTCTAGGAGGCCATTATGAGACAAACAAAGACACGTGAATTGACCTTGTTAGCTGTTCTGACGGCTTTATCAGTGGTACTTGGAAAATTTTTGAGCTTGCCGACGCCTACAGGTTTTGTGACCCTTCTGGATGCTGGTGTGATTTTTACAGCTCTTTATCTTGGCAAACGTCAAGGGGCAATCGTCGGGGCTGCGTCAGGTTTTCTCATTGACTTGATTGGTGGCTATGCTAGCTGGATGTTTTTCAGTTTACTCATTCATGGGGCTCAAGGCTATTTGGCAGGATTGACTGGTAAGTGGCGCTACCTTGGCATAGTGGGTACTTTTGTTGTTATGGTTGGCGGTTATGCCCTTGCTCGTGGAATTCTCTATGGCTGGGCGGCCGCACTTCCTGGCATGGCAGCTGAATTGATGCAAAATCTGGTTGGCTTAATTGCAGGCTATGCCCTGAACTTGGCCTTTTCGCGTTTTGGTGGGAAATAGCAGAGCTGAGTAGAATGAGGAGGTAAAAAATCATGGATTTAAAGAAACTTGCAGAAGAAACTCGCACAATCGTAGTGGACATTATCGAACGCAGTGCCATCAAAAAAGGACAAATTTTTGTCCTTGGTCTGTCATCAAGTGAAGTTGCTGGTGGCTTGATTGGTAAAAATTCTAGCCTAGAAATTGGTGAAGTCATCGTCAAAACGATTTTGGACGAACTAACAGCACGCGGTATTTATCTGGCTGTTCAAGGTTGTGAACACCTCAATCGCGCCCTGGTTGTTGAGGAATCATTGGCTGAAGCTAAGGATTTAGAAATCGTCAATGTCCTTCCAAATCTCCACGCTGGTGGTAGCGGTCAGCTGGCAGCTTTCAAGTTTATGACCAATCCTGTAGAAGTTGAAGAAATCCTTGCTCATGCAGGTCTGGATATCGGGGACACTTCTATTGGTATGCACGTCAAACGTGTTCAGGTGCCACTTGTTCCTGTCATGCGCGAGCTTGGTGGTGCCCACGTGACTGCGCTAGCTTCTCGACCAAAATTAATTGGCGGAGCGCGTGCGACTTACACCACAGACCCTATTCGTAAATTTTAGACTAGAGAACCCAGCCTAGGTGAGGCTGGGTTTGGTTTATTTTTCAGGGCTTATTGTTGCGCTGACGGTTGGGAGATTGATGTCCTGCGCCAGCAAGGCCTCTTGATAAAAGCGATAAAAGTCAGCATAGACCTTGTACTGCATGCCATTCTTGACAAAGATGTCAATACGGAAGACAAGTTGACCGCTGGTGAGGATTTTTGGTCCCACGATTTTAGGTTGACCGATGATTTCTGGATAATGGCTGAGCTGTTCTTGGTTGACACTCTCAATCGTCTCATTGACGATTTGGAGATTGGTGTCTGCAAAGAGTGCTAAATCAATCTGTGCCCGCATATTGCCACGCGATTTATTGCTGACAACGGTGATGTTGCGGTTGGGAATGTAGTGGAGGGTGCCGTCAAAATCTTGAACCTGAGTCGTACGAATGCCAACATTAACGATTGTCCCGCTAATAGTCCCAAGCGTCACAGAATCGCCAACATCAAATTGATTTTCTAAAAGAATGAAAAAACCATTGACCATATCTGTCAAGAAACCTTGGGCACCAAGTCCAATAGCAACCCCAGCAATCCCTGCACCAGCCATAAGACTAGATACCGGAATGCTCAAAATACTCAATACCCAGTAAAAAATAAAAAAATACAGGACATAATTCATGATATTATGGCTGAGCTTGATGATGGTCTTTTGCCGAGCTGGATTTTGCTTAGCAATATTGATGGACTGCGCAACGGCCTTTTCGAAGACATAGTTCAGAACCCTCTTACTGATTTCAAAAATAATGAATAGCAGAATCAAAGAAATCAGTTTGGAGATAAGGTCATAGACCAGCTCTTCCAGATTAAGGTGAGCGATATATTTTGTAAAGATTGTCATGAAACTAGTGTAGTAAAAAAATGGGAAGAGAGCAAGTATTTACTGAAAGGATTATTTGCAGGAAAATTGCTTGCGCGAGCCTATATTTTACGCAAAAAACTTTGTAAAAGCTATTAAAATATGATAAACTAAACTGTATCTAAATTATTTTAAGGAGAAATGACTTAATGTCTACATCATTTGAAAATACTGCTACTAACCGTGGCGTAATTACATTTACAATTGGTCAAGATAAAATCAAACCAGCCCTTGACCAAGCATTCAATAGTATTAAAAAAGATTTGAACGCACCAGGTTTCCGTAAAGGTCACATACCACGTGCCGTCTTCAACCAACAATTCGGTGAAGAATCACTTTACGAAAACGCCTTGAACGCTCTTTTGCCAGCAGCTTATGAAGCAGCAGTTGCAGAACTTGAACTTGACGTTGTTGCACAACCAAAAATCGACGTGACATCAATGGAAAAAGGTCAAGAATGGATTTTGACAGCTGAAGTTGTTACAAAACCAGAAGTTAAACTTGGTGACTACAAAAACCTTGAAGTATCAGTAGACGCTTCAAAAGAAGTTACTGATGAAGAAGTTGACGCTAAAGTTGAACGTGAACGCAACAACCTTGCAGAACTTGTTGTTAAAGAAGGTGCTGCAGCTGAAGGAGACACAGTTGTTATTGACTTTGTTGGTTCAGTAGACGGTGTTGAATTTGACGGTGGAAAAGGTGATAATTTCTCACTTGAACTTGGTTCAGGTCAATTTATCCCAGGTTTCGAAGAACAATTGGTTGGTTCAGAAGCTGGTCAAACAGTTGATGTTAACGTAACATTCCCAGAAGACTACCAAGCAGAAGACCTTGCTGGTAAAGCTGCTAAATTCGTAACAACAGTTCACGAAGTTAAAGCTAAAGAAGTTCCAGCTCTTGATGATGAACTTGCAAAAGACATCGATGAAGAAGTTGAAACTCTTGACGAATTGAAAGCTAAATACCGTAAAGAACTCGAAGCAGCTAAAGAAATCGCATTTGACGATGCTGTTGAAGGTGCTGCAATCGAATTGGCTGTTGAAAACGCAGAAATCGTTGAATTGCCAGAAGAAATGGTACACGACGAAGTTCACCGTGCTATGAACGAATTCATGGGCAACATGCAACGTCAAGGTATCTCCCCAGAAATGTACTTCCAATTGACAGGTACATCTGAAGAAGACCTTCACAAACAATACGAAGCTGATGCTGACAAACGTGTTAAAACTAACCTTGTTATCGAAGCTATCGCAGCTGCAGAAGGCTTTGAAGCATCTGACGAAGAAATCGAAAAAGAAATCACTGACCTTGCAACAGAATACAGCATGGAAGTCGAACAAGTTCGTAACCTTCTTTCACCAGAAATGCTTAAACATGATATCGCAATGAAAAAAGCGGTTGAAGTTATCACAAGCTCAGCTAAAGTTAAATAAGTTTAGATTGAATAGTAAAAAGGGAGATTGGAACAAGAGTGTCCAATCTCTTTTTTTGATGACTAATAAATGTAGCCTAGTGATTAGTGAGTTTAGTGTAAATCTTAAGACTTGGACCACCTCTTTGCCTAATTCTAGCGATAATTCTTTTGACGAATGGACAAAAATAGCGTAAAATAGTAGTTAACGAAAAAATGAATTCAAATAGCTTGGGACTGGTCTAACGATTAGTTCTTTTAAGGGTGTAGCCCTCCCAAGCCTATAGTCTATGTAATATAAGGAGAATGACCTTGGAATTAGAAGTATTTGCTGGACAAGAAAAAAGCGAACTTTCAATGATTGAAGTAGCGCGTGCTATTCTTGAACAACGTGGCCGTGATAATGAAATGTATTTCAGCGACTTGGTTAACGATATCCAAGCCTACCTTGAAAAATCAGATGCAGCAATCCGTGAAGCCCTATCTTCTTTCTATTCAGATTTGAACACTGATGGCAGTTTCATCCCACTTGGTGAAAATAAATGGGGTCTTCGTTCATGGTATGCCATTGACGAAATTGACGAAGAAATCATCACACTTGAAGACGAAGAAGATGGCGCACCAAAACGTAAGAAAAAACGTGTTAATGCCTTCATGGACGGTAACGAAGATGCCATCGACTACAATGATGATGACCCAGAAGATGAAGATTACACAGCGTCTGATTCTGATTTAGAGTACGGTGATGATAACCCAGACGATGAAAAATCAGAAGTTGAATCATACGACTCAGAAATCAATGAAATCATCCCAGAAGATGATTTGGAAGAAGATGTTGACATCAATGAAGAAGATGATGAGGACGAAGACGAAGACGAGGACGAAGAGTAAGCTAAGATTTGACAAAATCTGAAAGATAGTTTATATTATTATTCGGGCACCTCTTTTAGAGGTCAGATGAAGCTCCCTAGTTAATAGGGGGCTATTTTGTTTTTGGAAATGGCAGAGCAGAACCCCACTTTGCTCAGGTTGACATCTGCTGATGTTGGCTAAGTTATTTCTGTGAGTTATAGCATTTTAAAGTCTTAAAAATAAGGAGTTTTTGATGACAAAGTACATTTTTGTAACGGGTGGTGTGGTTTCTTCTATTGGTAAAGGGATTGTAGCGGCAAGTCTTGGTCGCCTTTTGAAAAATCGTGGATTGAAAGTTACTATCCAAAAATTTGACCCATACATCAACATTGACCCAGGTACAATGAGCCCTTACCAACACGGTGAAGTTTACGTGACTGATGATGGTGCTGAAACTGACCTTGACCTTGGTCACTACGAACGTTTCATCGACATCAATTTGAACAAATACTCAAACGTCACAACTGGTAAAATCTACGATGAAGTTCTTAAAAAAGAACGTCGTGGGGAATACCTTGGTGCAACTGTTCAGGTTATCCCACATATCACAAACGCTTTGAAAGAAAAAATCAAACGTGCCGCAACAACAACTGACTCAGATGTCATCATCACAGAAGTTGGTGGTACTGTTGGTGATATCGAATCACTTCCATTCCTTGAAGCTTTGCGTCAAATGAAGGCTGATGTGGGTTCAGACAACGTGATGTATATCCATACAACACTTCTTCCATACCTTAAAGCTGCCGGAGAAATGAAAACTAAACCAACACAACACTCTGTTAAAGAATTGCGTGGCCTTGGTATTCAACCAAACATGTTGGTCATTCGTACAGAACAACCTGCTGGTCAAGGTATCAAGAATAAATTGGCTCAATTCTGTGATGTGGATCCAGAAGCCGTTATCGAGTCTCTTGACGTAGATCACATTTACCAAATTCCGCTTAACATGCAAGCGCAAAATATGGACCAAATCGTTTGTGACCATTTGAAGATTGATGCGCCTAAAGCTGACATGACAGAATGGTCTGCGATGGTTGACAAGGTCATGAATCTTAAGAAACAAGTTAAGATTGCTTTGGTTGGTAAATACGTTGAGTTGCCAGATGCTTATCTTTCAGTCGTTGAAGCTCTTAAACACTCAGGTTACGTTAATGATGTGGCGATTGACCTTAAATGGGTTAATGCTGCAGAAGTGACTGCTGACAATATTGCAGAGCAAGTCGGTGATGCTGATGGGATTATCGTGCCTGGTGGCTTTGGTCAACGTGGTACTGAAGGCAAAATCGAAGCAATCCGTTATGCACGTGAAAATGATGTGCCAATGCTTGGTATCTGTCTTGGTATGCAGTTGACCTGCGTGGAGTATGCGCGTAATGTGCTTAATCTTGCAGGTGCCAACTCAGCCGAATTGGACCCAGAAACACCATACCCAATCATCGATATCATGCGTGACCAAATCGACATCGAAGACATGGGTGGGACACTTCGTCTTGGACTTTACCCATGTAAGTTGAAAGTCGGCTCAAAAGCTGCGGCAGCTTATAACAATCAAGAAGTGGTTCAACGCCGTCACCGTCACCGTTACGAATTTAACACTAAATTCCGTGAACAATTTGAAGCAGCAGGCTTTGTCTTCTCAGGTGTTTCACCAGACAACCGCTTGATGGAAGTTGTTGAATTGCCAGAGAAAAAATTCTTCGTGGCTGCGCAATACCACCCAGAACTGCATTCACGTCCAAACCGTCCTGAAGAACTTTACACTGCCTTTATTACAGCAGCAGTTGAAAATGCAGGAATCTAATTAGACACATTCCCTGAACCGTCTCATGTAAGGCGGTTTTGTTTTTTGGGAAAAGTAAGGTATAATAATTGTCATGAAAAAGATTAGATTATCAAAAGTGTTAAAATGGGTATTTCTCATTGTGTTTGCTATTTCGGTGGTAGCCAGTTTTTATTTTTTCCATGTCGCTCAGGTGCGTGAAGAAAAATCCTTTATCAATAATAGTCAGTTGAAGCAGGATAATCCTCTTTACAGCTACGCGAAGAATTTTGACCAGCTTTCTAAGAAAACAATGGAAATGACTAACCAGAGTTTAAAACAGGTTGCCTGGTATATCCCTGCGGCTGAGAAGACTGACAAGACAGTTGTGGTGATTCATGGTTTTTCCAATAGCAAAGAAAATATGAAGGCTTACGGCTGGCTCTTCCATAAATTGGGCTACAATGTCCTCATGCCAGACAATATTGCTCATGGTAAGAGCCAAGGGCAGTTGATTGGTTATGGCTGGAATGACCGCTTAAATGTTGTCAAATGGGCAGAGCTCTTAGTTGATCAAAATACATCCAGCCAAATTACTCTCTTTGGAGTGTCAATGGGTGCTGCAACCGTCATGATGGCTAGCGGTGAAAAATTGCCAAACCAAGTGGTCAATATCATTGAAGATTGTGGTTATACTAGTGTTTGGGATGAATTGAAATTCCAAGCTAAGGAAATGTATGGATTGCCTGCTTTCCCAATTCTTTATGAGGTTTCGGTTATTTCAAAAGTACGTGCCGGTTTTTCTTATGGGCAAGCAAGTAGTGTAAACCAATTAGCTAAGAACAATTTACCAGTTTTCTTTATTCATGGTGATAAAGACACCTTTGTTCCGACAAAGATGGTCTATGAAAACTATGCAGCAACAAAAGGCAAAAAAGAGCTTTATATTGCTAAGGGAGCAGGTCATGCCAAGTCTTTTGAGACAGATCCTGTAACCTACGAAAAGAAAATTTCAAGTTTTTTGAAAAAATATGAAAAATAGTGTTGACAGCGACATGATATCTTGATATAATTTATCATGTTGTTAGGCGGGGATGGCGGAATTGGCAGACGCGCAAGACTAAGGATCTTGTGACCGTTTTTGGTCGTGAGGGTTCAAGTCCCTCTCTCCGCAGAGTAGCCGAGTTCATTGGAACTCGGCTTTTTGCTTGCTTATTTTACGTGGCAAACAATACTGGTTTCGCAGATTTGCGAGACTGTTCTAGTGCATGTTATAATGAGTACTCAAATGAGCTTTTAAAATCAAAAGGAGATTGAGATGTCTAAAATTCGTGGATTTGAATTGGTGTCAACATTTGAAGGGCAGGATTTATTGCCTAAACGTGAAACAGCTCATGCAGCTGGTTATGATTTGAAGGTGGCGGTTGAGACCGTTATTGCCCCTGGTGAGATTAAGCTGGTTTCGACAGGTGTCAAGGCTTATATGCAGGCTGGTGAGGTGCTTTACCTCTATGACCGTTCGTCAAATCCTCGTAAAAAAGGCTTGGTTTTGATTAACTCGGTTGGTGTTATCGATGGGGATTACTATGGTAATGAAGCCAATGAAGGTCATATTTTTGCGCAGATGAAAAATATTACTGACGAGCCTGTGGTTCTTGAAGTTGGTGAGCGTATTGTTCAGGCTGTTTTTGCCCCGTTTTTGATTGCGGACGGCGACGAGGCAACTGGTGTTCGTATAGGTGGTTTCGGAAGTACTGGAAAATAGAAAGCTAGCGCTAGCCATTTTCCAAAATAAAAATGAATAATAAAATGAAGGCTAGAGGAGGTTTGGATGGCTAAAAAGAAATCGAATTTTGTCTGTCAAGAGTGTGGCTATCAATCGCCAAAATATTTGGGGCGCTGTCCCAATTGCTCGTCTTGGTCTTCTTTTGTGGAAGAAGTTGAGGTTCAGGAGGTTAAGAATGCGCGTGTCAGCTTGACAGGTGAGAAGACAAAACCGACGAAACTCAAGGACGTGTCCTCCATCAACTACGCTCGCACCAAGACTGATATGGATGAATTCAACCGTGTCTTGGGTGGGGGCGTTGTCCCAGGAAGTCTAGTCTTGATTGGTGGAGACCCTGGTATTGGGAAGTCGACTTTGTTGTTGCAAGTATCGACTCAGCTGGCAAATAAAGGCACGGTTCTCTATGTTTCTGGGGAAGAATCGGCAGAGCAGATTAAGTTGCGTAGTGAGCGTCTAGGTGATATTGACAACGAGTTTTATCTTTATGCTGAGACTAATATGCAAAATATCCGTGCAGAGATTGAGAAAATCCAGCCAGATTTCTTGATTATTGACTCTATTCAGACCATCATGAGTCCTGAGGTGTCTAGCGTGCAGGGATCGGTTAGTCAGGTTCGTGAGGTAACAGCGGAGCTTATGCAGCTGGCTAAGACTAATAATATTGCCACCTTCATTGTTGGGCATGTGACCAAGGAAGGGACGCTTGCTGGTCCTCGTATGTTGGAACACATGGTGGACACGGTGCTTTATTTTGAAGGAGAACGTCATCACACCTTTCGTATTCTGCGCGCGGTCAAGAACCGTTTTGGCTCAACCAACGAGATTGGGATTTTTGAGATGCAGTCGGGTGGTTTGGTTGAGGTGCTCAATCCCAGTCAGGTCTTCTTGGAGGAGCGCTTAGATGGGGCGACAGGCTCTGCTATTGTGGTAACCATGGAAGGGACTCGTCCTATCTTGGCTGAGGTTCAGGCCTTGGTAACGCCGACGGTTTTTGGAAATGCTAAGCGCACCACAACGGGTCTTGATTTTAACCGCGTCAGCTTGATTATGGCTGTTTTGGAGAAACGTTGTGGGCTCTTACTTCAAAATCAAGATGCCTACCTTAAGTCAGCGGGTGGGGTTAAATTGGATGAGCCAGCTATTGACTTGGCAGTAGCGGTAGCTATTGCGTCCAGCTACAAAGAAATGCCAACTAATCCGCAAGAATCTTTTATCGGTGAGATTGGGCTGACTGGTGAGATTCGTCGGGTGACGCGGATTGAGCAACGTATCAACGAGGCTAGCAAACTAGGTTTTACCAAGGTTTATGCCCCCAAAAATTCTCTGGTTGGTATCGAAATTCCTGGAGGGATTGAAGTGATTGGGGTATCAACAGTCGGTGAAGTGCTCAAACGTGTCTTTTCATAGCATCTCAAGGCTTGGTAAATGCCAAGCCTTTTTTGTGACAGCGCTTCTTGAAAATGGTAAGATAATAGCAACCTTAGCTTGATAATCAAAGGATTATCCTTGCTTGACTTGAGGAGGCAATCATGTCATATTTTGAACAGTTTATGAAGGCTAATGCAGCCTATGTGGATTTGCATGGGACGGCGCATCTGCCCATCAAACCAAAGACGCGGGTGGCGATTGTGACTTGCATGGATTCGCGCTTGCACGTGGCTCAGGCGCTCGGCTTGGCCTTGGGTGATGCTCACATCTTGCGGAATGCGGGTGGGCGTGTGACTGATGATATGTTGCGGTCGCTCGTCATTTCTCAGCAGCAGATGGGAACGCGTGAAATTGTGGTGCTTCACCATACGGATTGCGGTGCGCAGACCTTTACAAATGAAGCTTTTGCGGAACAGCTGGCGCGTGATTTGGGGGTCGACGTGGCAGAGCAAGATTTTCTACCCTTCACTGACGTGGTTGAGAGCGTCAAAGAAGATGTCCAGCTCTTGCGTCAATCGCCTCTGATTCCAGATGATGTAGTCATCAATGGAGCTTATTACGATGTTGATACTGGCAAGATTATAGCAGTCACGGAAGCATGAAGAGTTAGATATGAAAGCAGGCGCTTTGCCTGTTTTTTATTTTCCACGGAATCGATAACCACTTACTGGCAGAATGTGACCACTTAGGGGAAAGGTCTTGTTTCTCAAAATGGCTCTGCTATAATGTTAACAAAGAGAGGGAGAGTGGATGGTTACAATCAAGATTGAGATGGCTGACCGACTGTCGGAGGTGGAAATTCTTATTCGAACCCCGCAGTTGACCGATGAAGTCCTTGCCATACAGCAATTGTTGGCGCAGGCTGGAAAACCAACTTTGGCATTTTACAAGGACAGCAGCGAATATTTTATCGATGTTAATGAGGTCCTGTTTTTTGAAACGGATGGCAGTAAGATTTATGGGCATACTAGGCAGGATGCCTACGAGGTCAAGTTGAAGCTTTATGAACTGGATGAGTATTTGCCCAGAACCTTTTGTCGGATTTCCAAATCTGCCATCGTTAACATCAAATCGATTTACTCCTTAGACAAATCTTTCTCGGGTTCTAGTCGGATACGTTTTAACGACACCAAGAAAGAGGTTTATGTTTCGAGACGTTATTATCATTTATTAAAAGAAAAATTACAGGAATTGAGGTAAGAAAATGAAAAAATCAATTTTAGGGGTAGCACTGATTGCCCTAGCGGGCGTGCTTATTTTCCAAGGGCAACTCGGCTTAGCGGAGCTGCCTCTGTGGCCGATGCTTGGGACCTTGGTCTTTGCTTATTTGACCCTGCATAGCTTGTTGGATGGTAATTGGGGCAGTGCGATTTTTCTGGGTGGTGTGACCTTTATCATTTTAAATTCAGTCTATGACTGGGTTACTTTGTCACTGTGGACCATGTTTGTAGCAGCTGGTTTGGTGGCTGTCGGTGTTGATTTACTGGTCAAACCTAAGCGTCGATTGGTGACCGTCACTGGAAAATTTAGCGACAGCGATAAGGATGTCAGCTTTGGTAGTTCAAATCTCTACATCAATGAGTCTGACTTCACCTACGCCAAACGTGAAGTGGCTTTTGGCAATGCCAATATCTACTTTGACCAATCTGAAATAGCTGGTGACAGTGCGACTTTTGAAGTCGAAGTCGGCTTTGGTAATATGAAACTGTTTGTCCCTTCAGACTGGAAAGTCTTGTCATCTGTTGAAAGTTCATTTGCAGCAGTCAAAGTGCCACAAAATTTGAATGAAACTCATAAAACCCTCTATCTCCAAGGAGAAGTTGCCTTCGGACATTTGGAAGTGATTTATTTATAAAATGAAACACCCTTTGGCAATTTAGTCGAAGGGTGTTTCGTTAGTCATCGAAGTTATTCAAACATTTTCTTAGCTGCACGGAGCAGAGTTTTAATATCTTTATCGTAGCGTGGGGTTGGAACCAGGTGGGACATTGGGATGCCTGCAAAGTGGTAGGCTGCGATTTCACCAGAGCGGACGGCGCTGTTTTCAGTGAAAATCATTTGGTAAGGTTGTTCAACAAATTCACCAGTGAAGGCAAGGTTAGTTGAGTTCTTAGGAATAACTTTTGGTCGGTCAGTTTTGGCGCGGTTATTGAAGAGAGCGGAAGCGTATGGCATGTAAACTGGGATACAGTTGATGACGCTGTCCATGATGGCTTCTTCTTTGGTATTGATATTGATTGGACCTGGGTCAACTTTTGACAATTGTCCAAGAAGTTCTTGAAGCATTTCTTTACCAGTCATTTCGATGTAAGGTTTATCGACAAATTCACCGTGGCGGCGTGGGTAGAGGAAGTAGCCCCAAAGAACGGTTTCGTTAGGTTGTTGGCTAGTGAAGTGGGGTTGATGATGAACCACGATAGACATGGTCACATCTTTTTGACCAAGAGGCGTTACAGCACCGTCAGAAATGAAGGAATTAAGGGCGTTACCAGGTTCTTGAGTGGTAATACGGGTAATCTCATTGAGAAGGGTGTGGTCCTTGGTTGTAAGGGTAAAGCTAACCCATTCGCTGGCATCGCGGTCGGCAAAGAATTTATCGGCATTACCGAGATTGTAGAAGTGCTCAGTTGCTTTCTTCCAAAGTCCTGAAGCAGCACCGTAGTCCATATTTTCTGGAGCTGGCGTGTTGAAGTCACCGAGGGTTGCTGAGTCGGTGATAGAACCGTTGGTGAAGATAACAGCTGTGTCGTCGTCAATGGCTACCAATTCTTCTTCGCCAGTTTCGGTGTTGGTCATGTGAAGTCCAGTAACAGTGATTTCATCTTGCATCTTGCTGTCTTTGAATTCCCAGTCAGTTACCAAACGATTGAGGACGATGTGGCAACCTTGTTCTTTCAAGTAATTAACCAAAGGAAGCATGATGCTTTCGTATTGATTGTAGCGCGTGCGATTGACACCAACCAAGTGTTCGATTTGCGTAAATTCGTAAATCATTTGATGCATGTAACGGCGTAGTTCTTGAGCAGAACTACGAGTGCGGAAGGCAAAAGTCGTTTCCCACATGTACCAGAAGTTAGTTTCAAAGAACTCAGGATTATCCTTGAAGAAGTCAGCGATAGTCACATTATCAAGATTTTCTTCCTCAGAGTCGGGCATCATGATGAGCTGGGTTAAGAGCTTGCGACTGGTGCCGTTGAGACCGAGTTTGCCACCGTCGATGATACCAAGGCCTTTGGCCAATAGCCGAGCTTTGTCGTAAGTCCGATGGGCTGAGTCGAATTGACGAGTGTCCTCAGCAGCAGTGAGACCGGGCTCTGTAGCGGATGGAATACGGTCAAGCAGGTCCATCAAGTCCACATAAGTGCGGTAGTTGAGCATGCGCCCACCACGAGCAATATAACCTGTTTGATTTTCCATAGGATGGTTTTTGTTCCAGTATTCATCAGTTGTGGCTCTAGTTGGTGCACCGTCATTGGCACCGTGGTCATCTAGAGCATAGAAAGTGATTTGGTCACCTTTCCACTTGCCTTCTTGAATAAGGTAAACAGCGGCAGCCATATTTGACAAACCAGCCCCGATCATAATCGCTTTTTTCTTTTGCATGGTCTTATCCTCCTAGTTCAAGGTAGAGTCGAATTCATCGTAGAGCTCTTTATCGCTTTTGAAAAATTCGGTTTTTTTCGCTAAATAAGCAAGTTCTAGAAGGGCTCCTAAGCCTAGTCCGAGACCTGTTTTCAAGAGACATTTTTTCATATCAATGACCTTCTTTCTAAATATACCTGTATTATAGTCCCCTCAAATGAGATTGCAATTCCCAAAAGTGGTTTTTGTACAAACGTTTGCAAACTGTGCTGGAAGCGCCTTGATTTTTGTAAGAAGGAGGCGGATAATGGTAGCGTGGGTGGTTATGTAGCATCGCGTGATGGCATCTAGTAGAGTAGCGCCTGCCAGCTTGTTTCGTTTAGCAATTCCAGCTAGTAACTGAAATAATTTCCTTTTAGATTATCTTGCTAACACTTGCTGCAGTTTTACGAGAGGTTCTAGCTGTCAGCGATGGTCTGCCCAAGTTTTAGGAACCTTTCTCGTTTGGTAGGCTATTGCTAGCTCTCATGACTATTAGTCGTCGTGGTTGATTGATAGTTGACCTTGGGAAATCAGCCTTAGCCTGTTGACCCGACAACGCGCAGATAGGAGGATACAGTCAAAAAGATGGTCTTTCCCAATCTTGTTCTGACCTCTGTAAGCACGACAAACGCATGAAGAAACTATTGATTTCAGAAAACTATTTTTCATAAATTTTGAGTTATTTTTTATAAAATAGTACTATAATGTACTCGGAAACGGGTACTGTTGAATGAAAAAATCTAGATATCTCGATAATTTTCAAGAAAATTTCATATAAAATACACACGATGAAAATTTAAGTTGTGCACATTTTCTTCATGCGTTTGTCGTGCTCTTTAAGTGATTTTTATTGGATTTTACTTATTTAGTGGTATAATATTAAAGATTGAATAATTATATTTACAGGAGAAATGCATTGGCTAACAAAATTCGTGTGCGTTATGCACCAAGTCCAACTGGATTGTTACACATCGGTAATGCGCGTACTGCGCTTTTCAACTATCTCTACGCACGTCATCACGGTGGTGATTTTATCATTCGTATCGAAGATACTGACCGTAAACGTCACGTTGAAGATGGTGAACGTTCACAGCTTGAAAACCTTAAATGGTTGGGAATGGATTGGGATGAAAGCCCACAAACCCATGAACGCTACCGTCAGTCAGAACGCCTTGACCTTTACCAAAAATACATTGACCAACTTTTGGCAGAAGGTAAAGCCTACAAATCTTACGTGACCGAAGAAGAATTGGCTGCTGAGCGTGAACGTCAAGAAGCCGCTGGTGAAACACCTCGCTACATCAACGAATACCTTGGCATGTCTGAAGCCGAAAAAGCAGCTTACATCGCTGAACGTGAAGCAGCTGGTATTGTGCCAACGGTTCGTATCGCAGTGAACGAAGCTGGTATCTACAAATGGACTGATATCGTTAAAGGCGACATCGAGTTTGAAGGTGGCAACATCGGTGGTGACTGGGTTATTCAAAAACGTGACGGTTACCCAACTTACAACTTCGCCGTTGTTATAGATGACCACGATATGCAAATTTCACACGTTATCCGTGGAGATGACCACATTGCCAATACACCCAAACAGCTCATGGTTTATGAGGCTCTTGGTTGGGAAGCGCCAGCCTTTGGACACATGACTCTTATCATCAATTCTGAAACTGGTAAGAAGTTGTCTAAACGCGATACTAACACCCTTCAATTTATCGAAGATTACCGTAAAAAAGGTTACCTTCCAGAAGCGGTCTTCAACTTCATTGCTCTTCTAGGATGGAACCCAGGTGGTGAAGACGAAATCTTCTCACGCGAAGAACTCATCAAACTCTTTGATGAAAATCGTCTCAGCAAATCACCAGCTGCCTTCGACCAGAAGAAACTTGACTGGATGAGTAACGAATACATCAAAAAAGCTGAGCTTTCAACCATCTTTGATATGGCAAAACCATTCTTGGAAGAAGCTGGTCGTTTGACAGATAAAGCTGAAAAAATGGTTGAACTCTACAAACCACAAATGAAATCTGTTGATGAAATCGTGCCATTGACTGACCTCTTCTTCGCTGATTTCCCAGAATTGACCGAAGCCGAAAAAGACTTCATGGCAGGTGAAACCGTGCCGACTGTCCTCAAAGCTTTCCGTGACAAATTGGCAGCCATGTCAGACGAAGATTTCAAATCAGAAAACATCTTCCCACAAATCAAGGCTGTTCAAAAAGAAACAGGCATCAAAGGTAAAAACCTCTTCATGCCAATCCGTATCGCCGTTTCAGGAGAAATGCACGGTCCAGAGTTGCCAGATACCATCTACCTACTCGGTAAAGAGAAATCAATCGAGCATATTGATAACATGCTTGCGCAATTGTAATAGATAAGAAGTCGAGAGTTGTCTCGGCTTTTTTTATTAGTAGCTATTGGAAAATATTCATCATAAATCGTAAATATTATAAGCTAGATTTAGAGTTTTGCTGTAAATATGCAATAAATACGGAATAAAACACAAAAAAACAAAATATTTTTGAATTTTTTTCCAAAAAAGTGTTGACATATAATTTTTAAATAGTATAATTATACACATAAAGTTAATAAAAATAAAAAAGTAAGAAAAGAGAAAAATATTATGTCAAAAGAAAAAGTAATTCTAGCGTATTCCGGTGGTCTTGATACATCAGTCGCAATCACATGGCTTAAAAAAGATTATGATGTTGTTGCGGTTTGTATGGATGTCGGCGAAGGGAAAGACCTTGATTTCATCCATGATAAAGCCTTGACAGTTGGTGCGGTTGAATCTTACGTTTTGGATGTTAAGGATGAATTTGCGGAAGACTACGTTCTTCCAGCTCTTCAAGCTCATGCTATGTATGAGCAAAAATACCCATTGGTATCAGCACTTAGCCGTCCCGTTATTTCTAAAAAATTGGTTGAAATTGCCCACAAAACAGGTGCCACAACAATCGCGCACGGTTGTACTGGTAAGGGAAATGACCAAGTTCGTTTCGAGGTGGCCATCGCTGCGCTTGACCCAGAATTGAAAGTGGTAGCCCCAGTTCGTGAATGGAAGTGGTCTCGTGAAGAAGAAATCAACTACGCTAAAGAAAATGGTGTGCCAGTCCCAGCTGACCTTGACAATCCATACTCAGTTGACCAAAACCTTTGGGGACGCGCCAACGAATGTGGTGTCCTAGAAAACCCATGGAATGAAGCCCCAGAAGAAGCCTTTGGTATCACAAATTCACCAGAAGCTGCACCAAACGAAGCTGAATTCGTTGAAATCACCTTTGAAGCTGGTAAACCAGCTGCCATCAACGGCAAAGAAATGAAATTGGCTGACCTCATCCAAGAACTCAACGTCATTGCTGGTAAACACGGAATCGGACGTATCGACCACGTTGAAAACAGACTTGTCGGTATTAAATCTCGTGAAATCTACGAATGCCCAGGAGCAACTGTTCTCTTGACAGCCCATAAAGAAATCGAAGACATCACCTTGGTACGTGAAGTCTCACACTTCAAACCAATCCTTGAAAATGAATTGTCTAACCTGATTTACAATGCTCTTTGGTTTAGCCCGGCGACAGAAGCAATTATTGCCTACATCAAAGAAACACAAAAAGTTGTTAACGGTACAGCTAAAGTAAAACTTTACAAAGGCTCAGCTAAGGTAGTTGCACGTAAATCACCAAATTCACTCTATGATGAAAACTTGGCAACTTATACATCAGCAGACAGCTTCGACCAAGACGCAGCCGTAGGCTTCATCAAACTATGGGGACTACCAACACAAGTAAACTCACAAGTAAACAACAAATAATTGCGAACGAAGTGAGCCAATCACCGATAGTTTCCGCCGTAATGGAATTATCAGTGACACGTAAGTGTCACTGACAACGGAAAAATTTGGGTAGAAAACGTCCAGTGGACGATTTCTACCTGAGCTTGAAAATTAGGAAGCAAAGGGGGCTCAAGATTAGCAATGGAAGCCGTCCAGGCTTCGCTTGCGTCCACACTACCAACGATACGGAAATTGCAAAATCGATATTATTTTGCAATTGGAGTTAGTAAGGTTGCTAGGCAATCTACAATAGTGGTTGCCGTAGTCTATCAGTGACTTTAGCCGCTAGATAGACTTGCTACGTTAAGGAAACTATTACTAAAAAGAATTTTTGTAAGAAAAACCTTCAGATAAAAGGAGTCAGAGAGCTCCATCTGAAACTCTTTTCTTACACTACCCTATCTCGATAAAGTGCCCAGAGAGACACCTCGAAAAAGCCTGCGGGCTTCATGTCCAGAGAGACATTCAAGAGCTGAGACGACGGTCCCGGCTTTTGTTTAATATTAAGTAAAAGTAACAACTGAACTTGTAGGTAATCTGCGAACGAAGTGAGCTCAAACTGATATTTTCGCCGTAGCGGGATTATCAGTGACAGCGAAGGTGTCACTGATAACGGGATTTTTGAAACTTTAGGCTCAAAAATTAGGAATGAAACTCCGAAGGAGGTGGCTTCCGTCCGAGCTATCTAAGAAAATATCAAAAACAAGTTTTGGATGTTAAAAGTAAGAAAAGAGATAAGATTATGGCAGAAAATCACAAATTATGGGGCGGTCGTTTTGAGGCTGGCCTTGAAAAATGGGTTGAGGAGTTCGGAGCTTCTATCAGTTTTGACCAAAAAATGGCAAAATTTGACATTCAGGGCTCTATTGCTCACGTGACTATGCTTGGTGCGACAGGGATTATCGCTCAAGAAGAAGCAGATACTATTAAGGATGGTCTTGAAAAATTGCTGGCGCAGTACGAAGCAGGACAGCTGGTCTTTGATGTCTCTAACGAAGACATTCACATGAACATTGAAAGCCTCCTAACCGCTGAAATTGGTGCAGTAGCAGGGAAACTCCACACAGCCCGTTCACGTAATGACCAAGTGGCAACCGATATGCACCTATATCTCAAGGACAAATTATCAGAAGTCATTGAAAAATTGGGCAACCTACGTCAATCTTTGGTGACCTTGGCTGATAAGCATGTCTACACCATCATGCCAGGCTACACCCACTTGCAACACGCTCAACCGATTTCATTTGGGCATCACCTCATGGCTTATTACAGTATGTTCACCCGCGACAGCGAGCGTTTTGAGTTCAACGTGAAACATGCGGACATTTCTCCGCTTGGTGCGGCAGCTTTGGCGGGTACAACCTTCCCCATCGACCGTGAACTGACAGCGCAGCTCATGGGCTTTGCCAAACCTTACAGCAACTCACTTGATGCTGTATCTGACCGTGATTTTATCTTAGAATTCTTATCAAATGCCAGCATTCTCATGATGCACATGTCTCGTCTTTGTGAGGAAATCATTAACTGGTGTAGCCACGAGTACCAATTTGTGACTCTGTCAGACACTTTTTCAACAGGCTCATCAATCATGCCTCAGAAGAAAAATCCTGATATGGCGGAGCTTATCCGTGGAAAATCCGGTCGTGTCTACGGCAATTTGATTGGTCTTTTGACGGTTATGAAATCTCTGCCTTTGGCTTATAACAAGGACCTTCAAGAAGACAAGGAAGGTATGTTTGATACAGCTGAGACTATCACTATAGCTATCGACATTTTGGCTGGTATGATTAATACCATGACGGTCAATGACAAGCGCATGGCAGAGTCAACTGAGAAAGACTTTTCAAATGCGACTGAACTAGCAGATTATCTTGCTTCTAAGGGACTTCCTTTCCGTGAAGCCCACGAAATTGTTGGTAAGTTGGTCTTGGAATGCACCAAAGCTGGCTATTATTTGCAGGACGTGTCCCTCGAAAGTTACCAAGAAATTTCTAATTTAATAGAAGAAGATATCTACGAAACGCTCAAATCTCACACAGCAGTAGAACGTCGTAATTCCTTAGGAGGCACAGGATTTGACCAGGTTAAATGGCAAATTGCCAGCGCAAAATCCGACATGAAAACGGCTGGAAAATAAAGTAAGCTATTTTTCATAAGGTTTCTCCCCCATTTTCACTAAAAAACTAGCAATTTATTAAGAATTGTGCTAGAATTAACAATGTAAATGAGCGAAGCTCAAAAAATAAATAGGAGGCCTGACTAATGGCAATCGTTTCAGCAGAAAAATTCGTCCAAGCAGCTCGTGATAACGGCTATGCTGTAGGTGGATTCAACACAAATGACCTTGAATGGACACAAGCTATCTTGCGTGCAGCAGAAGCTAAACAAGCTCCAGTTCTTATCCAAACTTCTATGGGTGCAGCTAAATACATGGGTGGTTACAAACTTTGTAAAGCACTTATCGAAAACCTTGTAGAATCAATGGGTATCACTGTACCAGTTGCTATTCACCTTGACCACGGCCACTTTGAAGATGCATTGGAATGTATCGAAGTTGGTTACACTTCAGTAATGTTCGACGGTTCACACCTTCCAGTTGAAGAAAACCTTAAATTGGCTAAAGAAGTTGTTGAAAAAGCACACGCTAAAGGCATCTCAGTTGAAGCTGAAGTTGGTACAATCGGTGGTGAAGAAGATGGTATCATCGGTGACGGTGAATTGGCACCAATCGAAGATGCTAAAGCTATGGTTGCAACTGGTATTGACTTCTTGGCTGCAGGTATCGGTAACATCCACGGTCCTTACCCAGAAAACTGGAAAGGTCTTCACCTTGATCACTTGCAAAAATTGACTGAAGCTGTTCCAGGCTTCCCAATCGTATTGCACGGTGGATCAGGTATCCCTGACGATCAAATCCAAGCTGCTATCAAACTTGGTGTTGCTAAAGTTAACGTTAACACTGAATGTCAATTGGCATTCTGCAAAGCAACTCGTAACTTTGTAGCAGAATTCAACGCTAACGAAGCAGAATACATGAAGAAAAAACTCTTCGACCCACGTAAATTCTTGAAACCAGGTTTCGATGCAATTACAGTTGCCGTTGAAGAACGTATCGATGTATTTGGTTCAGCAAATAAAGCTTAATCTAGCTTGAAACGTTATTAAATTAAGGTTTATCCGAAAGGATAAGCCTTTTTGATACTTTTGTCCTCACATTTAAAATCGATGAAAAATGTTACTGGTTTAAAGCGTATTAAGTAAGGATAAGCAAAATTATTTTGTCCCTTGTTAGCTGCTTG
This sequence comes from Streptococcus sp. HF-1907, assembly GCF_015594605.1. Classification (GTDB taxonomy): domain Bacteria; phylum Bacillota; class Bacilli; order Lactobacillales; family Streptococcaceae; genus Streptococcus. The sequence continues at coordinate 41,052 of NZ_JADNQT010000010.1, read as the reverse complement.
ATTCTAGATTATTTAATGGGTGTATCAATTACGTTAGTCATATTTTTCACATTCTTGGTAACGTGTAGGTAAACCTAGGTCACGTTACTGCTACTAAATGACCAACACACTCTTGAGTTGCCTCTAAATGAAAATAACATTGCAGTCTCGTTGAGGGAGTAGGGGCAATTTTGGAAAATTCTGTCCAAAATATAATAATGAATCAATTCCGAACTCCACTAGATTAGTTATATCAACCGATTTCAGCGTTATAAAAAGAAAAATCGCCACGAAAGAATGGCGATTTTCCCTTTTGTAAGCCTCAGTGAAACGTCAGAGCGTTATAATAGGATTGTAAAAAAATAGCGAGGTCTTACAATAAAAAGTGTAACACAACTCAACCTCTTTGAGGAGACAGAACTAGGTGATTTAGAAAAAATTTTAGCTGTGGTTGATAGCCTTCCTGAGACAGGTCTACTTGAACAGATAGAATCCAAACGTAAAGGAGGGCGTCAAGACTATAGTGTTGAGTCTTACTTTATAGCCTATATTGCCAAATTAGTGCTTCAATTTCAAACTGACAGGCAACTGATTTGTCAACTCAACTGTAACAGTCAGCTATGTCAAATCTGTGGCTTCGAGACTCACTCTGTTACTCTAAAAGATGGGAGCTCCAAGAAAGTCCGTGCCCCATCGGCAGCCAGTTTCTCACGTTTTATGACAGACTTAGAAGCAGTCGTTGACAACTTAGAGGCTTGGGCTAAAACTGCGGTCGCCGTGGTCTATGACAGCTTACCTGGTTTTGGTGTCCATTTGGCCTTAGACGGGAAGTATCTAGACAGTTACGCTAGTTCGTATCAAAAGAATAAGAAAAGACGGGACCACCGCTCTGATTTAGACGCTGATTTCTCCAAGAAAGAGACGTAATTACCTAACGGTCAGGTCTTACCCATTAATCATTTTGGGTATCGTCTCCACTTATTTGCGGATACTAAGTGCGGCTTACCAGTTGATTGGGAAGTGACACCAGCTTCTAAAGGAGAGCCGAGACGACAATTGCCAAAAGGACAATCAGAAACATGAGTCAGACCATTCTTGACAGAGCCAAGTGCCTAATGGCTGATAAAGGTTATAGTGGCAAGCCTCTCCAGACTCTCTTAGAAGAAGCCGCAATTATCCCTATCATTGACAATAAGCACCAGTGGAAAGAGGACTAGCCCAGACAGTATTTAGATACTGATTTGATTGACAATCAGAGTGGCCAAGTTTGGTATGTGGCTGACAATGGCAAAGCGATTGAGTTGGTTTACAAAGGTTACGATAAGTCTTCGGACAGCCTACGTTATGGCTTTCATCCTAAATACAATAATTCTAAGATTTATCGTTTTAAGCGTAGTGTTGAGCCTATTATAGTCACTATCGTAGCTCGTTCCAGTGCTAAGTTTAAGAGACTTTACAAAGAATGGACGAGTATCGAGAGGCTAAATGGGCGATTGGACAGGGATTTTCATTTGGAAAATCACACCATTAGGGGCTTAGCTAAAATGAAAGTAGTTGTCACCATGAGCTTTCTAGTCCTGGTAGGCTTCGCCTTGTACAAGCTCAATCACGGGCAGACGTCACATTTGGCCAGTTGGGTTGTTTAAGTTTAAAAGTTTCCCTTAAGACCAAGGTAGGAATCTGCCCTTTTGGGGAGAACAGTACTCCTTTCAATTCTAAATCACACTGAACAAGGCGATTTGAGCACACCATACTCTTTTTTGATGGTCAAAATGTTCCTCCAAAGAGTGATAGATGGCAAAAAACGGACTTTCGGAATTGATTCATAATAAAAATATATTGCATTACACTGATAGATATGGTATACTATCCTAGTATGTGGTGCTAGCACATCCGTAAATATTGATCAATATAGGAGGAAATTGTATTGGCTAAAGTATGTTACTTCACAGGACGTAAAACAGTTTCTGGTAACAACCGTTCACACGCGATGAACCAAACAAAACGTACTGTTAAACCAAATCTTCAAAAAGTTACTGTTCTTATCGATGGTAAACCAAAAAAAGTTTGGGTTTCAGCTCGTGCGCTTAAATCTGGTAAAGTACAACGCGTATAATAACAAAAAAGGTCCCTCGGGGCAATGTCATTAAGTTAAGACTAACAGAAGAAGTTTCTGCTAGTCTTTTTCTATTTCCTTGTAGTAGACTAAAGCTAGGAGGTAAAATCAGATGTCTAACCTTATCAAAAATCAGTTACTCCATTGTGTGAAACAAATTACCTCATATGCAGCAGATTATGTCTATAATCCCTCAAAGGATTTCACGAGAAGTCGCAAACTGGGTTTTGACCAAGTCCTGCTTACCTTATTAGAAATGGGCGGGCAGACCTTATCACGAGAGTTACTTCAACTTGGTCACCCTATCTCCAATTCAGCTTTCGTACAGAGTCGTTACAAAGTGAAACCTGAAGCTTTTCAGGCACTTTTTCATGCCTTTACGAAAGAAATTTACCCAACAACGGATTATCCTATTTTGGCAGTTTACGGGACAGATCTAAACATCCCGGTTAATCCAGGTGACCCTGACTCCTATTGTTCGTCAAACACTGGTGGGCGTGCTTATAATCTCCTTCATCTCAATGCCTTGTATGACCTAACTCAGGGACTCTATCTTGACGCTCGAATTCAACCTAGAAGGCAGATGGACGAACGGCGTGCAGTGATTGACATGATGGAAAGCTCTCCCTTTCGCTAAAGGCTTAGTCATCGCAGACAGAGGCTATGAGTCCTATAATCTCATGACGCATTGTCAGGAAAGAGACTGGGATTATGTCATTCGGATTAAAGGAGGCAAGTCTGGAATGAAGCGGAGCTTGAAACTTCCTGAGAATAGTTGTCTAGATGAAAAGATTCAGCTCTTTTTAACACGTAAGAACTCTAATCACGTTAAACATAATCCAAACTATAAATGGTTACCAAGCCATCAAGCCTTTGACTTTCTGCCTCAATCAAGCAAGGAATTTATGACCTATTCACTGACATTTAGAATGGTCTGCTTTGAACTTGAGAATGGCAGCTTTGAATCCTTGGTTACTAACACAGATTTCGATGCTGAGACATTAAAAAGCCTCTACGCCAGTAGATGGGGCATAGAGACTTCTTTTAGAGCCTTAAAATACAACTTAGGGCTGGTCAGTTTTCATTCGAAAAAAGTGGTAGGGATTCACCAAGAGATTTTTGCTCACTTAACCATGTACAACTTTACGCGTGCAGTCTCTTCACAAATGGCTCAAAAAGTAAGTAACCGTTATGTCTATCCCATTAATTTTTCAGACGCTGCTTACGCTTGTCGTCTCTTTTTGAGTGATAAAATCCCTACCAAACAACTATTTGATTACCTCTCAAGTCACTTAGTTCCCACACGTCAACACCGAAAACACAAGCGAAAGATACGTTACCAAACAGTTGTCAGTTTTATCTATAGAATAGCATAAAAGGCGATGAATAGTGAGCAAAGAGCAGTGTGCTAAGGCATTTTGTGCGCCAAGAAACAAGAAAACAGCACTCTTAAACTAACAATTCGTCTAAGAGTGCTGTACCAATTCTCCGGCAATGTCTTAACTTAATGACATTGTCCCTCGGGGCTTTTTTATTTTCCTTGAAAGCCTTATCTTATGCGAAAACTGCCTATATTTTTTTACATTGTTCTTAAGATATGGTAAAATAAACTGATAAAAACTTTTTGAGGTAGTAGATATGACTGTAAAAATTAATACAAAAGATGGTCAAATCGAGCTTTCTGATGACGTCATTGCAACCGTCGTTGGAGGCTCAGCAACGGAAATTTTTGGCGTTGTTGGCATGGCGAGCAAAAGTGCTCTAAAAGATAACTTCCAAGCGCTCTTGCGTAAAGAAAACTACGCAAAAGGTGTTGTTGTTAAATCAACGGAAGCAGGAATTTCAGTTGACGTTTACACTGTTATGAGTTACGGTGTTAAAATCAGTGAAGTGTCAAAAAACATTCAAGAACGTGTCAAGTTCAATCTTGAAAATCAATTGGGAATTTCAGCAGATATGGTGAATGTTTACGTACAAAATATTAAAGTTGTAGGAGAAGATTAGTGTCAAATATTACGACAAGTTTATTTCAAGAGATGGTTCAAGCGGCCAGTACTCGTTTAAGTAAACAAGCAGAATATGTTAACTCATTGAACGTTTTCCCAGTTCCTGATGGTGATACTGGTACAAATATGGGCATGACCATGGAAAACGGGGCTAAAGAAGTTGCAGACAAACCAGCTTCAACAGTTGGTGAAGTCGGACAAATCCTTTCAAAAGGTCTTTTGATGGGTGCCCGTGGTAACTCAGGTGTTATCACATCGCAGTTGTTCCGTGGATTCGGTCAAAGTGTTAAAGGTAAGGATGAATTGACAGGTAGTGACCTAGCTCACGCTTTCCAAGCAGGGGTTGAAGTAGCTTACAAAGCCGTTATGAAACCTGTTGAAGGAACAATCCTCACTGTTTCACGTGGTGCAGCGACAACTGCCCTAAAAAAAGCAGAAGAAACTAACGATGCGGTTGAAGTTATGCGCGCAGCTCTTGATGGCGCCAAAGCAGCCCTTGCTAAGACACCAGAATTGCTTCCAGTTCTGAAAGAAGTTGGCGTTGTCGACTCTGGTGGTCAAGGTCTTGTCTTCATCTACGAAGGTTTCTTGTCAGCTCTTACTGGCGACTATATTGCTTCTGAAGAGTTCCAAGTAACACCAGCTATCATGACTGAAATGATCAACGCTGAGCACCACAAATCAGTTGCAGGACACGTGGCGACAGAGGACATCACTTACGGTTACTGTACTGAAATCATGGTCTCTCTTAAACAAGGTCCAACCTATGTGAAAGAGTTCAACTATGAAGAGTTTTCAGGCTACTTGAGTGGCCTTGGTGACTCACTCATTGTGGTTAATGACGATGAAATTGCTAAAGTACACGTCCACACTGAAGACCCAGGACTTGTCCTTCAAGAAGGTCTTAAGTACGGAGCACTCGTTAAAGTTAAAGTGGACAACATGCGTGGTCAACACGAAGCTGTTCTAGAAAAAGAAGCTGCGCCAGTTCAACAAGAAGCAAAAGATTACGGCGTCATTGCAGTAGTAGCAGGTGACGGCCTAGCCGAAATCTTCAAATCACAAGGCGTTGACTACATCATCTCAGGTGGTCAAACAATGAACCCATCAACAGAAGACATTGTTAAAGCTATCGAAGAAGTAAATGCTAAAAACGTGATTATCTTGCCAAATAACAAAAATATCTTCATGGCTGCACAATCAGCAGCAGATGTGGTTGATGTTCCAGCAGCAGTTGTCGAAACACGCACAGTGCCACAAGGATTCACAAGCCTTCTTGCTTTTGACCCAAGTAAATCATTGGAAGAAAATGTTACTGCTATGACAGCTAGCCTTTCAGATGTTGTCAGCGGAAGTGTCACACTTGCTGTTCGTGATACAACAATTGACGGTCTTGAGATTCATGAAAATGATATTCTTGGAATGGTCGATGGTAAAATCGTTGTTTCAAATCCAGATATTGTTGTTGCCCTTAAAGATACCTTTGCCAAAATGATTGACGAAGATAGCGAAATCGTAGCCATCTACGTTGGTGAAGAAGGTAATCAAGAGTTGGCAGAAGTTATTTCTGAATACCTAGAAGAAACTTATGAAGATGTTGAAGTGGAAATCCACCAAGGTGGACAACCCGTTTACCCATACCTCATGAGTGTTGAATAATTAGTAGGAGCTAGGCGATTGGTCTGGCTCTTTTTTGCTTTTCAAATACCCAAGTAAATCTGGTATTAGAAAATTAAGAAAACGTTTCACCAAAAATAGTCAGAAAATTCAGTTGACAATAGCTAAAAAAGTGTTAACATTTAATGTAAGATAAAAGATAGAACGAGGAAATGCTTATGCGAAGTGATATGATTAAAGTTGGTGTTGATAAAGCACCTGCCCGTGGTCTTCTTTATGCGACTGGACAAGTAAAATCAGCTAAAGATATGCAAAAACCATTTATTGCGATTTGTAATTCTTACATTGATATCGTACCAGGACACGTTCATTTGCGCGAATTAGCAGATATCGCTAAGGAAGCTATCCGTGAGGCGGGTGGTATCCCATTTGAATTTAATACTATTGGTGTTGATGATGGGATTGCTATGGGGCATATCGGAATGCGTTACAGCCTTCCCTCACGTGAAATCATCGCTGACGCTGCAGAAACTGTTATCAATGCTCACTGGTTTGATGGTGTTTTCTATATCCCAAACTGTGATAAAATTACCCCAGGAATGATTTTAGCAGCTATACGTACCAATGTGCCAGCTGTCTTCTGTTCAGGTGGTCCAATGAAAGGCGGCGTTGACATGACTGGTCACCAAGCTACTCTTTCAAGCCTCTTTGAAGCTGTAGGTACCTACCAAGCAGGTGATATGTCTAAAGAAGAACTTGATTTCTTGGAAAAAAATGCCTGCCCAACTTGTGGTTCATGTTCAGGAATGTTCACAGCTAATTCAATGAACTCATTGATGGAAGTGCTCGGTCTTGCCCTTCCTGGTAATGGTACTATCCTTGCGGTTTCAGATGAACGTCGTGAATTGGTTCGTCAAGCTGCAACACAATTGATGGAAAACATCAAGAATGACATTCGCCCACGTGATATTGTCACAAAAGAAGCTATTGATGATGCCTTTGCTCTTGATATGGCTATGGGTGGTTCAACTAACACTGTTCTTCACACCCTTGCTATCGCTCGCGAAGCAGGTATTGACTACGACCTTAAAGATATCAATGAAATTGCTAAGAAAACACCTTACCTTTCAAAAATTGCTCCATCATCTATTTACACTATGCATGATGTTCACGATGCTGGTGGTGTGTCAGCTATCATCAACCAATTGATTAAAAACGGTTCTATCAAGGGTGACCGTATCACTGTCACTGGTAAGACCCTTAAGGAAAATGTGTCTGACGCTGTTATCAAAAACGAAGAAATCATTCACCCAATTGAAAGTCCAATTTCACCAGTTGGTGGTCTATCAATTCTTTACGGAAATATTGCACAAGACGGTGCCGTTATCAAGGTCGGTGGTGTAGATCCTTCTGTTAAAACTTTCCGTGGTAAAGCCATCTGTTGTGATTCACAAGACGAAGCGCTTGAATTGATTGACAATGGAACTGTCCAAAAAGGTCATGTTGTGGTTATTCGTTACGAAGGTCCTCAAGGCGGTCCAGGCATGCCAGAAATGCTTGCACCAACTTCTAAAATCGTTGGACGCGGTCTTGGTAAAGATGTAGCCCTTATCACAGACGGTCGTTTCTCAGGTGCCACACGTGGTATCGCTATTGGTCACATTTCTCCAGAGGCTGCAGAAGGCGGAAATATCGCTCTTATCAAAGATGGCGACGAAATTTGCATTGACTTGACCAACCGTACCATTGATTTGATGGTTGATGATGCGACTTTAGAAGAACGTCGTAAAGACCTCAAACCGTTCAAATCAAAAATTTCAAGTGGCTGGTTGCGTCGTTACACAGCTTTTGCTTCATCAGCAAACTTTGGTGGCTCAATGATGAGTCAAGAAGAGTTTGAAGAACGCAAAGCTGAACGTGAAGCTGAAGACAAGGATCGCGCTAAAAAATAAAGGTTCTTAAACATATTTTAAGGTGGAAATCAATTCCACCTTTTTCTTTGAAAACTAACTTGTCGCTACTAAACCAAATGAATTGAAATCAATAAGATGATAAATATCAGAAAATAAAGAAGTAAGCGATTTATTTACCAAAAAAACTATTGCAAAATCATCAGAAAATGTTATCATACTATGTAAGGTTTCGAATTTTTAGAAAATTTGAAAAATACATGAGAAGGAGGAGCTTGTGAAACAAATACATTTAGAAGAACTTAAAAACGGTTCAGAGTTAGTTCTTGAAACTCTAAAAAGTTTAGGTGTTGAAACCATTTTTGGTTATCCAGGTGGTGCTGTCTTGCCACTTTACGATGCCATTTACGAATTTGAAGGTATTCGCCATATTTTAGCTCGTCATGAGCAGGGAGCCCTCCATGAAGCTGAAGGCTATGCCAAATCAACTGGCAAGCTCGGTGTTTCAATTGTTACCAGCGGTCCAGGTGCTACTAATGCCATTACAGGGATTGCCGATGGGATGAGCGATAGCGTGCCTATGTTGGTCTTCACAGGTCAAGTAGCTACACCAGGAATTGGTAAGGATGCTTTCCAGGAAGCTGACATTATCGGTGTGACCATGCCAATCACCAAATATAATTACCAAATTCGTGATGTGGCTGATATCCCTCGTATCGTGACCGAAGCTGTCCATATTGCCACAACAGGTCGTCCAGGACCAGTTGTCATTGACCTTCCTAAAAATGTGTCAGAGGCTAAGACAAGCGTCTACAACGATCCAGAAGTCAATATTCCTAGCTACCAACCAACAGTTGAGCCGAATGCTCTTCAAGTTAAAAAGATTTTGCAACAGTTGAGAAAAGCGAAAAAGCCTCTCATCGTTGCTGGTGGTGGTGTTAACTACTCAGGTGCTTCTGAGGAGTTGATTGCTTTTGCAGAACGTTACAATATTCCTGTTGTTTCCACTCTTTTGAGCTTAGGTGTTATGCCTATTGATCATCCTTTATCGCTAGGAATGGGTGGTATGCACGGTTCTTACGCTTCTAATATGGCCTTGACTCGTTGCGATTTTATGATCAACTTTGGTTCACGTTTTGCCGATCGTTTGACGGGAAATCCAGCTACTTTTGCTAAGAATGCAGTTGTAGCTCATGTGGATATTGACCCAGCTGAAATTGGTAAAGTGGTTAAAACACAGATTCCGATTGTAGGCGATGCTAAGAGAGCTTTGCAGATTTTGTTAGAAGCTGAAGAAGTTCATACAAGACATTCTGATTGGACTGAGGAAGTTTTAGCTAATAAAGCTAAAGCACCATTTGACTATGATTTCAATGAATCTATCATCAAACCACAGCACGCTATTGAAACAATCGGTAAAATTACCAAGGGTGAGGCTATTGTGGTTACCGACGTTGGTCAGCACCAAATGTGGACCGCTCAATTCTATCCTTTCAAAAAGGAAAGACAGATTATTACTTCTGGCGGTTTGGGAACCATGGGCTTTGGTATTCCGGCAGCAGTCGGTGCCAAACTAGCAAACCCAGATAAAGAAGTTATTCTCTTTGTCGGTGATGGTGGCTTCCAGATGACCAACCAAGAATTAGCTATTTTGAATGGCTATGGTGTACCAATTAAGGTCGTTCTCATCAATAACCATTCACTTGGAATGGTTCGTCAGTGGCAGGAATCTTTCTATGATGAACATCGTTCTGAGTCCACCTTTGATGATGAGCCAAACTTCCAGCTCATGGCTGAAGCCTATGGCATCGCTCATTACAAATTCTCAGATCCAAATACCTTGGAAGAGGATTTACAAGTCATTACTGAAAATAAACCAATGTTGATTGAGGTCAATATTTCAAATCGTGAACATGTTTATCCGATGGTACCATCTGGTAAGAGCAATGCTGAAATGTTGGGGGTGAAGTTCAATGCGTAGAATGTTAACAGCAAAACTGAAAAACTCAACTGGTGTTCTCAATCGCTTCACAGGTGTGCTTTCTCGCAGACAGGTCAATATTGAATCCATCTCCGTTGGACACACGGATATTCCAGATATTTCACGAATTACCATCATCATTGATGTTGAAAATCTGGAGGAAGTTGAACAAATCATTAAGCAACTCAATCGCTTGATTGATGTGGTTCGTGTCCGTGATATCACGGATATTCCTCACTTGGAACGTGAAGTTATTCTGATTAAAGTTTCTGCACCACCAGTTAAGCGTGCTGAAATTTTAGCGATTATCCAGCCTTTCCGTGCTAATGTTGTTGATGTGGCACCTAAGTCTATCACGATTCAGATGACAGGTGATGCAGATAAGATTGAGGCCTTGATTAGAGTTATTCAACCTTATGGAATCCGCAATATTGCTCGTACAGGCGCCACAGGATTCTCCCGAGATTTTTCATAAATCTTTTAAACTTAGTTAACTATGCCTTCGGGCAATAAATAAAAATTTTTAGAAAAGAGATATATTACTATGGCAGTAACAATGGAATACGAAAATGATGTAAAAGTAGACGCACTTGCAGGCAAAAAAATTGCCGTTATTGGTTATGGTTCACAAGGTCATGCTCATTCACAAAACTTGCGTGATTCAGGTTATGATGTGATTATCGGTGTGCGTGCTGGTAAATCATTTGACAAAGCTAAAGAAGATGGCTTTGAAACATTTGAAGTAGCGGAAGCTGTTAAACAAGCAGACGTTGTTATGGTTTTGGCACCAGATGAAATTCAAAAAGACATCTATAAAGATGAAATTGCGCCAAACTTGAGTGCAGGTAAAGCTCTTGGTTTTGCCCATGGATTTAATATTCATTTTGGCTACATTAAAGCTCCAGAAGATGTTGATGTCTTCATGGTTGCTCCTAAAGGACCAGGTCACTTGGTACGTCGTACATATACAGAAGGTTTTGGTGTTCCAGCACTTTACGCTGTCTACCAAGATGCTACTGGAAATGCCAAAGACATTGCAATGGACTGGGCTAAAGGTATCGGTTCTGCACGTGTTGGCTTGCTTGTAACAACATTTAAAGAAGAAACAGAAGAAGATTTGTTTGGTGAACAAGCAGTTCTTATGGGTGGTTTGACACACCTTATTGAAGCAGGTTTCGAAGTGTTGACTGAAGCTGGTTATGCACCACAATTGGCTTACTTTGAAGTTCTTCATGAAATGAAACTTATCGTTGACCTTATCTACGAAGGTGGCTTCAAGAAAATGCGTCAATCATGTTCAAATACTGCAGAATTTGGTGACTTTGTAACTGGTCCACGTGTCATCGGTCCAGAAGTCAAAGAAAACATGAAAGCTGCACTTGCTGATATCCAATCAGGTAAATTTGCACGTGAATTCGTTGAAGATCACGATGCTGGCTTCCCACGTTTGAAAGCTTACCGTAAAGAAGCTGAAGAACTTGAAATTGAAAAGATTGGTGTTGAATTGCGTAAAGCAATGCCGTTCGTTGGACAAAACGACGATGATGCATTCAAAATCTACAACTAAGATATTAGCCAATTAAGGTAAAGATTCAGCGTCGGCTTACCGGCGCTTTTGCCTGTTTTTACACAATTAACTTAACTTGGCGTTAATGCCTTAGAATAAAGAGGAAATGTAATGATTACAGCTAAGGATGTTGTAGCGGCTTATCAAGTCTTGAAAGATGTTGTAGAACGTACACCACTTGATTTTGACCGTTATTTATCAGAAAAATATGGAGCGACTGTTTACCTCAAACGTGAAAACATGCAAAAAGTTCGTTCTTTCAAAATTCGTGGGGCTTATTATGCTATTCACCAACTATCTGACGAAGATAAAAGTCGTGGAGTAGTCTGTGCTAGTGCTGGAAATCACGCCCAAGGGGTGGCCTATACTTGTAATGAAATGAAAATTCCTGCAACAATTTTCATGCCTATCACGACACCACAACAAAAAGTTGGACAAGTCCGTTTCTTTGGCGGTCCTTTCGTAACCATTAAATTAGTTGGAGATACTTTTGATGCGTCAGCAGCTGCTGCTCAAGAGTATACCAAAGCAGAAGGCATGACCTTTATCGCACCTTTTGATGATGATAATGTTCAGGCTGGTCAAGGAACGGTTGCCTATGAGATTTATGAGCAGTCACAAGCAGAAGGCGTTAATTTTGATAACATCTTCGTTCCAGTTGGTGGCGGTGGCTTGATTGCTGGCGTAGCAACTTACATGAAAGATGTTGCTCCTGAAATCGAAGTGGTTGGTGTGGAAGCTAACGGTGCACGTAGCATGCGCGCAGCCTTTGACAAGGGACATCCTGTGAAATTGGAAACCATTGATAAGTTTGCGGATGGGATTGCGGTCCAAAAAGTTGGTGATAACACTTATGAAGTCGCTCGTCGATATGTTGATACATTGGTCGGTGTGGACGAAGGCTTGATTTCAGAAACTTTGATTGACATGTATTCTAAGCAAGGGATTATTGCAGAGCCGGCAGGAGCTGCCAGCATCGCTGCGCTTGAAGTCATGAAAGACGAGATTAAGGGTAAAACAGTTGTTTGCATCATCTCAGGCGGTAATAATGATATCAACCGTATGCAGGAAATGGAAGAGCGTGCCCTTATTTATGATGGTGTTAAACATTATTTCGTGGTTAATTTCCCACAACGTCCAGGTGCCCTCCGTGAATTTGTAAACAATATCTTGGGACCAGATGACGATATTACTCGTTTTGAATACATCAAGCGCGCTAGTCGAGGAAAAGGACCTGTTTTGATTGGGGTTGCCTTAGCGGACAAGAAAGATTATCCTGCTTTACTAGAGCGTCTATCAAACTTTGACCCATCTTACATTAACCTTCACGGGAATGAAAGCCTTTATAATTTGCTAGTCTGACGAGAGTGCGACTGGTAGTAGGTTGAAACTATAAATGAGAGGTTGAGACTTTTTGTCTTAACTTCTTTTTTAAAGTTTTTTCTTGACTTTATAGCTAAATAAAATATAATTGTATTAACAAAAAAACACAAATAGGTGATACCGATGACTGCGACTTAGTTTGTTATGAGGTCTGCAATGATTGCTCTTTTTGGTAATTATTTTTATAGAAAATAATGTAGTTTAGGAGGTTTTAGGACTATGTTTTTACTTATTTTTGTGATTTTTATTTTATTTATCGTCATTCTGGTAATTTCGAGCGGTCTCTATGTTGTCAAGCAACAGTCAGTTGCAATCATTGAGCGCTTTGGGAAATATCAGGCAACGGCTACCAGCGGGATTCACGTTCGCTTGCCTTTAGGGATTGATAAAATTGCTGCACGTGTCCAGTTACGACTCTTGCAATCTGAGATTGTTGTTGAAACCAAGACTAAGGATAATGTCTTTGTTACCTTAAATGTTGCGACTCAATACCGTGTCAATGAGCAAAATGTAACGGATGCTTACTACAAACTCATGAAACCAGAGTCACAAATCAAGTCTTACATCGAAGACGCACTTCGTTCTTCTGTTCCCAAACTAACTTTGGATGAATTGTTTGAAAAGAAAGATGAAATCGCCCTCGAAGTGCAACATCAAGTGGCAGAAGAAATGTCAACTTACGGTTATATTATCGTCAAAACCTTGATTACCAAGGTAGAGCCTGACGCCGAAGTCAAGCAATCTATGAATGAAATCAATGCTGCGCAACGTAAACGTGTGGCGGCCCAAGAATTGGCAGAAGCTGATAAAATCAAAATCGTCACAGCTGCCGAAGCTGAGGCTGAAAAAGACCGCCTTCACGGGGTCGGTATTGCCCAACAACGTAAAGCCATTGTTGACGGTCTGGCTGAATCCATTCAAGAACTCAAAGATGCTAATGTGACCCTAAATGAAGAACAAATCATGTCAATTCTTTTGACAAACCAGTATCTAGATACGCTCAATACTTTTGCGGCTAAAGGAAATCAAACGATTTTCTTGCCAAATGGTCCAGAAGGTGTGGAAGATGTCCGTACGCAAGTTTTGTCAGCTTTAAAAGCTAAATAAGGTAAGTTCGTTTGTTTTTATGGTAGAAAGCAATAAGGTGTCGGTAATACTTGAATAGTCATAACTATAATTAAAAAAAGGTAGCAACCTGGAGAGAGGGTTGCTACCTTTTTGTCTGAACTTATACTGTTTTAATCAAGCTTTCTTTCCATAACGTTTGTAGTCATGAATGATTTTTAAAGCTCGTTTGCGCGTCTTGATATTAGGACTTTTGAGTCTACGGTAGGCAGACGATAAATCAGTTTTTTCCGCCATAAGCACCTCCTTGAAAGTATTATTAACGTTAACAGAAATAGTATAGCACAAAATACTTAACTGGTAAAGTTTTTTTATAAATCTATATCAAAATAGATGAAATAATCAAATTGGCATAGCGAAATGAGTATTTTCTACTGATTATTTGTAATTACTTGGAGTATGACGATGCCTAATGAAGTTGATCGCAAACTACATATGTCATAAAATATAACACAATAGACAGAAAAACTATTGACCAAATTTTCAGATTATTGTATAATAATTCCAATATAAAATGGAGGTTTGGATATAGTGATAGATAGCAAAAAGACACTTAATCATGGACTAAACAGTTTTTCTTATTTTGATGTAGCTCTAGCTTGCCAAAATGCTGGTATAGATATTAGTAATCTCCCTTATACTATCCGTATTTTATTAGAGAGTTTATTGCGAAAAAAAGATGGTAGTAGTGTTACAAATGATGACATTGCTAATCTGATTGCTTATCAAGCCTCTGCTCCTAAAGGTGAGGTTCCTTTTAAACCCAGCCGCGTGATTTTGCAGGATTTCACAGGTGTGCCAGTTGTGGTGGATCTTGCTTCTATGCGTGATGCATTGGTTGCACGTGGTGGCGATCCTGAGTTAATCAATCCTGAGATTCCTGTCGATTTGGTCATTGACCACAGCGTTCAGGTGGATGTTTTCGGTCGTGAGACTGCCTTGGAAGAAAATATGGCACTGGAATTTTCGCGTAATAGCGAGCGCTATGAATTTCTAAAATGGGCTGAGGAGGCTTTTGACAACTACCGAGCAGTTCCTCCAGCAACGGGTATCATCCACCAAGTCAACATCGAATTTTTGAGCGATGTCATCATCGAAAAAGATGGTCTTTTGTACCCTGACTCTATGTTTGGAACTGATAGCCACACGACTATGATTAACGGTATCGGTGTTCTAGGTTGGGGGGTCGGTGGTATCGAAGCTGAGGCAGCTATGTTGGGAGAAGCTTCTTACTTCCCAGTTCCTGAGGTTATCGGTGTTCGTTTGACGGGGACTTTGCCAAAAATCGCTACCGCAACAGACCTTGCCTTGAAAGTGACTCAAGTGCTTCGTCAGGAAAATGTTGTTGGCAAGTTCGTTGAATTTTTCGGCCCTGGCTTGGGCAATTTGTCCTTGGCAGAACGTGCAACGGTTTCTAACATGGCACCTGAGTATGGTGCAACTTGTGGCTACTTCCCTATCGACCATGAAACCCTCAACTACATGCGCTTGACTAATCGCTCGGAAGATCATATCGCGCTTACGGAAGCTTATGCTAAAACAAATCATCTTTTCTATGATGACCAATCAACACCGACCTATACCAAGGTTGTAGAGCTTGATTTGTCAACAATTCAACCGTCTATTTCCGGTCCTAAGCGTCCTCAGGACTTGATTGCTTTGACGGATGCTAAGGCAGAGTTCCAAAATAGTCTGACTCGAGAAGTTGGTGTACGTGGTTTTGGTTTGACAGATGAAGAAATCACAAAATCAGCTACTGTACACTTTGCAGATGAGGATGTGACAATTTCAACAGGGCATGTGGCTATTGCGGCTATCACCTCTTGTACCAACACGTCCAATCCCTATGTTCTCATGTCAGCTGGGCTATTGGCCAAAAAGGCCGTCGAACGTGGCTTAACAGTTCCTAAGACGGTAAAAACATCGCTGGCGCCCGGGTCAAAAGTCGTGACTGGCTACCTCAGAAATTCTGGTCTTCAGGATTATTTGAATAAACTTGGCTTTAATCTGGTCGGCTACGGCTGTACGACCTGCATCGGGAATTCTGGTGACCTCTTGCCTGAGGTGGCAGAAGCTATTAAGTCAGAGGATTTGCTGGTGTCTGGTGTCTTGTCAGGAAACCGTAACTTCGAGGGACGCATCAATCCTTTGGTCAAGGCTAATTTCCTAGCTAGCCCACCGCTTGTGGTGGCTTATGCTTTGGCTGGTACGACCAATATCGATTTGACCACAGAACCTCTTGGTTTTGATGACAATGGCAGAGCGGTTTATCTAGACGATATCATGCCACATCAAGATGAGGTGGCAGCTTATGTGGACAAGTATGTCACACGTGATTTGTTTGCGGAAGAATACAAGCAAGTCTTTACAGATAGCCAAGCTTGGAATGCTATTGAGACCAGTACAGGTCACAATTATGATTGGAATCAAGCGTCAACTTATATCCAAAATCCACCTTATTTTGATAACATGAAGGAAGATTTGACCATTTCACCATTGAAAAATCTAGCTGTGCTGGCAAAATTTGGCGATACGGTCACCACAGACCATATTTCACCAGCAGGGAATATTGCTCGCAACAGCCCAGCAGCTAAATACCTCATGAAACACGGTGTTGACTATCAAGAATTTAATTCTTACGGTAGCCGTCGTGGAAATCATGAGGTGATGATGCGTGGGACATTTGCTAACATCCGCATCAAAAATGCATTGGCTGACGGGAAAATTGGCGGTTGGACTATGTATAAGGATGAAATTAAGCCAATTTACGATGTTGCCATGACTTACAAGGAAGAAGGAATCGGAAGTCTAGTCATTGCTGGTAAGGACTACGGTATGGGGTCAAGTCGTGACTGGGCGGCTAAAGGTGCTAATCTACTTGGCGTAAGAGCTGTTTTAGCAGAATCGTTTGAACGTATTCATCGCTCAAATCTTGTCATGATGGGCATCCTTCCTTTACAATTTTTGGAAGGAGAGAGTGCTGACAGTCTCGGTTTGACGGGCTATGAACGCTTTGATATTGACTTGGCAGATGATGTTCAAGTTGGTCAAGTGGTTACAGTAAGAGCTATTTCTGATGCGGGCGTCAAAGAGTTTCAAGCCAAGGTGCGTTTTGATGCTGACGCGGACATTCGCTACTATCGTTACGGTGGCATTTTACCGATGGTGGTTAGGAAGAAAATGGGGGAATTAGTATGACAGTGAGTATGGGCTTGAAGGATACCATTGCCTGCGACACGCGTATCAGCGCTATCGAAAATGATGTCCTGTCTTACGCAGGCTATAACATTTCTGAATTTATGGACAACAACGCATCCTTTGAAGAAATCATTTACCTCTTGTGGAACTTGCATCTGCCAACGCAGATTGAACTCAATCATTTTGTGGAACGCTTGCGACAAGAGTACAAGATTTCGGATGCGGTTGAGCAGTGTATTCTCATTCAGTCGCGCAAGCATTTGCATCCCATGAGTGTGTTGCGGTCAACTGTTTCGCTACTGGGTGTTTATAATATTCACGCTGAGGAGAATTCCTTAGAAGCGACCTACGACCAATCCATTCAGATTATGGCCAAGGTTCCGACGATTATCGCAGCTTTTGCTAGATTGCGTCAGGGGCTGACTCCTATTGAACCGCGCGAAGATTTGAATTTTGCAGCTAATTTTCTCTATATGCTGAAAGGTCAAGAACCGACAGAATTGGAAGTTCGTGCCTTCAATAAGGCCTTGATTCTTCATGCGGACCACGAGCTCAATGCTTCAACCTTTGCGGCGCGTGTAACGGCATCAACTCTGACCGATATTTATTCTTGCGTGACGACGGCAATCGGCACCCTCAAGGGACCTCTTCATGGCGGCGCTAACGAGCGTGTCTTTGATATGCTCATGGATATTCGTGAATCGGGCAATACCGAAGGCTATCTGCGCCAAAAATTAGATTCTAAAGAAAAAATCATGGGCTTCGGTCACCGTGTTTATAAGACGGCAGACCCTCGTGAGAAGTACTTGAAGGAAATGGCGCTTGCGCTGACACAGGGAACGGATGACGAAGAGTTCTACAATCTGTCCCAAGAGGTGGAAGATTTCATCCGTCATGAGAAAGGGCTCATTCCTAACGTCGATTTTTATTCAGCGACGGTTTACCATGCTCTAGGAATCGACAGTGATATTTTCACCTTGATTTTCGCTATGAGTCGGATGGCGGGTTGGATTGCCCATGTGCAGGAGCAAAAGAAAAATAACAAGCTCATTCGTCCACGTTCATATTACACAGGTCAGTCAGATTTGGTTTATATTCCTATCAATCGGAGGTAAGTATGGCAGATAAGATTTTCATGAAAGAAGGACTTTTGCAGGTTCCCAATCACCCAATCATTTCTTATATTGAAGGCGATGGTGTCGGTCAGGATATTTGGAAAAATGTTCAAAAGATTGTGGATAGGGCGGTGGCAAAGGCTTACGCTGATGAGCGTTCTATTGCTTGGCAGGAGGTTTTGGCGGGTGAAAAAGCTGTCGCCTTGACCGGACAATCTTTGCCGGCTAAAACCCTAGAAACCATCAAAGAGGATTTGGTCGCTATCAAGGGTCCCCTAGGAACGCCTGTTGGTCAAGGCATGCGTTCGCTCAATGTCGCCCTTCGTCAGGAATTAGACTTGTTTGCCTGCGTCCGTCCTATCCGCTATTTTGACGGAGTTCCAAGTCCTCTGAAAGAGCCTGAAAAGACCAGCGTCACTATCTTTCGAGAAAATACCGAGGATATTTATGCTGGTATTGAGTGGGAAAAAGGAACGGCTGAAGTGGCTAAGGTCATTGATTTCCTTCAAAATGAGATGAGTGTTTCAAAAATCCGTTTTCCAGAAAGTTCTGCAATCGGGATTAAGCCGATTTCGCAAGAAGGGTCTGAACGCCTTATTCGCTCTGCTATTCAGTATGCGCTAGAGAACAAATTGACGACGGTTACGCTGGTTCATAAGGGCAATATTCAGAAGTTCACCGAAGGTGGTTTTCGCAAGTGGGGCTACGAATTGGCTGAACGTGAGTTCGCGACAGAACTTGCTGATGGTCGCCTAGTCATCAACGACATTATCGCCGATAATTTCTTACAACAGATTTTGCTCAATCCTGATAAATTTCAAGTGGTGGCTCTGACCAATCTCAACGGTGACTATGCTAGCGATGCGGTTGCTGCTCAGGTGGGAGGAATCGGTATTTCACCAGGTGCTAATATCAATTACACAACAGGTCACGCCATCTTCGAAGCGACGCACGGCACGGCGCCAGATATCGCAGGGCAAAATAAGGCCAATCCTTGCTCCCTTCTCTTGTCAGCTGTTATGATGCTAGATTACTTGGGCTGGAAAGAGGCTGGCGCTCTCATCATAAGAGCTGTAGAGGAAACCTTAAAGGCTGGTCAGGTGACCGCCGATTTCGCCCAACTAACAGGGCAAGAAGGCTTATCAACGTCAGCTTTTTCTGAAAAGATTATTGACAAATTTTAGACAAAATAAAGAGGAAGTCGCTATGATTTCCTCTCTTTGGTTTTAGTGATATTGCTGTAAAAATTGCTTGCGCTTTTGAAGGTTGACTGGGGCTAATTTCACATCAAAAAATGATTTGTATCGGTGACAAGATGCTTGCGCAGCCATTTTTCAAAAAAGAAATGGTGCAAGAGGCTTCCGATGAGGATGCTTGCTAGGTTGAGGGTGATGTCGCCTAAATCGAAGACGCCAAGGTGGAAGACGTATTGGCAGCTTTCAACAAGGAGCAAGACCAGAAATGATAGGAAGAGATTTTCCTTGCTTGGGACAAAGAGGCAGCCGAGGGGGATGAACATAAGCAGGTTCATCACAGGGACAAAGCGGCTACCGCTTTTTATCTCGCCAATGAAAGATAGGGGATTTAAAGAATAACCCTGTACCCCGATGTTTTTGAAGAAGAGAACATAGAGCAAAAGCAAGCCGTAGAGGAAGTAGGAGACCATGAGGGTCTTGCTAGTAATCTGCCTAGTGTAGACCAGATGAAAGAGGATAAAAGTGAAGTAGGTCAGCAGAATGGTGATGATGGCATTCAAAGCTAAGGCGAAGGTCATGCCGTAAGATGAGATGTAATGTGCATAAGTGGCAAGAAAGCTATCGTAAAACTACTTTGAAAGGATAAAGGAGAAGTTGATGAAAAGGATGTTGAGTAGACTTCTTTTTGGTGATACTGTCATGGTTTTAGACCTCCTTATCGTGGTATGGAGCTGTGAGTTCAGCTTGTTATGGTGTAGAAAATCAAAAGCTAGTCCTTTGTAAAGGAGTGGCTAGTTCCTGTCGCTGTCGGCGAGGGGGATTCTTTTTTCCGGTTTAGGTCGTCGCATGATGCGAGAGGGACTCTTTTTTGGGGCTTAGGCTGTCGCTTTAAGCGAAGGACACTTCATTTTTCAGTTCAAATAGAGGTATCAGATTGATTTAAAGTTAGAAAACTGAAGCTATTTCACAAATAAAAAGAATTTGTGATTTTCTATGTTTCTCCCAGTATAACCATAATAACTTAAAAAGGTATTAAAAAATCGCCACCAAGCTGGTGACGATGTCGATTAAATCTTATTTGAGGAAACGTTGCAAGAAAATCTTGGTACGTTCGTGAGTTGGGTGTTCGAAGAGCTGTTCAGGACTGCCTTCTTCAGCGATGACACCTTGTTCCATGAAGATGACACGGTCTGAGACTTCTTTAGCGAAGTCCATTTCGTGGGTCACGATAATCATGGTCAAGCCTGATTTAGCCAAGTCTTTCATGGCTTTGAGCACTTCGCCGACCATTTCTGGGTCAAGGGCTGAGGTTGGCTCGTCAAAGAGCATGGCTTCTGGATTGACAGAGAGGGCGCGGGCGATGGCCACACGTTGTTTTTGCCCACCAGATAGCTGTTTTGGCTTAGCCTTCCAGTATTGCTCAGTCATGCCGACGGCGTTGAGGTTTTCTTTAGCAATGGCTTCCGCTTCGCTGCGTGAGCGTTTGAGAACAGTAGTCTGTGCAACGATGGCATTTTCCAAAACATTGAGGTTTTCAAAGAGATTGAAAGATTGGAAGACCATGCCCAGCTTTTCACGATATTCGGTCAGATTGTAGCCTTTTTCCAGAACATTTTGACCGTGGAAGAGAATTTCTCCGCCACTTGGTTCTTCCAAGAGGTTGATAGAACGTAGAAGCGTTGATTTCCCAGAACCAGAAGACCCGATGATGGAGATAACTTCCCCCTTGTTGACAGAAAGAGAAATGTCTTTCAAAACCTCGTTTTTACCGTAGGATTTCTTCAAATGTTTGATTTCTAAAATGGTATCAGTCATTAGTTGTTTCCTCCGATATTTGTATAGTTATCTTGGTCAAAACGACGTTCTACATAACGCAAGATACGTGTGACAGTGAAGGTCAGAACGAAGTAGATGACAGCGATAATGAAGAAGGTTTGGAAGTATTGGTAGGTTTGTGTTGCTACCGTATTACCAGAGAAGTAAAGTTCGACAACGGAAATAACGTTCAATACAGACGTATCCTTGATGTTGATGACGAACTCGTTACCAGTGGCAGGGAGAATGTTGCGGATAACCTGCGGAAGGACAATCTTGCGCATGGTTTGATTATGAGTGAAACCAAGAGCAGTTGCGGCTTCAAATTGTCCATTATCAACTGCGAAGATACCACCACGCACGATTTCGCTCATGTAAGCCCCTGTGTTGATTGAAACGATGAAGATGGCGGCAATGGTGCGGTCAAGCGAGATACCAAAGGCTTGCGCAGTCCCATAGTAGATGACCATAGCTTGTACAATCATAGGTGTACCGCGGAAAACTTCGATGTAGATGTTAAGCAACCAACCAAAGGCTTTTTGAAGAATAGCTAGCGCTTTGTTGGTAGCTTTTGGAGCAGTACGATAGACACCAATCAAGAGACCGATAATCAGACCGACCACTGTACCGATGATAGAGATGAGTAGGGTGATTCCAGTCCCACGAAGGAATTGTTGCCAGTTACCTTTGAGGATTGTCACCACTTGTGAGAAGAAGCCAGCTGATTCAGCTTTATCGTCAGTTGTTGATGGTTGCTCAGTAATCATCTTATCCATCAATTTCAAGCGTGCTGAACTTGAGATGGTTGCAAGAACGGTGTTGACTTGGCTGATACGTGCATCGTTTTTACGCATACCAACTGCGATAGCGGTGTCTGACTCAGACGTCTTGAAGCCGCTAGCTTCTGTCAATTCAACCATTTTCAATTTCTTGTTGGCTGTTTGAGCGGATGTCGCATCAGGACGTTCAGAGACGTAGGCATCGATAACGCCAGATTCAACAGCCTGACGAAGCTGGTTGAAATCTCCCATGGCAACCTGTTTGTCAACGCCCTTGATTTGGTCAATTAGGTCGTAAAGGTAAACCCCTTGTTGGGCTGACACTTTAGCACCTTTGAAGTCTTGGATGCTTTTAGCCTTGGCGTATTTACCATTGGCATTGACAACCAAGGTTGGGATTGAAGTGTAGTAGGCATCTGAGAAGGCAATTTGTTTTTTACGTTCTTCAGTTGGGCTCATACCAGCGATAATCATGTCGATTTTGCCAGAAGTAAGGGCAGGAACAAGTCCATCCCACTTGGTTTTAACGACAAGAGGCTTCTTGCCCATTGCTTTAGCGATTTTTTTAGCTACTTGCACATCGTAACCGTTGGCGTATTGGTTAGTACCTTCGATTTTTACAGCACCGTTTGAGCTATCATTTTGTGTCCAGTTAAATGGCGCGTAGGCGGCTTCCATTCCGACACGGAGGTATTCATCTGCTTGAGCGCTAGTCATGCCACCAAAGGCAATGAGCAGAGCAGTGAATAAGCCCAGAAACATTTTTTTCATTGAAAAACTCCTATTAGATTGTTATCCCATTTATTTTACAAGAAATCAGGTATGATTTCAATATAATAGTGTTGAAAGTAAGCGGTTGAATGTATTTTTATGATAAAATAGTATAAAAAAAGAAAATTGGAGTAGTATATGAAAAGGATTTGGATGATTATTTGTTCTTGTCTCTTTCTCTGGATGCCAAGTGTCTGGGCAGATGAAGTGGATTATAGCATTCCTAATTATGAAGGCAATTTGGTCATTCATGAGGATAATTCAGCTGATTTTGTGGAGACGGTCACCTATCATTTTGACAGCGACTACAAGGGGCAAATTTTAACCTTGGGGAAGGCTGGGAAGCTACCAAAAGGTTTTTCTATTGAGGAAAATCCAGAAGTCACTGCCAAGGTTAATAACCGCTCGGCTGACATCAGAACTGAAGTTTCTGATTTGGGAGACGGCTATCAAGCTAAAATCTATAACAGCGGTCGCGATGGAGACAAGGTGGTCGTGCGTGTTCATTGGAAGCTAAAGCAAATTCTCCAGGCTTATCAAGACATCGCAGAGCTCAATTGGATTCCCATTAGTGACTGGGACGAAACCTTGCGTAAGGTCGATTTCACGGTGACAACGGATAAGTCTTTTAGTAAGTCAAAACTTTGGGTGCACCGAGGCTACTTTTCACCAACAACTAACATTTCTCTAAGTGGCAATAGCTATCGCTTCAGTAGTCAAAACGTTTCAGGACAATTAGAGATTCATGCTTACTGGGACAAGGGAATATTGTCTTCAAACTTACTATCTTCCAAAACAGGTTTGAAGCAGGTTCTGGCGGTTGAGGAAAGTATTCGTTTGGGTCAAGAAAAGCGAAATCAGTTCTACAAAGTTCTCTTACCGAGTGTCGGGGCTGTTCTTCTGGTTCTTGGAGGAATCATCCATCTGCGTTTTCGTCGCTGGGTCAATCCTTTTGGAAAAGACAGCAAGCATCTGCATCTCTATGAATACCCTCAGGATTTAGCACCTCTAGTTCTTGCAGAAGCCGTTTATGACTTGAATCTCAGCTATCCTGGTAGAAGTAGTCTTGCTGACCAGTCCATTTCTTTTGAACGCATGATTCAAGCTAGCCTGCTAGACTTGATTGACCGCAAGGCTTTGGCCTTAGAAGAGGTGTCTGGAAAGGTTTATTTGAAGCGTCAAGATGCTGTCGCTGTGTCAGCTTTTGAAGATGACCTGATAAGTATGGCTCTGGGAAGAGACGGTTCTTGCGCCCTAGATAATTTATTTGAAGACTACCAATTCGACGATAATCGCGTAAAAACACTGAAAAAACAATATTCAGGGTCTGAATTGGAAAATCATCTCAATCAACTCGGAGATTCCTTCACCAGCCGTTACGAACGACAATTGGAAAAGATTGACCGTTCGGTTGACCGCGAAATCAAGACACTTGGTCTGGAATCTCTTTATCGAGAGGTTTCAAGGAAAGAGCACTCTATGGCCTGGGTTTCTGGAGTGAGTTTTGTTCTGGTGGTGCTTCTATGCCTCTTTGCAGGCGGTTATATGGCCATGAAGGGGCAGGCGATTTTCAACCTTTACTTGTTTGAATTTGTGCTGGCGCTTGTCGGAGCTGTTCTAACTTTTCAATTTAGCAAACCTTACCTTGACCATGGTGTCTTGACGGCTGAGGGACAACTTACGGCTAAAGCCTGGGTGGGCTTTGTCAATATGCTGCGCGACATCAATTCTTTCGACCGTGTGGACTTGGAAGGCGTAGTGGTCTGGAATCGTATTTTAGTCTATGCCACTTTGTTTGGCTATGCCAAACAGGTTGAACAGTATTTAACAGTTCATCAGATTAGTTTGCCACAAGATTTTGATTTGGCTTATCACCAAACGGCAGCTATTATTGGAGTGCGCAGTGGTTTGATGACGCAGTCCTTCACCAGTGCAACAAGTGCTTCACATTTTTCTGTTTCTACGAGTGGTTCTTCAGGCGGTGGCTTCTCTGGAGGCGGAGGTGGAGGAGGTGGCGGTGCTTTCTAAATCAGCGCAGTCATTTTTCCAAAATACCCCTGTCGGTCTACTCAAAAGTCTGATATAATAGAGAAAATAAATATCGAGGAGTTATCATGTTATTAGTTGAATTGCTCAAGGCGCTCTTTTTAGGGATTGTCGAGGGAATTACCGAGTGGTTGCCCGTGTCAAGTACAGGTCACTTGATTTTGGTGCAAGAATTCATGAAATTGAACCAAAGCAAATCCTTCGTTGATATGTTCAATATCATCATCCAGCTGGGCGCTATCATGGCAGTTATCGTCATCTACTTTAAACGCTTGAACCCATTCCAGCCTGGAAAGACAGCTAAGGAAGTTCGTCTGACTTGGCAGTTGTGGTTGAAGGTTGTTATTGCTTGTATTCCGTCAATCTTGATTGCGGTGCCGCTTGATGATTGGTTTGAAGCGCATTTTAACTTCATGTTGCCGATTTCTATCGCTCTTATTGTTTATGGGATTGCCTTTATTTGGATTGAAAAGCGTAATGCGACCGTATCTCCAAAAGTGACTGAGCTTGCTCGCATGTCTTACAAAACTGCCTTCTTGATTGGTTGCTTCCAAGTTTTGAGTATCGTTCCAGGTACCAGCCGTTCAGGAGCGACTATCCTTGGAGCTATCATCCTTGGTACCAGCCGTTCGGTAGCAGCAGATTTTACCTTCTTCTTGGCTATTCCGACCATGTTTGGTTACAGTGGCTTGAAGGCTGTTAAATTCTTCCTAGACGGCAACGTCTTGACGATGAACCAAGTCTTGATTCTCTTGGTAGCAAGTGTCACAGCCTTTGTTGTCAGCTTGCACGCCATCCGCTTCTTGACAGATTACGTTAAAAAACACGACTTCACCATTTTTGGGAAATATCGTATCGTTCTCGGTAGCATTTTGATTGTTTACTGGCTAGTGAAGTTGTTCTTATAAGATAAGAAAGTCTTGGATGTGATTCAAGGCTTTTTTTGCATTTTTAGAGCAATAGCTTGCGCTGGAAATTGCTAAAAGTTCTCTTTTTAGATATAATGGACTTTGATGACTCGTGCGAGGTAGATAGAAATGGAAATGAAACAAATTAGCGAAACAACGCTGAAAATTACAATCAGTATGGAAGATTTAGCCGACCGTGGCATGGAATTGAAGGATTTCTTGATTCCTCAAGAAAAGACAGAAGAATTCTTCTATGCTGTCATGGATGAATTGGACCTTCCAGATAATTTCAAAAATAGTGGTATGCTTAGCTTCCGTGTGACACCAAGAAAAGACCGTATTGACGTCTTTGTCACTAAATCAGAATTGGACAAGGATTTGAATTTGGAAGATTTGTCTGACCTAGGTGATATTTCAAAAATGTCTCCAGAAGACTTTTTCAAAACTTTAGAGCAATCTATGCTATCAAAAGGTGACACTGAGGCTCACGAAAAACTGGGTAAAATCGAAGAAATGATGGATCAGGCAGCCACCGAAGCAGCAAAAGAGGCTGTCGAAGAAGTTGAAGCAGAGCGTAACGAAAACTTAGAGTATGTGCACTATGTCTTTGATTTCCCGACCTTGGAAGCGACAATTGCCTTTTCAAAAGCTGTGGACTTTCCAGTCGAAGCGTCAGAACTTTACAAGACAACTGACGGCTACTATATGACGGTCCTATTGAGCTTAGAAAATCAGCCATCTTATTTTTCAAACCTCATGTATGCTCGCATGTTGGAGCATGCCAACGTCGGTACCAAAACACGTGCCTATTTACAAGAACACGCCCTTCAACTCATCGTTGATGATGCGGTAGCCAAATTGCAAATGATAGAGTTGGTTTAATATGGTTCCATTTACAATCGAATATGTTTTTGTCTTGATAGGCGCCTTTTTACTATCTATCGTCTTGACGCCTATTGTTCGCTTCATGGCTTTTCGAGTAGGAGCAGTTGATAAGCCCAATGCCCGTCGCATCAATAAAAAACCGATGCCGAGCAGTGGTGGGATTGCCATCTTCCTCTCTTTCTTGATTAGCACTCTTATTTTCATGCCATTGGCAACGGGGAAACATAGTTTTCCCATATCTTACTTTCACTATATTTTGCCAGTTGTCTTTGGTGCTTTGATTGTGACCGCGACAGGTTTTATCGATGATATCTATGAACTCAAGCCCAAGTCTAAGATGCTGGGAATTGTTGCTGGTGCAGTCGTTGTCTGGGCTTTTACGGACTTCCGTTTTGACAGCTTCAAGATACCCTTTGGTGGTCCTTTCTTAGAATTTGGACCGATTCTGACCTTCTTTTTGACAGTCATTTGGATTATTTCCATCACCAATGCTATCAACCTGATTGATGGTTTGGATGGCTTAGTCAGTGGGGTCTCCATCATCAGTCTTTTGACCATGGCCATTGTCTCTTATTTCTTCCTTCCTAAGGTTGACTTCTTCCTGACTTTGACCATTGTTGTGCTCATGGCTTCTATCATTGGTTTCTTCCCTTACAATTACCACCCGGCTATCATCTACCTGGGCGATGCGGGAGCCCTCTTTATCGGCTTTATGATTGGGGTCCTGTCGCTTCAGGGTTTGAAAAATTCAACGGCTGTCGCTGTTTTGACACCAGTGATTATTTTGGGAGTTCCGATTTTAGACACAGTTGTGGCTATCATCCGAAGAAAATTATCGGGCCGACCAATTTCAGAAGCTGACAAAATGCATTTACACCATCGCCTCCTGTCAATGGGATTTACCCACCGTGGAGCGGTTCTAGTAGTTTACGGCATTGCCATCGTCTTCTCTCTGATAGCTCTGCTATTAAATGTATCTAGCCGACTTGGTGGTATTTTACTTCTAGTAGGTCTGCTTTTCACCATGGAAATCTTCATCGAAGGTCTAGAAATTTGGGGAGAACATCGTACACCGCTCTTCAATATGCTGAAATTCATTGGAAATAGCGACTATCGTCAGGCAACCCTTCTCAGGTGGAAGACTAAAAATTCCAAACATTAAAAAACAAAACGTTTTCATTGCAGATAAATAAAACAAGAGAATAGAAAGCTATTCTCTTTTTTGTTATACTTATTCTAAATAAGTATGAAAATTACTGGTCATGTGACCAGTTGCTTAGGTTTATATAGAAGGAGTGTACAATGTCTGTACTTGAAATAAAAAATCTTCACGTGTCTATCGAAGACAAAGAAATTCTTAAAGGTCTTAACCTGACTTTGAAAACAGGTGAAATCGCAGCCATCATGGGACCAAACGGGACTGGTAAATCAACCTTATCAGCAGCCATCATGGGTAACCCAAACTATGAAGTCACAGAAGGAGAAATCCTTTTTGACGGTCAAAATATCTTGGACTTGGAAGTTGACGAACGCGCACGTCTAGGACTTTTCCTTGCCATGCAATACCCATCAGAAATTCCAGGAATTACCAACGCTGAATTTATCCGCGCAGCTATGAACGCAGGCAAGGAAGACGATGAAAAAATCTCTGTTCGTGACTTCATCATGAAATTAGATGAAAAAATGGAACTTCTTGGCATGAAGGAAGAAATGGCAGAGCGTTACCTCAACGAAGGTTTCTCAGGTGGTGAGAAAAAACGTAACGAAATTCTTCAATTACTCATGCTTGAACCCAAATTTGCCCTTCTTGACGAAATTGACTCAGGTCTTGACATTGATGCCCTCAAGGTTGTTTCAAAAGGCGTCAACGCCATGCGTGGTGAAGGTTTTGGTGCCATGATTATCACCCACTACCAACGTCTGCTTAACTACATCACACCAGATGTGGTGCATATCATGATGGATGGTCGTGTTGTTCTTACAGGTGGTCCAGAATTAGCTGCTCGTCTTGAAAAAGAAGGTTATGCACAAGTGGCTGAAGAGCTTGGTTTAGAGTATAACGAAGAAGTCTAATTTGTCACTTCGACTAGATAGAAAAGAGGTAACAAATGTCTAAAGAATCAATTTTAAACTTCTCACAAGCCAAAGGAGAACCAGCCTGGTTGCAAGACCTTCGTCTCTCTTCTTTTGACAAAATGGCAGAGATCGACTTACCACATATCGAGCGCGTGAAATTCCACCGTTGGGACTTAGGAGACGGTACTATTGCTGAAAATGAAGCGTCAGCTAATGTCCCAGACTTCACAGCCCTCGGTGACAATCCAAAACTCGTTCAAGTCGGTACGCAAACGGTTCTTGAACAAGTCCCAATGGACCTTCTCAATCAAGGTGTGTTTTTCACAGATTTTCAATCAGCACTTGAAGAGATTCCAGAAGTTGTAGAAGCTCATTTCGGTAAAGCGCGTCCAGTTGATGAAGATAAATTGGCTGCTTATCATACCGCTTATTTCAATAGCGGAGCTGTTCTCTATGTGCCAGACAATGTTGAGATTGACCAGCCGGTAGAAGGTCTTTTCTACCATGATAGCACATCGGCTGTACCATTTAACAAACACGTCCTTATCGTCGTTGGTAAAAATGCTAAATTGACTTACTTGGAACGTTTTGAGTCAATCGGAAACGGTGCTGAAAAAGCTAGTGCTAATATCTCAGTGGAAATTATCGCTGGCGCTGGTAGCCAAGTCAAGTTCTCAGCTATCGACCGCCTTGGCGAGCACGTGACAACTTACATCAGTCGTCGTGCTCGTCATGGTGCTGATGCCACTGTTGATTGGGCACTCGGTGTCATGAATGAAGGTAATGTCATCGCCGACTTTGACTCAGATTTGGTTGGCAATGGTAGTCATGCCAGCCTAAAAGCCGTCGCTGTCTCATCAGGTCGTCAAGTCCAAGGGATTGATACACGTGTCACTAACTATGGTAGCAACTCTGTCGGTCATATCCTCCAACACGGTGTTATTTTAGAACGTGGAACCCTTACTTTCAACGGTATTGGTCACATCATCAAAGGTGCTAAAGGTGCAGATGCTCAACAAGAATCTCGTGTTCTCATGTTGTCAGATAAGGCGCGTTCAGATGCCAACCCAATCCTTTTGATTGACGAAAATGATGTCACAGCAGGTCACGCAGCTTCAATTGGTCAGGTTGACCCAGAGGACCTTTACTACTTGATGAGTCGTGGGCTCGACCAAAAAACAGCGGAGCAATTGGTCATCCGAGGATTCTTGGGAACAGTTATTACTGAAATCCCCGTTAAAGAAGTGCGTGACGAAATGATTGCAGTAATCGATACGAAATTGGAAAAACGCTAATATGGTAGAAATAGACACTTATAAAATCAGACAAGATTTTCCCATTCTTGACCAGTTAGTTAATGATGAACCGCTTGTTTATTTGGACAATGCAGCGACGACTCAAAAACCGCGCCAAGTTTTGGAAGTCTTGCAGGCTTATTACGAAAATGATAATGCCAATGTTCACCGAGGTGTGCACACTTTAGCAGAACGTGCGACAGCTGAATATGAAGCTGCCCGTGAAAAAGCGCGATCATTTATCAATGCCAAATCAACCAAGGAAGTCCTCTTCACCCGTGGGACAACAACTGGTCTTAATTGGGTGGCTCGCTTTGCGGAGTCAGTCCTTAAAGAAGGTGATGAAGTCTTGATTTCGGTCATGGAACACCATTCTAATATTATTCCTTGGCAACAGGCTTGTCAAAAGACAGGTGCTAAGCTGGTCTACGCCTACCTCAAGGATGGAGCGCTTGACCTGGACGACCTTTACAGCAAGTTGTCAGACAAGACCAAGTTTGTCAGCCTAGCTCATGTGTCAAATGTCCTAGGTTGCATCAATCCAGTTAAGGAAATTGCAGAGCAGGCTCATAAGTTTGGCGCCTACATGGTTGTTGACGGTGCCCAATCAGCACCTCACATGACCATTGATGTGCAAGATTTGGATTGTGATTTCTTCGCCCTCTCTGGTCACAAGATGCTTGGTCCAACAGGCATCGGGGTCCTCTACGGCAAGGAAGAAGTCCTCAACCTCATGTCACCTGTTGAATTCGGCGGTGAAATGATTGACTTCGTTTACGAGCAGGAAGCGACTTGGAAAGAGTTGCCTTGGAAGTTCGAGGCGGGTACGTCAAATATCGCTGGCGCTATTGCTTTAGGAGCTGCTTTTGATTACTTGTTAGAAGTAGGGATGGATGCCATTCATCAGCATGAGCAGGAATTAGTAGCCTATGTCCTCCCTAAATTGCAAGCTATCGACGGTTTGACCGTTTACGGACCGGCTGACGCTGATAAACATGCTGGGGTAATCGCCTTTAATTTGGAAGGTTTACATCCTCATGATGTGGCGACAGCTATGGACTACGAAGGAGTTGCAGTGCGTGCAGGACATCACTGTGCCCAACCGCTTATCAATCACCTCGGTATCCATTCAGCAGCCCGCGCTAGCTTTTATATTTACAATACCAAAGAAGATTGCGACAAATTAGTTGAAGCAATTCTTAAAACCAAGGAGTTTTTCAATGGCACTCTCTAGACTAGATAGCCTTTATATGGCAGTGGTGGCTGACCACTCAAAAAATCCTCATCATCATGGTTTTTTAGAAGATGTAGAACAAATTCAGCTCAACAATCCAACCTGTGGTGATGTCATCTCCTTATCAGTCAAATTTGACGGAGACAAGATTACAGACATTGCCTTTGCAGGCGACGGTTGTACCATCTCAACAGCATCATCAAGCATGATGACGGATGCAGTCCTTGGTAAATCCAAAGAAGAAGCGCTAGCTTTGGCAGACGTCTTCTCAAACATGGTACAAGGTGCCAAAGACCCAGCTCAAAAAGACCTCGGTGATGCCGAATTCTTGGCTGGCGTTTCAAAATTCCCTCAACGCATCAAATGCGCCACACTCTCTTGGAATGCTTTGAAAAAAGCCATCGAAAGAGACGGAGAATAAAAACGAGAATGACTCAGGCTAACCTGAGTTCAACACAATAAGAGAAAGGATTCTCATGTCTGAAACAAATGAAAAAGTAGAACCAAAACCGATTGACCTTGGGGAATATAAATTCGGTTTCCATGATGACGTGACGCCACTTTACTCAACTGGTAAAGGGCTTAATGAAGCAGTTGTCCGTGAATTGTCAGCTGCCAAAGGCGAACCCGAATGGATGCTTGACTTCCGTCTCAAATCATTGGAAGCCTTCAACAAAATGCCCATGCAAACTTGGGGACCAGATTTGTCAGATATCAACTTTGATGATATTATCTATTACCAAAAAGCTTCTGACAAACCAGCCCGCGACTGGGAAGACGTTCCTGATAAAATCAAGGAAACCTTTGAACGTATCGGTATTCCAGAAGCAGAACGTGCCTACCTAGCAGGTGCCTCAGCTCAGTACGAGTCAGAAGTGGTCTACCACAACATGAAAGACGAGTATGACAAGTTGGGCATCATCTTCACCGACACCGACTCAGCCCTCAAAGAGTACCCAGAGCTCTTCAAAAAGTATTTTGCTAAGCTAGTTCCTCCGACGGATAATAAATTGGCTGCGCTAAACTCAGCCGTATGGTCTGGCGGAACCTTCATTTACGTGCCTAAGGGTGTTAAGGTAGATATCCCGCTCCAAACGTACTTCCGTATCAACAACGAAAACACAGGACAATTTGAACGTACTCTTATCATCGTTGACGAAGGCGCGAGCGTTCATTATGTCGAAGGCTGTACCGCACCGACTTATTCTTCAAATAGCCTCCACGCAGCTATTGTTGAAATTTTTGCCCTTGATGGGGCTTACATGCGCTATTCAACCATTCAAAACTGGTCAGATAATGTTTATAACTTGGTAACCAAACGCGCGACAGCTAAGAAAAATGCGACGGTCGAATGGATTGACGGTAACCTCGGTGCCAAAACAACCATGAAGTATCCATCTGTTTATCTTGACGGCGAGGGTGCACGTGGTACCATGTTGTCAATCGCCTTTGCCAACAAAGGTCAAGACCAAGACACAGGTGCTAAGATGATTCACAATGCACCTCATACAAGCTCATCAATCGTTTCAAAATCCATTGCCAAAGGTGGCGGTAAAGTGGACTACCGTGGACAAGTCGTTTTCAATAAAGATTCTAAGAAATCTGTCAGCCACATCGAATGTGATACTATCATTATGGACGACTTATCCTCTTCAGATACCATCCCATTCAACGAAATCCACAATTCACAGGTGGCTCTGGAACACGAAGCTAAGGTGTCTAAGATTTCCGAAGAACAACTTTACTACCTCATGAGCCGTGGTCTATCAGAAGCAGAAGCAACTGAAATGATTGTCATGGGATTCGTAGAACCCTTCACCAAAGAACTTCCAATGGAATATGCCGTCGAGCTTAACCGCTTGATTTCATACGAAATGGAAGGCTCAGTTGGATAATTTTTGTCCAAGATGATAAAAAATCTTGATAAACATAAACTCAAAGAGGTCGAGAGAAAAAGTACTCGACCTCTTTTTAGTGGAAACAGATTACTGTTTTCATTGAAATTCAAAAAAAAACAGATTTTTGCTATTTTCTCGGGTAGTGCGTATGCAAGCAATCTCCTTTAACCATATGCTTTAGTACTACTCTCGAGACAGAGTAGTCAATTTACCGTAGTTTTTACTTCACTCTAGAAAAAGTGACGTCGAATAGTGCTATTGCTGACGACTTTTGAGCAAAGTACCCTCGTGTACTATTATTTTGCCCACTTTTGAGAAAAAGTACTCCCGCATACTACTATGTTGACTTCCTGTCGTAAAAAAGTAAACTCAATCAAGCCTTAAAAAGGACTAGGTTCTGTTCATAGAACCCAGTCCTTGATTTCTATATGTCTCACTTAAAGTGCAGTATTGACGTAATTGACGAAATGATTCCACCAAACTTTGAGGAAGAAACTGCGTTTGACTTCTTCTTTAGCGACCATTTTAACGGTTGGGTTTTCTACAAGATAACCACTTCCGACACGATTGTTGTCCACGTAAGTGGCTGTTCCCAAGGTTTGTCCTTTTTTGATAGGAGCAGAAGCATCGCTATATTTGATAGAGACCTTGTTGTCCTTCTTTAGCGATTTTTGCTGAGCAACTTTGAGTGATTTCTGAGCAACTGCGGTGACCGTTTTGGATTTTCCATCTTGGATAGGAGATTTGCTATCTTTATAGGCTTCGCCCTTTGTTAGCACCGTCTGAGGCTCAAAATTATTAGTGATATAATCGAGTATTCCAGCCGTCGCTGTAAAGCGAGCGTAGGTATTGGTATCCGTATTGTCAGCGTGTAAAACGACTGTCAACAAACGCATCCCACTTTCAGTTGATGTAGCTACGAAAGATTGACCAGCCAGTTCAGTCGTTCCAGTTTTTAGACCGTTGACACCATTACGGTAAGCAGGCATGTCAGGTAACATGTAGTTGTAAGTGGTCATGGTAACATCATCGAAGGCTGCTGTCGTTTGGTTGGTGACTTTCAAGATTTCAGGATATTCCGTTACCAAGTGGTAGGCGATAATTGCCATATCCTTGGCACTCATTTTATTTTCATCGTCGGCACTGGAGTTAGGGTAGATGTTGCTACCCAGCATACTATTGTTGAGCCCAGAAGCATTGACCAGATGAGCATCCGTAATCCCCCAACTCTTTAGCTGTTCAGACATTTTATCGACGAAGGCACTCTCAGTTCCAGCGACTTGTTCCGCGAGGGCAATGGCTGCGCTGTTAGCGCTAGCAATCATGGCAGCATCAACCAGTTGGCGAACAGTGTACTGACGCTTCTCCATGGGAACATTACTAGCTTCGGAGTTAGCAGTCAAATCATAAGCGTAATCAGAAATCTTAACATTTGTATTCCAAGACAGACGCTTGGCATCAATTTCTTTGTAAACCATGTAAACGGTCAAAATTTTGGTCAAGGATGCAATCCCAGCAGAAGAATCCGCATCTTTTTCATAGAGAATCTTCCCAGAATTGAGGTCAACAGCAATAGCATGCGCTGCCGAGGCATCAAAATCCTCAGCCAAAGCCACCCCACCGCCAAATAAACTAATGATAACTAGAAAACAAGCAAGTAGACGTTTCATAATAAATTCCTTTGCAGATAATAAACTGTAAACATTATATCACAGACAGTGATGGGAATTAAAAAGAAATTTTTGAAAAAAATTTTCTAAATGAAAAGGCTGTCAAAACACTACTAACTAAAGACTTTTGACCGTTTTTAGGTCTGATTTTTAAAAAATATTCTCAAAATTTAGGTAAATAGAGTATTATTTTAAGAAAAATTTATGCTATAATATAACTTATTAAAATATTAAAAAAATATAGGAGATTAGCTATGGCTAAAAAGAATCGTTCATGGCGTCGCATTAGTGCGGGTGCCCTTGTCCTTGCTTCAGTAGTTGCAGTAGCTGCTCAAGCAAGTACAGCCTCTGCAGCTTCAAAGAAAGAAATCAACTGGTACACACCAACTGATATCAACACTTTGGATATTTCAAAAAATACAGATACTTATTCTACAATCGCTATTGGTAATTCAGGAAGTAACCTTCTTCGTATCGATAAAAATGGTAAAGCACAACCTGACTTGGCGAAAAAACTTGAAATCTCAAAAGATGGTTTGACTTATACAGCCACTCTTCGTGACAACCTTAAATGGTCTGACGGAAGTGACTTGACAGCTAAAGACTTTGTTTACACATGGCAACGTATTGTTAACCCTGAAACAGCTTCAGAGTACGCTTACCTTGCTACAGATGCTCACGTTTTGAACGCTGACAAGATTAACTCAGGCGAAATTAAAGACTTGTCACAACTTGGTGTTAAAGCTGAGGGTAACAAAGTTATCTTCACATTGACAAGCCCATCACCACAATTCAAATACTTCTTGGCATTCGCAAACTTTATGCCACAAAAAGAAGAAGTTGTTAAACAATACGGTAAAGATTACGCAACAGCGTCTAAATATCAAGTTTACTCAGGTCCATACACTGTAACAGGTTGGAATGGTTCAAACGGTAAATTTACCCTTAAGAAAAACAAATACTATTGGAATGCTAAAAACGTTAAAACAAACACTGTAAACGTTCAAACTGTTAAAAAACCTGATACAGCTGTACAAATGTACAAACGTGGTGAGTTAGACTACGCTAACATATCAGGAACATCAGCAATCTACCAAGCAAACTCAAGCAACAAAGATGCTGTTGCTATCAATGAAGCAACAACAGCTTACATGGTTTACAACCAAACTGGTAGCGTTAAAGGATTGGATAACACTAAAATCCGTCAAGCCCTTAACCTTGCAACTGACCGTAAAGGTATTGTAAGTGCCGCTGTTGATACAGGTTCAAAAGCCGCTACTGGTTTTGCTCCAACGGCTCTTGCTAAATTGGAAGATGGTACAGACCTTGCTAAATACGTAGCTCCTGGTTACTCATACAACAAGAAAAAAGCTGCTAAACTCTTCAAAGAAGGTTTGAAAGAAGCAGGTTTGTCAAAACTTAAAGTTACTATCACTGCTGACTCAGATTCACCTGCAGCTAAAAACGCAGTTGACTACATCAAATCAACTTGGGAAGCTGCTCTTCCTGGTTTGACAGTCGAAGAAAAATTCGTAACCTTCAAACAACGTCTTGAAGATACTAAGAACCAAAACTTCGACGTAGCCGTTGTTCTTTGGGGTGGTGACTATCCAGAAGGATCAACATTCTACAGCTTGTTCAAATCCGATGCTTCATACAACTACGGTAAATTCAAGAGCGATGCTTACGATGCAGTATTAACTAAAGCTGTAACAACAGACGCTCAAGATACAGATGCCGCAGCAGCAGACTACAAAGAAGCTGAAAAAGTTCTTTACGACAACGCAGCATACAACCCACTTTACTTCCGTAGCGGTAAAGGTTTGCAAAACTCAAGCCTTAAAGGACTTGTTCGTAACACAACAGGTTTGAGTGTAGACTTTACACACGCTTATAAAAAATAATCTGTCTCATTAACAGATCACATGATTGCAAGAATTGGCAGTAACCAATTCTTGCTTTTGTTGAAAGGAGAAGTTCATCTTTTCCCTTCAACAAAAGCAAATAAATAAAGGAAAACTCATATGCTTAAGTACATTCTTAAACGTGTTGCTATCTTGCTAGTGACACTTTGGGTCGTTATCACCCTTTCGTTCTTCCTCATGCAAATCCTCCCAGGGACACCCTACAACAATCCTAAGTTGACGGATGATATGATTGCTTTGCTTAACAAGCAATATGGTTTGGACAAACCAGTTTGGCAACAATACCTCACTTACTTGTGGAATGCCCTTCATGGAGATTTCGGGACAAGTTACCAATCGGTTAACCAACCCGTATCACGCATGATTTCACAACGTCTTGGTGTCTCTGTTCACCTTGGTATCCAAGCTTTGGTCTTTGGTGTTATCGGTGGTATCATTGTCGGTGCTATCTCAGCTCGTCACAAAAATGATAAAATTGACGCTATCTTGAGTGTTATTTCAACACTTGGTATCTCAATGCCATCATTCATCATCGGTCTATTGCTTCTTGACTATTTTGGTTTCAAATGGGGAATTGCTCCGCTTTCAGGTTGGGGAACATTTGGCAAAACTATCTTGCCATCATTGGCTCTTGGTTTGCCAACCCTAGCGCAAGTGTCACGTTTCTTCCGTAGTGAAATGATTGAAACACTCAACACAGACTATATCCAATTAGCTCGTTCTAAAGGGATGACAATGCGTCAAGTAACAACTAGACACGCCTATCGTAACTCAATGATTCCAGTCTTGACTCTCATCGGTCCATTAGCTGCAGGTCTTTTGACCGGTTCAGCCTTGATTGAGCAAATTTTCTCAATCCCAGGAATCGGGCAACAGTTTGTATCATCAATCCCTACAAAAGACTACCCAGTTATTATGGGAACAACTATCGTCTACGCCGTTATGCTTATGGTGGCTATCTTGGTTACTGATATCGTTATCAGTCTCGTAGATCCACGCGTTCGCTTGCAATAAGGAGAAGTTCATGGCAGATAAAAATAGAACATTCCAACTTGTTGGTGCTGGTTCAAGCAGTGCCCAAGAAAAAATCGAAAAGCCAGCTCTTTCATTCATGCAAGATGCATGGCGTCGTCTTAAGAAAAATAAACTAGCCGTTGTGTCACTTTGGTTCTTAGGTCTGTTGATTGTCTTTTCAATGGCATCAACCATCTTTATCCCACAAAAGAGTGCCAACAGCTTCGATTCAAAAGCCGTTACAACTTACCGTAACCTTCCACCAAAATTGAGTGACAACCTTCCGTTCTGGAATGGTAAAATCAAATATTCAGGTAATACTGAATCAACTGATGCCTACAAAGCACAAAGTGTTCCAAAAAATAAAAAATTCATCATGGGAACAGACAGCCTTGGTCGTAGCCTCGGAAAACGTATTATCGTTGGTATCCGTATTTCCCTTCTAGTTGCTATTGCTGCAACTTTGATTGACTTGATTTTTGGGGTTACCTATGGTTTGATTTCAGGTTATATCGGAGGCCGTACCGATACCTTCATGCAACGTGTTGTTGAGGTCATCTCATCAATCCCTAACTTGGTTATCGTTACCATGCTTGGTTTGGTTCTCGGAAACGGGATTACAGCCATCGTTATCTCAATTGCCTTCACGGGTTGGACATCAATGGCGCGTCAAGTTCGTAATTTGACCCTCTCATACCGTGAACGTGAGTTTGTTTTGGCTTCTCGCTCACTTGGTGAAAGCCCATTGAAGATTGCTTTCCGTCACATTTTGCCAAACATTTCAGGGATTATCATCGTCCAAATCATGATGACTATTCCAAGTGCCATCATGTACGAAGCAGTGCTTTCAGCCATCAACTTAGGGGTTAAACCACCGACAGCATCACTTGGTTCATTGATTTCAGATGCCCAAGAAAACTTGCAATACTATCCATATCAAGTAATGCTCCCAGCCCTTGCTTTGGTTGTCATTGCCCTTGCTTTCATCCTTCTTGGAGATG
Source organism: Streptococcus sp. HF-1907 (assembly GCF_015594605.1). Taxonomy (GTDB): domain Bacteria; phylum Bacillota; class Bacilli; order Lactobacillales; family Streptococcaceae; genus Streptococcus. The sequence continues at coordinate 2,542 of NZ_JADNQT010000010.1, read as the reverse complement.
GCTTGCGCGATGCCTTTGACCCTAAATCTAGCAACGATTAGGAGGAACTAACATGACTAAAGAAACTATCTTAAGTGTCAAAAATTTACATGTGGACTTCCATACCTATGCTGGTGATGTGAAGGCTATCCGCGACGTTAATTTTGATTTAAAAGAAGGGGAAACCCTTGCTATCGTGGGGGAGTCTGGTTCCGGAAAATCCGTTACTACTCGTACCATTATCGGACTTAACGCTAAAAATTCAGAAATCACTGGAGAAATCAATTTCAAAGGTCGTAATTTGAACGAGCTTAGTGAAAGTGAATGGGTAAAAATTCGTGGAAATGAAATCTCAATGATTTTCCAAGACCCAATGACCAGCCTTGACCCAACCATGAAAATTGGTTTGCAAATTGCCGAACCAATCATGATTCACGAAAAAATTTCTAAAAAAGAAGCCCTTGAACGAGCTCTCGAATTGATGAAGAATGTCGGTATTCCAAATGCCGAAGAACACCTCAATGACTACCCACACCAATGGTCTGGTGGTATGCGCCAACGTGCCGTTATCGCCGTTGCTCTTGCAGCTAACCCAGAAATTCTGATTGCTGATGAGCCAACAACAGCTCTTGACGTTACCATTCAAGCGCAAATTCTTCACTTGATGAAAGAAATTCAAAAAGAACGCCATTCATCAATCATCTTCATTACCCACGACCTTGGTGTCGTAGCTGGTATGGCAGACCGCGTTGCGGTAATGTATGCTGGTAAAATCATTGAGTATGGAACCGTTGATGAGGTTTTCTACAACCCACAACACCCATACACTTGGGGACTCCTAAACTCAATGCCAACCACAGACACAGAATCTGGTAGCTTGGAATCAATTCCAGGAACACCACCAGACCTCTTGAACCCACCTAAAGGTGATGCCTTTGCAGCTCGTAATGAATTTGCCTTGGACATCGACCATGAAGAAGAACCACCAATGTTCAAAGTGTCAGACACGCATTATGCAGCAACATGGTTGCTAGATGAACGTGCACCTAAAGTAACACCACCACTCCCAATTCAAAAACGCTGGGCTAAGTGGAAAAAAATGGAAGGGAAGAAAGCTTAATGACTGAAAATCGTAAAAAATTAGTTGAAGTCAAAAACGTTTCTTTGACCTTCAATAAAGGAAAATCCAACGAAGTTAAAGCTATTGATAATGTCAGCTTTGACATCTACGAAGGTGAAGTTTTCGGGCTTGTTGGAGAATCAGGCTCAGGGAAAACAACCGTTGGCCGTGCTATCTTGAAACTTTATGATATCAACGAGGGGGAAATTATCTTTAACGGTGAAAAAGTGTCTCACCTTAAAGGTAAAGCACTTCACGGCTTCCGTAAGGACGCTCAGATGATTTTCCAAGACCCACAAGCTAGTCTTAACGGTCGTATGAAAATCCGTGATATTGTCGCAGAAGGCCTTGATATCCATAAGTTGGTAAAAACTAAAGAAGAACGCGATGCGAAAGTCCAAGAATTGCTTGATTTAGTTGGTTTGAACAAAGACCACTTAACACGCTACCCACATGAATTCTCAGGTGGACAACGTCAACGTATTGGGATTGCGCGTGCGCTAGCTGTTGAACCCAAATTCATCATCGCCGACGAACCAATCTCAGCTCTTGATGTTTCAATCCAGGCGCAGGTTGTCAATTTGATGCAAAAATTGCAACATGAACAAGGTTTGACTTACCTCTTCATCGCTCACGATTTGTCAATGGTTAAATACATTTCAGACCGTATTGGTGTTATGCACTGGGGTAAAATTTTGGAAATTGGAACATCAGACGATGTTTACAACAATCCAATCCACCCATACACTAAGAGTTTACTTTCAGCTATTCCTGAACCAGACCCTGAAAAAGAACGCGCCCGTGTTCACTACGCTTACGATCCAACTATGGAGCAAGATGGTCAAGAACGCGAAATGCGTGAAATCACACCAGGTCACTTCGTATTATCAACAGCAGCAGAAGCTGAAGAGTACAAAAAGAACTTGAAATAATGAGCTAGAGCAAGCCTAGGACAAAAAGATTCTTATTTTTAAAATTCTGTACAAATAGTTATCAGTAGATTGATTAACTAACAATAAAACGAACAATATGAGGCTATTTAATTTAAAAAGGCTCATTGTCAACTGTAGTGGGTGATTTATCACTAACATCTAGAGAGAATCAGATTGGTTCTCTCTATTTTGATGTTCAAAGCGATGAGAATTTTTGTTTTAAAGTTCTTGAAGTTTCGAAAGCCGAAAGCTTGACGCTTAATGTCCTTGATGAGTTTGTTAGTAGCTTCTAGCTTGGCGTTAGAATAAGGGAGCTCCAGGGCGTTTGCGATGTAGGGGTTGTATTTTTTGAAGGTCTTAAAGACAGTTGAAAAAGCAGGATTAACAAAGGGAAGGTTGTCGTCAATCAGTGCCATAAAATGGTCGGTATTCTTCTCTTGAAAATGGAATAATAAGAGTTGATACAGCTCATAGTAATAGCGGAGCTCCTCCGAGAAGTCTAGGATTTTCT